>JBJEVD010000001.1:0-12947 GCA_051884175.1 Candidatus Coproplasma sp.
ACGCTACCGCTTTTTTATTATCCCCACGCTCAGCGTGGGGTTTACTTTTAACAAACAAAAAAGCGAGAGCATACACTCTCGCTTTATATTGACTTAAAATTAATTACTCACCCTTGAAAGGAAGTAATGCTGCAACCCTTGCACGCTTGATTGCTTTGGAAAGCTCTCTCTGGTGCTTTGCGCAGTTGCCGCTCATACGGCGGGGAAGCATTTTGCCGGATTCGGTGACGAACTTCTTAAGACGGTTTACGTCCTTGTAGTCGATAACCTCAACCTTTTCCTGGCAGAAAACGCAGACCTTCCTGCGGGGTACTCTCTTAAAAGGCTTTTTTGCACCTGCTGCTGCAGGAGCTGCCGTTGTATTCGTGGTCTTTTCTTCCATGACTATTCTCCTTATATTCTTTAAATGGGATTAGAACGGGATATCGCCGTCGTCGTCAAAGGACTGCAAAGCGGGCTTTCTGGAACCGCCTTGCGTAGCAGGCATATCGCTTTCGTACCCTGCGCCGTTAGCACCACCCTTAGGCGATAAGAATTCAACGTCCTGTGCAATGATATCAACGGACGTGCGCTTAACACCCTGGTTATCCTCGTAATTGCGCAACTCAATCGAACCGACTACCGCAACCTTGTTGCCCTTTTTTGCGTAACGGGAAACCGTTTCGCCAAGACCTCTCCATGCGGTTACGTTGAAAAAGTCGGTCTTTCTCTCACCGTCCGAGCCCGAATAATTCCTGTTTACAGCGATTGCAAAACGGCATACCGATACGCCGCCGCTCGTCTCCGTAAGCTCGGGATCTCTGGTGAGATTTCCTATTAAAAATACTTTGTTCATCTGTCTACCCTTATCTTACTTAATAGTTATCATTCTTCTTAAAACTTCAGTGCTAAGGCCTGCAATTCTGTCAAGCTCCTTAACTACTGCAGCTTCGGCTTCAAAGGTCATTAAAACGTAATAGCCGTCGTGCTTATAGTTGATGGGATAAGCCAACTTCTTTACGCCCCACTTATCGGTGGAAACAACCTTGCCGCCGTTGTCGGAAACGATAGCCTCGAACTTGGAAACAAAGGATTCCTTTGCCTCGTCTGCTAAAGCCGCGTCCAACACATAAAGCATTTCGTAAGTTTTCATAATTTTCACCTCCCGGACTTAATCGGAATACCACCTACGGTATTCAAGGTTTATAGGCGTCTTTTCAAACGCTAAAATATAATACAATATTATTTAACTGTTTGTCAAACGTTTTTTCGGGGCGCAGACGCACCCCGAAATATTTTTATTTAATTTTATATTAAAGCATACTCGTAATCGCCACAAGCAGTTGCTTTAAGGTAAATCCGCTTATGGGCGTTCCTTCTGCTTCGGTATCAACCGTAACAATATTACCGGTACCGTCTTCTACAGCCAAATATCTTACAGTAACAGTGTATCCGGATACTTCTACCGTTTTCAGCTTTTTAGAAAGGTCGATATCATTACCGATAATCTTTGCACCCTGTAGCTCGCCGAGGGTGGAATTATAGACGGTTTCCGCACAGGAGTTGACCATGTTGTTGAAGTTGTTGAGCGTATACGCCTTTTCGGTCTTGGTGCTGCCGTCAACCCTGTAAAGAATAAGTTTCCACATACCCTTAGCTTCGCCGTAGGTGTAGTACTGTTTATCGCCTCTACTGTTCCAATCTTCCTGCGTGAGCTTACCTAATGCGTTATCGTAAGCAGTTTCCCACGCTTTGTATTCTTCACTGCCTTCTACGGCACTTGCAGGCTTTGCTGGACAATTAGACGTTACAAGATCATAACTGCCATCTACTAATTCATAGTAAAGATATGCAGGGTTAAAGGTTGCGTCAGTTACAAGTGCAGGGTCGCCGTCCTCAGCCAAACCGTAAACCTCTTTGGCGTAGATACGCTGAATAAGCACTTTGTCTATCTCGGTACCGAGGTCGGTGATAAGCGTATCCTTTAACTGAGGAAGTACGCTGTTGCCTTCAATCTGTTCTTCGGTTAATACGTCTTTAACCGTCAAAGTGTTAATCTTATCATCTAAACCGTTGATTGTCGTATCTTTTAAAGCCTTTAAGATCATTGAAGAACTGTCGTTAACTTCAACAACGTCGCCGATAGTTAAAGTGTTAATCTTATCGTTTAAACCGTTGATGGTCGTATCCTTTAAAGCCTTTAAAATCATTGAAGAACTGTCGGTTACTTCTACAACGTCGCCGATAGTTAAAGTGTTAATCTTATCGTTTAAGCCGTTGATCGTCGTATCCTTTAAAGCCTTTAAAATCATTGAAGAACTGTCGGTTACTTCTACTACGTCGCCGATAGTTAAAGTGTTAATCTTATCGTTTAAGCCGTTGATTGTCGTATCCTTTAAAGCCTTTAAAATCATTGAAGAATCGTCGTTGACTTCTACGACGTCGCCGATAGTCAAGGTGTTAATCTTATCGTTTAAACCATTGATAGTAGAGCCTGCAATAGCCTGTAAAACCAATGAAGAGCTTGAGTTAACCTCTATGATATCGCCTATCGTAAGCTTATCCTGAAGAGAGCTGATTCTATCAGGCATCTCGCCTATCTTGGTACCCGCAACGGCTTCACCGTTTTCATCCACAACAGACGTTATTATATCGCTGCCGTCAACCGTGATAGATACGGACAATTCAACGCCGCCCTTCTCGTATTTACCTACGTAACCGCCGGCAGTCGATTCAATGCCATATACGCCGTAGCCGACGTAAGTCATTATTGCATCGGTTGCCTTGACGTCGATAAACTCGGTTACGCTTAACGCCTGGTCAACGTTGTTTAAAAGATCGGAAACGTCGTTTGCCTTGGTTCCGCCGATCGTCGTGCCGTCTGCCTTCCATACGGAGTCGATAACCTGCTTTGCGTCTACCGTCTTAGTGGAGATATAAACGGGAATTTCGGTATCGCCGTCCTTATAATTAGCGACGTAGGTATAAGCCTTACCGTTGCCGTCGGTACCTGATTTCGCCTCCACGTCGTACACGCCGTAGCCGAGGTATGTCATTATAGCCTCTTCGGGGTTAATGTCCATAAGGTCGGGAATGGAGATTACGTCCATAATATTGTTTACCCTGTCGCTGACTTCGTCAATCGTCGTACCCTTAATCGCGTTGCCGCTTTCGTCGGTAACCTTGGTTATTATACCGCTGTTATCGGTATATATGCGTACGGTTTCGGAGCTTGCGCCCTTGCCGTAAGTACCTTCATACTGCCAATCCTTGTCTGAAACTTCAACCACGTCTTTAATTCCGTAGCCGAGATATGCCATTATCGCGTCGTCTGCCTTTACGTCCAGGAAGATATCCAGGGTAAGGTCAAGAGTTATCGTGGTTAAATCTGCAACCGTGTTGCCGTCGAGAGTTTCACCTGTTACACCGTCTTTAACCGATTTAATTTTACCGTCTGCAACCTCTAATGTAACAGTCTTTTCGTTCTCGCCGCCCTTATCGTAGATTGCGGTGTAATTGCCGTGACCGTCGTCGGTTACGTTGGAAATATTGTAAACTATATATGACATAACCTTGTCGGTAACGCTTACGTCTGATAAGAAGGTGGAAAGGTTAATTTTGTTGATTAATTCTTTAAAATTAATTTCGTTGTTTAAAATAGCACCGAGGGAAGTATCTCCGAAGATACCCTTTACCACCTCCGCGTCGCTGCCGACCAAGCTTGAAACGGGCACTTGATACAGGGGATCCATAGCTCCGAGCATGATATCCGAAAGGGTAAGGGGATCGTATTCGACTATTTCACCAGCAACGTTTCTGAAGTAGTTGATGTTGTTTATGGTAGTAACGCCGTACATACGGTCGCTTTCCTTATCCGACCTCAGTGCTGCTTTGGAGTAGTAATTTGTCGCATAGTCGGCAAAGTACGAACAGCTTGTTTCGTCTGCACGAATTGCATCGTAGTCCAATACAAAGGTATCCTGACCGTTAACCGTTTGGGGCTTAACGGCAATAAAGACGGTATCTGCTCCGTATTCGATAGTTCTGAAGTTGTAACTAAGGTTGACCGTCTCTCCGTTCTTTGTAAAAGAAACGTTAGCGTCCTTCACGTTGTTTTCTACAACTTTGTATTCGGCTTCTTCAATGCCCGTTGCCGTTACCTTGCAGGGAACGTAATAGACTTTATACAGCGTTTTACCGTCGTTGTCTTTTGACGACGTTTCGGTGATATAGTCGGTACTCAATCCTGTCGGATATGCCCAAGTGCTGCCGACGGGAATGGTACGGTTGTAACCTATTCCGCCCTCGTCTTGAATATAATAGTCGAACAATACGGGCAGTTTATAATTTTCGTCACCGCCCTTGATAGTCGCATACTGCGCCTCTACGCCGTTGATGAGATAACTTGCAATGGGGATTTCGTCAAGGTTAATCGAATAACCCATCTTGCTGTTGAGCAACTCAACCACCTTGGCAGTACGTATGTAGTAAACCGAATTGGTAACGCAATCGATTATCGAGGTTAAAGGAACGTCCTCGAAGTACTCCTTATCGAAGTCGACCACCTCGTCAATAAAGCCGTACGCCATATCCAAAACGGCGTCGGTAACGGGCGCGAGGGCGTCTATCTTATTGAGGTTGAGTTCGCCGAGACCGTCGTTCGCCATCTTCATAATTTCCTGAATAAGTGAAAGAATGTCGGGAGCGGTATCAGCGTTTATGTAATTGTACTTGTCATCATCGCTCTCAGGATTTTCTTTTACATTCTCCAAGCCGAAAACACGGAAAACTTCGTTGATATCAGTAGTAACCGCAACGTATCCCACGCCGAAGATACTGCCTATCAACACGATAAAAGCAAATAAAAAACCCAAAAGAAAGGCTACGATACCCACCCCTACGGAGCTTGAACCGCTGCTTCTCCTGTTCCTCTTATTTTTACCTTCCATATCTGCCTCCTTAAGGCGCAACCTTAATAAAACCGCAAGCCTATTTACGGCTTAATTTAGTGCCGTTTGACGCCTTGAAATAAACCCTCAGCGTCAATCGAGTTTTATTTAATAACTATTATACTATATTATTGCAGTAAAAATCAACTAAATAAAACGACTATAATTTAATGCTGAACTTTTAATACCCTTTTAAACCTTCCTTAACGCCGCGGCGAGCAGTTTTTCCTTTAGATTAGGTATGCACCCCATAGCTACCTGTTCAAGCAGAAAATAAAGCGTTTTACCCACTTGGTCGGCACATATCCCTGCCTCAATCAGCTCGTTGCCCCTAATTGCAAGCCCTTTCAAAGTGAAGGGTATGCCCTCCGCTTTCATCTTCCCGATGATTGCCTTCCATTTTTTTACGCAGGGTGCTTCCGACAAATCGTCCTTGCAGGCAGAATAATCAGCCTGTTTGACCATTAAAAGCTCGTCTATCACCTCATAGTGGTTGACGATAAACTTCCTCACCTTATTCTCCGCAGCAGCGCAATTCAAATCGTACATATGCAGCCCCACAAGCCGGGAGACCCTCTCCGCAAGCCTGTTCGGCACCCTTAATCGGACACAAATATCCTTCGACATCTGCCTGCCGACCTCGTCGTGACAGGCATACATGCCGTAATTTAACTTACAGTACGGCTTACCCACGTCGTGCAAAAGCGATGCAAGGCGAACGGGCAGGGGGGCGTATAACACCGCCCTGAGGGAGTGTTCCAACACGTCGTAATCGTGGTAGTCGTTACGCTGAACCATACCCCTGCCTAACGTCAATTCGGGCAGCAGTATGTCTAAAACTCCCGTTCTTTCAAGCAGCTTAAGTCCAATATACTGACCGCCTATAACCCCGTATTTGACGTCGGCGGAAAGTATGGCGGAAAATTCTGCCCATATCCTCTCCGCTGCAACGTCTTTTAAAAGATTGGCATTGGTATATGCTCCTAAAACACACTCTTCGGATGGAGTAAAGCCCGTCTGGGCAGCAATTCTGGCAAGGCGCATAAGCCTTAAACCGTCCTCCCCGAACACCTTTTCGGGTGCGGCAACCGTGGTTAATCTCCTCGCCTCGATATCGGCGATACCGCCTAACGGGTCGACATATTCCCCCCGTACTATGTCGTAGTAAACGGCATTACACTTAAAATCTCTGCGACGCGCGTCAAGGCTCATATCCTCGGTAAAGCACACCGAAACGGGGGTATGCGTACCCCTTACGTATTTGTCGGTTCTGAAGCAGGTGTATTCCATCACCTCGCCGTCCGCCTCCAGCTTTACGGTACCCGTATTCTTGTAGACGGCAATGACGTTAATCCCCACACTCTGCGCCGCATCGGACACCGTTTGAGCAGATAGGGGCGCACATATGTCCCAATCAAGCCCGTTTTGCTTGAGGTCTGCCAACGCGTCCCTGCATACGCCGCCGACAACGTACAGCGGTTTTGGAAGGCTTTGAGCAAGCATATGCAGTTTTTCAGGAATTGTTATTTTCATATTCAATCAAGTTTTTTTGTTTGATTATAGCACATAAGAAAAAGTTATGCAATCTTAAAGATAAAAAAAGTATTGCATTATCGGTATTGATAATGTATAATAGAATTATATTATTTTTACGAGAGAAGACAAAAAGGTTATGTATCATATCATTGCAAACGGCGGTAATATCGAAGGAAAGAAAGCCAAGCAGATAGAGGCGGTTAAAGCTGTCTTTAAAAATGCAGGCGAAGAGGTCGAATTCCATTTAACCGACCACCCCCGTCACGCAACCGAAATCGTTAAAGAGCTGACGGAGGGCGGCAGATATGCAGATATTATTGCAATGGGCGGTGACGGCACTCTGCACGAGGTTTTAAACGGCATACAGGACGTGGAGAACTGCACCTTGGGACTCATTCCCGTCGGTACCGGAAACGACTTTGCTGATGCCAACAAGATACCCTCAAACCCCGTAACCGCAGCGGAGAATATTATCTGCAGCACCCCGAAGCCTATTGACTATATAGAGCTTTCAAACGGGTTAAGGAGTATTAACGCCGTAGGTACGGGCATAGACGTGGACGTGCTTAAATACGCCTACGCCTCCAAAAGCAGAAAGCGCAACAAGTATATTTCCGCACTTTTCAAGGCTTTGCGTCACTTTCAATATACAAACTTTAAAGTCAGCTGGGACGGCGGAGAGGAGAAGCCGTTTAAGGGTATGATAGCCTGCGTTGCCAACGGCACAAGCTTCGGCGGCGGCATCAAGCTCTTCCCCACGGCTAAAATAGACGACGGATATATGGACTTAATCGTCGTCAGCTACATATCTAAATTAAGAATGGTAATCGCCTTTATCAAGCTGATGCTCGGCAAGGCGCACAAGATAAAAGAGGCGACTTACGTTAAATGCAAGTCGGTTAAATTTATTCCGGAAAATCAAATGCCCACTATTCAGGCCGAGGGCGAGTTGTACGATGACGTACCCCTTGAAGCGCGTATAGCAGAGGGTAAACTTAAATTCTATCTGCCTTAAATATGATTGAAAAATTCTACCGTAAAATAATAGACGGAGTACCCTCCGCCGTATTCGTCGTCGACCGTGAGCTAAATGCCGTGTTTATGAACTCGGCATTTAAGGCGTTGTTCGGGAAAGAGATTCGCCGTTGCTCTTTGGGCAAGGCTTTCGGCTGCGTTAACGGCAGTTGCGTCCAATGCACCAAGTCGGGGAAGTCCTCCGGCTGTTCGCTTGCGGCTGCGTTCGACGACTCCTTCTGCTCTAATAAAGAGCTGTCCAGAAGGGTTATTTTAAGCCTTGCCGACGGCGGCAGGCACGAGGTTGCGTTCTCCGTCACGGTCAAGCCGTTGGGCGGCGGACTGTGTATGGGAATTATTGACGACGCCTTTGAATTGGAGATTGCACGGGAATTGCAGACGGCTAAAAACATTCAGCAACGGTTACTGCCTGCAGGCAAATGGGCGGGCGGAAAACGCTATTCCTACCTGTATATCCCCTGCCGAGATATCGGGGGCGATTTGCCCGAGGTATTCACCGTCGGCTCCTCTGCCTGCGGAGTTATTGCAGACGTTTCGGGCAAGGGTATATCTGCAGGTATGCTGACCGCCTTCGTTAAAGCTGCTTACGATAAAAGCATTTACTCCCCTGCGGAGGCAATCGAAAAACTCTCGCAAAAGTTTGCCGACCTCAACCTGGACGAGCGCAACTATATCACCGTTGCCGCCGCAAGGATAGATAAGGACAGCATAACCTACTCAATGGCAGGGCATAACGTACCCATTTTATTAAAGTCGGGAGGGGGCATAACCAGAATTATGCTCAACTCTCCCCCCGTGTCAAATTGGTTCGATAACCCGGCTTACTTCGAGGATACTATACCCTATAAGAGCGGAGACGTGCTTGTGCTTTTAACCGACGGCGTAACCGAGAGCAAGAACAACTACGGCGAGATGTTCGGCGTTGAGGGGGCTATCCGCACCCTTTCAGTTTCACGCACGGGCGAGGAGTTTATAAAGAATTTGGAGAACAATTTGCGCGCCTTTTGCGGAGAGCTGAAAGACGACGTAACCGCCATTGCCTTTGACTTGTAAGGCGGCGGTAAACACAAACTTACCAAAGCAAAAACGGCGTACCTCTTTGGGATACGCCGATTGTTTTTATTAAAGCTTGCACAGTCTTTTCCATACTTGCCGCGAAAGCCAACGTGGGGAAAGGTTTGCCCCCTTCGTTACCACATCTATATAATATGCCGCAAAAGTATTTTTATTACGCAATTTTTGTAAAAAGACTGTAAAAAAAATTATTTTAAATTAATATTTACCTTTATCAACGGCTTGCCGTTGGATTTAATCAACAGCTCGGCTGTTGGATTGAATCACGCTTTAGCGTGGATTGAATCAACCATTGGTTTGGATTTAATCACCCGCAGGGTGGATTAACGAACTATTGCGACGCATATACGCAAAGCGTTAGGTTTAAACCGTTTCCTTAATCTTGGCTATCGCCGCCGTCCTGTTCTCCACTCCCAACTTTAAATAAATGGAGCTGATATAGTTCCTCGAAGTGCCGTCGGTGAGCTTTAATGCAGAGGCAATCTGACGGTTAGTAAAACCCTCGGAGAGCATTATTGCAATGCCTGCCTCCCTGTCCGAAAGCCCGAAAGCCCTTTTAAGCTTAATCTCCCTGTCGCTGGAGACCATAAGCGCAGCGTCGGTAATCTTCTTTGCTATCTTGGAGGGCAGGATGGTATCGCCTGCATACGCGTTGCGGATTGCGTCCAACAGCGCAGTCGAGCCGATATCCTTTAAAAGGTACCCGCAAGCACCGTTGTTTATTGCGGAGAGGATATAGTCCGAATCGTCAAACGTGGTTAAGATTATTATTTTGCAGTCGGGCAGAACCTCTTTAATCTTCTTTGTCGCAGCAACACCGTTCATATTGGGCATACGGATATCCATAAGCACCACGTCGGGAGTGTGCTTTACAGCCATCTCCACCGCCTCTGCACCGTCGCATGCAACCGCACAGACGGAAACGTCGTCCGTCGTTTCGATAACGCTTTTAATCCCTTCAGCCAGAATAATCTGGTCGTCAACGAGCATAACTTTAATCATTGCCTGACTCCTTTTTATCTTCAATATTGTTTTTAATTATTATTTTAACTTCACAGCCGTCATCCGGTTCGCTCTCCACTAAAAGCTTACCGCCGAACACCGTTGCCTTTTCCCTGATGCCTTTAAGCCCAAAGCCCTCTTTAAAATCGGGGGGCAGTCCGCAACCGTTATCGGAGACGGTTAATATTACGTTCTCCCCGTCCTGACCGAACTCTACGTAGAACGCCGTAGCCCCGCCGTGGCGTATGCCGTTTGCAAGACATTCTTTCAAGCTGTTCAAAATAAAGTGACGCCTCTCCCAGGACAATTCGACGTCGGATATATCCGAACGAACGGTTACGTCAGTGCTGTCCATAGTCTGCGCAAGCACCTCCGCAATCTCCTGCCCGACGGACTGAACACCGCTCCTGCCTGCAAGCAGGTGTACGCTCTCCCTCATCTGCTCCAAGGCGTTTTTGGCTTGAATGTTTGCAGAAATAATCTTCGCCTTCGCCTCTTCGGGGTTGGTGTCGATTAAAAGCTTTGCCGCCTCCGTCTGCATTATTACCGCCGTCATAGAGTGACCTGCATTGTCGTGAATATCCCTCGCAATACGGTTACGCTCCTGGAACACTGCCGTTTCCGAAAGCTCTTTATACACACTTTCAAGCTCCGCCTTGCGCTCGTCGGAAGCCTTAAGAGCCTCTCTTAACTTGATGTTGGTATAGTAAAAACCTATAATAAAGTTGGTGATAATAAAGTGTGCGGCAATGACGATGACTCCCACAAATCCGTCGGATACGAGTTCGAATATCTGCTCGGGAGCTATCACCCAGTGGTGCCTTATAAACCACCCTATAACACAGGTCGAGGTAAAGCCTACGCTGCTTACGGCAAACACTATAATTTTTGTGTGAAACACATTTAGATTAAGGTAAATCTGCGTGAGTATAATGCAGTACAGCGCAGAGAGAAAGACGCTGCCCGTTATGGAGTTGATTACAAGAAGGAGCAAAAAGTCCAGAACGTAAATTGCTACCCTGCCCTTAAAGGTAATTGCACCGTACACTTCTATGGCGCATAGTATGATAAGGGCAACAAGGCAACCTGCAAGCGTTATGACTACCGCCGTATTGGGCTTGACGTTTACACTCATAAACTGCACAAACACGACAATTGCAAAGATTATTAAAAGCACAAGCATCAGGCAATGCAAAAGTTTAGTGAATTTTTTTGGATCACTGAAAAATTTTTTCTTCTCTTCCATTTTTACACCCTTTTATTACACCCTGTCACCGCTGATCCTTTCATTTACGAAACAGCTGTAAAAGCCTTCGGAGGTACTTATACAGTAATCGTACATTCTTACGCTTGCGCAGGTACACGCTTCGTGAATTGTTTGGGCAAGCTTTAGCTCCTCTTCACTATCCGTAATACCGCCGTTACAGCGCAAAACAAACGCACCGTACGCCTTTACGGCAAGCAGTCTTTTTAATATTCCGCCCTTATTCCTCTCCTCGGGAGCAAAGGGTAAGATCATACGCACCCTGCCGTCACTGTCTACGGTGTAAATCTCTAAAATATCCGTCTCCGCCTGTTTGTTCTGCGCAACAACCATACGGCAGAATTCAGCGGTTGAACGGGCTAACCCGAAACTTTTGACACCGTGGGCACGGCTTAACCCTAAGCCTAAAACCTTGATATATTCGGCAACGTTTTGCCCTACGCCTTCCACTTCGGTTAACTCTTCCACGCTTGCTTTCAATACGCCGTCTATGGTACCGAAGGTAGAAAGAAGGTTGGTGGCACAGTCGTACATATCCTTCCTCGGGCATGCGCGGAAGAGAAGTACTTCCATAAGGTCGTGAACGTATACGTTGGGAGTATTAACCACCCTTGCAACCGTTCTTTTCCTGTGTCCTTCGCCCATAACGCCCCCGTGATACACTCAATTCTGCTTATGTATATTAAAAACTTAAAAACTGCTTTAATTCATTTTACCATAAAAATAAAAAAGAGTATAATAATTTAGTGAAAATACGTAAAAATTTATGAGGTGCTTTATGAATAGTAATTTTAACGAGATTGTAAAAGAGCTTTCTACACTGTTAAAGTTTAACTCCTCGCAGTCGGAGGCAAAGGAGGGCAAACCCTTCGGCGAGGGCTGTGCAGACTGCCTTAACCACTTTTTATCCCTTGCACAATCCTTCGGCTTCAGCGTTAAAAATTATGATAACTACGTAGGCGAAGTGAGCTTCGGCGAGGGCAAGGACTTTGCCGTACTCGCCCATCTGGACGTCGTGCCTGCCGGGTCAGGCTGGGAGCACGACCCCTTCGGCGGTGAGGTTGATACCGTAAACCAAAAGATTTGGGGCAGGGGCGCAATGGACGATAAAGGTCCTGCACTCATCGCGCTTTACGCTATGAAGGCATTGAAGGACGAGGGTTTTACCCCTAAACGCACGATTAAGCTCATCTTAGGCTGCAACGAGGAGACTGGTTGGGCTTGCATCGACCACTACAACAAGGTTGCGACTATGCCCGAAGAGGGCATCTCCCCCGACGCCGACTTCCCCGTAATCTATGCCGAAAAGGGTATTTTGCACGTCAGGCTTGCTTTCAATGACGAACACGCTCCCTTCACGGGGCTGAAGGGCGGAGATTTGGCTAACATGGTGTGCGATTACTGCGAGGCTTACGCCGAAGAAAAGGCAAGCGTTATCGAGCAGTTAAACCTGCAATATGTGGGGGGCAAAGTGGTTTCAAGGGGCAAGAGCGCGCACGGCTCCACACCCGATAAGGGCGTTAACGCAATAAAGAATATGCTTGACTACCTCGGTCTTGACGTGATGAAAAGACTGCTCTTTGCGGACGGCTTCGGCTTTGCGAGCTTTGAGGACGAGACGGGCAAGCTGACTTTCTCTCCCAACCTCATAGAGCAGCAGGACGGAAAGATTTTCGTGACCTGCGATATACGTTACCCTGCCACATATACCGCAGCGAGCGTGCTTACGCAAATTGAAAAGGTCGGTGTTGAGTACACCATAGAGCACGAGCAGGCACCCCTCTACAACGATATAAATTCGCCTATGATTAAGACGCTTTGCTCTGTCTACAACGAGGTGACGGGCAAGAACGTTAAACCCATTGCAATCGGCGGCGGCACGTACGCCAGGGCGTTGAAGTTCGGTGCGGCGTTCGGACCCGAGGAAGAGGGCGAAGAGAGCACCATTCACCAGGCAAACGAATATATCACCTTTGAAAAGATTGAAAAGTGCTACAAAATCTACAAGCTCGCCCTCGAAAGACTTTGCAATTAGGCATTGAGGTAGGGACACCCCACGGCGAAGTATCTTAATTGCAGAAACGCCTGACCAACCCCTCACAAATCAA
>JBJEVD010000001.1:13047-16865 GCA_051884175.1 Candidatus Coproplasma sp.
AATCAAGCGTGGTGCGACCACGGCGACTCCCAACCCGTCATTGCGCCCCGTTGCTTGCAACGGCACGAATGTAACGGAGCGCAAGCGGAGTGCGGCAATCCCAGTGGGTGTGTTGTTTGCTATTATGATTTTCTCTGCTGCAATTTAGCCTTCCCTAAAAAATAGGGAAGGTGGCACGAACCAAGTGAGTGACGAAAGAGTTTGATACTATTAATGCAGAAGCGGCGTGACGAAAAATTCGTCACGCCGTTTTATTACTGTTCCTTTACGCAACAAAAGGTTGCGGGGGAAACTCTTTTTTTGCTGTTGACTTTGATTTATACGCTATAGTATAATCAGCTCAAAGGAGCATATTATGACTTTCGGAGAAAAATTGACCATAGCAAGAAAAGAGAAAAATCTTTCGCAGGAAGAGCTTGCGCAAAAGCTCTACGTTACGAGACAGGCAATTTCACGTTGGGAAAACAACACTGCGCAACCCTCGTTGGAAATGCTGTCAGCCCTCTGCCGAGAATTAGGGAAAACGCCTAACGACCTTATTGAAACAGAGCGAGCAAACCCGCACCGTTTTTACAAATCGCTTTCTTTTAAGGAAAAATATTGTCTGAATTTAGAGTGGAGCGGCGAGCATAAGCTGTTATTATTCTTAAGGTGGCTTAGCAGTTTGCCAATCATATTCGGCTTTGGAGCTATCACCTTTTTTATAATTAGCCAACCCTATCAAAACTATTCCCCTGCCCTGTTCGCCTCTTGTCTGTCGGGAGCTATACTACTCCTCTTGGTAGGTATATTTTTATACGTGATAAATCTTATAAACAGTTCTATAAAATTTAATGCCTGGCTGTTGCAAAAAAAATCTATTATACGCAAAAGGAAATGAACTGCGGTGACATTTAT
Source organism: Candidatus Coproplasma sp. (assembly GCA_051884175.1). Taxonomy (GTDB): domain Bacteria; phylum Bacillota; class Clostridia; order Christensenellales; family Borkfalkiaceae; genus Coproplasma. The sequence continues at coordinate 13,945 of JBJEVD010000001.1, forward strand.
TCAAATAGTCCGCCCATACCCACTGGGATTGCCACGGCGTTAAACGCCTCGCAATGACGGGTTGGGAGTTGCCGCAGTTCGACGAGCTGTTGCGAAGGTTACAAACCCACCTACATCTCTCTTCATAGATACGAGCAAGACAAGGAAGGCGAGGAAAACCTGAAGTAGTTTACTGAGCGTAAATGACTGAAGGTTGCCACAGCTCGACGAACTATTGCGACGTATATATGAAGAGAACATAGTAAAAGCGGAGACGATATATATCGCCTCCGCTTTTTTCTTTTATTTTCGCCGCAAGCCTTTCTGCCTACAACGGAAATTAACTTAATATAACTTAAGCAAGCTCTACAGTTGCGCCGGCAGCCTTGAGGTCTGCAGCGATCTTCTCTGCTTCTTCCTTAGCAACGTTCTCTTTAAGAACGCCACCCTTTTCAACTGCCTGCTTAGCTTCTACAAGGCCAAGACCGGTGAATGCACGTACAACCTTGATAACGTCGATCTTCTTAGCGCCAGCATCCCTAAGAACGATGTTGAACTCGGTCTTCTCTTCAGCTGCTGCTGCGGGAGCTGCTGCGCCTGCTGCGGGAGCTGCTGCTACTGCTACGGGAGCTGCTGCGGATACGCCGAACTCCTCTTCAAGTGCCTTTACAAGCTCGTTCAATTCAAGAACGGTCATGCTCTTAATTTCTTCGATAAACTTTTTAACGTCTGCCATTTTTTTATTTCTCCTGATTAATTTTAATTTTTTTATTTGTTTTGCACCCGTTTTCAGGCTTGGTGCCCGCCATGTTTTTCAGGCAAATAACTTATGCCTCTTTAGATTTTGCAACCCCGTCAAGCACACGAACGATACCCGAAAGAAGATTGTTGAGTACGCCTGCAAAGTTGGAAATAGGTGCCTGAATGGAACCGAGCATCTTTGCAACCAACTCTTCTCTCGAAGGCATAGATGCAAGTGCCTTAACGCCGTCCTTATCAACGTAACCGTTGTCTACGAAAGCACTCTTTACGGTAATCTTATCTGCGTAGTCCTTAGCGGCTGCAACCATAACCTTTGCACCAGACGTCTCATCCTTTGCAAACGTTACGGCGGTGGGGCCGTTGAGGTCAGCGTCGAACTGATTATAACCGAGGTCGTTTAAAGCCTTTCTTACAAGCGTGTTCTTGTAGACCTTGTATTCGCAACCTGCAGCCTTGCACTTCTTACGAAGCTCGGAAACTTCTGCAACGGTAAGCGACTTGTAATCTACGAATACTACCGATTTAGATTCTTTAATCTTAGCGGTAATTTCTTCAACTACTACTTTTTTTGCTTCAAAATTAGCTGACAAATTCTTTTTACCTCCCGTTAGTATTAAAAAAGCCTTATACCGCAATGAGTATAAGGCGCAAATAATCTGCTTTAAAGACCTTACCTCGGCAAGATATTGAGCCTTACGGCACTTGCTGTCTGCGGTAAAATTAATTTTTACTGTATTAGTATAAGGTTTATACGCATTTTTGTCAAACGTTTTTCAGATTATTTTTTTAATTTCAAGTCAAAATTTTATAATTTTTGAAAATGTTTAAATTTTTAAAAAATTTGCTCTTTTTGCACACATTTACATATTAAATTTTAACAGTTTTATAGGCTTGACTTTTAATATACCAAGTACTAAAATTTATTTGGTAATTTATAATTAAATGTCTGATAAACGGTATTATGTTCGACTTTTATGACGCAACGGTTATTATAACCGCATTAACGATAATAATAATGTTCGTAGATATTCTTGCGAACAAAATAATAACAATAGACAATAAAAAGCAGATGCTTATGGTTAGCGGTCTTATCCTTGTTGCCTCGGTTTGCGAGTGGGCAGGGGTCAGGCTGAACGGAAATAATCAATACACAATCTGGCTACACTATGCGGTTAAGGTCATAGAGTTTTCGACTACCCCCTTTATATCGCTGATGGCGGCTAAGGCATACGGAAAGGTTAAGTTTTATAGACCTTTGCTCGCGTTTGCCGCGACAAATATCATAATACAGTTTATATCCATATGGACGGGTTGGATATTTACGATAGATGGGGCAAACCTCTATCACCGTATGGGTCTGTATTGGATATATATCGTTTACTTCGCCGTTTCGATTGTCTATTTTATATTCTGTATAATCACGGGCAACAAGCAATACCGTTTTAAATTAGACGCGACCCTCGTCTCCGCTCTCGTACTTATCCTTGCAGGCATAACCATTCAGATGATTGAAAGCGATATAAGGGTGGACTTCCTTGCAATAGCTATCGGGAACGTGGTCTTGTACGTACGCTACGGCAACACCGTTATGCGCCTAGACGCACTAACCAAGCTGTTCAGCCGCAGATGTTACGAAATTTATCTGCGTTCCGTACCCCAGAATTCGGTAATAATCTTCTTTGACGTAAACAACTTTAAAGAGGTTAACGACAAATACGGTCACTCCGCAGGCGACGAATGTCTTGCAAAAATAGCTGAAACAATCAACAGCGTCTACTCCAAACACGGCTCCTGCTTCCGCATAGGCGGCGACGAATTCTGTGTAATAATCACTAAAAACACACAGGATATTACACCCCTTAATGAAAATTTCAACAGTTGTATTCAAAGCTTACGCAATGCAGATGAAAGAATACCCACTGTGGCGTTGGGATACACGACCTATGAAAAGATAGACTCCAACATAGATACGGCTGTAAGCCGTGCAGACGAGGCAATGTACGCAACCAAAAAGCTGCAAAAGGAGAACGGCAACAACTAAACTCAGACAGCATTAGCGGCTTAGCGATAATCATTTATCGCTAAGCCGCTTTTATTTTCGCCGAACAAAATCTAAAGCAAAAATTAAGGTTCTAAAATAAATGTTGTGGTCTAAGAAAAAGGCCACAACATTTTTTCAT
>JBJEVD010000002.1:0-16303 GCA_051884175.1 Candidatus Coproplasma sp.
TCATTCACAAATAATTTAATATTTAATTTTGTCCAAACTTTGGGGTTCACATCAAATCTTCGCCGCCGTTTTCTTTACGTTTTTCACCGCGTCAGTTTTTAAAAAGCAGCCTGCCAAATTATTAAAATTTTTAAAATTGCGATATCCAAATTGACTTATATAATATGATATTGTATAATTATCAATGTATATTGTATTATTATACAGAGGTGTTATTATGTATAAAATAGTCAAAAAGAGAGTACTTAATCCCACCGTTACCCTTATGGAAATCGAGGCCCCCCTCGTGGCGCGTAAGGCACAGGCAGGGCAGTTTATCATCTTAAGAGTTAACGAGGACGGCGAACGAATTCCCTTAACCGTTGCAGGCTGCAATAAAGAAGAGGGGACCGTACGCATCATCTTCCAGGTGGTCGGCGGTTCGACCGAACTACTTAACCACAAGCAAGAGGGCGACTATATCTCCGACTTCGTGGGACCTTTAGGTAAGGCTACCGAGACGGAGGGTATGAAAAAGGTATGCGTAGTCGGCGGCGGCGTAGGCTGTGCTATCGCTCTTCCCATAGCTGAAAAGTTCCACGAGTTAGGCGCAGAGGTTCACTCAATCGTCGGCTTTAGAAACAAAGATTTAGTCATCTTAGAGGACGAGTTTACAGCTGCTTCAACCAAGCTCTCCATAATGACCGACGACGGCAGCTACGGCACAAAGGGGCTTGTAACCGAGCCTTTGAAAGCTGCTTTAGCGAGCGGTGAAAACTATGACGTGGTAATTGCAATAGGTCCCGTAGTTATGATGAAATTCGTCGTTGCAACCTGCAAGCCCTTTGGCGTTAAGACGGTAGTTTCTATGAACCCCATTATGATTGACGGTACGGGTATGTGCGGCGGCTGCCGCTTAACCGTCGGCGGTAAGACTAAGTTTGCCTGCGTTGACGGACCCGACTTCGACGGCTACGAGGTGGATTTCGACGAGGCTATGATGAGGGGTACGATGTACCGCGACTTTGAAAGACACGCATACGAAGAGGCGTGCAACCTCTTTAAAAAGGAGGCTGAATAATTATGGCTAAACCCAATATGAGTTTAAAGAAGAACCCTATGCCCTCGCAGGAGCCCTTGGTTCGTGCAAGGAATTTTGAAGAGGTAACGCTTGGTTACTCCCCCGAAGTTGCAATAGACGAGGCGCAGAGGTGTCTGCACTGCAAAAACGCCCCCTGCATTGAGGGTTGCCCCGTAAACATTCACATTCCCGACTTTATCGATAAAATTAAAGAGGGTGATTTCGAAGGTGCCTACAAGGTTATTTCTCTTTCAAGCTCCCTGCCCGCCGTCTGCGGAAGGGTTTGCCCCCAGGAGACCCAGTGCGAGAGCAAGTGCGTTCGCGGCATTAAGGGCGACCCCGTAGGTATAGGCAGGTTGGAGAGGTTTGTTGCAGACTACCACAACAATAACGGGGCGGCTGAAACCGAGGTGCCCCAGCCCAACGGACACAGGGTGGCGGTGGTAGGTTCAGGGCCTTCTGGCTTGACCTGCGCAGGCGACCTTGCAAAGCTTGGCTATAAGGTTACCGTTTTCGAAGCTTTACACCTTGCAGGCGGTGTGTTAGTTTACGGAATTCCCGAATTCCGTCTGCCCAAAAAGATTGTACAGAAGGAAGTCGACGAGCTTAAAAAGCTTGGCGTTAAGGTGGAGACCAACGTAGTAATCGGCAAGACCTTGACCATTGACGAGCTGTTTGAAGACGGCTACGAGGCTGTGTTCGTAGGCAGCGGCGCAGGCTTACCCAGATTTATGGGTATCCCCGGCGAGAGCTTGAAGGGCGTTTATTCCGCAAACGAATTCCTGACCAGAAACAACCTGATGAAGGCATATAAGAATAATCCCACAACGCCTATATTAAAGGCGCAGAAGGTTGCGGTTGTCGGCGGCGGCAACGTTGCGATGGATGCGGCGAGGACTGCTTTAAGACTTGGTGCCGAGAAGGTGTATATCGTCTACAGGCGTAGCTTGGACGAACTCCCTGCAAGAAAGGAAGAGGTTGAACACGCTATGGAAGAGGGGATTGACTTCCGTCTTTTGCAGAACCCCGTGGAGATTTTAGGCTACAACAACCCCGACGATAAACGTGACCCCCAAAACGGCTTTGTAACGGGTATTAAGGTCATCAAGATGGAGCTGGGCGAGCCCGATGCAAGCGGCAGGCGCAGACCTGTAGAGGTGCCTGGCAGCGAGGAAGTGCTCCCCGTGGACTGCGTGGTTATCTCCATTGGTACAAGCCCCAACCCCTTAATCAAGGATACGACCGCAGGGTTAGAGGTAAACAAACACGGTGGCATTATCGTTGAAGAGGCAACCGGCAAGACCACCAAAGAGGGCGTCTACGCAGGCGGCGACGCTGTGACGGGTGCGGCAACCGTTATCCTTGCAATGGGTGCAGGCAAGACTGCGGCTAAGGCAATCGACGAGTATATCAAAGCTAAAAACTGAAATATTACAGGCATGTTGAAAGCCGTAGCGATTTTGGGTCGCTACGGCTTAACTTTTGAAAAAAAAGTGCGGTTACACTTTAAAGGTGTAACCGCAACGTCTATTCAGTTGTCAAATTGTTTTTCATCTTCCGCAGTCGAGCACGACGTAAGCGAGGGGAGAAATTCCGTAAGCGTTTACGCTGTCGTCGAGCCTGATGATGTCCTCGTAAATTTCGAACATGGCTTTATTCTGCCTCCTTGAATTTTAGTATTACGAAAGGCGTATTAATTTTTCAAATGCTTTTCCGCACCTGAATTTAAAAGTGTTTTTCTGCACCTCCCTTCGAAATCACTTGCAGTATATCACCTGCAAAAATGTAAGTCAATAACATTTTAAAAATTTTTCGAATTGTCTAAAATGTTAGATTACAACATAATAATATGTTTACAGGGTATATTTTTGTGAATTTAAAGGGTTAAGTTCGGTCAAATGTTTGAAATTTACAAAACCGTCAAAATTTTCGGAGAAATTCACATTTTTATTTTAAGCCATAAAATTACTTTACTGAAATGTCCAAATACTTGTCGGGGTCTGCGCTTTCGCCGTTTTCAATCACTTCGAAATGAACGTGCGCTTCCAGCATACACTCCTTTCCTGCAGGCTCGGCAACCGTGCCGAGGGTATCCCCTTTTTTGACGCTGTCGCCAGCCTTTAAACCGGTCGCCACGTCTATAAACGAATAGCTGGTCTTAACGCCGTCTGCGTGCTGAATAACTACCTTGTTGCCCTCCAGGGGGTCGTCCGTTGTAACGCTTTCGACTACGCCGTCATAGCAGCAGACTACAGGCGTGCCTACCGAAGCGGCTAAATCTAACCCGGTGTGGAAATGCCACATACTGTTTAGCGTTACGTCCTCTACAAATTCGTAGGGGGTTATGACGTTGATTGTCATCAAGGGTGTAACCCAGCTCGTGTCGGAGGAGGTGGGCTTGTCATCGTCGGGGTTCTCCTCACCGCCGTCGGTATTGTCACCGCCCGTGTTATCGTCGGGTTTATCGTTGTCGCCCTTGTCCACCGTATCGGTCACGTCGACGCGGAACCAGTCGTTCGCCGCACAAATACTAATTACGGTAACCGAGGCAATCAGCAGTATGCAAGCCGCTAAAATAAGATAGCGAAGTAATATTTTTCTCTTGTTGGTTCTCTTTTCGTTGTCCATAATTAAATCTCCTTTTGGTTTTTACCGTTTTGGTTATTGACGGCGAAATTACATCTTATTCGCTTGAATTTTAAATTTTTTAATAACCTTAATTTTCACGATTGCCCCCTTAGTATCCCCCGAATATTATGGGTGAAGCGACGGTTACGTTGTCCTCCTTCAGGCAGATGTGCAAATTTATCTCCTCGCCGTACAGCTCAACGGAGTAGGGTAGGTCTGCCTTGCAGTAGTAATTAACCGCACCGTCAATCTCTTCGGTAAAAATTATCCGACCGCCTACGTTTTTTAAAAACCGTTCTATATCCAGACTTTTATAGGTCGCGCTTTCGCCGTTTACGTTTGAAAGCAACAGCCTGGTAAACGGTGCCCTCTCCCCCTCGGCAAATACCTCCTTGCAGTTTAATGAAGTGTCGCCGAGGTAAAAGCGGTAGCTATCTCCGCCGAAAAACAACAATCTGCATGGCAGGGCGCAAATTGCGCAGAGGACAAGGGCAGATAGGGTTAACGTTAATAAAAGCTTTACCGCCGTCTTTATTCTGCCCATAAAAAATCCCCCCTGCTTTTTTGCAAAGGGGTTATTGACTTGACCGCTCGATTTTATTCACAGGGCGAGAAAAATCCACCGAGGCGGTGATTAAATCCAATCTTCGATTGGTTCAATCCACTACTTAAGTTTTGATGCAATCCACCGCTAAAGCGGTGATTAAATTGGGCGGCAAGCCGTTGATAAAGGTCGGATTATTAGAAAAAAACCGTGTAAAGCTTGTAACTTCACACGGTTGGTTAACGATATTGAATTTAATACTTTAATGGCAGCCGCCGCACGTGGAGCAGTGTCCGCTGCACTTGACCGTCTTTTTGCCCGTAGCGGAGAACATTTCGCCGCTGTAAGCTCTCTCGGCTTTTGACTTGCAGTCGGGGCAGATTACCTCGTCGGAAAACTTTTTAACAAGTTCTTCAAATTTCTTGCCGCAGTTAGGGCATTTGTACTGTAAAATAGGCATATTATTTCTTTTTCCTGTTATTTCTCTTTTGCCTCTTGGGTTTGCTTTTTGAAGGCTTTCTCTTGAGCATAAAGATTGCTACGCAAAGCGTAATCGCAAGTGCGCCGCCTACTACCACGTAAAACCATACGGGCGAAGTTTCTCCGCTGCTGACGTCGAACGGAACGGGCATATTCATTCCCCAGAAGCCTGCAATCATAGTGGGTATTGCAAGCAGTATGGTTATGATGGTCAGTTTTTTCATAGACTCGTTGGCGTTGTTGGAGATAACCGAGCCGTAAGCGTCCATCGTTACCGAAAGCGTATCCTTATAGATTTTACACATCTCGTTTGCCTGGTTGCACTCAATGGTCAAATCGTCGTATAAATCCTGATACTCCTCGTTTTTGGCAACCGCCTCAACTTTAGCCAGCTTGTCGTGAACCTTGGCGTTGGAGTTTAAAGAAGTGGAGAAGTATACAAGCGAATTCTCCAGCTCCAAAAGCTGAAGTATGTCGTCGTTTTCAAGCTTGTTTGCAAGCTCGGTCTGCACCCTTTGGCTGCGGCGGTCGATCTGCTTAAGGCAGTACAAAAAGCGTTTAGTATTGCTCATCATAAAGGTTAAGATGAAGAACACGGGCATTTCACAGTTGACCTTGGTTCTGCCTGTGATAAAGTCCTTTAAAACGGGGTTGCCCTTTAAGCATACGGTAATTATGCACTGCTTGTTGTATATAAGAGCCAAAGGCAGAGTCGAGTAGGAGTCGCCTGCGTCGCTCACCTCTATAATAGGGCAGTCGACGACGAACATAGAGCAGCCTTCGTCAAACTCGGTACGCGCCATTTCCTCTTCGTCGAGGGCGGCTTTAATCATATCCTCGGGGACGCCCGTCTCCTTGGAAACGTCCTCGACCTCGTCGTCGGTCGGGCTGACCATATCCACCCAGCATTTAGGGAGAAATTTGTCCTTTCTCTCCAGCCCGTTATCGCTAACGCAAAAGTATTTAACCATAGTATCACCTCAAAAAAATCGTGCGGAAGTAACACCTCCGCACGGGGATACCGTAATTTTTTTCGGAAGCGTTGCTTTACTTGTTTTTAGTCTTAGATGGATAACCGTCCATATCTGTAAATAATCTCCTTATAATATCAGTATAGCCCAAAATTCATATAAATGCAACCGAATGGCTAATAATTTTTTTAAATTACTACTTTACCGTCCAAATAACCGTTTATTAAGCCCTCCGTGTCGTACTGTTTATCAAACCTGGCAATCAACTCCTCCGCCGAAGCAATCTTAAACCTGTTTGCGGAGAAGTAGTCTGCTAATGCAGTAAAGAACTTTTTATCCCCCATAGCCGTTCTGACGCTTTCAAACATTAAAAGGCTTTTATTGTATGCTATGTTGACGTATTCGTACTCGCCGTCGTATTCGTTTAAGGGGCGTGACATTGTGGTGTCGCTCTTGCCGAAAATCTGGTTATATACCGAATAGTAACCCCTATACGCCTTTATTGCAGTACCCAAAATGCCCGTGCGGGTGTAGCCGTAGGCAGGGTGCGTTTCAAAGAAGGCGAGGGTGGAATACTCTGCAAGTCCCTCGTCCTGCCAGGCGTTTTTAACCTGATCGCTGCCTACCATAGCGTACCACCACTGGTGCGCCGTCTCGTGAACTGCCGTGTATACGGCGTCTGCCTCGGAGAGGGCGGAATTAATCATAGTCAGGGCAGGGTACTCCATTCCGCTTGAGTTTAACGGAGTGTATACCACCGATAGCGTAGGGTAGGCGTAAGCTCCGAAGCTTGAAGAGAAGTACTCCAAACTCTCACACACGGCGTCAAGCTCGGACTGCAACTGCCTGTCACCGCAGTAGTAGGCGGTAACCTCGCAGCCGTTTACGCTCCTTGTTTCAGTCACAAAATTTTTGGAGAGTACCGCCGCAAAATCCCTTGCGTTTTCAAGGGTATAGCGCACTGCTGTATTCCCGTTTTCTTCGCGTCTTTCGACCTCTTTACCGCTCGTCGCTGCGACATATTCGGGGGGTAACGACAGCGTTACGTCGTAATTTGCACATTCGGAGACGAACGGGTCGCCCGTAGAATAGTAGGGGTTCTGAATAAACCCTTCGGTTGAATACGCGCATAAAATCGGGTAGAAATTGCCGAGGTTAACCGTATCTGACGTTACGCCCGTGCGGTGGTTTACTTTGGCAAGGTCAAGCGTGTAGCTTATCGTTACCGTCGCGCTTTGGTCGGGGTATATGGGCTGGTTAAGCACAACCTTGAGGATATTTTCATCCTCTCCGCACACCTCCCAACCGTTGCACTCTTCCACGTTCTGCACGCTTTCGTCCCCGTAGTTTACTCCGCTGTAGTACGCCTTGCTGTCCCCCGCGGCTACGGGTTTATACTTTGCGCCCTCCCTGTAGGCGTTGCCCCAAAGGTTAAAGCACAGGCTGTCTATTTCGTTGTCCGTGCGGTTAAAATAGGTCAGAGTGCAAGTACCCGTTAAACTCTTGTCCTCTTCGCTATAACAAACGTTAATGACGTATTCGTCGTTTTGTGTTTTTTTGCTCGAACGGCAGGCGGTGACGGGCAAGAGGGTTAAAGCTGTCAGCGTCGCGGATAAAATAACAATAAATTTTTTCATACTTTAAGGGTATGCGCGGTGTGCTTTTGGTAGAACCTTTTTCGCCCGTTTAAAATAAAATGTAAGGTATATGAAAGTCTGCGCCATAACTCAAAGAAAGGGCGGGTTTGCCCTGACCGTGCCCCCATGCGATATCGCCCTCTTCGGTTTTTCCACCTTGGGCGGAGTTGATTTCGGCGAGGAAATAGACGGCAAGAGCAGTAAATTGCAGACGATGGCTTCCTATTCGGCAAAGTGCGGCTGCGGTGTTTTATGCGGTTGTATAACGGATAGCAGGGGGTTAAAGCGTAAATCGGTTGCCGTGGCAAGCGAGGGCAGGCTTTTAGGGATAACCGATATGCTGTACGTTCTGGACGGCGAAAATTATAAGAGCGGAGCGACGGTGGGGATATACAATCTGCACGGATATAAGGCAGGGGTGTGTATAGATAACGACTTGCTCTTCCCCGACCATATAAAAACTTTGGCTGCCTGCGGTTGTAACGTCGTCTGCGTTCACTGCGAAGATCTATCCAATGCCATGGCTCCCCAACTCATTCGTTCATACGCCTATCTGTTTGGCGTGCCTATAGTTATGGTGGCAGGGAACGTGGCTTTCTTCGCGGATATAACGGGGGTAATTGCAACCTCCAACCGCCCCGTATCGCTGTTTGAAACCGATTTGAAGAACTGTTACAGGGTGGTGACTACAAGAAAGAGGGGGCTTTCCGACGCCTGCGAAGCAGACTTTTAAAAGGTCTTTTTACAGGGTGAGTTTAGCTATAGCTAAAAATTAAGTGAAAAGTTAATAAATGGCTTGAAATTTGGACTGCAGTATAGTATAATAGATAATGCGTAAATATTTATTATGAAGAGGGCTATATCATATGTTCAGTATGACCGGTTACGGCAGAGGCGAATATAAACAGGGCGGATTAGAGGTCGTTGCCGAGATTAAGACGGTTAATAACCGCTATTTAGACGTGTCCTTGAAATGCCCTAGAATTCTCTCTTCCTGCGAGGACGTTTTGCGCGGAGTCGTAAGGGAAAAGCTTACCAGGGGTCATGCCGACGTATATATTTCCTACACCGACAAGAGGGAAAACCGTGCAGCTCTTTCAGTCGATTTACAGGCGGCTAAGGCGTGGGTGGATACGGCGTTAAAGCTCAAAGAGGCTTTCCCCGAAATTGAAAACGACTTCACGGTCTCCGCGCTTATGCGCCAGCAGGACGTTCTTAAACAGGAGGATATATCCTGCGACGAAGAGCTTGTAGAGGGTGCAAAGTCAGCCCTTTTAACGGCGTTGGACAAGCTTAACGTTATGCGCAAAACCGAGGGCGAAAAGCTTGCAAAGGATATGCTCTCGAGGGTTGATCTGGTGGAAAGCCTCGTTTCAAAGGTTAAAGAGAGAGCTCCGCTGGTTGCGCAGGATTATAGAAAACGCCTTGAAGAGAAGATTAAGTCCTGCCTCGAGGGAGTAAACTATGACGAGGGCAGGCTGTTAACCGAGGTTGCAGTCTTTACCGATAAGAGCAACATCGACGAGGAGCTTACGAGGCTCTCCTCCCATATATCCCAATTCAGGGAAATTGCCAAGGCGGATTTAGTCGGCAGAAAGCTGGACTTTTTGGTTCAGGAATTCAACAGAGAGACAAACACCATATGTTCAAAGTCCAACGACTTGGCTATAACCAAGCTGGGGTTGGAGATGAAAAACGAAATAGAAAAAATCAGGGAACAGGTGCAGAACGTTGAGTAAGGGCAAGTTAATGGTGCTTAGCGGACCTTCGGGAGTCGGCAAGGGCACGATAGTAAAAGAGGTGTTAAAGCTCCGTCCCAACGCCTGCGTGTCCGTATCCTGTACGACCCGCAGCCCCAGGGAGGGCGAGGTGGACGGCAAGAGCTATTTTTTCATCTCAAAAAATCAGTTTGAAAAGATGATAGAAAACGGCGGTTTTTTGGAGTATTCCGAGCATTTCGGCAACTTCTACGGTACGCCGAAACAGTTCGTGGAAGAAAGGCTGAAAAGCGGTGACGTCATTTTGGAGATAGACGTAAACGGTGCTTTAAGCGTTAAAGAGAGTATGCCCGACGCCGTGTTGGTTATGATTGCTCCGCCCGATAGAGAGACGCTGTACGCAAGACTTCGCGGCAGGGGCACCGAGGGCGAAGACGTTATTGCAATGCGCCTTGACAGAGCTGACTTCGAGCTGTCAAAAGCCCCCTTGTACGATTATACGGTAATTAACGGCGACTTGTATCAAGCAGTCGGCGAAGTGGTTAAAATATTAGAAGAAGGAGAACAAGATTAATGATTAATCAACCTGCAGTAGATACACTTTTAGACAAACTTACCCGTGAAGGACATACCGCATCGCGCTATGAGCTTTGCGTCGTTGTTTCCAAACGTGCGCGCCAACTCATCGAAAGGGGTTCGGTAAACAACGCAAACGAAAACCCCGGCAAGCTCAAAGAGATCGCGCTCGCCTGCGAGGAGATAGAGGACGGCAAGATAATTTCCGTCAAGGACTAAAGTAGTTAGACGAATTGAGTGCGCCCACCCGTTTTGGGTGGGCAAAATTATTAAATTAAACCAAACTTAAATTAGCTATGTATGCAAAGGTTATCGTAGATATAGCCCACTCGCAGGTGGACAAGGTGTTTGAATATTCCTGCCCACCCGAAACGACTGCCGGCTGTAGGGTTAAGGTGCCGTTCGGGGGCAGAATTATAGAGGGGTTTGTCATAGGCGTAAGCCAGACCCCTTCCTTTGCCGCGGAAAAAATCAAGCCCGTAACCTCTCTCTACGACGAATTGCCTGCCTTGGTACCCGAATGTTTTGCACTTATGGAGAGCATTGCCTTAAGGTACAGGGTGCCTAAAGCTGCATCTCTTCGCCTCTTTCTCCCCTCCGAAATGAGGCTTGGAAAGGTAAGCGAGGCGTATCAAAAGTTAATACGCCTTTGCGGTGATACCTCGCTTATAGGCAAGTCAGCAAAAAAACAGGCGGAGGCGGCTGAAATACTAGCTAAAGGCGATACCGACTACACTGCTCTATGCTCAAAGTGCGGCAGGGCTGCGGTCAACGCCTTGGTTGAAAAGGGCATAGCAGAGGTCTATAAAATTAAACGCAACCGCACCCCTATGACGGGCGAGGGAGCACCTTTCGAAAAGAGGACGTTGACTCCTGCCCAGGTCTCGGCCTTGGAGTATATCGAAAGGTCGGATAAACGTGTGCAGCTTATACACGGCGTAACGGGGAGCGGTAAGACGGAGATATATTTAAATATCATTGCAGAGCAGTTAAAAAAGGGTAAGACCGCAATATTTTTAGTACCCGAAATCTCGCTTACACCCCAGATGCTCTCCCAACTCCGCTCACGCTTCGGCAGCGAGGCGGCGATAATGCACAGCGGACTTTCCGCAGGGGAACGCTTCGACGAGTGGTGGCGGCTGCGCTCGGGCGAGGCTAAAATAGCAATCGGCGCACGCTCTGCAATCTTCGCGCCTCTTGAAAATATAGGCGCGATAATCATTGACGAGGAACACGATTCTTCCTACCGTTCGGAGACGGCTCCACGGTATTCAACCATAGATATAGCTTCTATGCGCGCCGAATATAACGGGTGCAAATTAATTTTAGGCAGCGCGACGCCGTCGGTGGAGAGCTACATTGCCGCAAGTGAGGGGAGGTACGGCTTGGTTACGCTTACCGAGCGAATAAACGGCAAACCCCTCCCCGAAATTATAATTGCCGATATGCGTAAAGAGGTTAAAAGGGGTAACGTCTCCAATCTCTCCAGGGCACTCAAAGAGGAGCTCAATCAAACCCTTTCTTCGGGTAATCAGGCGATAATATTTTTAAACCGCAGGGGGTATTCCCAGACGGTAATATGCGCAGACTGCGGCTACGTTGCCAAGTGTGAAAACTGCGACGTAAGCTTGACCTACCACAGCGAGGAAAACTGCTTGAAGTGCCACTATTGCGGAGCCAAGTACCGTATGCTCTCCGCTTGCCCCGAATGCGGAGGCACTCATCTTCGCTACAGCGGTACGGGTACGCAGAGGGTGGTAGCCGAAATTCGGGAGCTGTTTCCTGCGGCTAAGGTCATCCGTATGGATAACGATACCGTGTCGGGCAAGGACGGTCACTATAAAATTTTAAAGAGTTTTTCCGAAAAGCAGGCGGATATATTGGTGGGAACGCAGATGATCGCCAAGGGACACGACTTTCCGTCGGTAACCTTGGTGGGCATTTTAGACGCAGATATGAGTCTTCATTTCTCCGATTACAGAAGCGGGGAGAGAACGTTTCAGCTTATAACTCAAGTCGCAGGCAGAAGCGGAAGGGCGGGTGCTAAGGGCAAGGTGGTCTTGCAGACCTATTCTCCTGAAAACTACATATTGCGCTATGCGATAAACTACGATTACAAGGGCTTTTTCGAAAACGAGGTCAAGATGCGTAAAGCGGCACTATTCCCCCCGTATTCGCTCATCTGTCGCGTTATGGTCGTCGCCGATAAGGACGAGAGTGCTTTGGAGGCGTTGAAAAAGGTCTACCTTGCAATCGAGGAGATACGAAAGGGGGAGCCTGGGGAGTTCATATTCTTAAACAAGATGCACTCACCCATTAAGAAGATACAGAACAAGGTTCGTTACCAGGTGTTGGCAAGATTAAAGACGGACAAGTATTTAAAGGATATATACGATATTGCGGTTTCAGCATCTAACGCCGATGCGTTAGTCTACGTTGAGGAAAACCCCGTCAATTTATCGTAAAAAACAAGTAAAATTCACCGAGAGGTTAAAGGATATGGCATGCAGATACGTGGTACAGATAGGCGACGAAAGGCTTAGAAAGCAGTGTGAAGAGGTCAGAAAGTTCGATAGCGAGCTCTGGGCTCTTCTGGACGATATGAAGGAGACCGTCCGCAAGGAGAACGGCGCAGGACTTGCCGCACCCCAAATCGGAATTAATAAAAGGGTTGTAGTAATAGATCTGGAAGAGGGGTACTTCGAGATGATTAACCCCAAGATATTAGCCGTCAAAGGCGAACAGACGGGGAGCGAGGGCTGCCTTTCGGTCAAGGGCAAGTACGGCATTGTTACACGCCCCGAAAAGGTCAAGGCGGAGTACCGCGACAGGAAGGGTAAAAAGCATACGGTGACGGGCGTAGACCTGTTTGCACGCTGTATGTGCCATGAGTTCGACCACCTTGACGGCATACTCTACGTCGACAGGGCGACCGAATTATACGATAACGAACCCGACGAGGAATAATTATGAAGATAGTTTACGCCGGTACCCCCGAATACGCCGTTGCACCCTTAAAGGCGTTGATAGATGCAGGGGAAGAGGTGGTTGCCGTTATAACCCAACCCGATAAACCCGTAGGCAGAAAGCGTATACTCACCCCCTCGCCTGTAAAGGCTTTTGCTATGCAGTGTGGTATTGCAGTCTACGACTTTGAGAGAATACGCGACCACGTTGGAGAGGTTGAAGGGATAGGCGCAGACCTTTTAATAACCTGCGCATACGGTCAGCTGTTGACAGAACCCGTCTTAAAGGCTTTCCCTATGGGCGTATACAATCTGCACGCCTCGCTACTGCCTCTTTTCAGAGGAGCAAGCCCCATTCAGTCGGCAATACTTGCAGGCGAAAGGCATACGGGCGTCACCGTTATGCGTACCGAGCTAAAGCTCGATTGCGGAGATATACTGCTGGTTAAACGCTGTGAGATAGGCGATAAGACTTACGGAGAATTGTCCGAAGAACTATCTAAGCTCTCTGCCATAGCGGCGGTGGAGGCGGTTGAAATACTAAAGCAAGGCGAGCCGCAACTTCTGTTGCAGGACGAGGCTAAGGCGACCTTTTGCAAAAAGATAAACAAAGCCGACGGCAAGGTTGACTTTTCGAAGACGGGTAGGCAGGTTGCAAACTTAATCAACGCATTCAGCCCCGCGCCTGCGGCTTTCTGTTCGCTTGAAAACGCACAAATTAATCTGTTAAAAGCAGTGCCTTGCGACGGCGAGGGTCAGGCAGGCGAGGTTATTAAGGCGGATAAAGGCGGAATAGTCGTTGCCTGCGGTCAGGGTGCGGTGAGCATTTTAAACCTGCAATTTGCCGGCGGTAAACCCGTTAAAGCGGCGGACGCCGTCAACGGAAGAAAGATAAAGGTGGGCGACAGACTTGACTAATCCCCTTGCCGACCCCTATTTAATTTTATCCAAAGTATATTTAAACGGTCAGTTTTTGAAACAGGCAATAGCCTCCACACCCGTTGAGCAATTAAACAAAAGCCGTACGGTTAAAATCTGCTACGGCGTTTTGGATAAGGACTGTTATTTAGAGCATATTATAGGGGCAAACGCTACAGAACGCCCCAAGACAGCCGTGAGAATAATACTAAAAATAGCCCTGTATATGCTGGAGTTTATGGGCAAGCACGGCTATATGGTCGTGGACAGTGCGGTTGCGTTGACCAAAAAACTGGGCAAAGGCGGTGCGGCAGGGTTTGTAAACGCCTTTTTGCGCAGCTATAAACTGCCGGCAGAGCCTTCAGGCAGGGACGAGGCGATTGCCTTTAAATGCTCTGCTCCCCTTTGGCTTGTCAAGAAGTTGAGAAGAAGTTATAAAGACGAGGCAGAGGCAATTTTAAACGCTCCGTCGCTCGGTCAAGGCGTAAGGTTTGTTTCGGGTGCGGAAAACTATCTCGATAAACCCCACACCGATACCCCCTTTAAAGACGTATATATCTTCAATAATTTTGAGAGAGACGAGGGATTTTTCCTCGGGGAGTACACCTTTCAGTCGGTGGGTTCGGCGGCGATTTGCAACGCCATATCCCCGTGCGAAAGGCTGCTCGACGCCTGCGCCGCGCCCGGCGGCAAGTCGGCGTATCTGTCCTTGAAATGCAAGAGCGTAACCTCCTGCGAGCTGCACCCCCACAGGGTTAAGCTTATCGAGGAATACTTTGAACGTATGGGGGTTAAAAATGCAACTGCCGTGCAGGCTGACTCTTCGCAATTTATTCCCGAGTTTGAAAACGCCTTCGACGGCGTTTTGTGCGACGTGCCCTGCTCGGGTACGGGAGTTATAAACGAAAACCCCGACATCAAGCTTAACCGCAAAGAGGGGGATATCCCTGCCCTTTCGGCTATTCAGCTTAATATATTAACCAACTGTTCACGCTACGTAAAATCGGGCGGAATGTTGTATTACTCCACCTGCTCTGTTCTCCCCGAGGAGAACGACAGCATAGCCGTTACCTTTTTAAACAACAATCCGAATTTTACGCCTGCGGTTCCCTCTTCGCCGTTAGCACATAAAACTACTAAATACGGTTTGCAGTTTCTGCCCCATATATCGTTGGGCGCAGGGTTCTATTTAACCGCATTCAAAAAAGCATAGCAGGCGGTGTAAACAAATAATGAAAAGCATTTTACAGGATTTAAACTATCGTCAAATCGAAGATTTAGTGCTTGAGCTCGGTGAAAAGAAGTTCAGGGCGAAACAGCTTTACGAAGGTCTTATGCAGGGTAAGCGCATAAGTGAAATCAACCTGCCCAAAAGCTTAAGGGACGAGCTGTGTGACAGGTTTGAAGATTGTCCGATTGAGATTATCAAGACCTTGGTTAGCTCGGACGGTACCGAAAAATACCTCTTTCGCCTCGCCGACGGGAATATTATAGAGGGTGTCTTTATGCGCTATAAGTACGGCAATACGCAGTGCGTATCCACGCAGGTGGGGTGCCGTATGGGCTGCAAGTTCTGCGCAAGCACCTTGGGCGGCAGGGTCAGGGATTTGACCTCGGGTGAAATTCTTTCGCAGGTACTCGTGGTAAACTCCAAGCATAGAGAGGGTGCAAAGAGGGGTGTAACCAACATAGTTTTAATGGGCAGCGGAGAGCCGCTCGATAACTATTCAAACGTTGTAACCTTCTTGCGCAACGTATCCGCAGAGGGCGGAATAAACATTTCCCCCCGTAATATATCCCTTTCAACGTGCGGTTTAGTCGATAAAATGTACGACCTCGCCGAAGAGGGATTGCCCGTAAATTTAACCGTTTCGCTCCATAACACGACAGACGGCGAAAGGGCGAGGACTATGCCCATAGCTAATAAATGGAGTATTGCCGAGATTTTAAAGGCGTGTGAAAACTACTTTAACGCTACGGGCAGGCGTTATATTTTCGAGTACGCGCTCATTGCCGGCGAGAACTGCGACAGCCGTCACGCCGAGGAGCTTATAGCTCTTTTAAAGGGCAGACCCTGCCACGTCAATCTTATCAGGCTTAACGAGGTTAAAGAACGTTCGCTTATGGCAGCGGAGGAGAAACAGGCGTATACCTTCCTTGGTTTGCTGCAAAAAGGCGGACTTTCGGCGACCCTTCGTAGAAGGACGGGTGCAGACGTGGGCGGTGCCTGCGGACAGCTGCGCGCTTCGCACTTAAGCGGAGAGGAGTAGTCATTTTTATATTATAACTGAACCTAAATAATACAGGAGGACGGTTATGAATTTTAAAAAACTCAAATTAGCAACGGGTATCATAGGACTGGTCGGAGTAGTACTTGTCGTGCTATGCTATATAATATCGTTTATAATCGCAAGTCAATATGAGGGCGAGGAGCTGCTTGCCGTAGCGATGGCTTTTATTGTGTTCAGTTTCCCTCTTGGTGCTGTTGTATTGATAGAAATTCCGATCGCAATAATATATATGGCAGGTAAATTCAATTCACGTGCATTCTTCGTGGTGTGTGCGGTGTTATCCTTTCTGGACTTGTTTATCTGCTTTGTGTTGGTATATTTCGCTACGTATATAACGTTGGCAATCGGCGGTTTTGTCGTGCCGCTGATTACAGTGTTATGCGCTCTACCCGTTGCGGCGACGATAGTATTAAAAATAATTTGTGCTGTTAAATTTAAAAAAGAAGATAATAAAGCTTAATTTAAGACCTGCAAATAAAAGTCAAGGGCAGGGATGAAGAAATTCAAAGAAAAA
>JBJEVD010000003.1:0-32964 GCA_051884175.1 Candidatus Coproplasma sp.
TACTATTCACCTTAGCCAACCCCGTACCCGAGATATCGGTTGCAGACGCAAAGGAGGCAGGTGCGTTCATTCACGGCACGGGTTCTTCCGAATATCCCAACCAGATTAACAACGTTTTAGTATTCCCCGGGCTTTTCAGGGGTGCTTTAGACGTAAGGGCAAGCACTGTCAACACCGAGATGATGATGGCAGCTTCCTACGGAATAGCCTCCTGCGTGAGCGAGGAAGAGCTTAACCCCGACTATATTCTTCCTTACGCCTACGATAAAAGGGCGCACGAGGCGGTTGCAAAAGCCGTTGCAGACGAGGCAGTCAGATGCGGCGTTTCTCATCTTAAACACTGAGTTGAACTAAAATAAATACGGAAAAATTATATGAAAAAATATTTTATTACATTGATAGCCGTTATTATTGCTTCGGTTATAGCGTTGTGTGCAGGTCTTGTCGGCTGTTCGGGCGGCGAGCAGAACGTCTGGGACGTGTCCGCGGAGGGCGCAACGGTTACTGCAAGCTTTGCCGACGACGGAAATTACGGCTTTATACTTAAAATCGAAGGAACGGGGGCGATTAAAGATTTTGCCTCCGCAAAGGACGCACCCTGGTATAAAAAATCAGGTAGAGTAAAGAAGATTGAAATATCGGACGGAGTAACAGCCATTGGCGACAGAGCATTTAAAAAATGCGCTGCGAAGTCGGTAATTTTACCCGATAGCGTAAAGACCGTAGGCGAAAAGGCTTTTTCCGAAAGCACGATAATCTGCGCATACAATTCGGTTACGACAAAGGACGGAGCTATTGTCTATAAGTATTCGGAGAATAAACCGACTACTGCAGGTTACTTCTGGCGTTTAAAGGACGGCGTTGCAACGGCCTGGGAGGGATATTCATCACCCGACAAGACGACTAAGGTATTGTTCATAGGCAACAGCTTTACCTATTACAACGATATGCCCACTTTGTTCGGGCAGATTGCTACCGCCGCAGGCGAAAAGGTCGTGGTGGATTCCGTAACTAACGGTGCATGGAATTTAACCAAGTTTGCCGACGTCAACGACGAGTACGGAAAGCAGGTAGACGACAAGCTTCGTGCAACGAACGATTACGACGTCGTAGTTTTGCAGGAGCAGAGTACCAGACCGTTGACCTCGTACGACGCATTTTTAGCGGCAGCGCAGAGCTTGAAGGCAAAGATTGACGAGACGCAGACTGCTTGTTCTATCGTCTTGTACGCAACCTGGGGTTATCCCGAAGAGGCGAATAACCAGAAGATTACCATTCCCGAAATGGGCAACAACCTGCGTGAAAAGTACGACAGCGTAGCAACCGAGTTAGGGGCAAAGGTCTCCTACGTAGGCGACGCGTTCAGCACGGTATATACTAACAACCCCGAACTCAATTTGTATCATACCGATAACAGGCACCCTTCATACGCAGGTTCGTTCCTGTCTGCATGCGTACACGTTGCAACCATTTTAAATTGCGACCCTACGCTTTCGACGTTCAACGGAGAGCTCGATACAGCTACCGCAACGTTGCTTAAAAACGTAGCGTACGACACGGTATTCAAAAAATAATAATTCCGCCGCAATGCGTTTTTAATGCCTTGCGGCAGAGTGAATTATAGATTTTACGAGGAGGAAAATTATGAAAAAACGCTTTTTTGCCCTATTAGCGGTTATAGCATTATGCCTTGCTTCACTTGCAGGCTGTTCGTTTGCTAAGTCTGCAGAAAGAGACGTACAGGTTGCCCTTAAGGTAGGCAACGAGTACCAGGGTACTTATACCGTTAATATCTTCAATAATGCGATAGTTGAAGAACCTACAGCCCCCGCAGGTACTCTGTTTTTGGGCTGGACGCCGCAGTCCGACTGGGAAACTGCAGGTGCTGAAAACGTTCCCCTTACGCAAAATAAGGGGCTTATCCGCTACGACGACGTAAAAAATTGGATAAAGGATGACGATTTAAGCATAACGCTTTACGCCGTATTCGGCGAGATAGCAAGGCACGACCTTGTAATTGCATGGTATAACAAGCCTGCAACTTCGGGTCTTGACGAAACCATTATCGAGCAGTTTACTACTAATCTCTATGCCTACCTCACGTCGCAAAGCTATACTCCCGCAGATATGGATATAATCATACGTGCTTACGCAGGCAACGTAGGTCCTACCTGTGATGCGATTAAGAGCGATGCGGACGTAGATATTATGATTGGTTGGTCAACGGCAAGTAACCTTTCGGGTACGGGCGGTTTGACTCCGGGCGTGGACTTCCTCGAAAACTACGGTAACATAAAGATTAATCCCGAAAAGGCACGTTACAGTGCAAGACTTTCGGATACCGAGCTTACAAAGCTTGTCTACAGCTGGATACTTACCGAGTATAGCGACGGGGCAACCGAGGACTATACTTCAACTCCTTCGACTCCCGACACCCCCGAAAATCCTGAAGATCCCGAAACGCCTACGGAACCCGAGCGTACGCCTATAACTTTACCCGACGTGGGCGAAGCTACGACCTCTGATAAGGTTACGATTGCCTGGTATGCAAAGTCGGCGACGTCAGGAATTGCACAGACGCATATGGACGAATTAAAGACTGCCCTTGAAGCATACCTTGCAGAGCAGGGCAAGACGGGCATAACCGTAACCATTCGCGGCTACGACGGCGACGTTGCAACGACTTGCGGTAACATAAAGACGGACGGCGACGTGGATATAATGATAGGTTGGTCGTCAACCAGCAATATAACCGGCACAGGCGGAATGGTAGAGGGTACCGATTTCTTAGTAAATTACGAAGCTGTAACGGTAGGCACTAAGGCACGTTATTCTGCATGGCTAACCAACACCGACGTAAGTAAGCTTACCTATATATGGGTACTTACGACTTACGGCAACTACTCATACAGCGAAACACCTACGGAACCCGAAACACCCGAAGAACCCGAACCTCAGCCTATAACCGAAACCTCTCTTGTGATAGGCTGGTATTCAAAGAGCGGCACGTCAGGTCTTGATACCTCTATAATGCTCAATTTCAAAAAGGCGTTAATAAGTTACCTCGCCTCAGAAACCAGGATAACCACTCAGCCCGAAATCGAAATAAGGGCATATAACGGCATCGTTGCCGACGTTCAGAGCGCGGTAACTGCGGACGGCGACGTGGATATAATGCTCGGTATGAAGGCGTTTACACTTGAAGGCGTAACTATGGAAGTGCAGGAAAACGTGGTTATGGGAGCAAAGACCGACAGACGTATACACCTCGTTTCCCAAAGCGGTCTGGCAAGCGCAGTATTCGAGTGGCTTAAGACGGACGAAGCGAGAGATTGCTTAAAGACTGCCGAAACAGCAGTTGAGAGCAGGCTCGTCATCGGCTGGTATAATAAGAGCGGTACTTCCGGACTTGACCAGACGATTATAGATACATTCACCGCAGGATTAAACGCATACCTTACGGCGCAGGGCTTTACCGTTGATAATATAGAAATAGTTATCCGTGCCTATGAGGGCAACGTTGCCGACGTTCAGACTGCGGTAACTACGGACGGCGACGTAGATATAATGATAGGTATGAAGGCTTTTGCACTTGAAGGCGTAACGATGGAAGTGCAGGAAAACGTGGTTATGGGTGCAAAGACCGACAGACGCATACATCTTGTATCGGGTAGCGGACTTGCCAATTTCGTATTTGAGTGGCTTAAAACAGACAGTGCAAGAAGTCTGTTCGTTACTGCCGCATAAGGAGAAAATATATGTACTTAAAGCAGAAATTAATGAAAGCGGCGTCCGTATGTCTGTACGTGTTTACGGCTTTATGGTTCGTTGCGGCGGCGTGGTGCTTCGCCCTGAGTAACTATATCTATTGGATGTGCGTCGCATTCGCGATTATCTCTCTTTACGACGGATTTGTCATAACTTCTGTCAGGGAGAAGATGACCTCGGTCAAGCTTTCTAAAAACGAAGAGATTAAATACCTCGTATGCTGGATACTCAGCATAGTTGCGCTCCCTGCGTTTATACTCAACGCAATTGCTTTCTTCCGCAAGAGGGAGGACGAGCTTGTTATAATACGCCAAGAAAGCAGCGAAGCCGCAGAAGAGACAACTTGTTCTCAAACCGGCGTAAAGAGTAAAAAGCCCTTTTACAGAACAAAATCGTTTATAACGGCTTGCGTGGCGTTAATACTAATCGTAGTATGCAGTTTTTCGGGTATGTGTTTTGAAACGTCGGGCTTTTCCGTAAAGGTTGCAGACTTTACCTTAACGCAGGAGATGACCAAGTACTACAACGACGGTATGATAAACGGCAAGGAATATATAATGCCTAACGACACTTCCTACTCCGTAACCGTGTACGTACCCAAGGCAATCCTTGCAGAGGACGACGAGGCGGAAGGTTATACGGGTGCTCCCACAGTCTTCGTGCTGCCCGGCTTTACCCGTACAAAGGCTACTATGTCGCAGTACTGTATGGAGCTTTCAAGGCGTGGCGCGGTGGTATTCTGTATGGACCCCGGCGGACAAGGCGGCACAACCGAAACCTCCACGACGGGAGCTAACGGTATAGAATACCTCGTTCAATACGTATATAACAACACCGACGACTTCTACTTCTGTGACAGAAACCGTTTCGGTGCGGTCGGACACTCCGCAGGCGGCGGCAACGTGTGTACCCTTGCTGCAGATATGGCAGGTTCAAGCTATGAAGAGAGCGTCATAAAATCTGTATATATTTCAGGATATATAAAGACCTCTTCGGCTAATAAGTACAAGAATCTCAACTGCAATGCGGCGTTATCCTACGCCTATTACGACGAGGGTGCATTCCGTTATCAGTCGGATACGACCTCTTTCGAGGTTATCTCTCTCCGCTTTATAAACGAGGTGGCAGGGCTTTCCAACAACTATAAAACCGTCACTATGGACTACGGCTACGGCGATATGACTAACGGTACTTACCGTATAGTTCACCGTGAGAATATAAACCACTGCTTCGAGATGTACGATTCAACGAGTATTGCAAACACTATCGAGTTCTTTGACAGTACTTTAAACATGAATTCGGGCATAGGCAAAAACAGCCAGATCTGGTTTGGCAAGGAGTTCTCCAACGGACTTGCATTGGCAGCTGCGTTCACCTTTGTGCTTGCATTGTGCGGCGTGCTTATGCAGACGCCCTTCTTCGCAACGCTTAAAAAGAAGAAGCCTGTTGAACAGGGCGAAGAAGATAGTGCAACTTCAAAAGAATTTTCAACCGTTCAGGCTGAAGGCGTGGCGGCAACCGCGGAACCTGTAAGTCAGACAGTTTCAAGGGGTACGCTTCTCAACAAGGGTAATACAAAGAGTGTTGCTCATAAAATAACCTTCTGGACGACGATGATACTAACTGCTATAATCGCCTGCCTGGATTACATACCGCTGGCAAACCTCTCAATCGAGATATTCCCGACCAGTAACCTTGCAAGCGTATTCACCTTTGTTTTCCCTGCAAGAATGATTAACGCAATACTGCTATGGGCGGCAATAAACGGTACGATAGGTCTTATCCTGTTCTTCGGCATAACTTTATGTGAAAACGCCTACGAATGGCTGAAATATAAGCGCGATGGCGTTAAACCTCAATACGATTGGTCGAAATTCGAAGGGATTAAAATTCACGGCGAAAAGTGGTACGGCGTAATATTCAACGTGCTTAAGGCAATACTGCTTGCCTTGATTATGTTCGGCGCGTTCTATCTTTTAGTACAGTTAAGCTATTGGACGTTCCATCAGGACTTCAGGTTTATGCTCATCTCTGCTGCGCCTATTAACGCGAGAATGTTCGTAACCGCTCTGGAATATATGCCTATAATCTTCATATTCTACATATCCAATTCAATAAGGGTAAATATGAGTATCGGCAAAGAGGGCTGGAAGGAATGGCAGGTTATATCGGTCGGCGCGCTTGCAAACAGTTTAGGTCTTGCGTTTATACTGCTCATCAATTACGTCTGCTTCTTCACGACGGGTACACCCTTCTACGGATATTGGGGCAACGCCAACGAAGTATGGCTGTTCGTAAATATGGTATTTGCAATCGTTGTTATGATGTTTATACTGCCTATCTTCAACAGGCTGTTCTATAAGATGACTGGAAACGTCTGGACGGGTGCCATTGCCTGCTGTATGATATTCGTTATGATGACGATATCCGCATCTGTTTCCTATATACCTATGTATTAATAAGCAAAACGTCTAAAGGGGCGGTTCGTAAGAACCGCCCTTAATGTTTACAGCTACGATTTTTTTTGACTTGATTTTATTGCTAAAGCGGCGATTATTTGGTATACTTATCCGTAAAGAAATTTGTTTGCAAAGAGGTAAGCTATTGAAAAAATCGTCTGCTTTAATTTCATTAATACTCGCTTGTGCTATGGGATTTTCTTCCGCAATGATAACCTCCTGCAACGTTAGACAGCCGTCGGACAGCGCGGACAGCGGTACGGATACGCCGGGAAGCGGCGGAGAACAGAAACCTGATAATCCCGAACCCCCCGAACCCCCTTCGGATGAAGAAGCCGATTGGGAGCTTTTCACGCCCTTTTATAACAATGAAAGCAAGGTGGGGTATTCGGCGCAAGTTTTAGGCACAGTTCCCCGTCAGACTCCCCAAGTTAGCAACGGCGGACTAGCTGAATACCCCGTCTACGGCACGGAGTTGTACGGTAAAGGCGCGGATACCAACCCGGACGAAAAGGCGTCTCTTTTAGCCGAAAACACGCAGATATGCGCTAGTGAAACAACTTACGACGCTATGGACGGGGAGGGTAATTTATATTTAAACGGTCAGCCCACAGGCGCGAAGCTGTACAAGCACACCGCCGCAACGGGAATGTATTCAGGCGACGTTGCGGACGACGAACCTGCTTTAATAAAAGAGGTTACCATTCAGTCACGCCGTTCGGGCAACCATATCACGGGTTTATACGCGCCTGCAGGCGAAGTAATAAAAATCGAGATGAGCGAGGCAGACCTTGAAAAGACAGGCGGTTTAATAGTAGAAATCGGTCAGGCACTTTCAAACGGTCAGGCAAATAATATCTGGGCGGCGAGGGAGTTCAACCGTATGCCTGTAATTTTAAACACAATGACGGTGAGCTCCACGACGGGTTACGTCGGCTCCTACCTCGGCGGTCCTATCTACGTCAAACCCAAGAACGCGGGAACGCAGTTTACCGTAAAAATTTCGGGCGGCGTAGCCTATTCACACTTCATCTTAGGTTACACCACCGAGGAGGAGTTTGAGGAAAATTCCCGCTCCTCCGCACCCTATTTCGATTTGGAGGTGTGGGACGATTCCGTCCGTTTCTCAGGTCCTAAGAGCTATGCGGAAAAGTTTACTTACGAACAGCTGACCGCCTCGGCTCAGCTTTGGGAAAAGATATCTTCCGTGTCCAATCAGGTGCCCTCCGGCTCTGCGGATATTGGTATCAACTTCCTTTTCGACTGCTTTGTTGCGGCAGGCGCAGCCGTTGCGTTCGTGGGCAGAAATACGGTTAACTGCCCCTTGAGCTGGATGACGGGCTGTCTTGACTACAAATCGTTTGTAAAGTCGGGTGCCTGGGGCAATATCCACGAGTATAATCACCATTATCAACGCTTCGGCTTTGCCCCCGGCGACGAGGTAACCAACAATGCGGTAAGCCTTGTGTCCTATAGCCTTTTCACCGACATCTCCTCGGCAAGGACGGAGAGCGGCGGTCTTTCGGGTTGGAATACCTACACCGACCCTGCCTGGGTTTTAAACAAAACTTTGGCTACAGCGCAGAGCGGTACGGCAAACTCCGACCTCGATTCATACGCTAATATCCTGCACTCATTCGGTCAGGACGCCTTTTTAAAGGCAACGCAGCTCGGTCAGGGGACAGGCGGTGTAGACGTGTGGTATAAAGCTTTAAGCCAAGCCACAAAGCACGATATGACCTATTATTTTACAGAGCTGTTGCACCAGACCGTCTCCCAGACGGCAATTGACGAGGTTAAGGCATATAATTACCCCGTATATATCCCCGTTTCAACCGTATATCAAACGGGCGGTAACTATAAAAACGGTAACGATACTATTTGGTATGAAACGGTAAGACCTTTTAAAATCAACCGTGGCACGCCCACGACTTTAAACTTTAACGAACAATTAATTCTCCCCGAAGGCTTTTCATATACGATAAAGAGCCTGACCTCTCCTAAATACGGAACGCTTATAAAGGAGAGCGACGGCGTATACAGCTACACGCCTGACACCACCCGGGAGTTGTCGGGTAAAATGTATTTAACCCTCGGAATATCCCGCGAAGACGGCACGTTTGCGGTGGAAGATAAAGTGCTTACGATTGAGCTTGCGCAGGGCGCAGACGACGACGTAATTCAAAGAACGGTGTATACCTATTCAGCAGATAATCTCTATTCCACGGCGGAGGAGGCTTACGGAAACGGGTATTCGAATTATGAAAGTGTAGCGGTGGAAAGCAACGTCAACAGAGTGCAGAACGGCAATGCCGAAATATGGGAGCCAAACCCTGCAAATAACGCCGTAATGGAGCTGAGCGGTAAAATCTACGTCGAGGCGGACGGCAAGTACCGCATAGCCCTTCGTGGCAGGCGTTCAGTCGCGCTATACACCTCGTTAGACGGCGTCAATTATTCTCAGACGGCTACGCTTATAAATACCGCAGGCGACGATAAATACCACTTAGAGCAGGATGGCTCCTATGCCGATTTAACCTTAAACGGCGGTCAATATCTGTATTTTAAGGCGGTTTTATTAGTAGATAGCGCACGTGCCTATATAGGCGTGGGTTGGGGTAAATTTGAAGGAGACAGCGTAACCGTTCAGCACTTAAACGGTGCCTTGAGGTGTGAGGCAGAGGCAAACAAGGCGTTCACCTCCGAGAACGTCTATCCCAGAAATTACAGTGCGCAAGTGAGTATAGCTCACGAAACAAATCAGACCTTGGTTGAAACCAACTACTCGCCCTGGACGAGCGGTTACGAGGAGGGGTATTTTTCGATTAACAACCTGTTCGATAGCGATAAGACCAACTTTATCCATTCGGACAAAACAAATATAACGGCTGAAAATCCCTTTGAATTGACGGTTGATTTAGGGCAGACAATTTGCGCAAACAGGCTGACTATAGTAGGCGAGCCTACCAGGAAATATCTGCCAAAAAACTTCACCCTATACGGCGGTGAAAGCTTGGACGGTATGCAGCTTTTAGCCGAGGTGACGGGTTCGACGATTTCAAACGACGACGTAATAGTTGATTTTGAAGAGTGCGATTTAAGATACTATAAGCTTGAAGTAACCGACACCCACGCAAACGGCACCAAGTATATTGCGATGAGGGGGGTGGAGTTCTCATACAGCCTTTCAGACGGCAAGCTCTGTTCGCCTTACAGCGAGGCGTTTATCTGCAAGGGCGATTGGCGTTTAGAGAATACTTTATCTACGTTCGGCAGGCTATATTCGGGGGGTAACGCAAGTTTGCAGTTTGAATTCAGCGGCGAACGCTTTGCCGTCAATTCGCTATTTGGCGAGATTTACGACGGCTTTGAAGTGTTTATCGACGGCGAAAGGGCAGAGACCGTATCGTTAAAGGGTAAAGACGGAATATTGCTTTCCTATCTCTCGCCTAAACTTCCCCAAGGCATTCACACCATATTAATAAAGAGTACTACACAGTTTAATATCGACAGTATAGCTATGTGGTAAAGAATAAAAAATAACTGCGGTGACGGCTAACCTCGTCCCCGCAGTTTTTATATGAAGTGTTAAATTTCAGCCATTGATTACAGAGCTATCATTTTCATCGGGATAGCTCTTGTAAACTTCAACAAACTTATCGAAGTTTTCCTCAAACAGTTTAACGAGTTCGGGGTCGAAGTGCTTTCCGCTTTGGGAGAGTATTTCTTCCTTTGCCTTGTCGATATCCCACGGCTCTTTGTAAGGTCTGCGGGAGACGAGCGCGTCGAACACGTCGGCAATGGCTACAATTCTCGCATAAATGGAGATGTCCTCTCCGCTCTTATGCAAATACCCCTCGCCGTTAAATTTTTCGTGGTGTTCGTGGGCTATTTCGGTCGAAACCTTCATCAGTTCTCCCGGGGCGTTTTCCATCATCTTCTGCCCGTACTCAACGTGCTGCTTAACGACTGAAAATTCCTCTTTGGTAAGTTTACCCGGTTTGTTTAAAATATCCGCAGGAACCATTAATTTTCCGACGTCGTGCATCATTGCTCCGGTGCTTATAAGCCAGGTGTCCTCGTCGCTCATTCCGTATGCTTTGCAGAGAATTTTTGTGTATTCGCTCACACGCTTGACGTGCGCACCCGTATCGTGTGATTGAGTTTCAATCATCTCCGAAAGCGAGTAAATAACCGTCTGCTGGTTTTCGTAAGACTCCTTGTTCTTTTCAATAAGGTCGTTTATCAGTTTTTCCACCTTGCCCGTTACGCAATAGGCTATGATAAACATAATGGTAAATTCCAAAAGACGGGGCAATATGCCGTAGGCAATGACGCCTTTTATGCTGACCAACGGCTCATCGGGGACAAGTTTTAAGGCAAACGCTATGAAGTGAGCGGCAATTATTACGGGGTAACTCAACACCGAAGTATAGACGACGCACTTTCTCTCGCAGTACAGGCAGGAGACGAGTACGGGGAATACGAGCATAAGTATGACGTGATAGGAAAGCAATGCATACAGCAGTCCTGCCATCAGCACCAAAATGGTCAAAAACAGATATTTTAAAAACGTGCTATCCTTGTGCAGAATGTTATAAAACAGGGTAGGGAGCAGCATTATAGTTATGGAAGCCGCCATGACGGGATATATCTCATCACCGAGAATGAACACGTTGCAGGCGGTTAAAACTACCACGATAAGCATAAGTAACGCCGCAAGACGGGAAACGAAAGCAAGAGTATAGTTGGCGTTGCGTTTAAAATTTATTAAAAGTTTTTCGGAAAAATCCATTTAAAACCTCGTCCGTTTTTTAAAATTCTCTCAATCATATTATAAAACAAAAGGCGGAGTATGTAAAATAATACACTATAAAAATTTAAAATATATTCCATAAACCTATTGAATAATTGGTTTTAATCTGCTAAAATATAAGGCGTTCAGGAGGTAATATTATGGACAGATTAAAAGGTAAAGTAGCAGTAGTAACCGGTTCCACAAGCGGAATCGGCATAGGTATCGCAAGACTTTTTGCAGCCGAGGGCGCAAAGGTAGTCATCTGCGGCAGACGTGAACAGAAGGGTCAGGCGGTTGTCGACCGTATTGCAGCCGACGGCGGCGAGGCGTACTATCACTTTATGGATATTACGGACACATCGAGCATTGACAAGCTGTTTGTAGACACTGCTGAAAAGTACGGTAAAATAGATATATTAGTCAACAACGCCGCTAACGTTGCGTTAAAGGACGGCAGAGTTGACGAGCTTTCTTTGGATATGTGGGACGCAATACTGCAAAGCGATTTGAGAGGTACGTTCTATGCAACCAAGGCGGTTCTGCCCTACTTGCAGAAAAATGGCGGCGGTTCGATAATCAATATCGGCTCAATGGCTTCGTGTTCAGGTGATTTAAGCTCCACCGCGTATGCATGCGCGAAGGCAGGCGTAGATAAGCTTACGCAGTATACCGCATTGCAGTATGGCAAGCAGAATATCCGCTGCAACTGCGTTCGCCCGGGCTTAATAGTAACGCCCGAAAACGACGCACACGTACCCCAGGTGCTCAAGGATATTTTCACGGACAATATTATGGTTAACCGCTACGGTTGCCCCGAGGATATAGGCTATATGTGCGTATATCTCGCCTCGGACGAGAGTGCGTACTTCACGGGTCAGATAGTAACCGTCGACGGCGGACTTAACGCCCACACGACCACCGTTGCACAGTTCAGAAAGCTCAATTCCAGAACGTGGTAAAATGAAAATTTTAGTTAAGGTCAGTTCGTCTGCCTACGACACGGAGTACGGGGGAAAGCAGCTTGTTCCCATCGTAAATGGCGAATACCTTATGGATGAGATTTTTCGACTGCCCTTTTTCCGCATAATCGTGGACGAAGTGATTGGTAGTGCCGTCTGCTTCCGCTTAAAGGAGGGCGCGCAAGACCATTACTTTGTATTAGAAGGCATAGGCGACACGGCAAACTTTGAAAGGGAAACTTCCATAGGCTTCGACAGCTTTTCTTTTACTTTGGCGGAAGATCAATAACGTACATAAAAAACAGGCGAGTGAGTAATTATCTCACCCGCCTTTTTAATGCAAAAGATTAATCGCTTTTATATAGCGTTCGGTACTTTTTGAGTGCAAAGTAATAATAATTGCGCATAAAAATACCCAGCTTTTTGGGCGAGAGTATCAGGGCACTGTCCCCGAAGCGTTCGAAGTAGTATAAAAGCTGGTTTGCCGAACAGTCAAAGGTGTATATATCCCCCTCTATTTTAACGGGCGTAGGGCGGTACAGATAGATTTTATCAAACAGCTTTTTGCCCTTATCGGTAAGCTGTACCCTTATCGGTTCGGAGTCCGTGTTGTAAATAGGATATTGTGCGGCGCAGGCAACCTGCCTATCAAAGAGGTTACGATTTTCCTCCGCAATATTCGCCTTGTCGGGCAGAACGGAAACGGAATATATCGAGGCTAACCGCAAAGTATAGTTTTGTTTACCGCAGTAGATTAAGACGTAATTGAACAGTTCGTCTTTGCCCGCAGCAACGGCGTAAACCGAAGCGTTGTTGAACACGTCTTGGGAGTTGAGTACGATGCAGACCTGTTTGCCCTTTTTAACCGCCTTGCTCAGCAGTTCAAAATTTTCTCTATGAATAATCTTCTCACGTTCGTTCTTGGTCGATTTGGCGTAGGAGATAAACATTCTTCTGTAGAAGGAGGAGATTGATTCGTCTTTTAATATCACCCTATCTATGTAAGCTATTGCTTTTTCGGCAACCTTTGTGGGTTTAAAAGAGAAGGTCGTGCCGCTATGCTTTTCGGGCGATGAGTAGTTTTGTTTAGCAAACAGCTTGACGACATTGCCGAACGCCTTTTCCTTATAGTAATCGGGAACGGCGGATAAGGCATTGCGAATTTCGTCGTACAGACTGTCTTCACAGGCTGTAAACGTTTCGTAGTAATTATTAATTAAAATATTTATAAAACTGTTGAAGTTGGCACTTCCGTCAGCCTTTAAAATTTTAAAATCTTCGCAGTCTTTTTTAAGCGTTGCAAGAACGTCTTTTGGTAAGCTCACTTTGATTTTTTCATCCATAATTTCACACCTCGAAAAATATTGTACCCTAAAAGGGGGCATAAAATCAACTAAAATCATTAATATTCCAGAGAAAAAGGGGGCATAATTTTTATCATATTTGCGGTCATAACATTTTTACGAAGCCGTTGTATAATAGAACCATCGAAACAAACGGAGGTAAAAATTTATGAGTTGCATATTTGACAGCATTGCAGGATACAGGGCGGAAAAGGAGGAACTTCAAAGGATATGCGAGGTGATTAAAAACAGGAAGATATATCTTGAAAAAGGTGCAAAACTGCCCAAGGGCATTATTTTTTACGGCGAAGCAGGCACGGGCAAAACGCTGTTTTCAAAGGTGCTTGCAGAGGAATGCGGTCTATATACGTATCAGATTAACATAGCCAACGTCAACAACAGCATACAAATTTGCAGGCAGATAAGAAGGGCTTTTGAAAAGGCTGCAAAGCGAAAAGAGCCGTCAATGATATTCTTCGACGAGTTAGACAAGGTGTTGCCCAATGCGCAGGAAGAATATTATACAGACCAATCAAAGACCATACTTGCACAGCTTTTAACGCTGATCGACGGTATGGACAGCTCAAATAATTTTATTTTCGTTGCGACGTGCAACAGCTACGGTTCTCTACCCGAAACGCTCGTGCGGCCGGGGAGAATCGACAAAAAGATCAGTATTGGCAAGCCCGACTATGAATCAAGGGTAGACATTCTTAAACTGTATGCAAAAAAAACACTCTGCAAATTCGAGATTGAGATGGAAGAGCTTTCAAAGCTGTGTGCAGGCTTTACCTGTTCGGCGTTGGAGACCCTCATTAACGAATGTATCATACGTTCTGACGAAAATAATTTTGTTTCCAGACAGATCATTACCGAAAAGATACTTGAGATTGAAAAGGAGGATATTCCCCGTAAGGCTCCGAGCATCAACGATATTATCACTGCTTGCAGAAACGTCGGTTATTTTGTAGTAGCACACTCGCTACACGTTGGAAAATATATGCTTAACCTTGACGAAGACAACGTATGCAGTAATTTTTTCAACAGGATATTGTCCGAATACAGCAGTGATATCGAGTATGACGATGACGACGACTCGTTTTATCTTGACGAGGACGGGTGTGAATCAAAATACGCTATCGATCACGATACCAACTTTTTTATTACAGACAAGGAGGAAACTGCATATTACAATAAGTCTGATTTGTTGAACACCATTTGCGTAATCTTTGGCGGATACGCTTCCGAAAAAATAATATTCAATAAGGTTTACGACAACCAGGAGAGCATGTTATCGACTATCGATTGTATTCTGCTCGATATGTCAAGTCAGGGTATGTTCGGTATCGAAAACGTGTTTAATTCCTGGCGAAACGACAAGGTTCCCTATTCATATGAATTTTTCGAAAGGCTTAACGCTTTGTTTTCGCAAACGCTGTCCGACTGCTATAAAATTGCGGAGGACGCTATTGTCAGGAATAAAGAATTGATTGAAAAGTTAATTCCCGTTCTCGTTGAAAAGAGATATATGGACAATCTGGCTTGCGAACCTGTTTTAAAGAGTTTGGGCGGCATTAAGTTATAATTTCATTATTATTTTTACATATAAAATAAAGGCGGAGGGCATAAGCTTTCCGCCTTTACCGTTATATGGAACCGTCATAATAAAAGCCGTTTTTCCAAATTTTATTTAAAACAAACATATTGACAATTTCTCTCTAATACTTTAATATAAAAATATAAATTAAAACACATAATAATTAAGACACAAATCGGTTGACATTTTTAGCTAAAAATAGGATAATAAATCGTGTCATTTGTCGGATTGTCTAAATTATTGTCGACTGACGAATAGAAAACAATTTGAAGGAAAGATAATGGAAAACTACGAAGAGGAAGAAAAATCAATCAGCATCGGTGCTTTGTTTAAGTATTTATGGAAAAACATAATACTTTTTGCAGCAGTTTTTGTGGGCGTACTCGTTATCGGGTTGGTTTATTCGTTTGCGATAATCAAACCCACGTATAAATCGTCTGCAACATTCGTTGTTGCCGTTAAGACGGAGAGTGATAATCCGGAAAACAATAATATCGACTACGTAAACTCTTTCCGCCTTATCGAAACGGTTGCTTCGCTTGTAACCGAGGACGTAGTGCTTAAGCCCGTTGCCGAAGAGTACAACATTATAAAAAAAGACTTAAAGGAAATGGTTTCGGTTAAGTATGGGGATATGAACTATCTCGTGTCTTTAAGCGTTGAAAACCACGATAAAGTATTGTCTAAAAATTTAGCCAACTCGTTGGTTACAAGGCTTATAGACGTTACCACCACTACAACCGGTCTTGAATTCCTTAAGGGAACCATAACCCAGACTTCAGAGGCGGAGGAAGGCGAATACGCAAAACCCAGCAAGATGATGTGCGTGCTTGTCTCAGGCGTTGCGGCATTGTGCATTGCGTGCGTAGTCGTTGCTATAAAAGAGTTGTGCAGCACCAAGTTCAGGACGAGAAAGGAAATTGAAAGCCGTCTTTCAGCCAAGGTTATGGGTTACTTCCCCGAGAATATGATGGACGACAGGAAGGACAAGGAGAAGAACAAAAAGAATACCTCGAAGGCAAAACTGTTAAAGAGAGATTTAAAAACCTTCGAACCCTACAATGCCCTGCTCTCCAATATCAAGTATTCCAATCTTGAAAGTCCTAACAAGGTCATTATGTTCACCTCCTCCCACGAGGATGAGTGGAAGAGTACTTCGGTCTGCAACCTTGCTTCCTGCATTGCATATAACGGACAGAAAGTCGCTATAATCGACTTGGATATGCGTAAGCCCGTTATTAATAAGGTGTTCGGCGTCTCCGGCGACAACGGTATAGCGGATTTGTTTGCAGGTACCTGTGAATTTGACGATATAATCAAACACTCCGATAGCGGTGTTGACGTAATTACCGCAGGTAAGAATATAATTAACCCCATGGCAATTATAGGACATAAAGCTCTGCCTGAACTTCTAAGCAAGCTTAAGGGTATGTACGATTACGTAATTGTCGATACGGCTCCCGTACTTCCCTGCGCAGATGCTATCGCAATCGCTCCTTTGTGCGACGGCGTAATATTCACAGCGGCTATGAAGGACGTACACAAGAAAGAAGCAGAGGCTGCGGTAGCTTCTTTGAGGGCAGGCGGTGCAAATATTATAGGTATCAACGTTACCAAGGGTACAGAGAGCAAAGTAGACGGCGGATACAATTACTATAATTACTACGGTAAAGAGTACGGCTCGCCCGAATTGCTTGCCGAAGCTGCTGTCACGGACGGAACTAAAAAAACCGATGATTGATATTCATAGCCACATATTGTGGGGTGTAGACGACGGAGCAGATAGCGAAACAACCTCGCAGACGTTACTTTCACAGTACGTCGAACAGGGTGTTGACTGCGTTATATGTACGCCCCATCAAAATAAAAAGATGCGTCGCGCCGATATTCTTCGGCGCGAATTTGCCGTTTTTCAAGAAAAGGTCAAGGACGTTCCCGTAAGCTTTTATCTCGGTGCTGAAATTCTCTACTATGAGGGAATGGCTAAGGATATCGCCAAAGGCGAGCTGTTGACGTTAGACGGTACCGATTACGTCCTCGTTGAATTCCCCGTAAGCTGCAGTGGTGAGACTGTGTGCGATGCGGTATACGAGCTTACTATCGCAAAATATAAGCCTATAATTGCGCATATCGAGAGGTACGTTAATTTGACCAAGAAGGACTATTTAGCCGTCAAGGAGGCAGGCGCGCTTATTCAGATTAACGCAGGAGCGTTTAACCATAACGGCACGGCAAAGACTGCAAAGTATCTGTTGAAAAAGGGGCTTGTCGATTTCATCGCTTCCGATTGTCACGACGCCCACCGCCGTAACGTAAACTTCACCTTAGCAAAAGAAGTTGTGAAAAAAAAGTTCCCCAAACAGTACGATAAACTGTTTAACAGACAGTGCCTTTAGTTAAATAAATCAACCAATTGAACCCCGCATATGCGTGGGTTTTATTTTTGTCTGTAACTTTTAACAATTATTTAATAAAATTTTTTTAATTTTTTTCGTTAAGGCATATTCTGGGGTGTAAAAAAATTGGGTGGCAGATATGCCTTAACGAATTTTTACAAGTGTAGCTTGGTAAATAATAATTTGTCGAAAAAGTCAAAAAAGTTTGTTGACAACAACTGCTTATTATGATAATATTTTTATGTTGGATTATAAGCTATTATATAATAGATTATATAACTGACGCTTTGGCTTAAATTTTTAAAGGAGGGCGCAATATGATTGCTTGGGTACTATCTGTAATATTCATACTGTTTTTAGTATCGGCGGTTGCGCTTATCCATCGCCGCGAAAGTGCAAAGGAGATATTTAAGCACATACGCAAAATGACGAAATGCGTTCTGTCGTTTGCAGTGATATGTATAGTCGGGGTTATAGTATTAACGTCCGCTTTCTCATATACCAGCGACTATTTAAAATCCGTACTGTCAGTTGAATTTATGGACGAGGTAAGGGAAGTACTTCGGGAATTATTCGGCACGGAATCGGTGTTTACGTCTTTGCAGATGCTTGGCGCACTATCGATTTTTCTGTTCAGCTTTGCGTCCTGTGCGTTCTGTATATGCGGCGTTTGTATCTTCCTTATGCGCACTTCGTCGCAAAAGGAAAACGGAGTTGAGGAATTCGAGGAAAATGACGTTGACCTGCCCTACGGTATTTGCGTAAGGCGTTTTGCGTTATTGTCCAGATATTTGTTATAAAATTCAATCTGCCTGCTTTAAGCCAAGCAGGCCTTTGGCGTACTTAAATTTGAGGGGAGATTTGTGCCGTTTTATTGGCGTTGTCCCAATGGCAAAACTCGGATTTTTGTGCGCTTTTTCATTTGCGTGCGCGTGCGCACGCACGTGTAAAGCGGATTAGGGAGTTGCTGATATGGAAATTGAAAATATAGATAAAGAGATAGATATGCAGACAAAAGAATACCAAACCGACGGTACGGCGGCAATCGACGTTGCGACCGAAGCGGTTGAACAAACTGAAGAAAGAGAGCAGACGGAGAATAAAGTCATAGAAATCAAGGCGGCTGAGGAGGAGAAAAAGCCTAGGAAGAGGAGTGGTTTCCGCTACGGGGCATACCTCTTCGTCAAGCGTACTTTCGACATAGTTTCGTCGGGGATTATGTTTATAATTTTATCTTTGCCAATTCTAATCTGTATGCTCATTAAATGGATGGAAGATATTTGTCATCCTATGTATGAGCTGGTTATTGAGGAAGCTGACGCAGATAGTAAGTGTCCAAAGGGTGTAACCCGTTTATCCAACAAAGAGGGTAAGGTGTTAGACTGCTATTTAAAGCCTGTCAAAAAGGAGAAAGATAAGTCACGTTTCCATAATCCCATCTACACTTCACGGAGGGTAGGTAAAAACGGAAAGATAATTAAATTTTTTAAAATCCGTTCTATGTGCCCAAATGCTGAGACTATGAAACAGCAGCTCATAGATGCAGGCTTGAACGAAGCTGACGAACCTGCATTTAAAATTGCGAAAGACCCGAGAATTACCAAATTCGGTAAATTTTTGCGTAAGACGTCAATTGACGAGTTGCCTCAGCTTTTAAACATCTTCAAAGGCGATATGAGCGTAGTAGGACCCCGTCCCCCTATTCCTTCGGAGGTGGAGCAGTACACCGAGTATCAGAAACACAGACTTGACGTCAAGGGCGGACTTTTATGTCTTTGGCAGATACAGAAAGATAGAAACAAGCTCTCTTTCGACGAATGGGTAAAACTTGACTTGGAGTATATAGAAAAGCAGAGCTGTTGGCTTGATTTAAAAATCATCATAAAAGGTGCCTACATGGTCATCTTCGACCACAGCGGCGAGTAAAAGAACGGAAAAGAGTGAATACAAGGAGAATTAAAAAATGAAAGTTGTAATTTTAGCGGGTGGTTTGGGAACGAGAATTTCTGAAGAATCACACCTTAAACCTAAACCTATGATTGAGATAGGGAAGTACCCCATCTTGGTACATATAATGAGAATTTACGCCACGCAAGGGTTTAATGACTTTGTGATTTTGGCAGGATATAAACAACAGGTAATTAAAGAGTATTTTGCTCACTTTGATATGTACACAAATGATGTAACATTTGACTTTGCTACAGGTGAAAGGCATATTTTAAAAGCTCCTAAATTTGATTGGAAAGTAACTGTGGCTGATACAGGGCTTTATACTCAAACGGGTGGCAGAGTGTTAGCTGCTAGGGAATATATAGGGAAAGAGCCTTTCCTTTTGACCTATGGAGATGCTGTTGGAGACATAGAAATTAATGCTGTTTTAGAGTCTCATAAAAAATCTGGCAAGTTAGCAACAATCTGCGTTTACAATTTCGGTCAAAGTAAGGGTGTTGTGGATATTGCTGAGGACGGTACAGTAAAAGCTTTTAGAGAAAAGTCTGATTTAGACGGTGATTTGATCAATATAGGCTATATGGTATGTGAACCAGAAGTTATTGATATGATAGAGGGCAGTGAATCATCTTTTGAGGCAAGTGTTTTACAAAAACTTGCTGAACAAGGAAAATTGAATTCATATGTGCATCGTGGATTTTGGCAGTGCATGGATACGTTAAGAGAAAAAGAAATGCTTGAAAAGCTCAACGCTCAGGCAGATTGTCCTTGGAAGATTTGGAATAGATAATTATGTTAGATTTATCATTTTATACCAACAAAATAGTTTTAGTTACAGGGCATACAGGCTTTAAAGGCACTTGGCTTTGCAAAATATTAATCAATGCAGGTGCTAAAGTTATAGGTTATTCCCTAATACCTCCTACACAGCCTAATATTTTTGAATTGTCAGGTATTGAAAATGATATGGTTTCAATCATTGGGGATATCCGTGATTTTAGCACGTTGAACGAGGTTTTTGAAAAGTATCAACCCGAATGTGTTCTTCACTTGGCGGCTCAGCCTATTGTGAGAGATTCGTATAAGGAACCTAAGTACACGTATGAAACCAACGTGTTGGGAACGGTAAACATTCTTGAATGTATCAGGCTTCATTCTTGCGTAAAAAGTTTCTTGAACGTTACTACCGATAAAGTTTATTTCAATGACGACGTTCCCGATCATCCTTTTAAAGAAGACGAACCGTTAGATGGTTACGACCCTTACAGTAATTCAAAATCCTGTTCCGAGTTGGTTACTCACAGCTATAAAAAATCTTTCTTTGCAGATGGCAGATGTGCTATTTCTACCGCAAGAGCGGGAAACGTAATTGGCGGCGGCGATTTTGCAAACGACAGAATCATTCCTGATTGCATAAGGGCAATTGAAAAAGGTGAGCAGATTATTGTTCGTAATCCTTATTCAACAAGACCTTATCAGCACGTTTTGGAGCCTTTATATATTTACCTTGAAATCGTTGAAAAGCAATATAACGATAGAAAGTATGAGGGGTATTTCAACGTCGGACCAGACGATTGCGACTGTGTCAATACAGGCGATTTGGTGACAATGTTCTGCAACGTTTGGGGGAACGGTGCATCGTGGATAAACAAACACGACGGCGGACCTCACGAAGCGGCTTTTTTGAAGTTGGATAACCAAAAGATTAAAGACGTGTTCGGCTGGACTCCGAGATGGCACATTGACGAATGTATGCAAAAAATCGTCGAATGGACGAAAGTATATTTTGAAAATAAAGCTCTAATTCATCAGGAAATGGATAGGGAAATTAGTGAATTTATGGGAGGGTTCTTTAAGTGAAAATAAGAGTTGCAGATTACATTGTACAAAAACTTTTAGAGGCAGGGATTCATACTGCATTCAGTGTAGTTGGCGGTGGAGCAATGAATCTAAATGATGCTTTTGGTCATGCTGAAGGTATGAATGTTATTTATAATCATCATGAACAGGCTTGTGCGATTGCAGCTGAAGGTTATGCAAGAGTGAATAATGAATGTGCCGCTGTTTGTGTAACTACTGGACCTGGTGGCACTAACGCATTGACAGGGGTGGTTGGTGCTTATGTTGATTCAGTGCCAATGGTTGTTATATCTGGTCAAGTTAGATGGGATTCTTTCTCTGTATCTACTGGATTACCGCTTAGGGCTATGGGAGATCAAGAATTCAATATTGTTCCTTGTGTATCAACAATGACCAAATATGCGGCTCTTTTAAAAGATAAAAATGATGTTAGATATGTTATTGAAAAAGCTATTTATGTCGCAACTCACGGAAGAATGGGACCTACTTGGATAGATGTTCCTGGTGATATTCAATCTGCAATTGTAGAGACTGATGAATTAGTTGGTTATAACTTCGCTGATGAAAAGTATCCTATGCCAACAGAAGAACAAATTGAGCATATAATTAAAAAAATCAGGGAGGCTAAAAGACCTGTTTTATATGCTGGAAGTGCCATACGTTTGGCTGGTTCCTATGATGAATTTAAGCAATTAATTGAAAAACTCAATATTCCTGTTGTCTGTGCGTGGAATTCCTCTGATGCTATAGAATCAGATCATAGACTATATGCTGGTAGACCTGGGAATTTTGGTGATCGAGCAGGTAATTTTGCTGTTCAAAATAGTGACTTGATCGTTTCTTTAGGGTGCCGTTTGTCAATAAGACAAACTGGATTTAATTATGCTTCATGGGCTCCTAATGCGTATGTTATAATGGTGGATATCGATGAAAACGAATTGAAGAAGCCAACAATTCATGTCGACTATCCAATTCACGCTAACGTTAAAGATGTTATTCATAAGTTGAATACATTAATAAACGAAATAGTGTTTAACGATAAAAACGTATGGATAAGTCAGTGTAAAAAGTGGATGTGTGAGTATCCAGTCATACAAAAGAAACACTACGAGCAAAAAGATATTGCTAATGCCTATGCTGTTATAGACATGCTTTCTAAAGGTATGCCGGAAGGTATGATAACAGTATCTGGAAATGGTACAGCATGCGTAGTTGGTGGACATGGGTACACAATAAAAAAAGGAACAAGATTTATAGAAAATTCTGGAATGGCATCGATGGGTTACGATTTGCCAGCAGCTATAGGTGCTTGTTTTGCCAACAATAAGGAACCAATGATATGCTTAACTGGCGATGGATCTATTCAAATGAACATACAAGAATTGCAAACCATTATTCACCATAAATTGCCCATTAAAATTGTGATTATTAATAATGATGGTTATCACTCAATAAGACAATCACAATCAAATTTCTTTAAAGGAAAAACTATGTGCGGTATAGGTCCGGATTCAATGGATTTATCATTTCCTGATATGGAAAAGATTGCTAATGCATATGGTTATCCATTTTATCGTTGTAATACAAATGATGAGTTTTCTAAGTATATGAAGACTAGCTTTAGCAATGAAGGGCCACAAATTTGTGAGGTTGTTGTGGATAAGGTACAGTATTTCCAACCCAAAGCTGGTTCTAAAAAATTAGCTGATGGATCAATGGTGTCGGCTCCGTTAGAAGATTTGGTTCCTTATCTTGATAGAGAAGAACTTGATAAGATTATGCAGATATCCAAGGAGAACAATTAAAATGAAGAAGGTTGTTCTTACCGGCGGAACAGGAATGATAGGTATAGCATTAGTCAATAGGTTGGTTGAACTCGGATGTGACGTTTTAGTGTTATATCTTCCCCAGTTTTTAAAACAAGGAGCATTACCTAATTCGCAACATGTTAAATTAGCTGTTTGTGATTTGGCTGATTTAGATAAGTTTGATTATTTTGAGCATAATTTTGATACTTTTATTCACCTAGGTTGGCAAGCAACTATCGGAGATGGTAGAGATAATGCCGATCTTCAGGAATCAAACATTAAAATGACTTTAGATGCTGTAAGGCTTGCAAAGAGATTAGGTTGTAACACTTTTGTTGGGACAGGCTCTCAAGCAGAATTTGGGCCAAAAGAAGAAATACTAACCACTAATCTTGCATGCAATCCTGAAAGTGGATATGGTATTGCAAAATTTGCTGCTGGAAAGCTTTCAAGATTATTAGCAAATCAATTAGATATGAGACATTGCTGGGTAAGAATCCTAAGTATATTTGGACCTTACGATAATCCAAACACTTTAATATCATATTTGATAAAGTCAATTTTGAATGGAGAAAAGCCTGTTCTTACTAAGTGTGAACAAGATTGGGATTATCTGTATGTTGAGGATTGTGCTAATGCAATATGTTGTGTTGCAGATAAAGGTATTAATGGAAAAGCATATCCTATTGGTGGTGGGCAAGCTAGAAAATTAAGTGAATATGTAACATATATTAGAGATACCATTAATCCAAATGTTCAGTTAGGCTTTGGTGAAAAGGAATACCCGCCTCATCAGCCAATGTACCTTTGTGCGGATATAACTGAATTAATCAATGATACTGGATATAATCATAAATATGGATTTGAAAAAGGTATCAAAAAGACTATAGAATTTATGAAAAGAGGTAATTAGTGTGACTACAAAAGAACAAATTATTGAATTAGTAAAACAATATTACAAAGAAAATCATCAAAAGAAACCTTATGAGTCTGGAGATAGAATATCTTATGCTGCTAGAGTTTATGATGAAAATGAGATGGTTAATCTTGTAGATTCTTCTTTAGAGTTTTGGCTCACAAGCGGCAGATACTGTGATCAATTTGAAAAAGATATGGCTAAGTATCTTGGGATCAAAATGCCCGTTCTATTGGTTAATTCTGGCTCTAGTGCTAATTTGCTTGCTTTTATGACTTTGACTGCACCTGAACTCGGTAATAGGGCAATTAAGCGTGGAGATGAAGTTATTACAGTTGCCTGTGGGTTTCCAACAACTGTTACACCAATTATTAATTATGGGGCTATTCCTGTTTTTGTTGACGTTACAATTCCACAATATAACATTGATGTGAATGAGCTTGAAAAAGCACTATCAAATAAGACAAAGGCGGTCATGATTGCTCATACATTAGGTAATCCATTCAATTTGGAGACGGTTAAAAAATTCTGCGATAAACATAATTTATGGTTAGTTGAAGATAATTGTGATGCTTTAGGTTCAACATATACTATTGATGGTGAAAAAAGATTTACAGGTACAATTGGTGATATTGGAACATCGTCATTCTATCCGCCTCATCATATGACTATGGGTGAGGGGGGTGCCGTGTATACTAGAAATCCTCTTCTTTATAGAATTGCCAAATCAATGAGAGATTGG
This sequence comes from Candidatus Coproplasma sp., assembly GCA_051884175.1. Taxonomy (GTDB): domain Bacteria; phylum Bacillota; class Clostridia; order Christensenellales; family Borkfalkiaceae; genus Coproplasma. The sequence goes on from JBJEVD010000003.1 coordinate 24,597, forward strand.
GGCAGGGATTGTATATGTCCATCAGGTGTTGACAATTATTGTGGTCATAGATTTGATGGTCAATATGGCGAGCTACCGAAAGGATATGATCATAAATATACTTATTCACATTTTGGATATAATTTAAAAGTTACTGATATGCAAGCTGCAGTCGGTGTTGCTCAATTACAGAAATTCCCGACATTTGTAGAGAAAAGAAAACATAACTGGATGAGATTAAGAAAGAATCTTGAATGTGTTGCAGATAAATTGATATTGCCTGAAGCGTGTCCAAATTCAGACCCTTCTTGGTTTGGTTTTCTTATTACTTGTAAAGAAGGAGTTTCGAGAACTGATTTAACTAAGTATCTTGAATCAAGAAAGATTCAAACTAGAAACCTTTTTGCTGGAAATCTTGTAAAACATCCTTGCTTTGATGAAATGAGAAAAACAGGCGAAGGTTATAGAGTAGTTGGTGATTTGCATGTAACAGACCATATCATGAACAATACATTCTGGGTTGGAGTTTATCCAGGGATGACTGATAAAATGATTGATGATATGGCGAAGGCAATAATAGATTTCTTAAAATAATAATAACTAAAGTGGTGGTGCTATTGTGAATGTGGTTTATTATATAAGTGATTTTTTTTCTGAGATGTGTGGTGTTTCAATAGAATCATTATGTTTTAATAATCAAGATGTTGACGAAATCAGTTTTTATATAGTTGAAAATGGGTTGACGGATTTAAACAAGTCTAGATTGACTACAATTGTAAAGAAATATAATAGATCTATTCACTATATCGCAATGCCATCACAAAATGAAATATATCCAGATGTTAATCTGAATTTGGGGAGAACTTATTCTAGATTGGCATTGTCAGAAATATTGCCTAATAGTTTAGATAGAGTATTGAGTTTGGATAGTGATACTTTGATTTTAGGTTCATTAAAAGAAATGTATGAAACTGAATTCAATGATGATCAATTTGTAGCAGGCGTTTATGACTGCGTTGGCAGGGCTCATCAACTAAAAATATTGGAAGCTGATGAAAAAATGATTTATTGTAATGCTGGTATGTTTTTAGTTGATTTAAATAAATGGCGAAATAATAATGTTAGTCAACAATTTATGTCAGTTATTAAGAGTAAGATTGAAAATAAAAAACCATTATATTTTTTGGAACAGGATTTAATGAATTTGGTCTTTGATGGTCATTGTGTTTTACTCGATGCAAAATACAATGTTTTGACTTCAATATATAAATTCAGTTATAAAGAAATAATGAAGATGAAAAAACCTTGTTCTTATTATACAAAAGAAGAAATTGAGAATGCTCAAAAAAATCCAGCCATAATTCATGCCACAACTTGCTTTTATATAAAAAAAAGAATGTGGGTAGAAAAAAGTGATCATCCTTGTGCTCATTTTTATAAACAATTTAGAGATATGACTCCTTGGAAAGATGCGCCTATGATTAAAGATAGTAGAACCACAAAGAAAAAGATTGTTTCATTGTTGTGGCATTTTATGCCTAGATGTATTGCAGTATCTATTGCCTCATTTATGATTAATCACTTAAGACCAAAATACGCAAAATATACGTCAAAACACAATATTGATACAATTGCAGTACAATCGACCACATAGAGGATTATTATGGATCATATTGATTATTTATTAACAATAGCAATACCTACTTATAATGGTTCTAAAACAATTACTAAATTACTTGATATTCTTACGCCACAATTAACAGACGATATTGAAGTTCTTATTTCAGATAACTGTTCGACTGATATCACAAGTGATTTAATTAGTGGGTATATAAAGAAGTATAATATTAGATACATTAGAAATGAAGTTAATATTGGTCCAGACGCTAATTTTTTACAATGTATGTTGAATGCAAAAGGGAAATATACATTTTTAATTTCTGATGATGACATTATTGTTGAAAATGCAATATGTAAAATCAGAGAATTTTTAATTGAACATCCAACAACAGATTTTGCATATTTGGAAACTGTTGGATTTAAAGAAAAGTATATAGATTTACAGCATTGCCACGCATATAACGAACATGTAAAGACTTTGAAGAGTTCCTTTTTGACTAATGATAAAAAAGAATTTATGAAGTATGCAATTAGACATTGGGGCTTTTTATCTAGTTATTTATGGAGAACAGAAAGAACTAATCAGATAAATAATGTTGACGAATATAAAGGAACATATTGGCTTCAGGCATATATAAATATAGATTGCTGTAAAGGAAATACTAATATGGCATTGATTAAAGGACCTATAATAGCTGCTGGTCAATATAAAGGGGTTAATAATTTTGATGTGTCGCTTGTTGATGGTATATATTATAGAAAAATGATTGAATATGCCATCTCAAATGGTTTTAATAAATCTCAATTAAGACGTTTTTATTTGTGGAGAATATGTTTTTTGGGAAGAAATGCAGTAATTAAGGAAAAGATAGCTGGAATTAAGAAAACAAGTAAAAGGAATTTATTTATTCTAACATATAAACATTTATATGCATGGTTAAGGTTATATCCATATTTTTTTGTGCCTATGTGGTTAATTAAAATTCGCAATAAGGTGGTTCATTATGAAGGTTCAACAAGTATTAAAAGAGAGGAATAAATGTAACAATAATAATGTCCTGGATAGAATTACGCTAAGGGATTTCTCATTTTGTGGAATTCAGTTTTATTGTTGTATCGCAATGCTCTTTTGGCTTCCCTCTGTTATAGATGGATGTAGTACTTTTATAACAAGCATTAACAACTACATTGGCTACTTGGGTTTGCTTTTTTGTTTTTTGTATTTATTTTCATGCATATGTGAAAATAGAATTATTAAATTTGATTGGAGCTGTGTATTTGCATTATTGTTTGCAATTTATTCTGCAATAATAACAATATATAGAGGCTCTCGCATTCAAATGTGGAAAATGTTTGATATATTGCTTTGGCCTCTTTTTTATTGTATTGCATTTGATTACGGTTACCAAAGGAAAAAGCAAAGCGGAAAAACATCAAAGTTTTTTTCTATATTTTTCCTTGTTTTATTTTGTTGTTTATCTATACCAAATATTTCTTTACATTTGAGTGGAGCAGGAAATGATGGCGGTGTTATTTTCCCTTTATATGTTTTAATATTTTTTATTCCGTATTATTTTACTTTATATGGTAAGAACAATATCATTTTGTTTGTTTCATTGATATTTATTGTATTAACTACAAAAAGGGCGGGGTTAGTCGCTATGTTTGGTGCGGTTATCGCTTATTACTTTTGTAATGCAATAATGGTAAACAAATTAAAAAATAGAGCAGGTAAATTATTAAAGTTTATCGTTGCTATGTTCTTTCTATTTTTAGGATTTCTGATTATTGTTAACGTTTTTGATTTAGATATAATTGAAAGATTTTTGAATATTTCTGATGATGGGGGATCAGGAAGAGACTTGATATGGGAATTAGTTATTGATGATTTCAATCAGTCTTCTTTGAATGAAAAAATCTTTGGTCATGGTTACCATACAGTTATGCAAGTTACAGGTTCAAGTATAATTGATAGAGAAGTTTTGGCGCACAACGATTACTTGGAAATTTTATATGACTATGGCATTATTGGCTTAGTACTTTGTGCATCTTGGCTTGTATCTATATTAATTAAGTATTTTGTTTCTTTAAAGAAAAAAGAAAAAAATGTACCTATTTTATCTTATATTGTAGTGTGTCTTTTAGTGCTTACAATCTTTAGCTATGTTATGGTTCAATCGAAAATAATAATATTCGTGGTAATTGCGTTGGGGTTGCAATTTGGAGAATCAAAAAGGAAAACTAATGGTGAAACTAAATGAAAAAAAAGAGAATTGGTATTATTACAATAAAAGATGATTGGAATATAGGAAATAGACTTCAAAATTTGGCATTGCAAACTTTTTTGGAAAGACAAAATTTTCAAGTTAAAACGATTATTCTGCGCAATAACTATAAACAATTAACACATAAAAGTGATTTTATTAGGTTAATAAAGAATCTGTATATTTATCAGTTGTTAAGATGTTGTTTTAAAAGCAAGAGAAATAATGCACTAAGAACGATTAGTTTTAAAAAATTTAACAAAAATATCAAAAATTATAGAAAAGAAATTAGAGTAAGAACTAATTTCGATTTATTGGATAAAGAGTTTGATTATTTTGTTTGCGGATCGGACCAGATTTGGAATCCAAATTTATATAATGATGATTTAAAAATTAATACTTTAACCTTTACAAGTGAAAATAAAAAAATAGCAATTTCACCATCAATTGCATGCAAAGAACTAACAGAAAATCAGCGAAATGTATTAAAAAAATGCTTGGTAGATTTTAAATATTTGTCATGTAGAGAAGATTTAGGTGCTGAACAAATACAAGAAATAACAAACAAAAAATGCGTACGCCTGATCGATCCTACATTAATGTTATCTAAATTAGATTACCAAAAATATTTTAGAAAATGTCAAATGCCATCTCAGAATTTTGTTTTATGCTATTTTTTAGGTGATAAGGATGACACATATTATTCTTTTATCAACGTCTTAAAACAAGAGTACAATTTAGACGTGAAAGATGTATCACCAACCGCTGATTCAAATTGTGGTCCTGGTGAATTTTTATATTTAATAAGTAAGGCAAGTTTAATTATTACTGATTCATATCATGGGGCTATTTTTTCGGTTATTTTTGAGAAACCTTTGAGGATTTTTTCTCGCACCGATGCGGATTCAATGAAATCAAGAATGGATACATTTGCAGGTGTTTTTAGGTGTAATAAAAATATCTTTGTTAAGTCAGGCATGATAATAAATGAGCCTTTTTCTATTTTATATAGTAAAGAAAACCTTGAAATTGAAAAAAAACGTTTAACAGACTTTTTTGTTAGTTGCGTCAACAAAAATATGGAGTGCTAATTATTATGTGTGATAATTATTTAATAAGTGTTATTGTGCCAGTTTATAATGGTGAAAAATACATTCAAAAATGCATAGAAAGCATTCAAAAGCAAACATTTAGTAAAATAGAAATAATTATCGTTGATGATGGCTCTACTGATAATACAAAAAATATATGCAATAATTTTATTAATTTAGATGAAAGAGTTAAATATTATTATATAACTAATTCAGGAGTATCAAAAGCTAGAAATTATGGATTGATGCATGCACAAGGTGATTTTATTTCTTTTGTTGATTCTGATGATTGGATTGACGCTGACATGCTTGAGGTGTTACTGTCAACATTATTAACGAATAATGCTGATTTCAGTTATTGTTTCGCTTATGATTATCCTTGTGAATGCAATGGAGAAGTATTTTTAATCGATCCACATAATTATAATTTTATTGATGACTATATGAATGTTTACACGGTGTGGGCTTCATTATTTAAAAGAAATATAGTAAATAATATTTTTTTTGATAGTTCCTTATGCATCGGAGAAGATAGCTTGTATCGAGCTCAAGTTATATATAATTCATCATTAATCGCATGTGTCAAAAAGAAAATGTATCACTACATAACACATGATAATTCAGCTTGGCATAGTTCATTTAAACCTCAAAAACTATCTGAATTTGAAAGTTGGAAAAGGATAATTGAACTTTATAAAGAGCGTAGAAATACAGTGCAGAGTGCTAAAGAGAGATATTCGGCAAGTTTATATTATTATTTGGTTTGGTATTATAAAGATTTGGCATTTAAGGAGTATCGAAAGGAAGTATTATCGGAATACAGGCGTAATATTAGATATATGATTTCTTCTGTTAAGAGTATTAAATCAAAGGTTTTAAGGATGTGTGTTTATTGTTTTCCATATATTTTTATACCAACTATTGCAATAAAACAATTAAGGAAAACCGTATCTCATAATGAAAACGAAAATGGTGTTATCAAATGAAAGTTATTACGCTTAGTAACGAACGTAAACTAGGAGTTGTTTTACAATATGCCCAAATGGGATTAAGTATTGTAATTCAACTTATCTATACTCCTATAATGTTACGAATACTCGGAGATAGTGAGTATGGTATTTATAGTTTGGCTTCATCGATTATTGCATATCTCAATTTATTGTCTTTGGGGTTTGGTGCAAGCTATATAAGGTTCTATTCAAAATATAAACAAGCAGGAGATGAAGAAGGCGTAAAGCAATTAAATGGTTTATATATGCTAGTTTTTAGCGTAATAGGTATTATTTCGTTAACTGCTGGGCTAATCATAGCCTTTAACGTTGGTATATTTTTTAATGATACTTATACTGCTAACGATTTGCATATAGCTAAAATATTGATGATTTTTTTGTCAATCAATTTAGCAATTTCTTTTCCTGCAAGTGTCTTTGTTTCATACATTACAAGTCAAGAAAAATTTATATTTCAGAAACTCGTTAATATGGGAAAAACTGTATTAAGCCCCTGCTTGTGCATCGCTGTATTGTTTTTAGGTTACGGCTCTATCGGTATGGTTATTGTGACTACCGCAGTGTCCCTTATTATCGACTTTTTCAATGTTGGCTATTGTTTTGGCAAATTAAAAATGCGGTTTTCTTTTAGAAAACCAAATTGGGTTTTACTAAAAGAAATTGCATTTTTTTCTGTGTTCATTGCAATCAATCAAATTATTGATCAAATTAACTGGCAAACGGACAAGATTATTCTTGGTAAGATGATTAATGCATCCGCTGTTGCGATATATGCAGTTGCAGCGAATATAAATACTATGTATTTAAATTTTTCAACTGCTATTTCAAGCGTTTTTACACCTAGAATACATAATATAGTTAATGACCAAGAAAAAACTGAATCACAGAAGAATAAAGAACTGACAGACTTATTTGTTAAGGTTGGACGTGTGCAGTTTTTAGTACTTGGACTAATATTAACAGGCTTTATATTCTTTGGACAATTCTTTATTAGTAAATGGGCTGGTGAGAATTATGGTGATTCATATTATGTTGTATTGTTGCTTATTTCACCTGTAACTATTCCATTATGCCAAAACATTGGTATAGAAATACAGAGGGCCAAAAACAAACATCAATTTAGAAGTATTGTTTATTTAGTTATGGCTTTATTGAATGTTGGAATCTCTATTTTATTTACCTTTTGGTGGGGATATTTTGGAACGGCGTTGGGGACGACAATTTCTTTGCTTTTAGCCAACGGATTAATTATGAACGTATATTATCAAATGAAATTAGGCATTAACATTATTGAATTTTGGAAGCAAATTTTGCGAATGTGTTTGGGATTAATCATTCCGGTTACTTTTGGCGTAGTTTTACTCATGTTTATACATTATACAGAGATCTGGCAGTTCCTTCTTCTAATTATGGCTTATTGCATTATTTATGCAGTTTCTGTTTGGTTTTTATCAATGAATCGAAACGAAAAAGATTTAATTATTAAACCGATTAAGCGAGTTATAAAAAGAAATGATAAAGTTAATAAACAAAACTAAATGTTGTGGTTGTTCTGCATGCGTTAACGTTTGTCCTAAGAATTGCATTATAATGGCACAGGACGAGGAAGGCTTTTTGTATCCCCAAGTAAATGAGTCAAACTGTGTAAACTGTGGATTATGTGAAAGTGTATGCCCGTTTGAAAAAATAGAGCCTGCAAGATTAGCTAAACCCATATCTTATGCTGTTAAAATTAAGGATTTTGAAATTAGAGAAAAGAGTTCCTCTGGTGGATTTTTTTCTGTATTGGCAAATGAGATAATAGCGCAGAACGGCGTTGTGTATGGTGCAGCTATGTGCGAGGGTAATAAGTCCGCCCAGCATATTAGGGTTGATTCTTTTAAAGGGCTCGAAGCATTAAGAACGTCTAAATATCTTCAATCTGCAATGAATGATATTTATAAACAGGTGCTTGCGGATTTAAAAATAGGAAAAAAAGTATTATTCTCTGGTGTTCCTTGTCAAATAAATGGATTAAGGTTGTTTTTACGTAAAGAATATGAAAATCTTTTATGTGTTGAAGTGATCTGTCACGGGGTACCTTCTCCTGCTCTATGGAAAAAGTATGTAGAATATTTAGAAAAGAAGTACACTGCTGATATTCAAGATGTAAACTTCAGAAGTAAAAAACACGGCTGGAATAAATTCGGACTAACAGTAAAAGGTGACAATATTGAACAATATGAGTCTGCAGGCGATGACCCTTATATGAGAATGTTCCTTCGTGATTATTGTTTGCGTCCGTCATGTTATGACTGTAATGCTAAAAGACTAGAGTCAATGGCAGACTTAACGATTGCGGATTTTTGGGGAATAAATAATGTTATTCCTGAGTTTAATGATGATATCGGAGTATCTCTGGTTT
>JBJEVD010000003.1:33064-59177 GCA_051884175.1 Candidatus Coproplasma sp.
GGAATAAATAATGTTATTCCTGAGTTTAATGATGATATCGGAGTATCTCTGGTTTTATTACAATCACAAAAGGGCATAAACATTTTTAATGATACTATAAATCAAACTGAATATCGTGAAGTGGATTTTGATAAAGGAATTAAATGTAATCCAGCTTATTCAGTATCGACAAAACGTCCGTCACAAAGAGATACTTTTTTAATAGATATGAACAAGCTTGATTTTCAAGCTTTAGAGAAAAAATATGTTGCGGATTCAAATGCGACAAAGCTTAAAAAATTTATCAAAAAAAGTGTGTTGTGGAAAATATTTGTTAAGATTACCAAACGGGGGGGGGTAAAACATAAATCATTTGAGTATGGTTTAATGATTAGTTTTAAGAGTAAGTATTAATGTGCAAACTCTATCTTTCTTATTTTTTAACGTACTCATTCGGGTAATAGTCGAATGAAGCTAATAATTTTTTACGGAAAATTAAACTATATTAGCGTCAAATATTTTGAAATTTTTTAAGCAGTTAAGGTGAATTTATAAGTGAAAAACATAATTAAAACAATATCTGAATGTGTAAACTATGAACTGCATACAGATGATATAGGTAAAAGCAATGGTCAAAGTAGTTTTATTTTGCCAGATAACTCTGAGAGCTTTTTATCTTCCTTGTTTGAAATATCTAAAAAGCACGATATTGCACATCTTGTTGGGGATGCGTTAATAAAAAACGGGCTGATAGAGAATGGTGATATCAAATCTCAATTTCAAAATCAGATATTTATGTCTGTTTATCGTTATGAAAAACTAAATTACGAATTTGGACGAATTTGCGAAACATTGGAAAAGGCTGAAATCCCTTATGTACCATTAAAAGGTGCTGTGATGCGAAACTATTATACAGAACCGTGGATGCGTACAAGTTGTGATATTGATATTCTCGTTATAGAAAAAGACCTGCAAAAAGCGGCAGATGTATTAATAGAAAAACTTAATTATATATCTGAGAGAGAAGAAAAAGGTTCACACGATTTACAGATTTATTCGACTAGCGGTGTACATTTGGAATTGCATTATACTTTGATAGAAGAAGGCAGCCTTTTGAATACAGATAAGGTTTTATCAAATATATGGAATTATACCGAAGGAAAGAAAGGTACATATCAAAAAAGCTTTTCAGATGAGGCGTTCTATTTCTATCATATCGCACATATGGCTAAACATTTTGTAGAGGGCGGTTGTGGAATTAAACCATTTGTTGATTTATGGATACTAAATCATAGTAGTAAAATTAAATTTGACAAAGAAAAGCGTAATAAATTGTTATCCGAAGGAGGGTTGTCAAAATTTGCCTTAAATGCAGAAAAATTATCTGAAATATGGTTTGGCGAAGCGGAATATACGGAAACAACAAAAAAAATGGAGATTTACATATTGCAAGGCGGAGTATATGGAACTATGCACAATCGTGTATTTGTACAACAAATTAAAAAAGGCGGTAAATTCAAGTATGTTATTTCGCGAATTTGGTTGCCTTATGACACGATAAAATATAATTATCCTATTTTGCAAAAACACAAATGGCTTTTACCGTTCTATCAGATAAGACGTTGGCTTAAATCACTTTTTAATGGTAAATTAAAGAGTGGTGTCAACGAACTTTCGGCAAACAATTCGGTTACACAAGAACAGCAAGAAGAAATAAGTTGTTTTCTTTACGACCTTGGTTTGAACTAATTCATGAGCATATACTAGGCATACGGCGTGAGGCTATGGGGTTTCACGCCGTTTCTATTTAAATAGTATTTGCACCAAAATATAGATGTCAAAAAGTAGATAGACAGATTAAGAAAGATATAGGAGAAATCTTTCGCAAACTTTGCAACGAAAAGAAAGTAGAAATAAGGCGTGTCCGAACCATATACATATGCTGGTAAGTAAACCACAGTATTTAAGTTTAGCACAGTTCAGGGGATTTCTCACAAGTAAAATTACGTTAATGATATTCGACAGACATGCAAATTTAAAATATAAATCCGTTTACGGGCAGCAAGAATAAGTAGGCAAAAAATACAGCAATTTTGAGTGGTGCCTAAAAAAGTGATGCGATGCTAAAATTAATACCCTAATCTGTTTTTTTGTTATAAATCCGACATAATTATTACTTATTCCGCATATATTTTCCCATAGAGGGAAAATATTATGTGGGATATTCATATGCGCATACTTGCAGAAGCGGAATACATAGTAAAGACTAACTCCACGGTGCGTGCTACCGCTGAACTCTTTAAAATCAGTAAATCGACTGTACATAAAGACGTTACCGAACGGCTTGAAGAAATCGATTTAAAGCTGCATGGGCAGGTTCGCTCTGTTCTTGAAAAAAACCTTTCGGAAAGGCATATCCGTGGGGGAATGGCTACAAAACGCAAATACGAAAGCCGAAGAAAACTATAATGCAGAAACAAGGGGCAGGGTGTAACACTCTGCCTTTTTTACATATGTTGCTGAAACGGCTGCTTCAAGGGGTTGCAAAACGGTGGCAGGTGTGGTAGAATTTGTAGTATGAAAAAACTATTTCTTGTCAAACCAAATAAAATGAAGGATAAAGAAGCTACGCAAATTTTTTTGCAATTTGCAACGGGGGCTTTATTAACTGAAGAATTTTGGGAAAGATATATAAGCGATGAATCATTACAGTATGCTTTAGTTTATGACAAAAAAAGGGGTAAACCTATTAAATGGAAGTCTCCTACGGGTGGAATTTTAATTAGCAGATTTGATGATAGCAAACTGCCAATAAATCCCGATACACTATTAGATACTATAGATATAAATAATCTTGAACACAAATATCAGCTGTTTGTAATAATAAACAGATATCTGATTTCAAGAGGTATTAACCTAAATAATTCCGAGCTAAATAAAGACATTAAAGAGTATTTATTTTTGCAACAGCTTTTACCTGAATGGGTAGGTGTAGACGATATTTCATTTTTGCAAAATCTAATGGCTACGGCACCCAAGCAAATATCAACAGCTCAACTAACAGCGTGGGGAAAAGCAAAAATAAAAGAGCTTTTCAAATATGACACTAAAAAACCGGATTGGATACAGCAACCCGAATGGCCGATAATTGACGGTCGTCCTTTGATTTTTAGTCATCAGGAGACAAATGAAGAAGGATTTGAAAAGTATTATTTCTATGACGAATTAAGCAAACAGCAAGTTGTAATTATTCAGTGTGAGTAAATATAGAAGTAAGGCAGGGTGAAAATACTATGCCCTTTGCATATGTTGCTGATTTAGAAATGTTGCCGAAATGGTTACTTTAAGCTATTGCAAAGGGGTGGCAGGTGTGGTAGAATAATATTGTGATAGCTAAAAGTATCAACTGGAGTTCTATTAATGAAAAAAATTAAAATTATCGGTAACATAATATTTTGGCTTACTTTGATTTCTCCGATAGTAGCTTTTTCATTAATGAGTATAATTGGTGAAGCAGATATATTCGGGGTAGCAGGTATTGTCAGATATTCATGGATAATGTGGTGTTTTATTCCGATTGGAGTAGCTTCAATTATTATAGCAATTAAATTAAAGCAAAGCAATCAACGCTATAAAAAGAACTTGATAATTGCTTATATCTGCCTTCCGATTTTATTAATATTCGGTTCATACAGATTAATTTTTGTCAATCAAGTTTTTACTTACAATAATGACGCGGTAGCAATCGTGGAGCAATCGTCAGGAATTGAGCTTCCAGACCAGATAAAAACAGCATCTTATAAATTCGATACCTATAATGTAAGTTATTTAAAAATTACAGATAGAGAAGAGAAGGATAGGTTTGAAGATAATATAGAAACAAACCGGATGTGGACAATTCATTTAGGCTCTCAAATCGAATATTTATTGCCGTATGATATTCAGGTAAAGCTTAATCAATTTGATTATTTTGCGTTTTATAATATAACAACCGATGAGTACAATATTTACCCTTTAAACGGGCAATATGAATGCATTTTCATTGCATATGACTGCGAAGTTCAAAGATTAATCGTGTTAAGCGAATATAAAATTAATTTAACGTAAACTGTATAAGGATAGTAAAATATGAAATTTAACGGCACAATATCATTAAAATGTCAGCAATGGCTTATTAAAAAACTCATAATAAGTCATGTAATTGCTTCTTTATGCTTAACCGTATTATGTGCCATTGTCTTTGGTACGGTTGCCGCTTTGTACGACGTTTTATACTTATTGTTCTTACTCATTCCTTTATTACTGCTTGTAGCTTCTTGTTTACCTTTTGTACATAAAGAACAGTGTAGCGAACTTGTTCCCACCGACATTACGTTTATTAACGGTGATATTTACGGCGAAGGATGTAGTCGAAGTGTCTGGCGTTCCAACGACCAGGTTAAAGCCGTATATGATTGGGGCGAGTGGTACTCGTTTGATTTTTACTTTCCGAATAAAAACATCTATCTTATCTGTCAGAAGGATTTACTTGTCGAAGGGACGATTAAAGAGTTTGAAGAGATGTTTGAAGGAAAAATAGTCCGTAAATTAAAATAGAATATAATCAGGGGCAGGGAATACCTGCCCTTTTCTTTATTGTTAAAACCCCACTGTGACGAAAAATTCACATTATTTGGGTAAAGCTTTTCGGCGGTATTAATTGAAATGACAAAACGTTTATGCTATAATATAATCGGTAATATGTTTTTCAAGGTAAAAATATGGCAAAATTATTGGGCATAGACGTCGGGTCGACCACGGTTAAAGTGGTGGCAATCGGCGTCAGCGGAAAAATTTTATATAAGTCCTACGTCCGCCACTATGCAAAGGTCAAGGAGACGGTGCTGTCTGAATTGCACAACGTTCTCTCCTTGTACCCCGGTGAGTACAGTGCATGCATAACGGGCAGTGCGGGGTTAGGTCTTTCCCAGCGCAGCGGGGTAGCGTTTGCACAGGAAGTGCAGGCGGCGTTTACCGCAATAAGAAAGTACTACCCCGACGTCGACGCCGCAGTCGAATTGGGCGGTGAGGATGCAAAGATAATCTTCGTTACGGGCGGTACCGAACAGCGTATGAACGGCAGCTGCGCAGGCGGTACGGGTGCGTTTATCGACCAGATGGCAACCCTTTTAAACGTAACCGTTGACGAGATGGATAAGCTCTCGTTAAAGGCTGAAAGGGTCTACCCCATAGCCTCCCGTTGCGGCGTATTTGCAAAGTCGGACGTGCAGCCGCTCATCAACCAGGGCGCAAGAAAGGAGGATATTGCCGCGTCAATCTTCCAGGCGGTGGTCGACCAGACCGTTTCCGGCTTGGCGCAGGGCAGGAGAATAAAGGGTAAGGTCTTATTCTTAGGCGGTCCTCTGCACTTTTTAGAGGGACTGAAAAAGGCGTTTAAAACGACGCTTAAGCTTGACGATAATAACGCAATCTTCCCCGAGGACGCCCCCTGTTTTATGGCGATAGGTGCAGCTCTTCTCTCTGCCACGGCAGAACCTAAAGATTTAAAGCAAATAATAACCCAAATCGAAACGGCTAAGGGCAGTGACGAGATTGTTACGGGAAAGCCTCTGTTTGAAAGCGAAGAGGAGTATGCTGACTTCGTCGCGCGTCACCGTTCAACCGCACTCGATTTCGCCGATATCAAGACCTACGAGGGCGGTGCATATCTCGGTATCGACAGCGGTTCCACGACGACGAAAATAATATTAATCACCCCAGACAGCCGTATTATTTACTCTCATTATCAATCCAACAACGGTCAACCCCTTGACATTGTAATTGAGAGGTTAAAGGAGATTTTCACTCTCTCGGAGGGCAGGGTTAAAATACTCGGCAGTGCGGTTACGGGCTACGGCGAGGACTTGATAAAGTCCGCAATAAAAGCCGATTTCGGCATTGTAGAGACGGTTGCGCACTTCAAAGCGGCAACCCACTTTAACCCCGACGTAGACTTCATAATCGACATAGGCGGTCAGGACATAAAGTGCTTTAAAATCAAGAACGGCGCAATCGACAGCATAATGTTAAACGAGGCTTGCTCCTCGGGATGCGGTTCGTTTATCCAGACCTTTGCCAAGGCGATGGGTATGGAGATTGACAAGTTTGCCGCCTGCGGACTGTACGCAAAACACCCCGTCGAGCTGGGTTCACGCTGTACCGTCTTTATGAACAGTGCAGTCAAACAGGCGCAGAAGGAGGGGGCAACGGTGGAGGATATCTCCGCAGGTCTCTCCTCGTCAATCGTCAAAAACGCAATCTATAAGGTTATAAGGGCAGCGTCTGCAGACGAGCTTGGCAACAACATAGTAGTACAGGGCGGAACGTTTTTAAACGACGCTGTACTGCGTTCCTTTGAAAACGAGACGGGTAAAAAGGTCATTCGTCCTGCCATAGCAGGGCTTATGGGCGCGTACGGTGCGGCGTTGTACGCAAAGGAAAACGTTCAGGGCGAGAGTACAACGCTTTCAAGAGAGGAGATTGAAAAATTCACCTACAGCGCGGTGGCGAGCAACTGTCACGGCTGTACCTCAAATTGTTCAATAAATATAGTAACCTTTGAAGGTAACAGAAGGTTTATATCTGGCAACAAGTGTGAAAAGGGTGCAGGGTTAAAACCTGCCTCTGCCGATTTGGACGCCTATGCCTATAAACAGGAAAGGCTGCTTAAATGTGTAGACGGCACTAAGGGCAAGAGGGGAAAGGTCGGGCTGCCCCTCCAGCTGGGTATGTATGAACAGCTCCCCATATGGGCAGGCTTTTTCGAGAGCCTCGGCTTTGAAGTGGTGCTTAGCGAAAAATCCTCCCGAAAGCTGTACTTTTTAGGGCAGCACACCGTTGCAAGCGACACGGCTTGTTACCCTGCAAAGATTATGCACGGTCACGTGGAGAGCTTGCTAAACAAGGGTGTAGACTTCATATTTATGCCCTGCGAGAGCTATAATTTAGACGAGCATTGCTCCGTCAACCACTACAACTGCCCCGTCGTGGCGTACTACCCCGAACTACTCAAAGCCAATAACGAACGCTTAAACGACGACAATTTCATTATGCCGTATATCGACTTGAACGAGAGAAAGACGGCAACCGCCGCTTTGGCAAAATCTCTCGCAAAATTCGGCGTAAAAAAGAGGGAGATTGTAAAGGCGTTAGAGGCAGGGTTCAAGCGGTTTGAGTGTTACAAGGCAGACGTAAAGCAAAAAGCCGAGTACATATTAAAGACTGCAACCGAGCAAGGTAAGCAGATAATTGTACTTGCAGGCAGACCCTACCACGTGGACGCGGAGATTAACCACGGCATAAACAAGCTTATAACCTCGCTGGGTATGGCGGTATTGTCTGAGGACTGTGTTTTTGATATGGCTGAAACGGTAAGCGTAAACGTTTTAAACCAGTGGACGTACCACGCAAGACTGTACCGCGCAGCGCAGTTCTGCTCGGAGCATAAGGGCGTTAACCTCGTTCAACTCGTCTCTTTCGGCTGCGGTCTTGACGCCATAACCACCGACGAAGTCAGGGCGATTTTAGAGAAGAACGGGAAGCTGTATACCCAGATAAAGATAGACGAAATAAACAATTTGGGTGTGGTAAAGATACGACTGAGAAGTATGCTTGCCGCATTGGAAGAGGGGAAGAGAAAATAACGTTATTTTACAATGGAAGAAAGGATTATAGACTATAAAGAGGACTTCCCCAAGTGGAAGGACGAATATAAATATACGCATAAGATATTGATACCCGATATGCTCCCTTGGCACTTTGCCATAATAGGCGAGGTGTTAAAACAGGAGGGGTATGACGTAGAGCTTTTGAAAAACTCGTCGAGAGAAGTGGTTGACGAGGGGCTTAAACACGTGCATAACGACACGTGTTATCCCTGCCTGTGCGTAGTAGGGCAGTTTATAGACGCATTAAAGAGCGGAAAGTACGATATCGCGCACACGGCGGTTTTAATAACCCAGTCGGGCGGCGGCTGCCGTGCATCAAATTACGTTTCGCTCATACGTAAGGCGTTAAAGGCAGAATTTCCCGAAGTACCCGTTGTGTCGGTTAACTTTTCGGGGTTGGAAAAGGACAGCTCCTTTAAAGTTGGCGTCAAGCTCTTATTAAAGCTTGCGTTCGCTATTTTTTACGGCGATACGCTTATGTGGTGCTACAACCAGACCAAGCCCTACGAAGAGGAGGTCGGCGCGACCGATAAGGTCAGGGATATGGTCGTCGAGGAAATTAGCAATAAGTTCAAGTCCGGCAAGTACAGAAAGTTTAAAAGCATTAACAGCTATATTATTTCTGCGTTTGCCGCAGTCCGCAGGAGAAAAGAGGAAAGGGTTAAGGTTGGTATAGTAGGCGAGATTTACGTCAAATACTCATATCTTGGCAACAACGGTTTGGAGAAGTTTCTCCTTAACGAGGGGTGCGAACCCGTCGTACCTGCTTTAATGGACTTTGTGTTATACTGTATAGTCAACAACATAAACGACGGCTATTTCTACGGCAGAAAGGGCATTTTTTGGCAGGTTAATAAACTGTTGTATAAGGTGTTGCACTCCCTGCAGAAAAAGGCGATTAAGTTGTTTAAAAAGGATGGAAATTTTGAACCCTTGCACGATTTCGAACACTTGAGAAAGTGTGCAGACAGCGTGCTTAATCAGGGTGTTAAAATGGGTGAGGGCTGGCTAATCCCTGCGGAGATGGCTGCGCTTGCAGAGACGGGGGTTAAAAACGTCGTCTGCGCCCAGCCGTTCGGCTGTCTGCCCAATCACATAGCAGGCAAGGGTGCGGTGAGAACGCTGAAAAATATCTACCCCGACGAGAATATCGTTGCGGTGGACTACGACCCTTCGGCAACTAAGGTTAACCAGGAAAACCGCATAAAGCTCATGCTCGCCACGGCGAGAGAAAATAATGGACGAATAAAAAAATAAGACATAAGCGAGTATAATTCTTCTAAATTAAACAATATGATATTATAAACCCCTGCACACACCGTGCAGGGGTTTTGATTGAAAATAATATAATGAGAGGATAAAAATATCCTCTCATTATGTGTCGCATAGAAGAAAGATAATAAACGAAAATCAATCATCTAGTTGTAGATTGGCGGACAATCAGTTTTGCGATAACGGCTATATCCCTTGACGGGGCGTCGGGGTTCTCTATTCGGTGAATGAGAGTACGCATAGTTTCCGTGCCTAAGAATTGTTTATCGACTTCAAAAGAGGTTATAGATGGCGAAAGCGAATACGCCTCTTCAACGTTGTCAAATCCCACGATGAAGGCGTTTTCGGGTATGCTTTGGTCAATTAGTTTAAGTGCATTGCATACGTTTCGGGCAATAAAATCGTTACTGCAAATATAACACTCAGGTCTGTACTTTAAGGAAAGAATTTCGTTTTTTATATGCTCAGGCTTACCGTAGTCGAAATTATCGTCACCGCACAAAATATCTTCGTTTTTGTGATGGGGTATTTTAGCGGTAAGCAACCCCAAACGCATACCCAGATATCTGTCGTTAAAGCTACGGCAATGCGACTTGTCGCCGACAAAAGTAAATCTCTCTATTCCGTATTTTTTTCGCAGTTGAATAACTATGTTCTGTATACACTGCGTATCGTTTGCGCTTATTATATCAAACGGCGTCTGCACCTGAATGGAAGAAGTGCAAAAATCATTAAAGCATACGGGTATACCCATATTTAACAGCTTTATAATAAAGTTCTTTTCAAAGCACTCAATGGCTACTATTCCATCCACGTTCAATTCTTTAACGTAGTTGGAAAAATCTGCAAAACTATTGCGTGAGCTGTTAAAGGTATATTGAAACAGCTCGTGATTATTCTGGAAGCAATAGGTCTCAATTCCACTGATAAGCGGAATAAAGTATTTGATATTATTCAACGGCTTACATGAAACGAGCAGTATTCTGTATTTCTTAGAGCCGTACTCTATACGCTGTGTACCAAGCGATTTATAGCCCATTTCCTGTGCCTTTTCAAGTACCCGTCTGCGAGTTTCGGGTGGAACGTAATGCCCGTTAAGTGCCTTTGCCACGGTATTGCGTGACAGGTTTAATTGTTCGGCTATGCTATTGATGGTTACTGCCTTTTTCATTTATTTTTCCCCCGTAACCCATTATAACACACTAAAAGCAGCTATTCAAGTATGCATATGCAAAAATTTTTACATTTTATAGATTTGCATTTGCACAATTTTTTAATGTGTGTTGACAGCCTTATTATTTAAAATTATAATAAGTTTGAACAAAAATTGTTGCAAACTAACAAAATGCCGCTGCAAATAATTAAGAAAAAAAACGGGGCATGCCCCGAACGCTTGTTTCACAAGCGTTCGCAAATCATTTATTTGTGTTTTTCAAAAAATAATATATTTTTATAAGGAGAGTAGACTTATGGAGAAAAAGAAATTTTCACAGCCCGAAATTGAAGTGGTTAAGTTCGAAAGTACAGACGTAATCACGACAAGCGTATGTTCGACCACGAACATATTCAGTGATATATTTAATCTTCGCGAAGACATATCGAAATTATGAAAAAGATTTTAAAGCGTATCGTAATTGCGTTATGCGCATTGCTTTCAGTAGCTACATTTGCTCTTGCAGGTTGCAGTGCGGGTAACAACGAGTCAACTCTTCCCCCTTCTACCGAACAGGGTGAAACGAGCGGAGATAAAAATGAAGAACAAGAAATAACCGAAGAAAATCCTACTGACGAAAGCAAACCGAGCATTCCCGGAGGGCTAGTAGACGGGGGAGAGTTTTCGGGCAACAAAACCTAAAAGTGAAATAAATTAAAGGGAAAAATTATGAAGACAAAAATTAAAAACAGTTTAATTGCTGCGCTTGCCGTAGCAACAATAGCAGGTGCAAGTATAGGCATAGCAACACTTTCAAACAATCAGCAAGCCCTTTCTCAGGGTTCAGGCTTTATGGGTACATACTCATTAACAGCTTTTGCAGAGGAAGCTTCTGCAACCGGCAATACCGTTGCTTTAAGCGGTACTTCAGTCAACGTAACTACAACCAAGTCCGTTTTATCCGATAACGAAGAGTATAAGCTCTATGTAACAGCTATAGATACGGGAGATATTAGTGTCTCGTCGGCAGAGGTTGGATACACGTACAACGGTATCGATTATAACGGTGCTTATGAAGATGGCAAGACGGGACTTTCTAACGTCGTATATTCCTCTCTTTCGGCAAGAATTTCCGAAACTGAATATGAGACCCTGACGGTTGCGGATATGTTTGCAAGTCAGATTAAGGACTTCACTGGAGATGCTTGGCTGGTAATTGCCGAGATTCCCGTAGTGGCAGATGCGGCAGACGCAACGCTTACGATTAAAGAAGTTGCCGACTTTGCAAGTGAGTTTTCAATCGATAATCAGGACGGTGCTTGGAAGTACGGTTATGTGAATTATCAATGGGGTACCAATGAAGACTTTACGTTTATCAAAGCCGAGAACAAAAACAGTGACGCTTGGTTAGCTGACGGTGTAGAGATTAAGGCAGGCTGGATAAATGCAAATGCTATGACTACGATAGCATATACCGTATCCCAGGCTACGGATATTACGGCTGTGCTTAAAATTGTCGGCGGTACGGAAAATACAAGATTAGCGTTAAGGGTAGGCATTAAAAATTCCGAGGGTACCATTTATGGCAATCCTTCATTCGACCAGAATTTAGATGGTAATTCTTATGAAGTTACTAAATCCCTTTCTCTTAATGCGGGTGACACAATTTACTTCATCTTCAGTAACGAGGGTAAAGTTGAGGGCGCATGGCCTCAAGCTGATTTAAGCATAAAGCTGTATAAATAATTTAGTTATTAAATCAAGCATAGCAAAATAACGATTTTTTCACGCCTCGGCGGAACTTCCGCCGAGGCGATATGGTAGAAAAATATGAGCATTTACAAATCAAAGCGAATAATAATTGCGTTAATCGCTATCATCGCCTTAATACTATTTGCTCTGGGCATAGCCTCGGTCAATAGGTCTGCATACGCCGACGAAGGGGTAAGCTATGGCGAAAGTTACCGTAATAGGCTAACCTTTTCGGCTGAAAAGGGCTGGAACAACGACCCCAACGGGTTGATTTATGCCGACGGCGTATATCATATGTACTATCAGTACAATTATGACCAACGCACGGGTGAAACCGCCAACGGCTGGGGCAATATGAGCTGGGGGCATGCCACAAGCACGGACTTGGTGCATTGGCAGGAGCAGGAAGTCGCAATACCTGCCTACCAGAATGTAGGCGGCGAATGGTACTCTATGATGTTTTCAGGCAGTGCCGTTTACGACAAGGATAACACCAGCGGACTGTTTGAAGTTGAAAACGGTACCCTGAAAGAGGGACACGGAATAGTGGCGGTTCTCACTCAACCCAAGGAGAATGGCGGCGTTCAGCGTCAGATTTTAGCATACAGCAAAGACGGCGGTTATTCGTTTGAAATATACGGTGAAATTCTCGGTGCCGATAACGACGGCGGAATGGGCGATAACGAGTTCAGAGACCCCAAAGTTTTTTGGAGCGAAGAGCATAATAAATGGCTGATGGCGGTAGGCGGCGGACTTGTAAGAATGTACAGCTCCTCCAACCTGTTGGAGTGGGAGTATATTGGAAGTACGGGCTTCTGGGGCGAGTGTCCCGACCTGTCCTGCCATGAGGTTGACGGGCAGAAGAAGTACGTTTTAGTTCTCTCCCCCGAAGATAAACCCAACAGCCATAAATACAACGGTACCACGAGAGAAGAGGCGTTCTACCCTGCCGAATATTACGTCGTGGGCAGGCTCAACGATAAAGGTCTGTTCGTTGCGGAAAGCGGTTTAAAGCGGTTTAGCTACGGCATAGACAGCTACGCCTTTCAGTCGTTCAACGGCTCGGCAGACGGCAACGTCTACGGCATAAGCTGGTCGTCAAGCTGGAAGAACGTAGGCGAATATGAAGCTTACAGGGAAAACTATAACGGCGGAATGACCTTGGTCACGCAGTTAAATCTTGTAAAGGTTGACGGTGAATACCTGCTTGAACGTACACCCGTTGAGGTTTTGCAGGAGCTTCGGGGTGAACAGATAGCGCAATACGACGGTAATCTTGCAAAGGGAGAAAACGCCCTTGCAGGTGCAAGCGCAGATATCTTTGAGCTTAACGCAACTATAGATTTCAACTCGGGCGATGCAACGCAAGCGGAAGTAGAATTCCGTAAGTCCTCTGCAGAAAAGACAGTATTAAGTTACAACGTTGAGAGCGGCATATTAACCTTGGACCGTTCCCAAAGCTCCATGCTTGCAGATGCGACCAATTATTATCGTCAGCCTATCCAAATGCCTGTAAGCCTTTCGGACGGCAAATTGCAGCTTAAAATTATTTGCGACAGGGCATTTGTAACCGTTTTTGCACAAGGGCAGGCAATGTTTGCCGCAATCTTCCCTTCTGCAATATCGAATGGAATGAAACTTACTGCAGACGGTAACGTAAACGTTAATGCAACTGTCAACAGGCTTAACGGTATATTCTCTTCTTCCGAAAAGGGTGGTTTGATTCTTACCGATAATAAGTTCGACATAGTAGTAGGGCAAACCGTACCCGTAATTTTATCTTCCTTCTCGGAGGCGGACGGAGCGGAGAACGTGACCTTTACCGTAGCAGACGGAGCTGATAATATTTCTCTCGAACAGGTAGGGCAGACGGCATATATTACAGCGTTGAATAAGGGATTTGCAAGGGTTAAAGCTCAATGCGGTGACGTTATTAAAGATATTGAAGTGTTCATTTATAACGATGGTTACGTCGGAGATATCGACTATAATTATTGCCTGTTCGGCTTTACAAGACCTGACGATAACGGTTTAGTGTTAAGCTCGGGTGGGGATAGCTTTTTCTTTTCCGAGACTTTCGCAAACGGTTTTGTATATACTGCGGATATAGGAGTAAACGCAGAAGGTCAGGCGTGCGGACTTATGTTCGGCGTCAGCGAAAACTACTACGATTATTATGTTGCTACGGCAGACTTTAGATATAACGTTATCAAAATCTGGCGTGCAGGGGTGGGAGATATTGGCACAGCAAGCTACGATTTCGGCGGTGAAGTTTCCTGCAATATGCGCCTTATGGTAAATAACGGTAACGTTTACGTCTACATTGACGGAGCAACTTCCGCCTCGCTGATATGCCCTGTCAAAGGGTATAAAGGCGGTACGTTAGGGTTTAATACCTTCAATGCTGAGGGACTGATTAATAACGTTTCGTTAAAGCATATTAACGGGGCAAGCTATCAGGGAGAGGGTGATATTACTCTTAATTTCAGCGGATACACCATAAATAAAATCATCAACGTTACAGACTCAAGCAAACGCCTTACCGGGGAGCAATGCTCTGTTGAGAATGGTGTAGTAACGATTAAGCAAAGCTATCTCTCTACCCTTGAAGCAAACTCGGCTTATACCTTAAGGATAGTATGCGAGGAAGGCGAGTTTGACGTGATAATTAATACCGCTTTTTCAGGCGGTACGATTGAAGCCCAAAAGGCGCAGTTTACGTCGGGAGAAGATATCGTATTCGATATTGACGGTGCTGAAACTCTATACGGACTGTTGTTGAACGGGGAGAGTATGGAAAGCTCCGCATACAGTTTTGCAGACGGAGTTTTAACTATCTCGGCTGAAGTATCCGCATCGCTTGTAAGCGGTAAGCATACTATTGTTGCGCTCACCTCAAACGGCAGACCGCAGACGACTTTTATTCTTGCTGAGGCGCAGATGAATATAGTCGAAGAAGATCAACCCAATCATATATTCTTCTACGTTGATATCGCCATATTCGGGGCGGTGATAATAGGCTACGTTGCCTTTACGTTGATTAATAAGCGCAGAGCAAAGAAAGAAGTTTAGTTTGGGCAAATGCACAAAATAGCGTGTTGAATTTTTTGGCAAAAGCACAAACACAATAAACATTATTGACAGTTAATATATCAGTAATTTAAAATTAAATCAGACAGGATAAGGAGGGTTAAAATGAGCGTCATCGAAGCGGTTGAACCTTGTGGCGGAGAGTTAAGTCAAGCCGAACAAGAGCAGTTAATCGAGCAGGCTTACGAAGAGATGGACGGCGGCTCGCCCGAAGGAAAAAAACATAGCAAGTGGGAAAGGTGGAAGGAGAACTTCAAGCGCAGAAAATGGATTCTGCTGTTTATCCTGCCTGCACTCATCTACATAATCATATTCTGCTACGTCCCTATGTACGGCATACTCGTTGCCTTTCAGGACTATATGCCCGGGGATGCGATAGTAGGTGAAAGTACAAATTGGGTAGGCTTTGATAATTTTATAGCCTTCTTTTCAAACCCCAATTTCGTCGATTACTTTTTTAATACCTTCCTTTTGTGTATTTTAGGGTTTATCGTCGGTTTCCCTTTGCCTATAATAGTCGCATTGCTTTTAAATACCCTGCGCTCCAAAAAGGTAAAAAAGGGACTGCAAATTCTGTATTATGCACCGCACTTTATCTCGCTTGTAGTAGTTGTAGGTATGATGCAGTTGTTGTTCGGTTCGGACGGGCTTTTGGACCAGATAAGTAAAAAGATGGGGGGAGACGTAAACGGTCTGCAACTCTTTTTAAATGCTGACGCATTCAGACCGCTGTTCATCTTTTCAGGCAACTGGCAGGACTTCGGCTGGTCGGCAATTATTTATCTTGCGGCGTTATCCGGCGTAGACCCTGCCCTTCACGAGGCGGCAAAGGTAGACGGGGCTTCCCGTTTCAGGCGTATATTCAGCGTGGATTTACCCGCCATTGCTCCTACAATAGTTATGCTTATGATTTTATCCGTCGGCAACTTGATGAACTGCGGATATGAAAAGGTTCTGCTTATGCAGACAAGCGGTAACCTTGAAACGAGCGAAATACTTTCCACTTACGTCTATAAATTCGGTTTGATGGGCGGTCAGTACGGCGTAGGTACTGCGGCAGGACTGTTTAATTCGGTAATCAACGTAATCCTTTTAATTATTGCCAACTACACGTCCAAGATGCTCTCCAAACAGAGTATGTGGTAATGGAGGGATATATGGACGGAAAACAGCTAAAGTTACTTAAAAGAAAAAACAAAATTAAAGAGAGTAAAGGCGACTACGTCTATTACGTTATATGCGGAATAATACTCTTCATCTTGGCGGTAATAGTCATCTATCCGCTGTACTATATCGTTATAGCGTCGATAAGCGACCCCGATGCCGTTATGACCGGCGACGTGTGGATAGCACCTATTAAGATAACCTTCTCGGGTTATGCAAACCTGTTTAACAACGACGAGGTATGGCGCAGTTATTTCAATACGCTTGCCTATACTCTGCTCGGTACGGCATTCAATATTGCGCTAACAATTCCCGCAGGCTGGGCACTCTCCCGTGATTATCTGCCTTTCAGAAAGATTATAATGCCGCTATTGATTATAACCATGTTCTTCGGCGGCGGACTTCTGCCCTACGTTATAGTCTGCCGTGCGCTCGGCTTGTACGAAAATCCGCTTATTTTAATAATAGGCGGCGGCGTAAGCGTATATAACGTGTTTATGTGTAAATCGTACTTCCAGTCCAACGTGCCTAAAGAGGTGCTGGAAGCGGCAATGGTTGACGGTGCAGGCGAGATAAGGACGTTCTTCGATATAGTTCTGCCCTTAGCAAAATCTATCGTCAGCGTTATGATTTTGTTCTATGCAGTAGGGCATTGGAACAACTATATTGACGCATATATATTCAACATAGACAAGGGGTTCTATCCCTTACAGACTTTGCTAAACGACCTTTTAAACGCCAACACGGGCGGCGAGGGCGACGTGGTATTAGAGCAGATGCGTATGGCTACACAGATTAAATTTACTTCGATAATTATAGCCACGCTGCCCATACTCGTCGTGTACCCGCTTTTGGAAAAGCACTTCGGTCAAGGCGTTTTGGTGGGTTCATTCAAATAATTTAAGCGGAGGGGAAAATGAAAAAAATAGTAATAGGCGTGGTTGCTGTCTTGGTATGGATAGCCTGCGTAATACCCTTCGCTATGGGTACGACAAGCAGGGGAACAGAGGGAGATTTTACAGTTCTTTCGGTCAAAGAGGATAACGTAAAAGATTATAACACAATGCCCGTGTTCTTAGAACTTGCCGAAGAGACGGGGATGGACGTGCATTGGTCATACAACACTTCGGCTCAGTATTCCAACAACCCCGACCCTGTAGGCACGAGCGGAATAGACGCGATATATCACGCAGGCTTTTCCGATCTGGCACTGTATAAATACGGTAGCAGAGGGCGTATAGTTGCCATAGATAATTACCTTGACAGTATGCCCAACTTCAAAGCTATTTTGGAGGAACGCCCCGATATATACGAAACGCTCAAATCTCCCGACGGGCATATTTATTCCCTGCCGAGAGTGGAAGAGATGGGACTTAAAGCCTACCCCAATATCCTGTTTTTAAACAAGAGTTGGGTGCAGAAGCTGATTGACACCGATAATATGCCTGCTGGCGTAAACTTAACGAGTAATGATTTAAAGGACGGCTTGGATATAAGCCGAAACGACTTTAAAAATATTCTTATGAAATTTGCCGAGCTGGATATGGACGGAGACGGGTCAACCACAAACGAGGTGCCTCTCTCCTTCGTAAGCGGTAACTGGCAGGGCAACGAGAGCGATTTAATTGCCTCCTTCGGTGTGCCTGAAAATATCGAACATAAGACAATAGTTAACGGAGAAGTGGTGTTTACAATCGAGAGCGAAAATTGGTTTAACGCCATAGCAGAGCTCAGCGATTGGTGCAGTAAAGGTCTTATCCGCAGTTCGGTATTCGAGCAGAGCCAGGATACGTTTTTAGCCAGAGGACAGACGAAAATTTACGGCTCGTTCTATTGGTGGGAAAAGGAGACGGTAGTTTCCAACGCCGACGACTATATAACCGTACTGCCTCTAAGCGATGAGAACGGCAACAGGTACGTCGGAGTCAGCAACGAGCAGGAGATTGAAAAGGGCGAGTGCGTAATACTCTCTGCCTGCAAAGACCCTGAAAAGCTGCTTTCATATTTCGATAAGTTTTTCGACCCTTACTTTTCAGCACAATTAAACTACGGTTCGGTTGAGTCGGGTGCGTTTTACAGCGTAAGGGACGAGCTTGGAAGGTTGGTTCCCAACGATGACCACGGCAATCAGAGTGCGGATGACTTCCGTATGAAGAACGCCCCCTACGGAGTTATCTATCTCACGCAGAAGCAGTGGGATAACGACGTACAGATGGAATCCCGTGCGCTGTTGAGATTGGAAAGGCTTGATGCTTACGTTAAGCCCTATACTTACGAGGGCGCAACTTCCATCCCCAACTTAAATTATACGGTAGAAGAGCTTGAAACGTTGAACAGATACGAGTCGACTTTATCCAACAATATTACCACCTGGGTGACTAAGAGCATAACCAAAACCGCTCCAACAAAACAGGCTTGGCAGGATTTTTTAAGTGAAAACGCTAACCTTATTAACACGGTAAAGCAGGTCAACCAGGCTGGATACGACAGATATCTTGAAGCATTGAAATAGAGGACAGAATGAAAGGACTACAGCGGATAGGCGAATATATATGGGAGTTTTTAGTCGTAACCGTCATAACTGCGGTTGCGGCGGCTACCGTATTGCCTTTCTTTGCCGTAGTAGTAGGTTTAACCGATTATTTTAGTAAAAGCGTTGACGACAGAAGATTTAAAGATATCTTTATTGCAATAGGGCAGAATATAAAACTAATCTGCCTGTATACGCTGTTTGAACTTGTAATACTTATCGTTCCTGTTTTCAATATTTACTTTTTCAATACTCACCCGGAGAACTTAAACGCCTTTGTTCTGGGGGTCAGCTACGTTGCGCTTGTGTTCGGTATAATATATGCGGTTACTGCTCCGACGATAATAATAAATATGGAAGTAACCTTCCTGCAGCTACTCCGCAACGGTTTTATGCTTATCTTCGGCGGGCTTATCCGTGCGATAGTAAGCGTTGCCTGCGTTGTCGGTATTGTGCTGCTTATTATGTATTATCCCTACGCCTTAGTACTTACGCCCTACCCTATAGCTTATTTAATAACCTTGCTTATGAAAGAGAACTTTTATAAGCTAAAGGCAAAGGTATTGGGAACTACGGTCGAGCAGTTAAAAAAACAGGAAAACACGGACGACTATTTAGACGAATACGGCAGAATTAACCGCCCTGCAATGGGGCAAAGCGAAGTCGGAGAGAATGAAGATGACGAACAGAAAGATTAAAACTTTAATTTTTACGGCTATGGCGGTATTTACGTTTACGGTTTTTACCGGCTGTAACAATCAACCCAAAAACTCAACCCCCAAAATTGAGGGTGCGCACGATATAGAGTGCGTGGTAAACTCCACCGTCGACCTTCTGGACGGAGTCGTTGCCCTCGATACGGAGGACGGCGATATAACCCCGTCTATGAAGATAGAAGTTTATCCCAATATTGAGGTCACGGACGGTTACGCGGTCTTTAACAAGGCAGGCGAATACAAGGTGGTCTACACGGCTTGCGATTCGAAAGGGTTGACCTATTCCAAGTCGGCAACAATAAGTGCGGTGGACAGGCAGACCTACCTTGATTTTAAGCAGGTAAGCGGATTTAGAGTCGTAACGGGCGGCGGTGCAAGCCTTAAACAAAACGGTATGTACGACGGCATTTATAAAATCAATTCGGTCGGCGGCGAAATAGCCGAGGACTTGCAGTTGGTGCGTACGTACACCGTTACTAAAGGCACTACGTACACGTTTGAATACGACTATGAATTAAACGTGGGCGGAAGGGCTTACGTTACTGCGGATAGCAACCGCATAGCCGAAGTTAAGTTAGAGCAAGGCGAAAACACGTTAAAATTCAGCTATACGCCTACGGGTGAAGATAGCACGGCTTCGGTTGAAATTGCCCTTCAATTCGGCGGCTTAGGCGAGGAGATAGACTTCACGCTTAAAGGTGCAAGGTACAGCTACACGCAGAGTGAAGGTCAGATAAATCTGTTGGAGGGTTTTGCCTTCACCTCTCAAAACAGCTTGCCTCGTTTCGACGGAACGGCAGGCAGCGTAACCAGTGACGGACAGACTGCAACGGTAAGCGTAACTTCAACATCGGATGCGGCATGGCGTGGAGGCATGTTCATAAACACAGGTCTTAACTTGCAATCAGGCGTTGAGTATAACGTTAGCTTTGACGTTACCGCAAGCGGAACCGAACCCTTCGAGGTGTCCGTTCAAAGAGGGCAGTGGGATGAATATAAATACTCTACGCAGTATTATGAAAACGTCAGCGGTATTGTTTCAAGGTCTGTAAGCCTAACACCCGATAGTAACACCCAGGGTGCGCTCTGGCTGTACGTTCAGTCCGGTAACTATGTAAACCGGATAACCCTTTCAAATTTAAAGGTAACCACCTATTCAAGCGGTGAACGTGTGGAAAATATAGAGCTTAAAGACTTCACAAGCTCTCAGGCGGAAGGCTTTAGCGGAGAGCTGAAAACCTACGGCGGAAGCTTCAGCTATACTGTCGAAAGCTTCTCTTCAACCGATTGGCATCAGCAGGTAATAGGACCTGAATTCTACCTTTCAGGCAGCGGATTAAACTACGTTATAACCTTTACGGCTAAGGCGACAAAGGCAACAGAAGTTGTTTTCGCCGCACCCGTTTACGGAGGTTGGGATCCCACCCTTGCATGGCAGAGGATAACCGTAACCGAAGAGGAACAGTCCTTTGCGATATGGTGTTCGGATAACGGTGGAAACACAAACTACCTCGTCTGGCAGTTCGGTTCACCTGCAAACGTAGTCAACAACAACGTAACTATTGAAATTAAAGATATAAGAGTTTGTTACAAAAACAGTCAGTTGGATGGAGAAAATGGTTAAAAATCTTTCGGAAATTAACGAATACATAAATAACAATAAGGGCAGAGTAAATACTCGCTATAGAAACAGGTATCATATGATGCCCCCCGTCGGTTGGATGAACGACCCCAACGGATTGACCTTTTACAACGGTGAGTATCATCTCTTCTATCAGTTCAATCCCTACAATACACAGCCGGGTACGATGCTCTGGGGTAGGTTCACCTCGCAGGATTTAATAACCTATACCGACTGCGGTGCAGCAGTAATTCCGCAGACGGAAAACGTAAGCATCTTCTCAGGCGGAGCAATTTGTTACGAGGGCAAACTCCTCGCCATATATACCGAACACTACGAGTGCGACAGGGAAAAGAGGGAGGAGATTTATTGCTCCGTCTCTGACGGCGGTGAGTTTTTAAACAGAAAGAAGATTTTCGATAATGAAAGACTTCCTGAAAATATCAGCCGTACGGACTTCCGCGACCCCTACCCCGTGGAGGTAAACGGCAAATACTATGTATTTATCGGCGGTAAGGATATACAGACCAACAAGGGTGTTATTTTAGTTTTAGGCGGTGATACGCCCTATAGCCTTGACTATAAGTTTACAATCGGACCTTTTTACGAATTGGGCGATATGGGGGAATGCCCCAGCTGGAGAAGGATAGACGGCAAAGACGTTATAATAGCTTCGGGTTGTAACGTAGCCGAGAGGGGGAACGATTTTAAAAACGTCAACTCCAGCGTATTCATAATAGGTCAGTTAGACTTTGAAAACGGCAGTATGGCAGTTGAGGATATATGCGAGATAGACAAAGGCGATTGCTTCTATGCTCCGCAGTTTATAAACTGCACCAAAAAGAATATAATGATAGGCTGGTTAGAGATGTGGGGCAAGAGCTACCCTACCCACGAAATGGGTGACGGTTGGGTCGGTTCTTTCTCGATCCCCAGGGAGATATCCATTAAAGACGGCAAAATCGTGCAAACTCCCGTAAGCTCTTTAGATAAATATTGCAAAGAATTTGCAGGGGCGGCATTGCCTTCAAGTGCAGATTTATCCCTGTTATTTGATGGTGAATGCAAAGTAACTTTAAATGGTCAAAGCGGAAGCGTTGAGATGGGTTTAAAGGACGGAAAGGTCTACTTAGATACCCGGCTTTCAAACAATAAAAACGGCTGCGTACGCACTACAAATAACAGTTATTCAGCGTGTCAAGTTCGTGTGCTTTTGGACGTTTCGAGTATAGAGTTGTTCATTGACGGCGGTAAGGAAGCTATAACCAGCCGAATATATATCGGAGAGGAGCTTTCCCTTTCAACTGAAGGTTGTGCCACAGTTAAAAAAATAGCAAAGGTGGAATTATGAAGGGCAAAAAACTAATCGCAACAGTTGCCGCAATAGGGGCATTAAGCCTTGCTTTATGCGGTTGTTCGGACGGTTGGCAGAAAGACGAAAGCGCGACCGTGTTCCCCGTGTCCACTCATAGCGATACGGGTGAAGTTACCATGGGTGACGTTATGCCTTTTTATGATAACGGCATAATGAATATCTATCACCTGAAAAACAGCACGGGTAGTTTAAGCACCTACTATCACCCCATAGCCCGTCTTACTACTTCAGACTTTGTACACTATACCGACGAGGGTGTGATTTTAGATTACGTTGAGGAATTCAACTCCCCCGATGCGGCATTGGGTACGGGTTCGTTTATCAAGGATTCAAGCGGTACCTATCACTGCTTCTACACCGGTCATAACGGTGAGGCGGACACGGGGCTTAAGTATGTGGAAGTTATTCGCCATGCAACAAGTACCGACCAAAAAACCTGGACTAAGATAGAGGAAT
This sequence comes from Candidatus Coproplasma sp., assembly GCA_051884175.1. GTDB lineage: Bacteria > Bacillota > Clostridia > Christensenellales > Borkfalkiaceae > Coproplasma. Next base: position 55,879 of record JBJEVD010000003.1, read on the forward strand.
TTAATCTGTACGGCTATAGCAACGACTTCCGTGACCCTTACGTCTATTACGATGAATACGACGAACAGTATTATATGTTGGTAACCACCAATCAAGGTGGCAAAGGCGTTATTAAACGCTATTCGTCTACCACGCTTAACGCAGACGACGAGGAGTGGATAGACAGGGGTGTATTCTTTGAGAACGATAGCGGCACCTATAATATGGAGTGTCCCAACTATATCGAATATAACGGATATTATTATCTTGCCTACAGTGAGCAGGGCGAAAACAGGGTTACCCATTACCGCTACCGTACGGAGCGCAACGGGGCGTGGAAGAGGTTTGATCGAGACAGTATAGACGCAAGCGGTTTCTATGCAGGTCAGTTGGAAAAGGCGGGGGATAAGATATATGCCTTTGCCTGGTGTGCAAAGCTTACGGGCGGTTCGGTTGGCGATTTCGATTGGGGCGGCAACCTTGTCACTCACGAAATAAAACAGATGTCAAACGGTGAACTGTGTGCAGTACCTGTTGAGAACGTTCAAAATGCCGTTAATCATTCGGTAAAGTATACCTTCTCGGATGGCAGCGAGGCTAACGGGGTTACGTTTGATGGCGGTAAGTTCTCCGCCCGCTGCGTATCGGCACTTTCAAAGGGCGTGGTGCGTATATGTTTCAACGTAGCAATGGACGATTTCGGCGGTGACTTCGGGTTGACTTTCGGGTTAAAAGATGCGCTGGATAACCGTTTGGGTGCGGCAGTAATCGCTTTTGACCCTGTAAACAGTTCGCTTACCTGCTATAACGACGTTTCAAATATACTTCGCTACGGCTCTGCGCTTGCAAAAGTAGGCTTTGCATATTCTACGGATAAGAGCTACAAGGTTGAAGCGTTAATCGACGGCGAAATAGTAACCGTATATCTTGACGGCTCGGTTGCACTTACGGCTCGTATACCGGATATGGACGGAAACAACTTCTCGTTTTACTCAAACGGAGTAAGCGTAAAATTTACGGAGATTAATTATTATGAGTAAATTATTCTGCTTAGGCGAACTTTTAATCGACTTTCAGCCCATAGGCAATAAGCCGTTGAAGGATACCCTTCAATTTGTAAAAAACGCAGGCGGTGCGCCTGCAAACGTGTGCGTTCAGGCGGTTAAGCTCGGCAGGGAGGCGGCATACCTTACAAAGGTAGGTAAGGACGCCTTCGGCGATTTCTTAATCGAAGCTTTGAAAGGTGAGGGGGTGGATACCTCTTTCATAACGCAGACGGATAAATACGATACCTCTCTCGCCTTCGTAAGTTTAGGCGAGGGCGGGGAAAGGCAGTTCAGCTTTTACAGAAGGACTGCGGCAGATCTACATTTTACTCCTCAGGATTTTGATGAAGTAAAAATTGAAAAAGGTGACGTATTTGAATACGGCAGCGTGGCGTTAAACGGCGATGATGCACGTTCAACTCACGAATATCTGATAGATAAGGCAAGCCAAGCAGGTGCTTTGATATGTTTTGACCCCAATTTAAGATTTAATCTGTGGGATAGCAGTGATGAGCTTAAAGATGCTGTTTTAACCTATGCTAAATATGCAGACGTGATAAAAGTCGGTGCAGACGAGCTGGAGTTTTTATTGGGTGACATTAACCCCTTCGAGGCGTTCGGGGATAGGTTAAAGGTTCTGCTTGTGACCGACGGCGGCAAAGGGGCAAAGGTATATACCAGGGACGGTAAGATGTATTCCTGCAACGGTTTTAAGGTCAACGCCGTGGATACAACGGGCGCAGGTGATTCCTTCTTCGGTGGGTTTATCTCAAGCATTATGGAAGATAACGCCACACCCGAAAATATTTTAAGCAATGTTGATTTACAAAAGGCGTTAATAATTGCCTGCAAGTGCGGTGCGTATACGACTACTAACTATGGTGCAATACCCGCAATGGGCGATATGAAAACTATTGATAAGGCGGTAAAATAAATGGCAACGGTTAAGCTTGTAAACGTAAACAAAGTATATGACGGCGGCGTTCACGCAGTACACGATTTTTCGGTCGATATAGCCGATAAAGAGTTTATCGTCTTTGTTGGTCCTTCGGGTTGCGGCAAGTCAACCACTCTTCGTATGGTTGCAGGACTTGAGGAGATTTCATACGGCGAACTGTATATCGACGGCAAGCTTATGAACAGTGCCGCCCCTAAGGACAGGGATATTGCAATGGTATTCCAGTCGTATGCACTCTATCCGCAGATGACGGTCTATAACAATATGGCTTATGCGTTAAAGCTCCGTCACGTTCCCAAGGAGGAGATAGACAGGCGAGTGCGCGAGGCGGCAGAGATATTAAAGCTGACTCCCTACCTCAACAGAAAACCCCGTGCTCTCTCGGGCGGACAACGCCAGAGGGTCGCGCTCGGCAGGTCGATTGTGCGCAGACCTAAGGTGTTCTTAATGGACGAGCCTCTCTCCAACCTCGACGCAAAATTAAGGGTGGCAATGCGTAGCGAAATTGTGCGTATTCACCGTGAGGTAGGCGCGACTACTATCTACGTAACGCACGACCAGATAGAGGCAATGACTATGGCTACCCGTATAGTTGTTATGAAGGACGGCTTTATTCAGCAGATAGGTACGCCAGACGAGGTCTATCATAATCCTGCAAATATGTTCGTCGCAGGCTTTATCGGTACGCCTGCAATGAACTTTATGCACGGCAAAATCGAGAACGGCTATTTTATACCTGACGATACTGAATATAAAATTGCTCTTTCTGAAGAACAAAAGGAATTGTTGAAGGAGTACGAAGGCAAGCGCATAGTCTACGGTATACGCCCTGAAGACGTGGTATACAGCCAGTCGGGCAGGTTTGAACAGTTAACAGACTGTTCGTTCGATATCACTTGTAATATAGTAGAAAAGTTAGGCGATATCATAAACGTTCACGGCACGCTCGGGGGTAAGGAAATGGTCGTCAAGATGAGCGGTAAGTACGTTGTTGACGATAAAAAAACAATCACCGTTGCGGTTGACAGAGAGCACGCTCGCTTCTTCAACGAAAGCACTACAATGGCTATAACCGAGCAGAACTGCGCCTATGTAGAGATTGAAGAGCCCGTTGCCGAAGAGCAACCTGCAACACCTATAGTTGAGGATAAGAAAGAGGGTAGATTTGCCAAGTTAAAAAATAAAATCAAAAACTTAGGCAAAAAACAGAAATAATTTTTTTGTTAATTTAGGGCGCATCTTTAATGGTGCGCCCTTTTGCTTGTTAAAAGTAAACCCCACGCTGAGCGTGGGGATAATAAAAAAGCGGTAGCGTT
>JBJEVD010000004.1:0-15268 GCA_051884175.1 Candidatus Coproplasma sp.
ACAAAGTAAGTGTAGTGAGTTACACCTATGATAAGGACATAGGTTTTGCTTCCCGTTTGCTTTCAATTTGCTTGCCAATTTAATTCTCCCTAAAAGTTTGATTTATGATTTGCTGTTCTTGCTTAAAAGTAATTAAGATACTTAGTTAAGCGGAACGCTTATTCAGTTGTCTTTCAGTTTGGTGGTGCTCGTTGCATGTAGTTCTCCTTTTGGTAAAGAAAAAACCTGCAACAAACTTGTTACAGGTTTTCTACCGTTTATTTTGTTGACGGGGTGTTATCTACCCTCTCATTTATATAAGGACAACTACTGCCCGAAATTATGCAAGAAATTTTAATAAATTAAAAATTTTATGCTTTCAACGTCTGCCAACTCTTTTTCTCCTTTGCCGGTAGACGGCTTATTATCTTTTCTATCTGTTCGGGAATAGGAGTAGTGTCACCATCTGTCACAAACCGGATGTTTAATTGCTTCTTTGCAAAATCGATAAACTGCTTTACATTTCGCTCTTCAAAGAACGGCACAAACTTGGTTTTAAAGTATTCCATAGGCTTCATGTTAGCCTTCTTAGCGACTTTTACAAGTTCTTTGATAAACCCTTTGTATCTGTAATCTTTGGGCTTGATAAAACGTTCTTCACGCCGTTCAATCTCCTCTTGCAAGTGCAGGTACAGCCATTGATAGTCGATTGGCAAGTCAGTCATATACGTCCAGAAATAACCCCGTATCGAAAGGTCTTTTAACGTAAACATTTCCCGATATACGCTTCCTTGTGAGAGGTCGTCCAACCGATAATATAACAAGTTTTTAATGCCGTAACGGTACAGTTCGGTCTGCGTATAAAACCAACAGCGCAAACGGTCTTCTTCCTGAGGAAGCAGGCAGGAGAGGAAGTCGGTCATAACCACGTTTTCATTGTGTTCTAACTTGCCTGTCTTGCGGTAGCGGTTGTAGAGGTAGTCTATCACAATATCTATTTTATCCCGACTGCCGTCGTCTAAGGATTGCTTATCAAACGCCTCGGTAAGCTGTTGTAACAACCTCGATACCTGATATTGTTTTAACTTTAATTGTTTGGCTATTTCTTCTTGGGTGCAGTCGTATTTATAATATAAATCGTAAAGTCTTTTGCCGAATTTAGTCAGCTTGGAGTACAGCCTATTCCTGTCTATATCTTCACAATTATCCCTCTCGCAGGTCAGGCTTTTCTCGTCCGATTGATGTTCCATAGGGTCGTCTTCGTTGCCGTCCTCGTCCTCATAAACGGGGAATCGAGTAAAGTATCTATCGTCATAAAACTTCAAATCGTGCCGTAATGCCTTCTTGTTAAAGGCATATAGTGCCGCCCATTGTTCCTTGGTTACTTCCGTCTTAACAGTTATGCCGTCAACCTTTTGAAAGTAGTAGTACATACCTTCCGTCTTAGCCTTTTTCGGATAGCGGTTTAAATAATATTCATCATTGTCCTGCCAACAAAGCGGATCTTTGGCGTGCAACGATTGTCTTTTCTTCGCCTTAAATTTCCTTTTATCGTCCATTTTCTTCTTTTTACGCAAACATACGTTTATAATTTTTAATACATTATAAACCTATCTTCACAAAAAGTCAACAGCCAACTGTCCACGTTCTTGGACAGTTGGCTGCAAATTTTAATCTTTTACTACTCGTTCTTTGAATGTAAATTGTTCTTATGTACGGTTCGGCGTTTAGAAAGCATTGCAAGACACTTTTTAAGATAGTGTCCGACGGAGGCAAACAAAATAAAAACGGAAATGTAGTCGGCGAAAAACTTAATTTTAGATTCGGAAAAATCCATAAACTTAAACTCTTTCAAAAGGAACATATCCGAATCAACTTCTCTTTGTGCAAAAACGATTATACCGTAAATACACACGGCAAAGAGAATAGCCCTGATACTCCATTTCAATACGTTTTTAACGATTGCATTCGGCTGACATATTTTCTTTGCAATACCGATAAACATCTGTTGATGTAACCCGAAATGAACGGACATAAGTAAAAACGACCATACCGTTGCGACAAGGTGAATTTTTCTGCCGATACTGCCGCTTGTGAGACCTAAAAAGCGAAAAACATTCCGCGAGAGCATAAATGCGCTTACGATATTTGCAAGCATAGAACAAAGCAACAGGCAATTAACGATTATCGTTAAGATGCGAACGGCTGAATATCTGCCATTGAAAAGATTTTTATACCACTTCAGATTCAGCACGTTGTGAATGATGAACAGTACGAACAACGAAGCCCCGAACCATTCGTGCTGAAAATTTTCAAACAGATGATAGCCCATCAACAAAAGGAATAACGCTATCATTGCCGCATCAATCGTTATTTTTACAATTAAAAAACTCTTTTTCTTTGCGTCCATATCTTGCCTCGGAACTGACAGTCTTTACCTATAAGACCTTTTTAATATTTCCACAACGTCCGCATCTGACAACGCTACGGGGTCGGCAAAGAACAAGCCTCCCATTGTTTCCCGTGCATTTACGGCAATTTTTTCAAATTCGTCCGGGGTAATACCGTAGTCTGACATTTTAAGGTTGCTTACGCCACAAGAAAACTGTAATCTTTCAAGAACCGTAATAAAATCCTGCGCCTTTGTTGCGCCTGCGTCGCCCATCAGTTTTGCCATTTCTATAAATTTATTATCGCAAGCGTGAATATCAACAAAATGCTGATAATACGCTTTGGAAATCATTATCAAGCCTGCGCCGTGAGGAAGTCCGTGATGATATGCCGACATTGCGTGTTCAATGGAATGTTCGCTGGTACAGCAACCTAAAACCATAGAATAACCCGAAAGCGTATTTCCAAGAGCGACGGCGGAACGAGCGTCAATATCCTTTCCGTTTTTGACTGCTGCTGCAAGATTGCCGCTTATGTTTTTGATCGCCACACTTGCCGCCATATCGCTCATAGGATTTGAAAATTTTCCGATATAAACTTCGGTACTGTGAAACAGAGCGTCAAAGCCCTGATACGCCGTATATTCAGGCGGAACGCTTATCATCAATTGGGGATCGACGATAGCAAGGATGGGAAATAATCTGTCGTCGCCGCCGAACCCGATTTTTTCATTTGTTTCGGAATTAGAGATTACTCCCCATTGATCGACTTCGCTTCCTGTCCCTGCCGTTGTAGTAATTGCGATAATCGGCAAAGGGGCGTTTACAAGTATTTTTCCTTTTCCTGTACCGCCGGAAATATAATCCCATAAATCGCCTCTGTTAGTTGCCATAGCCGCGATAGCCTTACTTGCATCCATAACAGAACCGCCGCCGAGCGCAACGACAAAATCACAGTCGGCTTTTCTTGCAGTTTCCGCACCACGCATAACCGTATCTTTCAGCGGATTTGCTTCGATTTCATCGAAAATACTCCACAGAACGCCGGCATCTGCGAGCTGTTCTTCCGTTCTGCGAAGATACCCGTTTTCTTTTGTTGATTTACCGTTTGATATTACTATCAAAGCTTTCTTCCCGGGCATCTTCTGTTTACTGAGTTCATTCAGTTTTCCAACGCCGAATAATACGCGCGTCGGGGTATATGACATAAATTCTTTCATTGTTAGCTCCTTATTATTATAGATTTAATTCAAAAACCGATATATTTACATCTCAAACCCAAGCGTTTTTAACCATTCAACGACTTTCGGACGGCAACCAACCGTATCAGGGCGATAAACGCCAAACGCATTGTTTATAAAGTTTACGTCATCGGGTAAATCTGCCGCAATATCTCTCACGCTTGATGCCAGTCCTCCCGTTCCATGAGCGCAAAAGGGGATTACCGTTTTTCCGCTTAGATTATAGCTTTCAATAAACGAGAAAATCGCCATAGGCGCAGAATACCACCAATTCGGATAACCAAGAAAAACAATATCGTATTCGTCCATATTCTCGACTTTATTGATTATTTCAGGACGACTATTCTGCGCTTTTTCGTCTGCCGCTCTGTCAAGACACTCATCGTAATTGCTCGAATACGGCTCTGAAACTATCATTGAAAACATATCCCCGCCTACGGCATCACGAATATAACTCGCTACGATAGCAACGTTTCCGGGCGCAAGTACGCTTGCGGAAGTAGTTAAGTCTATATCTACGGAATTCGGATCTTCGACGTGCGTATTATCTGCCCAAGTAAAATACGCTATCAGAATTTTACTATCTGAAATGTCCGTGTTTGGGGGCAAGATTGTGCTTCCACCTGCTTCATGTGCTTGTGTGCATCCTGATAAAGCAAAAATGAATGCAATCAAAATTGTTAGTAAGGCAATTATTCTCTTCATAATGACTCCTTTTTTACCGTTATAAAGGATTACTTGCATAATTTTTTTCATAAAGCAATCTCTATCGTTACGGAAAAAGTTCCGCTTTGCGCAGCAAGAATTTCTATACCGTTTCCTTCAATCGTTCCTATAAGGACGAGTGAATCGGAATATCCTGCAGTATCTTTATAGAAAGCGGCGAGATTGCCCCACGGCGTATATATCGTGAGATTGCCGACGACGGGATCGCAACCGTTTGCATTCGATACGTCCAATGCCGGAGAGGGATAACCGATTTTTTCAGAACCGCCGTAATCAGAAAATTCTATCGTCAACGCCCCTGCCTTTAATCTCGATACGAGGTCTCGGGTTGCCGAATTATCCGCAAGCGTGACAAAAATCATCTGACCGTTAAAACTCATTTTCATTCTCGACGGCGTAGTATCGTTCGCTTTCAGCAAACCCCAATCGGATAATTTGTTTTCTGCCGTCGTTTCTGCGTTAGAAAGCTCTGAACGGGTAAAATGCAGATAGTCGCTTACGTTCGCCGTCGGGCAACGTCCTTTCACGCTGTTAAAGGCCGAACCGCCACCGCTGGATGCACTTGTTGAAAAAGTATATACCGTTTTACCCGACAGACCGTTGTAGTATTCGATAAAAGTACGAATAATCATAGGTTCGTATCCGTTCCAGATAGGGTAACCGATAAGTATTGTCTGATATTTGTCCATATCGATCGCAGAATACGTAACGTCGGATATTTCGGGGCGGGCGTCGTTTCGTCTTTCCACCTGAGAACGTGATGAGGAATCGTTGTAGTTTACGTCTGCCGCAGTGTAAGGTATTTTCGGAATGATTTCAACGAGCGTAGCGCCTGTCTTCTCGGCAAGAATATCGGCTATCGTTTGGGTATTGCCGGAATAGGAAAAATATACGACTAATATTTGGTTGTCGGTATTTACCGACGGATCTTCTTGATTCTCAAACGTAACTGTAAGTGTGTCTCCTCCCCAAGCGGAAGTCTTTTCAATGGCGTTCCATTTTTCTTCCGTTCCGCCGTAGCGTATGGAAAGAGACGTGTTTCTGAATGCGAAATTGCCGATTTTAATCAATCCGCCGTCCGGAATAAAAATCACAGCAAGGTTGCTTCTGCCGTCAAAAGCAAACGTAGGAATCTCAATAAGCGTATCGGGCAAAGAAATCTTGCCCGATATTCCTTCGGGCGCGGTTTTCAATTCTGTAAATTCTTTATTATAAAGAACTCCGTCAAGACTTGCAAACGCAATGTTTTCTTTCGATACGATGATTTCGGATAGATTCGGGCAATCGTCAAAAGCATAGTTGCCGATTGTATCGACGGAAGCTGGAATATTTATTGAAGAAAGCGTGCTCTTTCGGAAAGCGGCAGAGCCGATAATCTTTACCCCATCGGGAATAATACTTGTATTGCTTCCGCGAATGAGCGTCTGCGACGACCTTTCAATAAGATTGCTACCCTCGGAATAATATGCGGGATTTTCTTCTGCTACGACGATGGTTTCCAAAGCGCCGCAATTGTTAAACGCAGAGTTTCCGATAGATATAACACCTTTGGGTATATATATTGAAGTCAGTGAAGCGTTACCCGAAAAAGCATTGTTACCGATTGAGGACAACCGACTGTTTTCACCAATCGTCACGCTCTTTAACAGAGAACAATTATTAAAAGTGTTTTGTCCGATTTCTTCTATACTATCGGGAATTACTACGGAAACTATATTTTTTCTCGCAAACGCCCCTCTTCCGTATTCACCCTGAATTTTCGTTACGGGCAGTCCGTTATATTCAGAGGGGATAATAACATTGCTGTCCTCACCTACGCCCGTTACGGTATAAGTATCGCCTTCTCTTATATAGACAAGGCTTTCCGTTGCCTGTCCGGCTGAAATTTGTTCCCACTTGGCATAGAGCGTAATATCCTGCGTTACCTGATCCGTATCGATATTCCATACGTCCGTCATCGCATCGTCCTGATACCAACCAAGGAAATTATACCCATCTCTTTCAGGAACATCAGGACGGCGGACAGGATTTCCTTCGTAAACTTTTTGAATATAGACGATTTCGTTTTCAGAAAGGAAAGTTACCGTATATTCTTTCAGTAGCGGAAGTTCTTCGGCAAGCGCAATCGTTACGTCGAACGAACCGCTTATTGCCGATAATTTTTCAATTTCACCTTCGTCGAGTTTACCGAGAGGAATCAGTCCGTCAGACCTGCGAAAAGAACGGTAAAAAATCGCGAGATTGCTCCAAGGAGAATACATTGTAATGTCTCCCTCGGACGGCGTGCAGGAATTCGGAGCGTCAGACGTATCCCAAGACGGAGCGCCTTCGGGAAGATTACGCAATCTTCTCCGTTCCGTTATAATCGGAAAAAGAAAGCGTAAGCGGCAGTCGGGAAATAAGATCGCGACTGACGGAATTGTCGTAAAGCGTTCCGTAAACCGTCTGACCGTCAAAAGTCATTTGTATTCTCGTTGTGCCGTCCGCGTCTGTTCCGCCGCTCGTATTACCTTCGCCCGAAGGTGAACAAGCGGAAAAAATCCCTATGATAAAGCATAATATTGCTATTAAAAATAAATACAATCTTCTTTTTTTCATAAGCCGTCTCCTTTAGAATCTCCTGATAGGTTTTGCAGGATTGCCTGCGACAACGGTATTCTCCGCCACGTCTTTCGTAACTACGCTGCCTGCTCCGATTACGGCGTTATCTCCCACGGTAACGCCGGGAAGAACGATTGCTCCTGTGCCTATCCAAACGTTTTTACCGATTTGTATCGGTTTGGATATAATCGTTCTGCGTTTGTCGGGCGCAAGTCCGTGATTTTCCGTAACGAGTTTGACAAACGGTGCAATAAACGTATCGTCGCCGACGACAATCCCGCCGCGGTCCATAAAAGTACAGCCGAAGTTGATAAAGACGTTTTTCCCGACTCGGATATTTTTTCCGAAATCGGTATAGAAAGGCGGATTTACGGTAAAGTCTTCTCCAACTGCCTGACCTGTGAGGAGTGAAAATATTTCGCGCGCTTTGCTGCAATCGCCTGCATTCTCGTTTAAGAGTGCGCATAATTTTTTTGCACGAATGATGATTTCTTTGATTTTCCCGTATTCGGGATCATCTATCGAAACCGCTTCCCCCGAAAGGTCTCTTTCCAGAATGTCTTTCATTTTGACGCCTTTTTAAGACTCATACATTTGCCGAGGACTTCACCCGTTTTCAGATACTCGTAAGTCGGCATTTCAAACAGAACGGGTTTTAACTTTCCGTAATCGATTTTTCCTTGTTCGTTCAGATACTTTTCTTCTACGTAAGTCCGTTCGATTTTCAGGATGAAATTATCGAATCCGTCCGTTTCGTAATCGTCTATTACTTTACATTCCATTGAAAGCGGACTGTCTGCAATCATAGGCGCGCCCGTGATGCCAACAGTCAAATCGAAAACCTTTGATTTGTCCGTTCCGCTGCCCGAAACACAGCCGACGTAATCGGCGTAAGGCAAAAGATTTTCATCTACAAGGTTTACCGAAAGATATCCGTTTTCTTTAATTCCGCGGTTGGTATAATGAGATTTGGAAAGACTTATCATAATTCTGTCGTGTCCCATAATGCCGAGATGTCCTACAAGAACCCAATTCGTTTTGCCGTTTACCGTTGCTCCAACCACGGCAAGCGGCGTAGGATACAGACCTATCTGCGCTCCGATATTCTTCTTCATAACAGTTGCTCCTTATTTGTGATACCCAAGGTTCGTTACCCAATTTTCCACACGGTTCCTCGCATTATCCCCCGCCGAAAACGATGAAATGCAAAGTCCGTCTTTTACTTCCGCACCCGTAATCGTGCGGAATTTTTCTTCTTCGTTCAATCCGCTGCCGCCGCTTGTAGCAAAGGGGACGATTGTCTTACCCGTAAAATCATGCGATTCCAAAAAGGTGTAGATAATCATCGGTGCGTCGTACCACCAAATCGGATACCCGATGAAAATTACGTCGTAACCGGAAAATTGCTCGGCGGAAACGTCCTCTTTTAATGCCGGACGAGCGTTCTCGTTCTGTTCTTTCTGCGCCACGTCTATTACGTCGTTATAATTAGTCGTATAAGGCGTTTCGGGAATAATACGGAATATTTCTCCGCCCGTATATTCCGCAACGTATTCTGCCATTGTCTGCGTATTATGGGACGCCGACCAGGAAAAGTACGCCACGAGTACGTTGCTTTCGCCTGTAAGCGGATCGTTCGGCGTAACGTTTTGTCCGCCCGTTTTATCCCCGCCCGAAGAACAAGCCGCAAAAGAACAAGCCATAACAACGGCTATTACCGCCGCAAAAAAAGCAGTTAATTTTTTCATTTTTTCGTTTCTCCTTTTGATTATTCGTTCCAGATATTTTTCGCTAAATTAAAAACCGCCCACGCTTTGGGCCAACCGACGTAAAACGCAAGATGCGTAATCACTTCCGATATTTCCTTCTTCGTAATGCCGTTCTCTTTTGCCTTTCTTAAATGAAAGACGATAGAGTTATCCGTTATTCCGAGCGACATAAGCGCAGTAACCGTAATCAGACTGCGGTCCCTTAACGAAAGGGAGTCCTCTCTCGACCAGACCTCTCCGAACAGAACTTCGTCGTTCAACTGCGCAAACTTCGGAGCAAATTCTCCGAGTGCGTCTCTTCCTGCCGTTACTTTTTCCATTATACTTAATCTCCTTTATAAAAAAATTAGGTGTGAAATCGGCTTTTCGCTTCTTTCACACCTATTATATTACTTTTACCGTATTATGTAAAATACTTATTTTCTATTGCTTATCATAACTAAACAGAATGATTATAGTGCGCCGACGACTTTATGCGGAAGGTATGCGTCGTCAATATACGCTAAATCTTCTTTTGACAGCTCTATATCGAAAGCGCCGACTGCGTCGTCAATATATTTTTCTTTCGTAGCGCCGATAACGGGAGAAGAAACGCCCTTTGCAAAATGCCACGCAAAGGTTATTTGCGTCATACTTGCGCCGTATTTTTCGGCAAGTTTAGAAATACGGTGGACGATAATTTCGTCCTGATTTTCCGTAGAATCGTATTTCTTCGCCGCCGTAACGTCCGTTTCAGAGCGAAGCGTATCCGTTTTCCATTCTTTTCTCGCACATCTTCCTGCGGCAAGCGGACTGTACGGCGTAAGCGCAACGTTCATCTGTTTGCAGACGGGTATCAGTTCCCGTTCATCTTCACGATAAATAGGATTGTAGTGATTCTGCATGGAAACAAACGGGGTGAAACCATTTTCTTTCGCGCAATTTTGCAGATTGTAAAACTGATAGCCGTACATTGCGGAAGCGCCGAGCGCACGGACTTTACCCGATTTTACAAGCAAGTCGAGCGCTTGCATCGTTTCTTCAATCGGAGTGGAATAATCGAAACGATGAATGATATACAAATCGAGATAATCCGTCCCCAAACGTTTCAGTGTACCGTCAATTTCTCGCAAAATGGCTTCTTTTGAAAGTTTTCCGTCGTTAAAATACACTTTGGACGCCAAAACCACTTTATCTCGGGCAACGTTGTTTTTGATGGCGCGTCCTAAATATTCCTCGCTCGTTCCTGCGGAATAGCAGTTTGCCGTATCGAAGAAATTGATTCCAAGGTCGAGCGCGTGTTGAATGATTTTTTCGCTTTCTGACGGATTGAGCGTCCAAGCGTGCATTTTGCTTGCAGGGTCGCCGAAACTCATACAGCCGAGACAGAATTTCGACACCTTGATTTTACTGTTACCTAATTCCGTGTATTCCATAGCCGTTTCCCTTCTTAAATTCCGAGATTGTTTATCCAAACGCCCATATCCTTTTCGGACATACGGTTTACAATCTGACCTTTCTTCCATTTCACGCCGTCCGGGCAAAGTTTATGCAGAACCTCGTCGGTTTTACCCATACCGCTTCCGCCGGAAGTGGCGAAAGGGATAACCGTTTTCCCCGAAAAATCATAACTTTCGAGAAAGGTGTCGATAATGGTGGGCGCAACGTACCACCAAATGGGAAAACCGACGAAAATTACGTCGTAATCCTGCATATTTTCGCAACGCACCGCTATTTCGGGACGGGAAGTCGGATCGTTCATTTCGCGCGTACTGCGACTTTGTTTGTTCGTCCAATCGAGGTCGGCACGGGTATAGGGATGCGCAGGTTTAATTTCAAACAAATCGGCGTTTGCCGCTTTTGCAAGTTTTTCCGCCGCACTTTTCGTAACGCCGCTTGCCGAAAAATAAGCTACGAGAATTTTGTTCATAACGAATCCTCCTGATTTTTTATTTATATTGTACCCTGTTCACTAACAAATGTAAAATACTTATTTTCTATCGTTTATCATAACCCGACGGAATGATTAAGAAATTCTATGAATCTCGCCGCGCTCGGAGAGCGTTCGCCGTATTTTTTCCATACGACCGTATTTGATAACGCAATTTCGGGTGCAAGCGGAATCCATACCGTTTTCGATTGGTCGTAAAGAGATACCGCACCGTCGATAGCCAAAGCGATTCCCGTGCCGTTTTGTACGAACATTGCCGCATTTTTTATCAGGTTGTAGGTTATCAGAACGTTTTTCTCGTTATATTTCGAGCCGAACCATTCCGTGAGATTACTTTGCGGCATAGATCGTTTCGATAAAAATATTTTTTCACCTTCAAGATTGTCCGGCGTAACGAACTGTTTGCGCGCCAACGGGTGGTCGGGAGAGACGAGAACGCCCCAACGGTCTTTTACAGGCAACGGAATATAGTTGTATTTGGACAAATCGCCTGCGAGACCGACGATTATACCTATATCGAGCAAGCCTTTTTCAATGCGTTCTTTTACGTTGTCGCCGTTTGCCGAATACAAATCGAAACGCACTTCGGGATATATTTTCGTAAATTCGGAAATAGAGTTCGCAATCCATTCGCTTGCCGTAGATTCTCCCATCCCGATTGAAACGACGCCGTTAAACTTTACGATACCGTCCTGAAAATCACGTTCCGTTTTTTCGGTCAGGTCGATGATTTCCTGCGCCCTTCCCCGCAAGAATCTGCCTTCTTCGGTAAGGGTTACGCTTCTTTTGCCGCGGATGAACAGTTTTGCACCGAGTTCGTCTTCCAGTTGCATCAATTGTTTTGAAAGGGCAGGCTGTGAAACGTGCAGTATTTCCGACGCACGCGTTATGTTTTCTTCCTGCGCTACGACTAAAAAATATTTCAGAAGTCTGTTTTCCATATTTTACTCCTTAACAATGCGATAATTAGTTATGATAGTGTGTTTGCTATTCTCTTATAGTATAATACCTTTTGGTTATTATTTCAAGTAAATTGCCGTTTATTTGCTTGATAGTATAAATACAAAATATTAAATCGAAAAGAACCGCAGAACCATGTTTTGAGTCCTGCGATTCTTTTATATGCCTGCTTGTTTACATTGAATTGGCTGCTTTAATTCTAAATTTAAATTATTATGTCCATTTGAATGCTTGAACCCTTCAAGTAAACTTTCAAGGATAATTCCTTCGGGCGTATCTGGTATGTTTTCCATTGCGGATAACAACGTAACACCATTATTTTTCAACGTGCGCTTATGTATAGTGCTTTCGTACTTGTTACGGCTAAACCTGTCAAGTTTATAGACTATAACGTAATCGAATGTCCTTTTAGCACTATCTTTAATCATACGCTGAAAGTCTGGACGGTTATTGTTAGTACCCGTCATTGCCCTATCGATATAGGTATTTAAAATTAAAATATTGTTGCGCTGTGCATATTCTTCACAAACACGCAACTGTCCGTCTATGGACTGTTCTGACTGACTGTCGCTTGAATAGCGAGCATATATAACTCCTGTTTTCATAAATTCTTTAAACTCCTTTTAAAATAGATTTTTAACTTTTGTCTTTCGACAAGGGGCGAACAAACGGAAACACATTGGCTAAAAACTACCTGTAATTAACTTGCTTTCCATCAAGTGTTGCCGAATGGCAATACACTTTACACTTGACGGAAAGTGGGTTTTCGTTTACGCTCCGCAAGTCGATAGACAAAACGTTGTCGGTCAGTTACTCTTTGGCATTTTCTCTATGACTTCGGGACTGACCTTACCCAAAATCTCGCCGTCAACAATGCAGGTGAAATCGTCTGCAAGTATAAATTTGTATTCGTTTTCTTCGTCACCGTAAGGGCAGAGAATATCTTCTTCCAAAATGTCCGCTATGATATAGCTCTTTAACCCCCTTGAATAGACGACTTTTTCGTCATTCTTGGTTATGTATTTGAGCATATAGTAAACGCTGTTTTCAACTTCGATTTGATGTGAAATCTTGTCAAAATCATTACGCCCAAACCGCTCGTTGAAGAAAGTATTTTGATTGGTTATCTGCCGTTTATGAGCTTTAAAGCTGAAAGCGTTTCTTTCTTCAAACTCTCCAACCATACCGTCTGGCGGAATATAAACCAAAGCGTGGAAATGCAATCTGCCGTTATCTTCGCCACGTTCCCAAGCTCCGATATATCTCCAACCCTTGCGAGATGCCAAATGATAAAGGCAATTCATTAACTGCTTTCTAAAACTCTCTTCGGTTTGCTTTCCGTCCGCATAGGTAAAGGTGCAGAAGTAATGCCATTGCTGTAAATACGCCTTGCGCTTTAATCGTTTAAACCTTTCAATGCGGTTACGGTTTAATCTTTTAAACTGCATTTCTACAAATTCCGTAGCTTCGCTTTCGCTATCAAAGTGCGGTAAAAACTCCTGTAAAAGTCTTTCCTTTTTCTTCTGCTTTCTGCCCTTTGTGGTCTTGTTAAATGCCTTTTCAAACTGTTCAACGGTGGGGTTATCCTGCGCCGTAATGCTATATCTTCGCCTTTTGGAATGGCGTTCGGTATGGCGAATAGCTATCCAATGTCTGCCGTCAAAGTAAACCTTTGCGCCAAGTAAGTTCATTTTCTATCACCCCCTTGTACAAGTTCCGTAATTCGCTTTAATAGGGTGGCGTAGAAAACCGCCTGCTCACTCTCGGATAATGCCGATATATTCGGCTTTCCGATACTCCTGACTTCAATGTCTTTTTTTGTCTTGTTTTCCTGCAAATTTCTGTCCTCCGCTTCGAAAATTTGCACGAAAAAAGGGCGATGTACAAAATCTTACGAGAACTTAATCTCATAAAACTTTGTACATCGCCCGTTAATATAAGAGAATATTATATTCCCTTAATAGAATAAGAGTGTGCTATATTCTCTCTTATCAAAACGCAACGCTGCACCTTTTCTTTGTTGGGGGTGAACCGGCTTTCGCTTAATCGCTACTTTGCTCCTTAACTTAACCTCTGGTCTGCTGTTTTAGCTGCACAATAGATTTCCTATTGACGCAGTTCTAATATTAAATTGCACTCGCACTTTTTTGTGCGTTTGATTATTATATAACCAACGAAAGAATAAGTCAAACAAATGTTTATATATTTTTTAAAAAATTTTTGAGTTATGAACAGAGCAAGCGGAATTAGGGTAAATCTCTACGACGATTAAGCGGAAAAGCCCACCGCCAACCAAAGGAAAGCAAATCGGCTGTAATAAAACAATACTATTTGAAATCACCGCAGAGCGAGAGGAAAGGGCGAATCGCCAAGCGGTTCAGCGGCGAACGCCCTTCCGCTCGGCTTTCAAATATGTTTTTTGGTCGATTTATTCTTTTGTTGCGTGAGCTTGTCCGCGCGGCGTAGCCGCGCGCTCGTCAAGACAAGCTCACGCATAACTGCCATTTAGATATTTATGATTATAATGAAATTGATTTTTTTATTAATTTCTGATATAATTAGTAAAACGAATAAACGGGGTAACAAATGATTAAATTAGTTGATATTCTAAATATATAATCGAGCGTGAAACTTATTGGAAAGAAGTTTTAATGACGAGAAAATTTGGATTGAATAGCAACTAAATGGAGATATATTAATGAAATTTGAATATGTAAATAAATTTGTTGATTTTTGTCGTAACAATTTAAATTTAGATAATAGTCTTTATGCTGAACCTTATAACTCTTTGGCGGTATGCATAATAGATTGTTTTTATTCTTTAAGAGCTAAATATTTCTTGGTTACTGTTCCTGTCGTAGAAAGATATGCAAAAGCGTTTATGAATAATGATAAGTTTATAAGCAATATAAACAGTAAAGATTTAATTGCACATATTGACAGCGTAGGCGGTTGTGAAAATTTTGCTATTGCTATTTTAAAAAATCGTCAAAAAATAAGTAAAAGATACAAATCAGAAGTTTGTTATGAAGTTGCGCAAAAGCTTTTACAGTTAGATATAAATTCTATTGACGACTTTAAAAATTACAGTGATACAAAAAAATTAGAAAATACCCTCTATTCTATAAAAGGGGTTGGGGTAGCAGGAGTTAATTATCTATTTATGCTTGCAGGCGACCCCAATCGGTGTAAACCCGATGTACATATTCATCATTTTGTCAAAGATGCTTGCGGAATAGATTTATCTGCAGTTGAATGTCAGCAACTATTTTCTGATACAATCAAAATTTTAAATATTGACTACCCGAAACTAACTATTAGGCGTCTCGACGGTATAATTTGGGAAAAATATCAGGCAAAAATGAAGAAATGAAAATCAATTCCAAAGAGTTTTAAATATTTTGAACGAGTTAAATATTATTTATTTGCGATTGTCGGTCGCTTTTATCTTAATACACGACTTTATATTTTTCCATAGCTTAAGCTTTTTATCCACTCGCTCAGTGAGTGGTTTTCGTTTTACAAAAAAAAGACGTAAACTGAAGGTGTTCAATTTACGTCCTTTTTGGTGCGCCATAATAACGCCCCGACGGAAAACCCGTCGGGGCGTTATTTTATGGCTCTTTGTCAAATGTTGTGGTGGAGATAAAAACTAAAAAATAGATAATTCTA
>JBJEVD010000005.1:0-4007 GCA_051884175.1 Candidatus Coproplasma sp.
CATGCCCTTTCAGGGCTGGAGCAAACTACGCGTTGAACGCGTAGTTTTGATTTTAGGGGATTAATATTATAGCCGCTTTAATGATAAGGTGGCTAAATATGGAAGGGAATACCTGTTGTTTTATCGGTCATAGAAAGGTTAATGATGTTGATTCGGTAACAGAACGTGTTAAATCGGTTGTAGTGGAATTACTGTCACTGGGAGTAAAAAGATATTTGTTTGGCAGTAGAAGTGAATTTAATGATATTTGCCTTTCAGTTGTAAGTGAACTAAAGAAAGATAATCCTGCTATTGGCCGTGTTTACGTTCGCTCACAGTATCCTGAAATCAGCGATATGTATAAGAATTATCTTTTGGAAGGATATGATGAGACGGTATTCCCAAAGGGGATGAAAAACGCCGGTAGAGCTTCCTACGTTGAGAGAAACAACTATATGATTGATAACAGTTCCATCTGTGTGTTCTATTATGACAATACATATAAGCCAAACGTAAGAAAAGCATATAACAATCATTTGTCGGATATTCAGCCCAAAAGCGGAACTAAAATTGCCTTTGAATATGCGGTTAGAAAACAGAAAGAGATTATAAACGTTTTTAAGTTAAGGAAGAATTAATAGTCTTTTTAGTCAATATTCATAGCGAATATTGACAACTGAATTATGAAATGATAAACTATATAATATAGTTTAGATTATACACTAAACTAGTTATGGGCTTTACATTTACGTAAGTCCATAAATAAGGAGAACCTTTATGAAAAAGAAGTATCTTGTTGCTGCGTTTGCGGTATTTGCGTGCTGTTTCGGCGTTGTAGGCTGTGTAAGCAATAACGGAACGGAGAACGGCGGTAATAATGGAAACGGTGGAACGGACGTGTACGCAACCTCGCCCACGGACGGGCTGGCATACACTGAAGTTATTGACAATTACAACAACGTCATAGGATATTCGGTATCCGGTATAGGCAGTGCAAGCGATTCAAAAATAATGATCCCTGCCTATTATAACGGTTTGCCTGTTACGTCTGTTGAAGCGAATGCGTTCAGCGGGAATAACAGAATCACGAGTATATGTGTCGCTCAGTCGGCAACTCTTTACTCCGATTCCTCTTCGTCAGCCAATTTCATGAAGACAATGGCGTTCAGCGAAGATTTATCAGCAGGCAATCTCTGCGAGATAGGGGAACGTGCTTTCTACGCTTGCCCGAACTTAGATTACGTATCGCTGACCGATGACGTAACCGAAATAGGCGATAGTGCGTTTTCCGATACGCCCTTTTACGACAATGAAGACAACTGGGAAAACGGGGGGTTATATTTACAAAACCATTTAGTGGCGGTAAGGACTACGGAAAATACCTTTACGGTCAAAGAGGGAACGAAATATATCGATACTCACGCCTTTTCCGACTGCACGTCGCTTGAAAGCGTCGCCCTGCCCGACAGCCTGGTTTATTTAGGCACGGCGGCTTTTATTAATTGTGTGAATCTTTCAGATGTCAATATCCCAGACGGCTTATCGTACACAGGTGGTTACGCATTTTTTAATACGGAGATCTATAATAACGAGAATAATTGGGATAACGGTGCATTATATATCGACAACCATTTATTCAATGTCAGCCAGACGGTCAGAGGTGTGTTTGAAGTAAGACAGGGCACGATAAGTATCGCAGCCCTTGCCTGCAACCAATGCGAAGGCATTACGGAAGTTATAATACCCGACAGCTTAATAATAATCAACGAACGGGCGTTTGAATGGTGTATCGGGCTTAAACGTATTGAGATCGGAAGCGGATTGTCGGAAATAGGGGAATGGGCTTTCGCATACTGCCAGAACATCGGGGAGATCAGCGTTTCCGAAGATAATCCCATGTATAAGGCCGTCGGTAACTGCCTTATTGATACTACTTCGGATACGCTTGTCATAGGTTGTAAAAACAGCGTTATCCCTACGGACGGTTCGGTAAAAATTATCGGAGAATATGCGTTTTTTGATTGCCTGGGGCTTACCGGGATTACGATACCCGATACGGTTCATACTTTAGGTTTTTGCGCCTTCAGCGAATGTTATAGTTTAGAGACCGTAAATATACCAGACAGCGTAACCAACGTGGCACGCGGAGTATTCAGCGGCTGTATGAGCCTTAAAAAGCTGACGCTGCCCGAGGGCGTAACTTCGATAGATTCAGTTGCCTCCAATTGTATCGGTTTAACCGAAGCTATAGTCCCTGACAGCTTGACGGTTATAGGCAGCAGTGCGTTTTTTGAGTGCGAAAGTCTGGAAAGTTTTACTATTCCCGAACACGTTAGGGAGATTGAAAATTATGCCTTTTACAGGTGTGTCTCTCTTAAAAGTATCTATATCCCTGCAAGCGTAATCTATATAGATCCGACGGCTTTTATGAATTGCACTGCGCTTGAAAGTATTACCGTAGACCCCGATAACGAATATTACTACAGCAGCAATAATTGTCTGATAGACAGGAATACCAGGACCGTCGTTCTCGGCTGTAAAAACAGCCTGTTGCCTTTGGATGACGGCATAACGGCTATCGGCGACTATGCCTTTTACAGGTGCTATATCGAGAGTATCACTATCCCCGAAAGCGTCACAAGCATAGGTGTAGAAGCCTTCTGTGGCTGTGAGAAATTGATAGAAGTATGTAATATGTCCGATCTGCTTATTGTCAAAGGATACAACTATTACAGCTTCGTCGCCTATTTTGCTTTGAATGTCTATAATCCGGAGAGCGGTAAGAGCAATATTGTAACTACAGAAGACGGCTTTGAATTTTACGTGTCGGGCAATGACGCTACTCTTGTAGGGTATACAGGAACAGCGGAGGATATAACTCTTCCCGATAGCTTTAACGGCGGTCCTTATACGGTTGCCAATAACGCCTTTTTAGGCAATAACCGCATCAGAAGCGTAACCACGGGCGACAGCGTTACGTCAATAGGTTCTTTTGCCTCATGCACGTCGCTTGAAAGGGTGTTCCTGGGCAACGGGATTACCGGATTACAATTTCATATGTTCTACGGCTGCAACAAGCTTAAAACCGTCGAATTAGGCGACAATATATCGTTTATCGAAACGGGTCTGGGGGGAGTGTTTGAAAATTGCCCATCGCTTGAAAATATATTCGTCAGCAAGAATAATGGAAGGTATAAGAGCGTTGGCGGCGTATTATACGAGATGGATGGCGAAAACCTGTTATTAGTGGTCTACCCTTCAGGTAAACCCGATAAGCAATTTACCGTACCCGATTGCGTTACCTATATATACGAAGCTGCATTTGCCAATGCCGCAAATCTGACGGAAGTGATCTTGTCCTGTAATATTACCGAACTCAGAGAATGGACTTTCAGCGGCTGTTCGTCGCTTGAGAGCGTGGTTCTGCCCGACAGCCTGGAGATTATAGAACTATGGGCTTTCGGTAATTGCGTTTCGCTTACTCACATATCCGTTCCTGACTCGGTAAACTATATCGCAGAAAGTGCCTTTAACGGATGCAGATCGATTGAAAGTATTATTATTCCCGATTCCGTATCGCAGATAGGCTGTTTTGCCTTTTCCGACTGCACGTCGCTGACGGAGATTGTGTTGCCTGCCGGTCTGACCTATGTGGGCGATTACGCTTTCTACCGTTGCTGCTCGATTGAAAACGTCTACTTCACGGGAACGGGTTCGCCGTGGGATTCTGTGAGCATAGGGGAGAAGAACTATAATCTGACCGGTGCCGATTACTACGTGTACAGCGAAACCGAGCCCGCTTTTACCGCTGACGGCACGGCATATGTTGGCAACTTCTGGCGCTATGTAGACAATGAAATCGTAGTCTGGGTGAAGGAAACGGCAACCAATTAATCTGAATAAATGGTTAATTTACATCAGTAAAAAAGTGGAGAAGACAACCGTCCTCTCCACTTTTTTGGTAAGTAAAAAGCCACCGGCTATGCCGGTGGAATACCATATTAGCTTTAGCTTCAAGCAATATTTTT
>JBJEVD010000006.1:0-14608 GCA_051884175.1 Candidatus Coproplasma sp.
CATGCCCTTTCAGGGCTGGAGCAAACTACGCGTTGAACGCGTAGTTTTGATTTTATAATCAAACCCGCCTGCAAGGGGTCAACCTTGCAGGCGGGTTACTATACTGCTGTTTTTTAAACTACGGCGTTGTTTTGTGTTTCGCTGTTTTCTTGGGTTTCGGCGGTTAAATCGGCTTGCTTTGCAATAACGTGTTTTACGATAGCTATAACGGCGATAATCAGACAGCCGAAAGCCACGTTAAATAAATTAAGAACACAGCAAATAATCGCGCTTGCAACGCCGTAAAGCGCAAAAGTTATTATGCTTCGCAATCTGTTCGGGTTAATCTTAATCAAGGTGGAGAACAGAATATACAGTACGGCAAGCAGAGCAAGGGGAACCCACGTTACGGGTATAATACCCAGCATTACGCCGAATGAAGTTGCTATGCATTTACCGCCGCGGAAGCGGTTAAACATACCCACAGCATGCCCGAGTACGGGTGCAATCATAACCAATACGAGTAGCGGACTGCCACGGTCGAGAAGCATGCAGGCGAGAAATACCGGTAAAAAACCCTTTAACATATCCAGTGCGAGGCACAGCGCGCCTATTCCCTTGCCAAAGTGCTTAAATGCATTGAATGCACCGGGATTATTATCGTCGCTGATCTCGCAGATATCTTTACGGGTTAACAGTGCAGGAATAGTCCTGCAGAACATTACGCTCCCCGACAGAAATCCCGTTACTATAAGTAAAATCCAGATTAGCGTAGTCATTTGTCTTAGCCTCCAAAACTGTTTGAGTAATAATATAAGTTGCGTTAGCCTCTACGTACCGCCTTTGCAAAGTCTGCATATTGGCGGCAAGGGCATTGTCGTCTATCAGCAGACGGATATTTTTAACGGCGTTTTTAATCTTTTTGCCGTTTAAAGATAACCCGTGGCTCGTAAAGGTCTTCAGGTTTGCCGACTCCAGCCCGGGTACGGCGTTAAGGTTGATCAGCGGTATGTTTGCGGTGGCGATTTCAGTCAGGGACAAACCTCCCGATTTGCTTAAGACGCAGTCCGCCGCCTTTAAATAGAGGTTGACGTCACTTGTAAAACCCACCGTTTTAAAATTTTCAGTACTGCTAAAAGCCTCGTCCAGTTGCTCTTTAAGTTCTTTGTTTCTGCCGCAGAGAACTAAAAAGTTACAGTTTTCGTCAAAAGCAAGCATAAGCTTTTTGCACAGCTTTTTGATTTTTCCGCAGCCTTCGCTCCCCGTCATAATCAGCACTGTCTTTTTGTCATCGTCAAGCTGAAGAGCTCGCCTTGCCTCAATTTTGCTTATATTTATATTGAACTTGGGGTGTACGGGTATGCCGGAAATAATTATCTTATCCGCAGAAAATCCCAATTTCATAAACTGCCCTGCAACCTTTCCGTCGGGTACGAAATATCCGTCCAAATCCGTCTCTTTAACAAACGGGTGTATGGTGTAATCGGTCATAACCCCGTAGCAGGGTACGCATTTTTTGTACTTTTTGCGCAGTGCGGTCATTGCGTTCATGGCAAAAAAGTGCGTGCAAATAACACGGGTAAAGCCCTTTTCATTAATATAATTATAGAGTGGGTCTGCGCATTTTGCGTACTTGGGGTAAATTGGGGAGGGTAAATGCAGCCTATCGTAAGCCATACCCATTGCGAAGACAAACCCGAACAGTTTGGGAGTTTTACGTATAACCTTTGCATACCGTCCGTTTACCCGTTCAACGTTTTCTTTGCTTATGAATTCGCCTACGTCTTTTGTCTCGCAGAATATCCCCATGCTCTTAAGGTTGTATTCTATCGCGTAAGCCGCACTGTTGTGCCCTTCACCCGTTCCGCAGCTTAAAAGCAGAACCCTTTGTTGTATATTTGTAATCATTTTTATAACCTATGTCATTAATTAATATTACAATTATCATACAACACAATTACAAAAATTACAAGTAAAATGGGTAAAAATTGTGTAAAATTTTTTCTTGCAGGACTTAACCGCTTTTCACTAAAAAGACTAAATTCAATAGCCAACAGTACTTTACAGGGGGAATAAAGTGTGCTATAATTAAACGGAAGAAAAATTTTTTAAGGAGAATTAAAGAAATGAGTTTTGAACAAAACTTTTCACTTAAAGGCAAAGTTGCTTGGGTAACAGGCGCGTCCTACGGTATCGGCTTTGCAATCGCTTCCGCTTATGCAGAGGCAGGCGCAACTATCGTTTTCAACGATATCAATCAAGAGCTTGTAGATAAGGGCATTAAGGCATACGAAGAAAAGGGCATTAAGGCTCACGGCTACGTCTGCGACGTAACAAACGAAGACGCGGTTAATGCACTCGTTGCACAGATTGAGAAGGAAGTAGGCGTGGTAGATATCCTCGTAAACAACGCAGGCATCATCAAGCGTATTCCTATGGTAGAGATGTCTGCAGCAGATTTCAGAAAGGTTATCGACGTTGACCTCAACGCACCCTTTATCGTTTCCAAGGCGGTTATCCCTTCGATGATTAAAAAGGGTCACGGCAAGATTATCAACATCTGCTCTATGATGAGTGAGCTTGGCAGAGAGACCGTTTCCGCTTACGCTGCTGCAAAGGGCGGTCTTAAAATGCTTACCCGTAACATCTGCTCTGAATACGGCAAGTACAACATTCAGTGCAACGGCATAGGACCCGGTTATATTGCTACTCCTCAGACTGCACCCCTCCGTGAGATTCAGCCCGACGGCAGCCGTCATCCTTTCGACAGCTTTATCTTGGCAAAGACCCCTGCAGAGCGTTGGGGCAACCCCGAAGATTTAGCAGGTCCCGCAGTGTTCCTTGCATCCGACGCGTCCAACTTCGTCAACGGTCACGTATTGTATGTTGATGGTGGTATCTTAGCATATATCGGCAAACAACCTTAACCTTCTTTGTAAATATACATCGCAATACGGCGTCGCCTTTACGTTTTGCCTCGGTCACGTACGTCTATGTACGCTCCCGTCGGCAAATACGCAGGCTCCTTGTCTTGCTTGTATCTTTCCAAAGAGACGGGTTGGTTCTTAGCCGTCGCAATAGTTCGTCGAGCTGTGGCAATTTAAAACCCGTCATTGCGAACGAAGCCGCTTGCGGCGTAGGGCGGCAATCCCATTGGGTATGAGACGGGCTTACAAATAATTTAATACAATAATAAGGGCGGAATTGTGTATACAGTCCGCCCTTAATCTTTGAGATTGCCGCGGGGAGCCTTTAAAGGCACTTCCTCGCAATGACGATCTTCAAAAATACAACCGCCTGTTGCCGAAGTTCGGCAGCAGGCGGTTTTCTAATAAATTATCACCTAATATTTTATAGTCAAGCCTTGTTGTGCTTTTTCTGTAAGTACTCGTGCATAGCCATAGCAACGCGCTTGGACTGTTCGGAAGCTTCGACAACCGTCTTTGCGCCCTTAACGACGTCGCCCGAAGCAAACACGCCTTCGCGCGTCGTTTCGCCGTTTTCGCCAATCTTTGCAAGTCCTCTTTCGTTGGTTTCAAGTCCCTCGGTCTGGCTTAAAATGAGGTTGGAAGGTCTCTGCGAAATGCAGATCATAACGCTGTCCGCCTTCATAAGCGTAGGCGTGTCGGATACGGATATTAACCTATGCTCTTCGTCGCAGACGGTGTCGGCAAACATAACGCCCTCGTCGGTAATTTCCACGGGCTGTTTGTTGTACACAAACTCCGCACCTTCGTATTCTGCGTATTCCTTTTCTTCCTCGCTCGCCGAATAGTTGTCCGAACGCACGGTAATCTTAACGTCCTTTACGCCCATACGCAGCGCAGTTCTCGCAACGTCCATTGCAACGTTGCCGGCACCTATAATAATCATGCTGTCACCCAGCTGACCGCGGTATGCCTCGGGCTTTTCCAGATAGTGTACGCCGTAGTGAACGTGTCCGAGCGTTTCGCCCTTGATATTGAGTGCGATAGGCCAGGTTACGCCCGTACCTATGGATATAGCCTCGAAGCCGTCACGGAACAGCTCCTCAATGCCGAACGCCTTACCTATGGTTATGTTGAACTTAATCTTAATACCCATACGCAGCATAAGCGTCTTATATCTGTCTATTATCGACTTGGGCAGTCTGAATTCGGGAATACCGAAACGGAGTACGCCGCCGATGTCTGACTTGCTCTCGAACACGGTTACGTCGTAACCAAGCTGAGCCATCTTAATGGAAATGGTTATACCTGCAGGTCCCGAACCTACGACGGCAACCTTAATGCCGTTTGAGGGAGCTTTAGTAAGCTCCAAACTGTCTAAATACCTCTCGGAAATAAAGTTTTCGATTGTGGAAATTTCCACGGGTGCTCCCTTAAGTCCTCTTACGCAATGCCCCTGGCACTGATTGCCGTGGTTGCACACTATAGAGCAGACAACCGAGAGGGGATTGTTGTCGAACAACATTCTGCCGGCTTCGTCGATATCGCCCTTTAAAAAGGTCTGAATAAAATCGGGAATGGGCGTACTGATGGGGCAGCCCGTCCTGCATAAAGGTTTTTTACAATTAAGGCAGCGTTTTGCTTCAGCTATAACGTTATGAGCCATAAATATTTTTTCTCCCTTTCACATTTATTATAATATATTTTTTTATTATACTTCGGCAAGAGCCGTCTTTAACTTTTCAATCATCTCGGCGTATTCAGCGTCGGTAAGATAGGTCTTTGCTGGGTTCATAGTAAACGTGCCGCCCCACTCGTCGCCGCCTGCGTATTTAGGGCAGAGGTGGACGTGCAGATGGCAACCGGTGTCGCCGTACATACCGTAGTTGAGCTTATCGGGATGGAACGCCTTATGGATAGCCTTAGCCGCTTTGTTTACGTCTGCAAAGAATAAATTCCTCTCTTCGTCGGAGATGTCGACTATTTCGCTGACGTGATCCTTATAAGCGACAATGCATCTGCCCGGCTTGGACTGCTCTTTGAATAGTATGAGCGAGGAGACGTTTAATTCGCAGATAAAAATGCCGAATTTTTCCAACAGTTCGCCGCGCATACAATAACCGCAATTAGTATCTTTCATAACCAACTCACCTACCTTATATAATTAACATTATAATTATATCACGCAAGTTTTATTTTTTCAATAGTAAAATCAAATTTTTATGGCGAAAGACGGCTATAAAATTACGGGGGTTAAGCCATAAAAAACCAAAATTATAATTTTTTAAATTTTTAGTTGTATCGTGTTGATTTTTGTTTTACATTGTGATAAAATTCTATACAATGTGAAAATGTTTCTAAATTTGTGTGACGTTTTCAAAAATAAACTTAAGAGGGGTTTACAATGGAATGGCTTTTAATCATTGCAGGTGCTGCGGTTATAATTGCAGTTGCTTGCGCCGCGCTTAACTTCTTTGTAACCAAGAAGTTGGGTGAAGGTACTGAAAGAATGCAGGAAATCGCCGCGGCAATCCGCGTCGGTGCAAATGCGTTCATCAAGTACGAGTATAAAATCGTTGCTATTATAGGTTCTGTCGTAGCAGTGATTTTAATTGCGTTTGTCAGCTGGCAGACGGGTATTGCCTTTATTATCGGCGCACTCGTTTCCGCAGCGGCAGGTTTCGTGGGTATGAAGATAGCAACTTACGCTAACGTAAGGGTTACTAATGCTGCAAACGAAACAAGAGATACCGGTAAGACCTTGAAGGTTGCCTTCAGGGGTGGCTCGGTTATGGGCTTATGCGTTGCAGGCTTCGCGCTGTTGGGTGCTATCGTAGTGTTCCTTATCTTCGGTCTTGCCTGCCACCAGATAAACGACGTTATCGGTACGACCACACCTATGTGGACAAACTGGACGGGTCTTGAAGCAGGCTTTACAATGACGCTTTCGGGCTATGCTCTCGGCTGCTCGATAATAGCTCTGTTCAACCGTGTAGGCGGCGGTATCTATACCAAGGCTGCAGATATGGGTGCAGACCTCGTCGGTAAGACCGAGGCTCACATTCCCGAAGACGACCCCAGAAACCCTGCTACCATTGCAGATAACGTCGGCGACAACGTAGGCGACGTTGCAGGTTTGGGCAGCGACCTCTTGGAATCCTTCGTAGGCGCGATGCTCTCCGGCGTAATCTTAGGCTGTGAAATCTTTGCTCACAGTGCGGTAGGTTCTATGACCGCAGAGCTTTTAAAGACCTTGCTCTTATTCCCTATGGTGTTTGCCGGTATCGGTCTTTTAGGTTGCGTGGTAGGTATCTTCTACTTACTGTTAATTCCTTTGAAGAAAAATGCAAACGTTCATATGCAGTTGAATATTGCAACGTGGATATCCGCAGGTATTTCAGTCGTGGGCTGTTTCCTGTTGAGCTTCTTTATGTTCCAGAATTTTGAAAATTCCGTACTTGAAAACGTGCTTAAGTTCAAGGCAGGCAACCTTTCCCCTTGGATAGCGGCAGTTCTCGGCATTGCTGCAGGTATCGTAATCGGTATAATCTCCGAGTACTACACCAGCTATGATTACAAGCCCACCAAGAATATTTCCAAGTCGGCTAAAGAGGGTGCTGCGCTCACCATTACCGAAGGTATGGCAACGGGTATGATAAGCTGTATGCTTCCCGTAGTCGTCCTCGGCGTGGCAATCTTCGGTTCATATGCAATCGCCGGTTTGTACGGCGTATCCTGTGCGGCAATCGGTATGCTCTCCTTCGTTGCGGCAACCGTATCCGTTGATACATACGGACCTATCTCCGACAATGCAGGCGGCATTGCAGAAATGTCCTTCCTCGACCCCGAAGTCCGTGAAATTACCGACCAGCTCGACGCAGTCGGCAACACCACGGCTGCAATCGGCAAGGGCTTTGCAATCGGCTCCGCAGCGTTCGCAACCATCTCGCTTCTTTGCTCCTATCTCTATGCAATCACCGGAACGGACGCAGGCGAATTAGTGCTCAATATGGCTTCGCCCCTTACGCTTGTCGGCGGTATCGTAGGTGCGGCTATTCCCTTTATGTTCTCCGGTATGCTTATCCAGGCAGTTGCAAAGGCGGCAAGAAACATGGTTGAAGAAGTGCGCAGACAGTTCAGAGATATCCCCGGCATCTTGGAAGGCACTGCTAAACCCGACTACGAGACCTGTATTCAGATTTCCTCCAAGGGTTCTATCAAGCAGATGACCGTACCCTGCCTTATCGCAATCATCATTCCCGTTGCAGGCGGATTTATCTTCGGACCTCAATTTGTCGGCGGTCTGTTGGTAGGCGCGATCATTGCGGCAATAATGCTTGCAATCTACACGGGTAACTCCGGCGGCGCGTGGGATAACGCTAAAAAGTACATCGAGTGCGGCGGCGTAGAGGGCGTTAAGAAGGGTGAAGAAGGCTATGATGCAGTTCACGACGCAGCAGTCGTAGGCGACACCGTAGGCGACCCCTTAAAGGACACCGTAGGACCTTCCCTTGATATTCTTATCAAGATTATGTCCACCATCTCGCTCGTAGTAGTCGTATTGTTCGAGCAGTACAATCTCTTCTCCGTACTCGGTCTTAACTGATTGTTGACAAAAGAGAAAGTAATAAAAACTTAAAAAGCAACGGTGCGGTCTGCGAATTTTGGTTCGCAGACCGCATTTTCACAAAAAATACATTATTCTGTTTTGACAAATTAACAAATGCATAATATAATTAATGTGTATAAATGTAACCATCTCGGAGAGGTTAAATGAAAAAGAAGTTTTTTGCCTGTGCCTTGCTTGCGTTAATTCTTTCGCTTACGGCATTAAGCGGCTGTACTCTTACGCCAAGGGGTATTGCTTCGATAGAAAAGACGGGAAGTTTAGGACTTGTCGATTACTATACCATAACCTACACGGACGGCACCACGTCTACGTATACAGTGACCAACGGCAAGGACGGCGAGGACGCCGACAAGCTAACGGTTGACGAGGTATACGAATTCTACAAACAGACCGACCCCGATATGACCAAAGAGGAGTTTGTTGAAAAATTCCTCAACCTGCAAAACGGCGGTACCTCGCAGGACAATTTAACCGCCCTTTCCTCGCTATTCAGAAGCGGTACGAAAGTTTATACTGTCTTCAACGAGAGCAGTACCAGCGAATACGAATCGAGTTTCACGGGCAGCGGTGTTATTTATAAAATCGAAAGCGATTACACCTATATTTTAACCAACTACCATATGGTCTACGACTCCAAGTCTATAACCGCGGATAAGATTTGCACGAAGGCGTTTGTCTATATGTACGGCAGCGAATACGCCCCCGTCCGCACTACGTCGGGTCAGCTGGTTTTGGCTGACGACGACGCGTTTGGTTTAGATTGCGAATACGTGGGCGGTTCTGTCGAATGTGACGTAGCTATATTAAAAGTTGCTACGTCGGAGTTAGCAGCCAGATATCCCTATGCTAAAGCGATTGAAATAAACCAAAGCTACGAGGTAGGGCAGACGGTGTACGCGCTCGGCAACCCCGACGGCGAGGGTTTGAGCCTTACAAAGGGCATAGTCAGCGTGGATATGGAGGTTGTAACCTTAGACATTGCAGGCGAGAAAAATTACTATCTTTTAAGGACGGATGCCGATTTGGATCACGGCAGTTCGGGCGGCGGACTGTTCAATTCGGACGGGGAGCTTATAGGTCTTTGCAATTCCGGCAGTGAGAGCGTGGCAAGCATTAACTATGCCATTCCTGCCGCAACGGTTTTGCCCTGTGCGGAGGGTATATTGCATTATAACGGTCTTGACGCAACCGACCATAACACCTACAGAATGAGGTTGGGCGTAACCGTCTTTGAGAATAACTGCCGTTACGTATACGACAGCGCAACCAAGTCCGGAAAAATTAAAGCGGACATAACTGTCAGCGAACCCGAAGCAGGCTCGGCTAACCCTATTGAAGGTTATGCCGCATACGCTATGGGCTTGCAGGCAGGGGATATAATAAGGGCAATAACCTTTAACGGCACAAAGCACGAGATTAACCGAATGGTTGATATGACCAACGTGCTGATGCAGGTCAGGGCAGGGGATAGCGTTACCATAACCGTCGAGAGGGGTGATGAAGAGATTGAGTCCTCCGCATATGCAGTAGCGCAGACCGATTTGGTTTCAGTGTAAACTTTGGCAGGGGAAGAGAATATGGAAGAGAATAAAAAGAGGCTGTACTCTGCGGTACAGCCCACCAACAATTTAACAATCGGCAACTATATAGGGGCAATAACCAACTTTGTGCAGCTGCAGGAGGAGTACGACTGCGTATATGCCATTGCCAATATGCATGCAATTACCGTCAGGCAGAACCCTGCGGAGCTCAGGCAGAGGACGCTTGCCCTGCTTGCCCTGTACATTGCCTGCGGCGTAGACCCCGAAAAGTGTATATTATATCTGCAGTCGCACGTGCCCTGTCACGCCGAGCTTGCATGGGTATTAAATACCTTTACCTACGTAGGCGAGATGGAGCGTATGACGCAGTTCAAGGATAAATCCGCCCGTCATGCGGATAATATCAATATGGGACTTATGGACTATCCCGTGCTTATGGCGGCGGACATTCTCCTGTATCAGGCGGACTACGTTCCGGTAGGTGAGGATCAACGCCAGCACCTGGAAATAACCAGGGATATTGCCACCCGTTTCAACAATGCATATTCCCCCACGTTCACCGTTCCGCAGGGGATATTCCGTAAGGTAGGCGCAAAGATTAACGATTTGCAGGAACCCACTAAGAAGATGTCCAAGTCGGGCGATAATCCCAACGGAGCAATCTTCTTGTCCGACGATAAAGATACGGTTATGCGCAAGTTCAAGCGTGCCGTAACCGACAGCGACGGCGAAATACGCTACGACCCTGCCGCAAAGCCGGGCGTAAGCAATCTGCTCTCTATCTACTCCGTATTTTCGGGCAAGAGCATAGAGGAGGCTACGGCGGAGTTTGCAGGCAAGGGCTACGGCGAATTCAAGCTTGCCGTGGGCGAGGTGGTTGCCGATACGCTTGCCCCCATTCAGGCAGAACAGGCAAAGCTGCTTGCCGACAAAGATTATTTAAACGGCGTACTTACTTCAGGTGCGCAGAGGGCTAACGCAATAGCTCGCAAAACTTTGGCAAAGGTATACAAGAAAATAGGCTTCTATCAAGTTTAACTGTACCATATGTTTGGATATATTCAACCCGACACCCCTTATCTTTTTATTAAGGATGAAAAACTGTATCAAGCTTCGTACTGCGGAATGTGCAAGTCAATCGGCAAGGCGTGCGGCAATATGCCCAAGGCGTCGCTGACATACGACGTAGCCTTTATGTCCTGCCTTCTGCACAATATTGCAAACTGTGATATGGCGGTGGAAAAACGCCGTTGCGCCCTGCATATATTCAAACGACGCCCTATGGCGAAGTGCGACGAAATAAGTCTTATGCTTGGCTGTTTAAATACCGTGCTTGCCTATTTTAAGCTTGTGGACGATAAATACGACGGGGATAAAAAGGGTGCGTTTGCGTTTGTTTTCAAGCGTGGATACAAAAAGGCGTTAGCCCGTCACCCTAAGCTTGCCCGGATTATAGAAAGGTCTATTCAAAAGCAAAGGGAGATTGAGCAGCGCGGCAGCGCGATTATCGAGGAGGCTTGCGAGCCTTCAGCCGAGATGATGCGGGACGGCGCAGCCTACGTGTTAGGCGAGTACGCCACCGAGCATACCAACGCATTAGTTTACGACATAGGCAAGTGGGTATACCTCGCCGACGCCCTTGACGACTACGATAAGGACGTGAAGAAAGGCAGATACAACGTGCTTTACAACGCCTTTAAAGCTAAGTGCAAGAGCGAGGCAGTCGCAAAGAACGGGGAGGAGATAAACTTTATCTTCAACTCCATCTTTGCAGATATGCGTTTTCATTTGTCAAATATCAAGTTTCACTTCAATCACGACTTGACGGATAATATAATATTGAGGGGTATTCCCCTGAAAACACGTTCCTTAGTATACGGCAAATGCGGTTGCGGAAAGCATAAGCAAGAGGAAGAAAACAAAGGTTAACGCCAATATATATGGGGGTTAACCAAGATAATACGGCAGAAATTAAAAGGAGTTCGCAATAAATGAACAAGAAAAATTTGGAAATTTTAGGGCTTTCGGACGGGGCGAGTATAGAGGAGATCGAACAGGCTTATTCCACCCTTAAAGCTAAGTATATGGAAGAGAGGTTTCTTGACGGGGAGATCGGCAACAATGCCGCAAAGATGCTCGGCAAGATTGAAACCGCCAGGGACGAACTTATTGCCGAACTTAACGAGAAGGTCAAATGCGAAGACGGTGCGGCGGAGACGGGCGACGCATACGCCAAGGTCGAACAGCTTATTAAAGACGGAAATCTGCAGGACGCTCAACGTGCGCTTGACGCTTTTAACGAGCGTAATGCGGAGTGGCACTATCTGCAATCGGTCGTCTTTTACCGCAAAAATTGGGTTAACGAGAGCAAGAAGCAACTTGAAATTGCAATGCGTTTAGACGCAGGCAACGAGAAATACAAGGAAGCTTACAAAAAGCTCTCCGATAAAATCGATTACGACGCCAATAAAAACGACCGTGATAACGGCGGTTCGGTTTACCAAGGGCAGGATATGAGCTATTCGGGCGACAACCAGATGGGTGATTTCTGTACGTCTTGTGCTGAGTGCTGTGCGCTTAACGCTTGCCTTAACTGTTTGTGCAACGGCTGCTGTAGGTGCTAAGTATAGAATATGCCGAAGAATAAGAACAGCAAGTCTTTTGAAATAGCGTTGTCGGGCATAGCCTGTGCGATAACGGTAATATTTTTGTCGCTGGGAATACTGAGCGGTTGGCTGCTTGCGACGGGCTATTGTATAGGCGTAATCGCGCTTATGCTGCCCCTCTCCAAAAGGTTTTACACCGGGGGCTTTCTCGCCTATTTGGGTGCGTGTATTTTAACGGTTATAATGGGCGCGGCGGCAAAGTT
Source organism: Candidatus Coproplasma sp. (assembly GCA_051884175.1). Classification (GTDB taxonomy): domain Bacteria; phylum Bacillota; class Clostridia; order Christensenellales; family Borkfalkiaceae; genus Coproplasma. The sequence goes on from JBJEVD010000006.1 coordinate 11,947, forward strand.
CTGGGATATGGTTCCCTTTGCAATGTTCTTCGGTCTGCATCCGCTTGTAAACTGCATACAGCAAAGTGTTTCTCAGAAAACTAAAAGTAAAATTTTGCGTTGGCTGCCTTGGTTTATCGTCAAGGCTCTTTGGTTCGACGCAACGTTAATCGTGGGATATTACCTGGTGTACGACGGGGTGTTGGGCGGTTCGCTCTTCCCCCAGCAGGTGTACGATGCGGTTAATCAATATATAGTTTTATTTGCGTTTACTTTAGGCACTGCGGTGTTTGCGGTATACGACTTTTTGGTTTTCAGGTGTCAAAGGGCAGTCAATTATTTTATAGGTAAAGTCAAAAGATAAAATGGAAAAGAATAAGGAATATACAGGCGAAGTCCTCTCTCTCGGAAGCGAGGGGGAGGGCGTTATAAATTGTGACGGCGTGACGGCTTTCGTTCCGCAGTGTCTTCCCGGCGAAAAGGTTAGCTTTAAGGCACTCAAGGTCTCGGGAAAGGTCGCTTACGGCAAGCTTACCGAGGTGAACACCCTTTCAAAGGACAGGGTTATCCCAATTTGCGCTAACTTCGGCAGGTGCGGCGGCTGTCAATTGCAGCATATGAATTATGCTCTTCAACTCTCGTTCAAGCGTCAAAGCGTTGAAAACTGTCTTAAAAAGATAGGCGGTCTGAACGTAAAGGTGGAGGACTGCGTTGCGAGCGATATGCAGTACGGCTACCGCAATAAACTCGCCATACCCGTGGGTGCAGACGCGGAATTAGGCAACGTGATAGGCTTTTACGCACCCCGTTCCCACCGCATAGTACCCGTCAAAGAGTGCGCTCTTCAGCAGAATTGGTCGGGTAAGCTCATCTCGCTTTTGCATCTTTTTATGTTCGAGCAGGGCTTAAAGGGCTATGACGAACAGACGCGTAAGGGCGATATACGCCAGCTCGTCGCAAGGGAGTTGGACGGAAAGTTTATAATAACCGTGGTTGCTTCACGCAAGATTGAGCTTGAAGGCTTTGCAAAAAAACTGGAAAGCGAGTTCAAAAACTTCACTCTTTTACTCAACGTGAACGCCTCTACGGGCAACGTGATTTTCGGCAAAGAGTGGCACATATGCTGCGGTAAAGGTTATTTCAACGGCAAGGATATGGGCATAAAGTTTAAGGCTGGGGCTAACACCTTTTTGCAGGTTAACGACGACGTCAGGACTAAGCTGTATAAGGCAGTTTGCGCCCAGGTATGCTCCAAGGACAGCGTTGCCGTCGACTTGTACAGCGGGGGCGGAATGCTTACCGCACTGCTCGCTAAAGGGTGCAAGGCAGCATACGGAATAGAAATCGTCAAGGAGGCGGTTGAGTGCGCCGACGAGCTGAAGGAGATGAACAACCTCTCCGATAAGATGTTCAATATCTGCGGAGCCGTGGAGGACAAGCTGGACGAGGTGTTCCGCCTTACCGAAGGCGCGGAGAGGGTAATCGTCTGCGACCCTCCCAGAAAGGGTATGGAGAGGTCGGTATGTAACGCCATACTTGCAAGCGGAGCAAAAAAGGTAGTGCTTATCTCCTGCAACCCTGCAACTTTGGCAAGGGATTTAGGGCTTTTGTGCGGAAGCTTGAAGGAGGTTGACGGTCAGCTTGTAAAGAATGCCGACTACGACGGCACCCCGTTAGAAAACTATTACGAAATAATCTCCGTCACCCCCTTCGATATGTTCCCCCAAACCAAACACGTCGAGACGTTGGTAGTATTATCCCACAAAGAGCCCGATTCGCATATCGAAGTTAAGATTGACTTTGACAATACGTCGCTTGATAAATCGGCAATAGCCGAGCGAGCAGAGAAAAGAAAGCCCAAAGACAAGCCGACTTACAAGGATATACAGGATTGGGTGGAGAAAAACTACGGTTTTAAGGTTCACACCGCTTACATTGCAGAAGTGAAGAGAAACGAGGGACTACCAATGTACGACGCTCCCAACGCCGTTGAAGAATTAAAGCGTCCCCGCACTCATCCAACCTCTAAAATGGTCGAGGCAATCAAACAAGCATTAAAGCATTTTGAAATAATATAAAACAAAAAAGCAGAGGTTAACTAGCCTCTGCTTTTTTATCGCAATGCCATAACCATAGACAGTTAAAGTTTTTTACATATATAGATTTATAATCTTCTTCCTCTTATGCGTTGCATATGCAAAGGCTATTGCCGTTCCGCTTTTACGTTCCCTTTCAGGAAGGGGTAAAAACGATTTCTTTTTTTGTGGTGCCAACTTATATCCCGAATTATAGTAGAAAACGCAGACGTCAGATGCGTCAATCATCTTTTGATTTCTTTCTACATAAGAGCTTCTGCCTGCATGTTCCATTCCTTTCGGGAAATAGGTTTCTTCGTAAGATTCTAAAAGATAGTCTTTGTAATATTTTGGGATAATCGGATAGTTTGCTCTGAAATAAATTCGTTTAAGATTGTGGTACCTATTTTGGAAAGCAGTTACCATCTCCCAACAAAGGCAATTGAATTGACTTTTGCTCCCAAATAAAAACGTATCTGCGCCGTTTGAAATAAGTTGAGAAATAGTGCTTGTAATTTGCACTTTCACTTGTTCGGCGTTTTCAACCGTTCGATGTCCGATAAAGCAAACTATCATAAAAACAACCTCCAAATTTCGTGGAACTCCAC
>JBJEVD010000007.1:0-3900 GCA_051884175.1 Candidatus Coproplasma sp.
ATGACGAAATCAATGCGTTTTTAAAGGAACGCAAAATGACAAAGGTGGACTTTATAAAAAAAGCGTATGAGTATATGAAGTCAACCGACAACAGCGGAATATAGTTTAACGCTATACTTAATACACCCGTAATGTCGGGAATATTAGGCTGTGCAAATAAAAATAAATGGCGTAGCCTTCAAGGAGAAAATTGTGTAAGGGCAAACCGCACTCAGCTTTCCGTTATGGGTGCGGAAGGAGGAAAGAACAAATAAACTAAAAGGAACTGCAAGGCGACGGAGAGTAGTCGGTAAAGAAGAGATAGCAAAAGACCTATAAGGCAAAAAGATGATTAGACAGAAATCCCAAGCCAAGCGACCTTATAAAACACAAATAACAAAAAGGAGAATTGAACTATAAGCAATTAAACAATTTACAGGCGGACGATACCGTAGCCCTGTTGATAGAGAATATGCGCAGACAGAGTGAGCTGTGCGAGCAGGTGCTGTCGGGGTTGCCCGTTCAAAGAAATTTACAAAACAGGAGTAAGGTGCTGAACAATCGGAAGTATCTGAAATTTACTAAAAAGGAGATTTCAAGGATGCCGACAGCATACAAAAATATCTTTGCGACGAACGATATGATAGTGCATTACCGTTTAAAACCAGACGGGGTGTACGAGGCGAGATTCCATAGAAAGGGAATCAACATAGAGGTGTCGTCCAAAGACCTTACAAAATTAAAGCAAAAATTTATCGATAAACTGAATAACAAAACTTACGAAGAGCCCAAGCCCAAGAAACCTGAAAAGGTGGTTAAGACCTTTACAGAGTACGCCGAGGAGTGGCTTAAACTCAAAAAGGTTACGACCAAGCCGTCGACGTATGGCGAGTACGTCAGAATGTTGAACCGTGATATATTGCCCGTGTTCGGCAGTCTGCCTGTTACGGAGATAGATCGTAATTCCTTGCAGAATTTCCTCTTGACCTACGTTGAAAGAGGAGTACTGCGGACGGCGCACAAGCTGTTTTTACTGCTCCGCTGTATCTTCGATATGGTAGCCGAGGACTACTCGATTTCTTCGCCGATGAAGAAGGTGGTCGTGCCGAGCTACGAGTCCAAGCAGGGGTGTGCGTTTACCTACGAGGAGGAAAAGCAGTTGGTCAATTATTGCCTTGCCAACCTCGAAAAAGACACCTCTCACGCCCTGTTGGTGCTGTTATACACAGGACTGAGGCGTAGCGAGCTTGCGAGCCTGAACGTCATTGACGGCACTTGGCTGGAATGCGACACAAGCAAGGAGAAGAAGGGTAAAAACGTCGTTAGACGCAAAATTCCGTTCACGCCTATGATGAAACGGGTGTTGCCGTATATCGACTTTGAAAAGGCGAAGAACGTCAACCTGAACAGCCTACATACGGCAATGAAGAGATTATTTGCCAACCATCACTCTCACGAGCTAAGGCACACGTTTATCAGCCGTTGCAAGGAGAGCGGAGTTTCAGCTGAACTCGTCAGTATCTGGGCAGGACATTCTTTAAGCGGAACGATAACGACAACCGTCTATACGCACTATTCGGAAGATTTTCAACTGCGTGAAGCCGAAAAGGTTGATTATCTGCAATGGGAATTTGCTACTTAAACGTAGTTTAAAGGGAGGCGTAAAAATCTCTACCACTAATTTCTTGAATGAATCTTTTTGCCTCTGTCTGCGTTAAAGCCCTTGCTAATACGTCACTGTATTGTCTGCGGTCTTTGCCTTGACAGGTGACGAAAAATCTTCTATTCAAGACGCCTTGCGGTTATAAGCAGAAAAATTCAAAGAGAAAGTTGTGGGAGTCCTTGCGGCTGTACACGGACGTACTGCAAAAGGACTACCGCAGGTTTATCAAAGAATTTTTCGCTTAGAACAATTAGTGATAGGGGATATTTACGCCTACGATTTACTCCCAATTTACTCCCAAATTCACTCCCAAATTCGGTAAGTAAGTCAAAAACAGCGAAAAAAGAAACACTATATATTGCGTTTAAATATCTAAACCTACAATATATAGTGTTGCTGGCTGGGGTGAAGTGATTTGAACACCCGAATGACGGAGTCAGAGTCCGTTGCCTTACCGCTTGGCGACACCCCAATTTTTAAGTTATTGCAATCGTCCTTTTCCTAAATAGGAAAAGACAGGCTTTCGCTTGATTGCTTAACTATTATATAGGACGATTAAAAAAAATACAAGCAATTTTGCGGTGGTGTTTAAAATTTTTTTATAATTATTATTGTATAAATATTTCAACGCCTCAGGCGGTGCAAACGTACCGCCTGAGGCGTTGACCGTTCGCCACACCTATTCTAGTGTTTCTTCCTTTTTGTCTTTATCTTCGTCGTTATCGCGTTTGCTCGAATGTACGGATAAAGCTACAAAAACCCAAGAGGCATAACTTCCCCACATTATCCAATTTAGAGTAGTACTTGCGTCATAAGCTCTATCGACGGCGTCGCCCCAGGCGTCAAACCGTTGCCGATATTCAGGGTCATCATAAGGGGTTTCTTCCACTATCTGATGTAAACGCTGTTTTTCCTGTTCCTTTTCAATTAAGTCAGGCAATTTAACCATAGCTGTGATTTGCAGACCTATAGACAAAAGCAAAAATACAACAGCTATAATCGAGCGTAAATAACGTTTTTCCCTTATTCGCAAAAAGACTTGGAAACCATACATTAATAACAAAGCGACAGGGAGTAACGCCATTGCAGTTATAACGAGAGCTGTAGTATACTTACCACTCGCCAAAATGCTGATCATTATAGAAAAATGTGCTACAATTAAGGCATAGGGCAAAATTGTGAATACCCAAGCCTTCCAATCTTTTAATTTTTTAAGAAATTTCATATTTTCACCAATGTGTTGTTATGTGGTATTATACAACTTGTATAATGTTATTGCAATATAGACCTTGTACTTCCTAAAATAAATCTAAATTTTACCAATCAGCTCGTCTAGAGAAACTTCGAAAAATTCTGAAAGAGCAATAAGGTTGCCGAGTGTCGGCTCACGCAGGCCGTTTTCCCACAGGCTGATAAGCCCCTTGCTTACACCTATTCCCAAAGCAAGTTCAACTTGCGTTACGTCTCTTTCCGTTCTTAATGACTTTAGTTGTTCTGAAAAAATTTTCTTGTAGTTTTCCATAGTAACTCCCCCGCTAATCAATATGTGTAGTAAAAAAATTATTACTTTTATAAGAATTATCCCTTGACATATTAGGTCAGTTAATGCTATAATTTAGGAAATCTTACAATAGTAATAAAAAAAATAATTATACAGGAGATTACTTATGGTTTTTATTATTATTTTTGTGGTTCTTGTTATAGCTATTGGCGTTGTTGGCGGTATATTCTTTTATAAACAGATACAATTCCGCTCTACGTGTAAAAATTGTAAACAGTTCTATGATTACGACAGGGATATTGAATGGCACGAAACAGGAAGAACTAATGACGGTAAAACGATTAAATCACAGGTTGCAATTAAATGTACCTGCGATAATTGCGGTGCGGTTAAGCAGTTTAGTAAATCTATGATTTTAAGAATGGTGGACAATAATGGAAATGTTAAAGATTGTAATCTTGAGGATCAGATGAGGGCGTTATTTTTGACGAAAGAAGATGTTGAAAGAATTTTAAATAAAAGAGCAAAGAAGGCGGAAGCTGAACAATCAAAGGCGACTCAGCAGTCAGAAACCAATGTAAACACAAAAGAGGATCAATAGGAAAGGATTTCGCAGATCATATTTTTTTATTCAATATAATAATTGTAAAAAAATCACCGACTTTACTGTAGTTCCCATAGGGAATTTTTCGGTAAGTCGCAGGTTCAGAGTCAGGCGTGGCGTAATGCCACGCCTTTTCTCTTGCTTGTTTTAATG
>JBJEVD010000008.1:0-3813 GCA_051884175.1 Candidatus Coproplasma sp.
ACAAAGTAAGTGTAGTGAGTTACACCTATGATAAGGACATAGGTTTTGCTTCCCGGTTGCTTCCAATTTGCTTGTCATATTAACCGCCTGCCCCTTTCCGACTGCGGAACGTTTCAACTGCCTTATACAAAGACATTGAATGTGTTTCTTCGTTTGACTTAACAAACTCATAGAGTTCGTTTACGTCCACACCGTCTAATATCGGATTCTGTAAACTTAAACTCCCCGTACAGCCTAATACTTTTAAATCTTCTATCGTGTGTAAAGTAGTAGGGGTTTCCTGCTTGGTTCTCGGTGCCGTTCCGCCTTTGCTACCAGCTTTCTTTCGTTTGATTGACGTGTTTAGAGTAAGCAACGTTAACTCGTAATACTTCTTAACGGTAGCAGATAATTCCTTTGGTTGTCTGCCGTTGAACGCTAACTCGCATATTGCTTGCAAATATTCCTTCGCTTGGTCATCTTCAAGGGATAGCAATTTGTTGTAATAGTTTCTGCGGAAAGAAAAGTGCTTCCACCTGGCGTTGTACGCCTTGGGTGTTTTGCCTTGCAGTTCCTTTTCCCGTTGCGGTGCCAGTACTTCCACAAGGTCCTCCCATATAAGTGCTTGCGTTTGGGCGGTAGGTTTTTCCTCGTTTCCGTCCAGCATATAGCGGCATATATGCCCGATAATGCTCTTTACGGTTGCCCCGTCCTCGTCCTTTACCAAATCCCAATAGGGCTGATAAAAAGTAAATTTGTCTTGTTTGTTTTCCATTTTTAATCTCCTTTAAATTATTTTGCGAACGTTTATTAGGTAGTTCGCTTGCCTTGCTGATTGCCTGAATTAAGGCGGTCTGATTGACATTTGATTACTCATTGATTTCCTCCGAATTGATTTTTTAATATCTGCTTAACCACCGCATAGTAGTGGGTTAACACCGAAAAAAGAACGTGAAAAAAGTCGCTGAAATCCTTAAAGTTTCACCGACTTGAACCTTATTTAGCAGTTTTAATTGCTCTATGGTGGTTAGCCATTCTATTAAGTTAGATTTTTAATTTACCGGTTAAATCTCCTAAAAAATTGTACGACAAAATAGACCATTAACATTACTCTTTAAAATACATAGAGTAACTCCGGACTCACTTCGTCGTTTCTTATTGCCGAAAAATTGTATGGCAATAAAAGCCTATTACGGCTCACGAATTTTTTGTACGCTGAAAACACCTTGCGTTCAAATTCGCAAGCTAAGGCAAGAACGGATTTCTTCCGTTCAAAATCATTCTGCGTTGTTATGTTTCCCTTTAATTATTACCACGCAGAACTACACCCTCTGAGGGCAGAATACGACTCATATCGTATATTCGCATTATAACACGTCAAAACGCTCTTGTCAATATATTTATAAACATTTGTTTTTGTACAAATTTCACAAAAATTATTCTTAGTCACCCAAGCCGAGAAGATAATCCGCCGTTACGTCAAAGAATTTTGCAATACGTTCCAGCGTTTCAAAATCAGGCTGTCTAAAACCCGTTTCCCAGCTGCTTATACTTCTTTGGCTGACGTTTAACTCTTTTGCAAGGTCTGCCTGCGATAGCTTTCTTTCTACCCTTAACTCTTTAAGTCTTTCTTTGAATAATATCATACCAAAAGAATACCACGAATTGAGCTAAAATTATTGACTTAGCTCGTTTAGAGCTATATAATGTATTAAAAAACCAAAGGAGATTGTTATGAAATCTGCGATAGAACAAATGTGTTCAGGGTTGAGAGGCACTTATGAAAGTGTGCAACCAACCGATAAACAAAGTAAAATCATGAGTAAAGTCTGTGAAACCGATATTAAACTGACCGAAATGCTTAAAGATGATAAAGAGGCAATTGAGCTGTATAATCAGTTCAAAAATGAAATAGATGAAGCAAACAGCGAAGAATGCGAGACTTTTTATAAGGAGGGGTTTCGTTTCGGTGTTCTTATGGGAATTGATATATTAAATGAAAATAATTCAAAATAATTTTTTATATATGACAGAGTTGTCAGGTTTAGTATGTTATACTATACCCACAAGGAGAATTATTTATGAGAGCTGTCATCTACGCCCGCTATTCAAGCGACAACCAAAGAGAAGAAAGCATTGAAGGTCAGCTCCGTGAGTGTATGGAGTTTGCAAACCGTGCCGAAATCGACGTTATCGGAAACTACATAGACAGAGCTTTGTCCGCTAAATCTGATAATCGTCCTGAATTCCAACGTATGATTAAGGATAGCTACAAGCACGCTTTCGATTGCATCATTGTGTGGAAGTTGGATAGGTTCTCCCGTAACCGCTACGACAGCGCACACTATAAAGCTCTGCTCCGCAAAAACGGCGTTAAGGTTATCTCCGCTATGGAGAGCATATCCGAAGGCTCGGAAGGCATACTGTTGGAAAGCGTACTCGAAGGCATGGCGGAGTACTACTCCGCAGAGCTTGCTGAAAAGGTCGTGCGTGGTATGAAGGAAAACACGTTGAAAGGCATAAACAACGGCGGTCAGGTTACTTTCGGCTATAAGCTAAACGCTGAACGCAAGTTTGAGCCGAACGAAACCACCGCACCTATCGTGGAAGAAATCTTTACTATGTATGCCGATGGAAAGACGGTTAAGCAAATCGTCGATTATCTCGATAAAAAGGGCATACGTTCCTATCGTGGCGGCAAACTGAACATTAACAGCGTACAGCGCATACTCTCCAACCGCAGATATATAGGTGAATACAAATTCCGTGAAGTGGTCGTACCGCATTGTATTCCCTCTCTCGTGTCGGACGAGTTGTTTGAATGGGTGCAGAAAAAGCTGATTAAAAATAAGAAAGCTCCTGCAAGGCATAAAGCCGAGGATGATTATCTGCTTACGCTTAAACTGTTTTGCGGCAAGTGCGGTGCGCATATGGTAGGCGAAAGCGGAATGGGGACTTCAAAGGTCTATCATTATTACAAATGCGCCAATACCAAGAGAGTCCACATTTGCGACAAGAAGGCCGTCCGCAAGGAATGGATAGAAGATTTAGTCGTTAAAAAGGCTATGGAAATTCTGCACGACGAAAAGCTCGTAGATTATCTCACGGACAGAATCTACATATTGCAGGGAGAAGAAAACCCGAGAATCCCTCGCTTAAAAGAACAGCTTGACGAAACGGAAAAGCGAATTTCCAACGTAATGGATGCGATAGAGCAGGGCATTATTACGGACAGCACGAAGGACAGGCTTGCACAGTTGGAGAGCAAGAAAAAAGAACTTGAAATCACTATTTTGCAGGAGAAGATAAAAAAGCCCTTCCTTACGAAAGAGCAGATACGGTTCGGAATAGAGAAGTTCAGAAAGTTGGACATCACCACGCAGGACGGCAAGCGACGGCTAATAGACGGTTTTATAAATTCAATCTATCTGTTTGATGATAAAGTAACCTTAACTTTCAACTTCAAGGATGGAACGCAGACGGTCTATCTTTCCGACGTTGAAGCTGCGAAAAATTCGGATATTAAATGCCTCGGTGCACCAAAAACGGCAATTTTGGCAACAAAATTGCCGTTTTTTTGCTCTTTTTTACACTTTTTCGGGTATCTCATTTCCATACTCCGTCAAACTTTGGGGCACAAATTGGGGCATAAAATAGTGTTTTACCACACCAACTTTTCGCCCTCTTTTAACAGGTATTCGTCGGATAAATGGCAGTAGGCGTCGTTCAACTCACCTCGGCTGTGTCCAACGAATTCGTCCCTTGCAGGCGGTGCAACTCCGCATTCTTCGCACCTTGTGTAAAAGGTCGTTCGCAAATCGTAAAGAATATGGT
>JBJEVD010000009.1:0-3776 GCA_051884175.1 Candidatus Coproplasma sp.
AACTAAAAGGAATGAGCCCTGTACAGTACAGAACTCATTCACAAGTAATTTAATAATTAATTTTGTCCAAACTTTGGGGTTCACATCAATTTTAGGTAGCCGTTACGTTGTGCTGTATTTAGTTTAAAAAGCCCAATTGCCGTCTTTGAATATCTGTACTCTTTTTCCGTCTTTGGTTACGCCGACGATGGACATATCCTTACTGCCTATCATAAAGTCGACGTGTATCATGGAGCTGTTTATACCCATCTTCTCGCACTCTTCGTTGGTGTAATTCTCATAGCCCTCCAAGCAGTTGGAAAAGCCCCTGCCAAGTGCCAAGTGACAGCTTGCATTCTCGTCAAAAAGCGTATTGTAGAATAAGATTCCCGTGTTGTTTATAGGGCTGTCGTAGGCAATTAACGCAACCTCTCCTAGAAATGCGGCACCTTCGTCCATGGCAATCATCTTTTCAAGCAGGTCACAGTTTTTCTCTGCTCCAACCTTAACAGCCTTGCCGTCTTTAAATTCTATCCAGAAATTTTCAATAAGTTTGCCTTGATAAGAAAGGGGTTTTGTTGAATATACTATGCCCTCTGCACGCCCTCTTACGGGAGAGGTAAACACCTCTTCGGAGGGAAGGTTGGGGTTGAAATAGACGTTTGAACCCAGTGTAGTTTCACCGCCGCCGCAGAAAAGACCCTTAGGGTTTAAGCCTACGGTGAAATTTGTTCCGTTAGAAGATTTATATTCAAGGCTGTCAAAGCGGTATTTATTTAAGAATTCACACCTTTGCGCAAGCGTTTTATTGTGCTTATCCCAAGCTGAAATAGGGTCGTCGTCCACCCTTGCGCAGTCTAAAATAGCCTGCCAAAGCTTTTCTAACGCCTCGTCTGCAGGCAGTTCGGGGAACACTTTTAAAGCCCATTCCTTGCCGGGTACTGCGGCGATGCACCACTGATATTTGTTTTCCATTGCGTCGCGGTAGGGCTTGATTATAGGATATCTCGCCATATTTGCCTTGGAAAGCTTTTCGTTGTCGGTGCCTGCCAAACCGTCGGGGTCATCAGAGTCCAGCCAAAGCAGACAGGAAAGCTTTTCTGCCCTCGTCTTCCACTCAGCCTCTTCAACGGCGGTAACTTCCGACATAGTCTCAAGCGAGCGATAGATTGCGTTAATTTTGCTGACGGGCATATAGCTCCACTTTACGTTAACCCTAGAAGCACCCTTTTTGTAACATTCTTCCACTACCGTTGCAACAAATTCCGGCTGGTCAAGTCCGCATTGAATTACAACTTCCTGCCCATGCTGTATGTTTAAACCGCAGGTGACTATTAACTCTGCATATTTATCTAACCTTGACTTATCCATTAATTATTACCCCCGTTTGCATCTTTTACAATCTGGTATGCTACTGCTACAAGCTGATTTTCATCCGCGTTAGGATTCTGCCCCATAAACCACGTCATATCGTCAACCTGGTCGTCGTTCTCCAAAACCATCATTATGGAGACCATGGCTTCCTTGCTAACTTGCCTGGTAAACAGAGCCGCACCGAGCATTTTCTGCTTTTGCGACAGTTGATACTTTTTTTCTTCGCTCATAACACGTTACTTCCTTTATAATTTTCTCTTTTATTATAGCACTAAACTTTAGCAGCGTAAAGAAAATAAACCACAGGCAAATATATTTTTTTCTACGACAACTATTTTATTTGACTGAAAAGCCAAATAAGCTTATAATATTTATGTTATAACGAGGCGTAGCGCAGTTGGTAGCGCGTATGGTTCGGGACCATAAGGTCGTGGGTTCGAATCCCGTCGCCTCGACCAAAACAGCTTATTTTTAGGCATAATTGCTTAAAAATAGGCTGTTTTTATTTGCTTTTAAACCGCATAAACGTTGATTTTCGTTTAAATTGGGGGCAATTTGGGGGAAAATCAGTACTTCAACTTTTCGCCCTCTTTTAAAAGATAGTCGTCAGATATTCCCGTGTAGGTATTATCCAACTTGCCTAAGCTATGTCCCATAAATAATTTACGGGCTATGTTAGATACTCCGCACTCTTCGCATCGGGTGTTAAAGGTCTTCCGTAAGTCCTTTAACGTATGCCATGGAAATACCGTTTGAAGTTTTTCACGCAATATATGAGGCACAAAAAAATTTAGTTCCTTAACTTCGTTAAGATACGGCGCAAGCATAGGCGAAATGGGAATTTTTTTATAAGTTATTTTACCGCCTTTCTGCTTACTGTTTACCGCAACTATAAATCTTCCGTCAATCTTAGCTGTCTTGTATTCGTTCGGTCTTAAGCCTGTGTAAAGAGCTACCGCATACATAAGCTGATAAGGCGTTCCTTCAAAGCTATCAAGCAGTCTTTTTTCTTCATCTTTTGTAAAGGCTGTTCCCGTCTCCCGTTCGTGTGTGATATGTACGATAATATCAAGTGGGTTAAACTTAATAATCTGGTGTTTTATTGCCGTCTTAAAGATTCCGTTTAAAATGCAGTATACTTCATCTGCTGTTTTACCTAAACCTCGTTCCCTCAATTCGTCAATTAAGTTTTGGCAAGCTTCGGGCGTAACTGATTTTAATTTGATATTGCCGAAATAAGGTTTAATGTGTTTTTTATATCTTCCAGTTTCCGTTTTGAACGTCAGAGTTGAAACACGCCTTTTGTAGAATTTCTCAAAGTAATATTCCGCAAATTCTGTAAAGATTGTAGGTACGGTAATTACGTTGCACTCCCCGGCCGGGCGGTTTACAGCTTCGATAAAGCGTTGTTTTGCCGTTTCTAAGTCGGGTGCTGAAACTGAAATATTATAACCGTCTCTTCGGTAACGTATTTCATAGCTGCAGGAGTGTTTCCCTCTTATTCTACGTCTATAATGGACGATACGTCCGTTTTGTGTAAAGGTTCTTGAAAAAGACTTGTTCATTTTTGAAATCTCCTTGTTGGTAAATTTCAAAAACCCTATTTTACAATCTTCTTCATCAGAGGCGTTTTCCCTAGTTATATCGTTGCTTTTAATCTCTTCTGTAAGCTCACGGTAAACGTTGAGTAACTCCTCTTCGTTTTGGTTAGTTGTTGCAAGCATAAGCCTGCCTGTAAGTTCTAATAATTTTTGCCTATCCATCATATTCTCCTTTTTTTTAGGAGATTATAACGCAAAAAACAGGCTAAAACTTACTCACTTTTTTAAGCTTAAAAAAGTAAGTATTAAGATTTTATGCCTGCCATAGTCTCGGCCACGTCTATTAAAGCTCTTTGTCCTTTCTCTCCGAGTTTCTTTCCTACTTCACGGAACGCATAAAGCATATCGTCCTCTAAGGGCGTTATGCTTTTTTTGATTGTTGACCTTGCCCCTGCTGAATATTCCTCGGGTATTATGTTGTAAGCGTTTATACCTAAAGCTTTTTCTATAGCTTCAACTGTGCTGTATTTGGGTTCGGTTATTATACCTGCCATAATTCTGCTGATATTACATAAAGAAATTCCTGTTTCTTTTGCTAAATCTTTATATGTCCAGCCACGTTCTTTTAATGCTTGTTTGTAAAGTTCAATGTTCATATTAATTCCTCCTTGCTATTTATTTTTATTTAAGAATAGCATTAAAGCAATTATTTTTGAAAAATCCCTTGACAAATAGCGTTAAAGCTATTATCATAAATAGCAAGAAAGCTATTTTATGGTGATAAAGGAGTGCGATTTTATGACAGATCAAAGACAGTTTTTAACTACGATACATGAAAGGCATGAGCTTGAGAATATTTCATCAGGTTTACATAATCAAATT
>JBJEVD010000010.1:0-13583 GCA_051884175.1 Candidatus Coproplasma sp.
GAACTTGGGCGCATCGAGGGTTAACAGGTTTTCGCCTATGTGGTTGTAGTTTAACGTTACTTCGCCAATGGAGAGATTACCAAGGCTTACGTTTAAGAGGTCGAGCACCTTATCCACGTTTACAGTGAGGTTGAGAACGTTTGCTTTTGCCTCAAGGTTGGGGATTATTGCTTTAATATCTGCTGTTAACAGGTTTGCTATTACTGCGTTGAGGTCTATTCCGTTGTTAGTTGCCGTCTCTGTGGTTGTTACGCTTTCTGCCGTTCCGAAGTATGTAAGTAAGGTCTTTACGCCCTCTACCACTTCGTTAACCTGGCAATAGATCTTTACGGTTCTCTCCACTCCGCAAAGCTTGGTTAAGCTCAACACTACCGTTCCGTTGGTGGCACTGTCATAAATATAATCTGCAGTTATGCTTGCGGTGATATTGCCGTACGTTACGTCTGCTGCTACCTTTGCGGCTAAGTTATTGTTTAAATCAACGTAGATGGTCGCATCGGCGGTCAAATCGGCAAGCTCGGGAACGCTAACCGCCGTGAACTTGGAACCGTCGAACGATATACCTACCTCAACAGTCTTGACGTCGATAAACGCTTGAATGTCGGTAAGGATATCATAGAGGTCGAGATAATCCTCGTCGTTGGGTTTTTCCATCTCGCCGTCAACGCCGCAGACGTTCATTGCAAAGCCGATTGAAGGCAGGCTTGCAGAGAGGTTGCCGCCGTAGACGTCCTCGCCCCTTTGATAAGCAAGCGTGCAGGAGCCAAACTTGACGCCTGCGTTTACGCCGAGCATATCTAAAACGGTGTCTACACTTACGCCTATTTTAATAATTGTTGCGTCAGCGTACATTTCAGTCAAAAGTGAAGAGAAGTTAACCGAAAGCGCGCTGTTGAGTGCGGAGATTAATTTGCCCGTTTCAAAAGTGCTTGCCGCACCCGCCTCGGTAAACATAGCGGAGATGGCACTTACAATCTCGTTAATATCGCAACGTACGTTTAAATCGTATGCAACGCCGTTTATTTCCTTTAAGCTTAAGTAAGCGTTACCGTACTTACCTGTATTTTGATTGTATTCGTAGATGGCGTTAATCTTAGCGGAAACGGTGTTTCCCTCGTATGTATATGAAGCAGTCGCGTCTGCACCTACCGCTATTCCGTTTAAATCCGCATAGGCGTCAACCTTGACGTTAACACCCTTTAACGCAGAGACTGCAACGCCTTGCGCGTCGCCGTTGATTTCAGCGGTTACCTTAATAAGATCCGATGAGAGAAGCGAATAGATATCCGCAACGTAGTCGGCTAAGTCGGCAGGGGTCTTTGTAGGATTACGGCTGATTAACGGCGCAGTCGTCGTCTTGAGCACAAGATTTAAATTCAGCTCCTCGCCTCCGATGGCAAGACCGCCGATATCCGCACCCCTGAAAGTTATTGTGTTGCCGTTGATACCGAATACCAGGTTGGCGTCTATGCCGATACCCATACCCAACAAATCGTCGGTTTTTAAAATAAGGGTCGCCTGATTTTCACCGGGGATAAGCACCATGCTATCCATAAGCTCGGTTATAGGGTCGGAACCGCTTTCGGTTGAACCGCTTCCGTCAGAGGAGGTATCATCGGGCTGTACGGCGTCTTCCGCAGGTCTTGACACTGCCGACGTAATACCCTCTATAATTTCAGCAAAGTTTTCTACCTCGAGCTTAACCGCCGCAACGTTGGCGTTTAATGCAAAGTCGTCACCGTAATAAGCAGAAATTTCGCCGCCTGAGTATTCGACGTAGAAATTCTGGTCGTTTAAACTCTTGCCAAGGCTCAGCTTCAAGTTGATGGAACCCGCGATATCGTCAAGATCCAGACCGAGGAATATGTAACCCACGTATTTGTTATTACCGAGGGTTGCGGAAATTTCAAACTGCTGACCGCCGTTTAAAACAGATGCAAAGCCGTTTGACAACACGTTGGTTACGTCCAGAACCAACTCGCCGTCAGTATTACCGCCCTGGTTCAACGAGTTGTCGCCGAGATACTTTTTATAATAGCTGTTGTAATAGTCGAAATGGGCGTTATCGAAATTGTCTTCGCCGTAGTAGTAGTGCGTAGTAAAGTCGGATACGGAGCTTACGACAATACCCTTGTTAATCTTGGAAACTTCGTGAACGTCGCAGGTGTTGATCTGCCAATCGGCATTGAAGTTAACCGAAAGCTTAATCTGCTGGAATTCGGGATAATCGGAAAGACCGCCCCTCGTCTTCATACCGAATTGGTAGAAGAACGTAGAGCCGGTGTTGTCGAGCGTAAAGTTTAACGTATAAGTGCCGTTGCTCTCCACTACTAATTCTTCGGCAGAGATTACGGTTTGGGGATTAACAGCGTAATTGAACAGCTCGTTGGGTAAAAAGCCGTAGGTGTAGTTATACGCATTTTCCGAATAATAGGTGGGGGCATCCTGCTTCCAAACCGCAGTAGTAGACGTAGTATCTGCCGCAGGGGTTTCGGACATACGGAAATAGGTGTCCGCCTTGCGTTCGCCATTTTCGTCTTTACCGAATACGGTACAGGACTGAGTACCCGTCTTGACCATAGACGAATAGGTTACGTCGCTGTTGACAAGAATACCGTCTTTGTAATCCCTCCAGTTTTTGGTTACCTGGGTGGCGATTGCAGCCGCAGTCACGCCCTCCGTATAGCTGTGATACTGAGTCTGACTGTCGAACTTACCGACGATATATGCAAGGTTTTCGGTTGCGGAATACGCAGTGGGCAGACTTCCGTCCGTGGGAGGCGTTGCCCTGGAGGTACGCGCCGTTCCTCCTGCAGGTTCACTCTTGTCTATCGACTTGGGCATACAGCCTGCAACGCCTAACGCCGCAGAGCTTACACACGCTGCGGTCAGAACCGAAAATATCAGTTTTTTGAATTTGGATTTAAATTTCATATTTTATTCTCACATACTATTACTATTAATAATAGTTTCAACTTTTACTATTAATAATAGTTTCAACTTTCACCAACGCGTTTATTATCTGCGTTTTGTGAAAAAGCAAAGATTTGTACGATATTAATTATACATGCAAATTTCACCGTTGTCAAAGGAATTAATGAGGGTGTCATAAAAAATTATTACTGTTTATGATATTAATTAACAAAATCGGATAAAAAATTACAAAAAAGTACATTAACTCTATTATATAATTTAAAATAAATCAGCAAGGGGAAATTTGTCATATGTCGGACGTGACTTTTATTACAGGAGCTAAGGGCGGTTCTGGAGCTACGACCTGCGCAGTCAAGGCAGGACTTGCACTTGCGGCAAACGGTGAGCGTACCCTTTACGTGGACGGAGACGCGCTGTGCGCAAGCGGTATGCAAACTGCAGGAGTGGAGAATTTATGCAGCTATACCCTCGCCGACGCATTGAGGGGTGCCTGTAGAGTAAAACAGGCGATTATCAATCATCCGCTCTCACCTAACTTTTACGTTCTGCCCTCCCTTGGATGCAGCGACGGGAAATTTATATGCAACGCCGTAAACTCGCTCGCCCCCTCATTTGACAGAATTCTGTGCGACAACACGGCTATAAGCGTTTGCAACAGGGCGGTGCTGGTCAGCGAACCCTACCCGGTACACGTGAGGAACGCGGGCACGGCGGCGGCGAGATTAAAAGACGGTGGATTTACAAAGGTTGAGCTTATCGTGAACAAGGTTAACGGGGGACTGGTATTCGACGGAGCAATACTTACTCCGCAGGAATACGCCACGCTCGTGCGGTGTGAGCTTGCAGGGGTAATACCCGAGGACTTACTCCTCCCCCTTTCGGGAATGAAGAGCAGCACAAAAAAGGCGTTTAATACCTTGGCGCAAAGGCTTATGGGCGGTGAAAAGATTTATGACGTAATTAAGCCATATTATGGGGTTAAAGGCAAAATTAAGCGTAAAATGAGGTACTGGATATGACGGTTGAAAACGTTGTTTTTACGGAGGGTGAAAAGGAGCTTTTTATTGAAGACTTGAAGAGCGTTTGCAGAGAATATTTCGAGGGTGCGGAAAGGTATGGAGTAGACGTCGTATCTACGGAAAACGGGCTGTCCGTCTGTATAGTCTTTGACGCCGTTCGGGTGAGAAATTTCAAAAAGGCTAGATAATAAAAAAACGAGGACGGACAGTCTTCGTTTTTTGCGTTTAAAATGATAATTCTACGGTCAAGGCGTAAGCCGGAAAACCGAATTAAGCAGCTTTACCGTAAATTTTTTCTATGGCGAGGGGGAGTTGGTCGTCATTGTAGGTTACGTTCCAGGTCGCGCTGACCGTCTGACAGCCCATATCCTCCCCCAGCCCCGTGCCGTGAATACTCGTCACGCCGTCCGGCCAGTAGATTTTTGCCGTGGTAAGCTTTATGGCATAGCCGTAGACCGAATGCTGATAGGTCGTCTGCATAATGCCCTTGCCGTAGGTTCGGCAGTCTTTCGCCTCTGTTTTGCTGTGGGTAAGGTAGTTCTCGTCAAAGTCCGAAATATACACGTCGGAATAGTCTATAACACCGTTAGTTATCAGCACCCCTATCAACGCCTCGGACGCGCTCGCCGTACCGCTGTCGGCAAGAACGCTTAATTTTACTCCTGCAGGGAATGATTTTTCTTTAGAAAAAGTTACGCTTGAAGTAAAGTTTTCTCTGTTGCCGTATTTATACTCCGCAACTCCCGTCGAAGGCAGCGGATTTTGCAATTGCCCCGTATATATGCTTGAGATATTGCTCATTACGTTGACAAATCCGCCTCCGTTTCTCCTCAAATCGAGAACGAGCGAAGTGCAGTTTTCGCTGTTAAAAACACCTATTAAAGACGCCATTTCATCTGCGGCGTTACCGTAGAATTGGTCGAGCCTTAAATAAGCGGCACCGTCGGGCAGACAGCTCTTTCCGCCCGTCTCCTCAACCACCTTCATCACGCCGTTTTCGTAGGTTATACTCCACTGCTCGCTATTGGTTGCCATATAACAATAGCTAGCCTCGTACTTGCTTTTAGCCGTTTGATAGGTACCTTTATCGGTCGTTAAAGTGAACGTCGTATTGCCGGATATACCGTCTAAAAACTGTGTGAAAGAGGCTTTGCTGTCAAAGGAGTACTCCACCCCGTTAACGCTTCCGCTTTTGACGAATTCGCCTGCGCGCAAGCCTGCGTGATACGCGGGGGAATTGCCCACTATCTTGGTGAGATAAACTCCGCTTTCACCGCTCGGATACACTCCCTCGGCTACGTAGTCGAACGAAACGCCGACCCCCTCCATATTGCCAGAATCGCTTGCCTTGACCTGCTCGTACTCTTCGGCGGTGTAGAATTGGCTGTATTGGTCCAGATATTCTTCCGCAAAGTCCTTTACCGATCCGTTGAACTCCCAGCCCGACGGCAAGGAGTAATAATAGTGCTTCTCTATCTGCGTTCTGACCCAATTGAACCTCGCCTTTTCGGTATCGCAGCCGCACAATAAAAACACGGGTATCAGGGCGATTACCGCTATCGCAGGCATTAAATTCTTTATTTTGGTTTTGAAATAACCGCTGTAATTCATAATGGACTATCCTTATAATCAATTCAGACCTTAGTCTTTATGTACGCTTGATAGAGTATAATAAAATCGACTGCATCTGAAAATCTGGTAACGTTTAACCCCGTCAGCCTCTCCACCTTTTTTATCCTGTAAATGAGCGTGTTGCGGTGCATATACAGCTTTTCGGCGGCTAAGGTGACGTTCAAATCGTTTTCAAACAGGCTCATACAGCTTGATACCAACCCCTCGTCCGAAAATACACGGGCTAACGCCTTTTCGTCCGACACTGCCGAATAAATAAGCTCCGGCTTGTTTTTTAAAACAAACGCCAAAGCGGAGTTCAACAGCTTTCCCCCGCAATTTTTTTTCTCAACGTCGGACATAATGCACCCCTTTTAAATAACGTAAATTAATTATATACTTAATTTAATGCTTTTTCAACCCTTTTGGCTGAAAAAAAGTTTTACTTAACACACGTCACCTTGCGTTAAAATAGTTAAACGTGTATTTTATTACCAAATTCACCCATACTAATTCAAATATAGACTTGACATAATCGCCCTTTGGTATTATACTATAATATAGTTAATAAATTAATATCCCATATTAACTGTATATATTGCCCGAAATCGGGCGTATATACGTCAAATCAGATACGGAGATTTAGCAATGAGAAATAATGAAATTACATTGCCCGAAGCAACCGATAAAAAGCCCGGTAAGCTCTTTATCATTATAAGCTACGTTATTGCATTGGCAAGCCTTATAGCAATGCTGTTCGTGCCCCTTTTCGATGGGAAGATGCTCATACAGTACGTGTTTGTAGCTGTGGAACCCATACTCACTCTTTTTAAGGTTAGTATACCCGATTCTTTATACGGCACGTTCTTTATTAATCCCTCTACCCTGCTCAATCCGACAAACCTTGAAACCGGCATAATGCTTACGTTGATTTACGTATCCGTAATACTTGCGTTGATTATGCTTATTCCCGTTATAGCAGGCAAGGCGGCAAAAGGCACTAACTTAAGGTGTGCGTTTGCGGCTGAATATATCGCATTTATTTTCATACTTGCATACGTTGCATATGAAGTATATTTGTTAAACACTGCTAGTATGGTTTTGGGTGGGGTATATATCGATTGGACTAACTTCTCCATGCTTATTCCCTTGGGCGTGATAGCGTTAGTTATGGCGGCGCAGTCCATTAAGTACAAGGGCGGTCTCGGCGTTGCAAAGTTTATAATCTTCCTGCTTTCGCTTGTAACCTTATTTGCCTTATTCGATATCGTTGCAATAATTCCCGCGCTTGAAAAACCTTTGACGGATATTTCAGGCATTATCGGTGCATACAACGCAGACGTTACCTTCATTGGTGCAAACTTCATGGCTATCATTCCTTTTGTAGAGCTTTGCGAAGGTACGCTTACGTTTGCAGGATTTGACAATATTCCTTTGCTTATAAACCAGATTATTTCGCTTGCTCTGCCTATGCTGCTTATGGTAAGTATCTTCCTTGATACCATCGGTCTTATCGCAGGCAGCAAAACCAAAAAGAACGGCGAGCCTAACCCCCATAAGGGCTGGTTCGTGATTGCGGCAATCAGATATTCTTTAATTATCGTGCTTATCGCAGCCGCTGTCGTTCTCTCCTTCTTCCTTGACGGCTTCGGCAAAGTCGGCATATATATGTACTTTACCGCAGTGCTTGTTCTGCTTACCTTTATCGTTGAAATCATCAGATACTGCGTTGGCAAGTCCAAGGTCAAGGCGTACAAGAGAGAACAGGATACTTTATTCAAGAACGAGACCATTATTATCAAGGACGACGCTCTCACCGAAGCACCCGCTGAAGAAGTACCTGTCGAGGAAGAGGTTACCCAGGTTGCCCAGACTGCCGAAACGGTTGAGGAGCAGACGAATATCTTCGGCGATCAGCCTGTAGTTGAAGCTGAAACAGTTGAAGAGACCGCCGTTGAAGAGCCTGCAGAAAGCTTTGGTCAACAGCTTACTATTATGGACGCTCAAACGGTTGAAACCGAGGTTAAAGCACAACCCGTTGAAGAGGTTGTAGACGCCGAAGAAGTTACGGCTGAACCCGTTGAAGAGGTTATTGAACCCGTTGTCGTGCCCGTTGTTGAAGAAACGGATACCCAACCTGTAACTGAAGATAACGGCTTCAACCTGTTCGGCGAGACGCAAACAGCTCAAGAAACCGTTTCAATCGACCCCTTCGTCGATAAGCTTACCGACGAAGAAAGAGCGCAGTTCTTCGACGTATTCATTAACAGGAACAAGGGCAAATTCAGCTCTATACCCGTTTACCAGCTCAACGGAAACAACTCCGACTTCTTCCCCTCTGTATTCGTTCACATCAACAGAATGCGTAACTTGTGCAGCGACAGCTTGCTTGCTAAGATCTATAAAGAGATCGGCAACGACTAATTCTATAAACAAACTTAAAAGCGACGGAAAGAAATTTCCGTCGCTTTTTTAATTGCATTTTAAAACCAAGTTTAACCCAGGCTATGCCGCTATCCCTCTCGCTTAATGATTACGGTCACGTCACCGCCGTCTATAGTGACGTTTCCGTTTGATACCGCATTTACGATATACAGTCCTCTTCCGCTTTCCGCAAGCACGTCGGGCAAAGTGGGTATAGCAATTCTCCCGGACGGTGCCGAGGCGCACACGGTGATTTTTACACCGCTCTCCGTCAGCTCCGCACTTAATTGAGCCACGCCGCTGCAATGGCGCAGCACGTTGGTTATAAGCTCGCACGAAACCAATCGGGAATAGAACACCGCGTCGTCGTCCACCTCGGCAGACTGTAGGTATTTGACAAACCTGTTGAGTTCGCCGTTCATCTCATCAATTCCGCAAACAACAAACTCAATCATCTTTCAAAGCATTCCTTAACTTTTCTAACGCCCTTGCTTCGGTACGGTGTACGGACATCTGATTAACACCGAGTTTTTTGCCCACCTCCGCCTGAGAAAGCCCCGTCCTGCGAAGCTCGATTACCTGCTGTTCGATGGGCGAGAGCTTTGCTATCTCGGTCTTAAGCGATTCCCTCAATTCAAAATCGTCAAACGAGGAGTTATCCCCCTCGATAACCTCATACAAAGGCACGTCGGAATCCTTGCCCTTAACGGTAGCGTCTAAACTTACGGGGGTACGGCATTCCATTGCCTCGATGACGTACTCCTCCTTTTCGCCTAATATTGCGGCTATCTGCCTGACCGTAGGCTTTACTCCGTTCTCCTGATAGTATTCGTTTATTGCCCTTTTAATCTTAATATTCAGTTCGTTAAGCTTTCTGGGCAGACGGACAAGGCGCGAATCGTCCCTGAAGTAGTTCTGAATAAACCCTCTTATCGTGGGGGATATGTACGTGGTGAACTTGTTGCCGCTGTCCGGATCGTATTTTTCTATACCCAAAATCAGAGCCTTGTACGCGACGTGTAATAAGTCGTCGTACTCAACGCCCTTTCCCGAATATCTCTTTGCCCAGATTTCGGCAACGTACATATATTTTTCTACGAGCTGATTCCTAATCTTTATATCACCCGTCTGTTTGTAGGTGCGGAAAAGCTCCTCTTCCTGTTCTTGCGTCATATCTTTAAGATCAATTCGTTTACTAAATCGCCGCTGCGTTTAATCTCACAATCGGGAACGATTGCGGAAATTAATGCAAGCGAAAACTCGTTGTCGCAGTTTTTAGGGGTACCGCCCTCGCCGCAGACGTCGGCAAAAACGCCGTCGCCGTAGCCAAGCTGGACGGTTACGTTTTCGTATCCGCAGCTCTTTAAAAACAGACAGCTCTCGGTGACGCACACCTTCATATCCTCTAACGTGTCCACGTCAACGTCTGCAAGGGTACAGACTGCACCGACGGTTAATCTTACAGCCGTCATAAACTCACTGTCCGAAAGGCAGAATTTAACCGTTAAAGCTTTCATCACTCAATCTCCATCAGCTTGTCGAGAGCACATATCTCGAAGAGCTTTTTTATCCTGGGGCAGACCTTAATTAGCTTAAAGCCGTTTCCGTCTGCCTTGACGGTTTTATACAATTTTACAAAGGTTCCCAGCGTGGTGCTGTCTATAAAGTTTAGCCCCTCGCAATCGAACACTATATCCTTTTTGTCGTGCATATATGCCGCCGTAACCTCTGCGTAGAAATCCTCGCTCGTTGCGCTGTCAATTTCTCCGGTTAACGCAATTACAAGCTTGCCGTCTGCAGAAAGTAATTTAACCTGTTGCATCTTTATTCTCCTGTTCTGTATACTATTATATAAACGTTTTAGGTAACTTTGAAACACTTCTATTTTATTATAAACCTTGCAATTTGTCAACCTTGCTTTTTTTAATTGATTTATTGCACGCAACGTGAAAAAATTTTAATTGATTTTATAATAATTATACATAAAAATGAAAAATTATTCACTTACATTTTCCCTTGTATACAAAAAAACTCATTGACAAACGTCTGTATTCAATGGTAAAATAATCCTATATCTTTAAAGGGAGTGATATTTTGGATTTTAATGAGATAAACCTTATCGTTAAGTATTCCCACACTATGTCCCGTATGGCGGCAGAACTGCTAAAAACCGATATTATCGAACCCGAGCTGTACGAGAAGTACGACGTTAAAAGGGGATTGAGGGATAAAAACGGTAAAGGCGTAATGTGCGGTCTTACCGAAATAAGCGAAGTAACCGGCTGGGCTAACGTTGACGGTGTAAGAACCCCCGTCCCCGGCGTTTTGTGCTACAGAGGTTATAACGTTAAGGATTTGATTGCAAACTGTGAAAACGAAAACCGCTTCG
Source organism: Candidatus Coproplasma sp. (assembly GCA_051884175.1). Taxonomy (GTDB): domain Bacteria; phylum Bacillota; class Clostridia; order Christensenellales; family Borkfalkiaceae; genus Coproplasma. The sequence continues at coordinate 10,378 of JBJEVD010000010.1, forward strand.
GCTTTGAGGAGACGGTGTATCTTCTGCTGTTCGGCTACCTCCCCACCAAAAAGGAGCTTGACGCTTTTACGGCTATGCTGGCAGATTTCAGAGTGTTGCCCAGAAACTTCATTCGCGACGTCATTATGAAATCGCCCTGCAAGGATATGATGAATATGCTTGCCCGTTGCGTACTCAATTTATACAGCTACGACCCCGACCCCGACAACGTTATGGTCAGCAACGTACTTAGACAGAGCTTACAGCTCATTGCACAGTTCCCCATGATTGCGGCATATTCGCACAGGGTGTATAAGTACTACAACACCAACGACGGCTCTATGTATATCCACAAGCCCATCGCAAGCTACTCCACGGCGCAGAATATTCTGCACGTTTTAAGAAAGGATAATAAGTTTACTGATTTGGAAGCAAAGGTTTTAGACATCTGTCTTATCCTGCATGCAGACCACGGCGGCGGTAACGCCTCTACCTTTACCACCCACCTCTCCACCTCAACGGGTACGGATACCTATTCCTCCGTTGCGGCATCGCTCGGTTCTTTAAAAGGTCCCCTGCACGGCGGTGCAAACATCAAGGTCTGCCAGATGATGGATAACATTAAGGACAACCTTAGCGACTGGTCACTTCCTTCGGTTACCGACTACGTCAATAAGATTATCAATAAAGAGGCGTTTGACAGGACGGGTTTGGTCTACGGTATGGGTCACGCCGTGTATACCGTATCCGACCCCCGTATGGAAGTGTTAAAGCTGTATGCCGGTAAGCTTGCCGTTGAAAAGGGCAGAGAGAAAGAGTTTGAGTTGTATAACAACGTTGCTAACGTTGCCGGACAGCTGCTTGCGCAGAAAAAGCATTTAAACAAGCCTATTTCGCCCAACGTCGACTTCTATTCGGGCTTTGTTTACTCTATGCTCAACCTGCCCCAGAGCCTGTACACCCCCTTGTTTGCAATCTCGCGTATTGCAGGTTGGTCTGCACACCGCATTGAGGAGCTGACCAACGGCGGTAAAATTATCCGCCCTGCGTACCAGTGCGTTCAGCCCAGAAGGGAATACGTGCCCATCAAGGACAGAAAGTAATTTGAAATTTATAGTTAAACCGCCTTGGCTAATTTACCAAGGCGGTTTATGTTTTATTCCTCGTCGTCTTCTTGTGTCGACTGTTGACTTAAGGATATAACTTCATTGATACAATTTTTTACCTTCTCTAAGCCGTAGCCTGATTTGGACGAAACGGCGATTATATCACCCCTGCCGCACTTGAAAGCGGTGGAAATTATGCCTATAGATTTTTCAATCTGCGCTCGGGAGAGCTTGTCCGCCTTATTTGCAACGACTGTGAAAGGTATGATTTTTGCATACAGAAAGTTGAGCATAAGCTTATCGTCGGCGGTAGGCTCGTGGCGGATATCGCAAAGCGATATGACGTGCGCAACCTCGCCCGAAGCGAAGAAGTCGTCAAGTAAAAGTGACCACTTAGCCTTTTCGGCTTTGCTCACCCTTGCGTAGCCGTAGCCGGGCAGGTCGGCTAAGATAAAGGTGCCGAAGTCGAAGTAGTTTATAAGCCTCGTCCTTCCGGGGTCGCCCGAAACTTTAGCCAGCTTCTTCTGCCCCGCTAAAGCGTTGATGAACGAGCTTTTACCCACGTTTGATTTACCGCTAACGGCAATAATAGGCTTGCCCTGCCCTGTAATAAACTGCGACTTTGCCGCCGCACTCGTTATAAATTTTGCGTTTGGAAATAACTGCATTAATTCTGTTCCTTTCGATATTCAGCGGACGGTTGACGAAAACCGACCGTCTTTACGGATAATTACTTTTTTGTTACCCTTTCCCTGTCCCGGGGATCCATATTGTCAATGATATATTGAAAGAGCCGTCCGTAGCAATCTGAGTACAATTTTAATACCCTATCGAAGATAAAGCCCGTATCTCGTCCCGAATTTTTCATTCTTCCGTATTCGATTTTTGCTTCCATAACGTAATCGATAAGCTTTGCCGCAAGCTGAGGATAAATCCTTTCAAGATCGTCTACGTTATATACGATATAATCAAAGACTTCGCCGTCTCTTTTCAATAATTTTTCCTTAACCTTAGCGGCAGGTTGTGCAACCTTAGCCAAATCTGATTCATGATACATTTATTTTATCTCCTGAAAACTGTTTTAACCGCGCTATCTTCTTATTATTTCGGTATCTTCGCCAAAGCTGAATACGCTGACCTGACACGCTCTGGGAATGGTTACCCTTCTTATATTACAGCCATAGAAAGCCGATTCGCCAATTCTTAAGACGCTGCTGGGAATAACTACGCTGCTTAAATTTCTGCAATTTTCAAACGCGCTTCTGCCTATGCTCTTTACCCCTTCGGGAATTGTTACCTGCCTTAGGTTTGTACACTCGGAAAACGCCCAGTCGCCTATTATTATTGCGCCTTTAGGTATGGTAACGGAGGTTAAGCCCGTACACGCGCTGAAAGTATAATTTTCAATAGTCTTGCAACCGTAAGGCAGGGGTGTATCTGTAAGCGATTTACATCCGCGGAAGACACTCGTACCCATTTTAACGGTAGTGTTAGGGAATGAAACGTACTTGAGCGAAGTACAATCTGCGAATATCAGGTCGCCTAAACTGCCCACACCGCTCTGTATCGTAACTCTGCTGAGTTTGGCACACCTTTTGAATGCGTAATCTTCAACCTTTTGTACGCTGCCGGGAATGGTTATTTCGGTAAGACTTCCACATTCGCTGAACGCGAGGGATCCTATTTCTCTTACGCCGTAACCAAGCGTAACGCGCTTAAGCCGCCTGCACCGCTCAAAAGCTCCCGACTTGATTTTTTTGGTGTTGCCGGGTATAGATAAGGTTTCCATACAATCGTCGTCAGCACACAGATATTCAGGAATTTCACTTACGTTGCTCGGAATCACAACGTCTTTAGCTCCGGGGAAATAACCTGCGATTACTTTGTTTCCGTTATAATCGTCCCAGACCGTAAAAGTTTTTTCACTCATACTCATTCCTCCTTTTAAACATCATATATTAATTTTACCACTTTTTTTAACAATGTCAATAGTTAAGCAAAAGACTCGACACATTTACGTGCGCTGAAACGCAGTTTTTATACAGAGAATTTTGCAATAACGGGAATCACAATCAAAACTACGCGTTCAACGCGTAGTTTGCTCCAGCCCTGAAAGGGCAT
>JBJEVD010000011.1:0-51113 GCA_051884175.1 Candidatus Coproplasma sp.
TTCGTCATATACTCCGTATATGCCACCTTCCCTATTCTTTAGGGAAGGTTAAATTTAGGTATAATTAATAAATTAATCTAAATTTAAGTGATAATATATAGTATCACAAACGCTATCAAATTCTTTATTGATCTCATGGTTAGAATAGCGTAAAACCGTATAACCAAGTGCAGCTAATTTAGCGTCACGCATTTTATCTTTATTCTCAAGTGATTTTAATGCATAATGCTGAAAACCATCAATCTCAATCACTACCATCTTTGTAGGACAACAAAAATCTACCACAAAACTTTCAATAATGTATTGTCTATGAAACTGAACAGGCAAATCGCACAAAAAACCATACCAAAGTTTATTTTCTTCGTCTGTTTGGTTTCTACGTAAGTGTTGTGAAATACCTTTAAGCTTTCTATTTCTTATCACCTTTGTAATTATCTAACAAATCGACTTTAATTGGGCTTTCCCTGAAGAACAGGGAAAGTGTCACGAGCCTTAGTGAGTGACGATAGAGTTTGATACTTTCTAATAATTCATACAACTTCAAACTCTTCCGTCATATACTTCGTATATGCCACCTTCCCTATTCTTTAGGGAAGGTTAAACTAATGTTAATTACTATCTTCCTTAATTGGGCTTTCCCTGAAGAACAGGGAAAGTGTCACGAGCCTTAGTGAGTGACGATAGAGTTTGATACTTTCTAATAATTCATACAACTTCAAACTCTTCCGTCATATACTTCGTATATGCCACCTTCCCTATTCTTTAGGGAAGGTTAAATTTAGGTTAAACATTATGTTTCTTGTCAAACTCTTTCGTCATATACTCCGTATATGCCACCTTCCCTATTCTTTAGGGAAGGTTAAATTAATGTTAATTAATATCTTCCTTAATTGGGCTTTCCCTGAAGAACAGGGAAAGTGTCACGAGCCTTAGTGAGTGACGATAGAGTTTGATACTTTCTAATTATTTATACAACTTCAAACTCTTTCGTCGCAAACTACGTTTGCGCCACCTTCCCTATTCTTTAGGGAAGGTTAAATTTAGGTTATAGTCGTTTTACTCAACACCCTTGAAGGTCATACTCATTTTCATTGACTCGGGGTATATCGCTTCCGTACACTCCCTGTCGTGACCCTCAAGCCATAATATTACGGTATAACGCTTAACGTTACTTCTATCGCTGACCGTACCGGGTGCCAACGAGCAAGGGAAATATAGCTCGTTATTTTTCATAACGCAGGTGTTGCTTGCAAATCGGTCGACGGTATAGTCTTTGCTATAAGCTTCCGTTTTTTTAGCCAGTATGTCCTCTTCCTCTTTGCTTACCTCGTCCTTTTTATAGACGACTGCATTACTCATTGACTCGGAAAGCTTTTGCTTACCTTCTATCAGCATTACGCGCACCGCGTCGTCTATGTGGTAGTTGTATTCGTTGTTACCCGTAACTACCTCGTCAACGTTTATCGAAATTTCAACGTCGACCGCCCTGTTGGAGCTGTTGACCAGATAAAAGCTGAATGAGAAAAATGATACTACGTCCTTATCCGCAAATACCGTATGCACACCCTCCTGCATGGCTATATCGTCAGGCAGGTTAGTCCCGTAACCCATTGTGGCATACTGCAAATTTTTGCCTGCGGAAGGATCCCACGTTACGTCCTTATATTTACCTAAAACAGGCACGTCCAAATGGTCGGTTAAATCGGTTAAATCTTCGTTATACGTCAATGAAAGCTTAATGTTTTCATCATAGTTTATGTCAACGACGAAGTTCTTCGCCTCGTTTGCAAACACCGAGAAGCCTGCAAACAATATCGATATGGCAAGCGCGATTGGTATAATGATTTTGGATATCCTTATCCATTTTAACCTTTTACTCCACTTCACGCCGACCACCTGTTAAAAATCAATTTAATTGTGCTTTTTTAGCTTTGATTGTTTTTTACGCAAGGCAGTATCAGTTGACCGTAACTCAATAAAAAAAGCCAAAACTTTTCCCTTACACAATAAAGGAATAGCTTTGGCAACTGACAACCATTGGCAACACTCCCCCTTGTGCCTTTAGGTTCTTAAGCTTTGCGTCCTGCCCTTTCGAACAGTTTGCTCTTATCATTTTCTCTATACTATAATATTATTACAATTTATAAATTTTGTCAATACAAATTTTAAAATATTTTGTAAAAATAAATTTTTGTCACTTAAAACCCAGGGATTGCCGCGCCGAATTTAGTCGGCTCGCAATGACGAGTAAGGCGCAATGAAGGTTTACGTTTGGGTGCGCACGGAGCCGCGGCAACGCGGCTCCGTGCGCATTTAATTATTATTTACAGATTGTAGTTTTCGGGGGGCAGGGGTTTGCCGTAATGGTAACCTTGACCGTAGGTAATCTTTAATCCCTTTACGTATTCTTCGATTACTTCGTCCTCTACACCCTCTGCTACGATTGCAAAGTTTTTATGCTCTGCAAAGTTAACAAGCGTTTCCACTAAACCGCCGATTAAGAAATCGTCCTGCGCCTGTTCGATAAACTTTCTGTCCAGCTTGACCCAATGGAACTCCAATCCCTCCAACATCTTAAGCGAGGACATCTCCAGCCCGAAGTCGTCAATGGCTATCTTGAAGCCCATCTGCGTTAATTTGAGTATGTTAGATGCAACCTCCGCAACCTTGTCAAACATTGCAAACTCAACAATTTCCATACAGATTTTTTCTGCAGGTATCTTAAAACGCTTATACACTTTGCGGAATTCTTCTGCTAAGTGTGGATACATAAGCTGCTTAGGCGAAAGGTTTAACGTGAATACTAATTCCTGGTCTTCGGGGTGATCCTTGTAATGCTTTGTCTGCATTTTAAGCATTTCTTCAAACGCCCAGGTACCTATCCAGTTAATGTCGCCCGTCTGCTCCATTATGGGCAGGAATTTAAACGGTGTGAGTAAGCCGAGCGTGGGGTGCTCCCAACGAACTAACGATTCGTATGCCGTAACCTTGCCCGTCGAAAGATTGACAATGGGCTGATAGTACAACGTGAACTGGTGTTCCCTGATTGCAAGCTTGATTTCCTGGTACTGCTTGTATTCTTCCGTCTGCGTTTCTGCAAGCTGCTCGGAGTAAATTTCGTATTTGTTGAAACCGCTTTTTGTCGAGTTTACGGTTGCAAGTTCTGCATTCTGCAAAAGCGTCTTTGCGTCGGGACAGAATTCGTTATTACTTGCTATACCTATGTTGACGTTAATCGTCATCTTGGTTCTGGTTAAAAGCACGACGGGGCGGTTGCACTCCGTGATTATGGAAAGAGCTACGTTTGCAACACCCTTGTTATCCATATGCTCCTCAATGAAAATTGCAAGGCGGATATCATCATAGTCGCACACCCTGGAGCCGTGGGGAATTACAGTTAAAATCCTCTCCCTCAATGTCAATGCAATCTTTTTAACCTGCCTTTCACCAAGTGAAGTTTTAAGCTCGTCAAGACCGTTTATTTGCACCAGCATTACAGTGAAATGTGTGTCAGACTTGGCTGTTTCATATTTGCGGCTGAGCATATCCTCAAACCCTAATCTGTCAAATTCCTTGATTTTGTACTTTTCGGCAATGAGTCGGTTTCTATCCCTTTTAATGCCCAATATCAAAAAGAACACCGAAACGCAACACAGCACGAAAAACAGACCTACTATTAAATAGTAGACGCCTTGGTCGAGATTGAGTTGTGAGAGTAATGAATTGTACATATTACACCCCCGCCGTTTTTCCGTTTATTTTTATTATTAATTTGTGATTTTTTTTATTTCTTCTGCTGATTATTTTTTTGTTGTGCGGCGACAACCTGCTTATAGTCGAATTCGTCTATAAATCTTGCGGCTACGTCGGGCTTTAAAGACTTGCTGATTAGCCAACCTTGAATTGTGTCGCACCCGAGGTAATTGAGCATGTCGAATTCCTTACAGGTTTCTACACCTTCGCATATGGTTGTACCGTTAAGCAGCTTAGCTATGTTGGTTATAAACTTAATTATTGCCTGGCTTTCTCTGCTTTCCAATACGTCTTTAACGAATTCTTTATCGATTTTTATAGTCGATATCGGCAGCTTTTTAATGTACAACAGCGAGGAATATTCCGTTCCGAAGTCGTCTAAGTGCACTAATATGCCTTGCTGGGTCAAGACGGTAAGTTTCTTTAAAGTTTCTGCAAAGTTAGTCATTAGGAAGCTTTCTGTTATTTCTACACAGATAGCACCGGGTTTTAAATCGTATTTGCGGTAAATACGCAGGAAGTTTTCGATAAACCCTGCCTGCATTAGCTGAACGGGCGAAACGTTTAACGAAACACTGACGTTTTTGCCCTCTATCGACTTTGCAAATTTCATACCCGTGTCGAAGATGAAGTCACCAAGCTGTACCATGGCACCCGTTCGCTCTGCGTACGTGATGAACGAGAACGTGTCGACGTTGACGTTCCAACTCTTCTTAACTCTGAAAAGTGCCTCAAAGCCCTCTACCCTCGCTTCCTTTATGCTGTATTGAGGCTGGTACTCCATTTCAAACGCGTCTTCGGAGAGCATTTGCTTTATGTCAAACGTGACGAGATACCTGGTGTACAGCTTTTGCTGGCTTTCGTGATAGACTATGTAATCTGCAACCTTTGTGTCGATTGCCCTCTGACGGGCTGCTTCAGCCGCCTTGAAAGCATGGTCGAAGGTGCGAGGGTTCATTGTTTCGTCGCACATTGCAAAACCACCCTTCAAATCAAGCGTGAAGAGGTTTACGTCTACCTTCAGCGGTTCGTTTATATAGCTGAAGATATCGTTTAAGTCGGTCATTAATATGTCGAGCTTTTTGCCGTCGGGATACGCAACACCGATATAACCGAAGTCTAATTCAAACGCGTAGGTGAACTTTTCTTTGGTTTTGTCTAAAATTATCTTTTGAACGTCGAGTGCCGTCTGCTTACCGAAAAGGGTTTTAATCTGCTCTAAATTGCCTATCAACAGTACGCCGAGCAGGGTGCGTTTGCCCTTTTTTACAAAGGTTTCAAACACGTTTGAAAGGGAAGAAGTACTCATCCCTGCGGAAGACGCTTCGTTATTCGACTGAATGAACGTATTTGCGTTGGAGACTTTGCCTCCGTACACCTTTATACCCTTGGGGCTGTTTACTGCCCTTAAGGCGAGCAGACTGTCTTCTCCGCTGTCGGAGGGCAGAGGTACCAAAGTGAAACGCTTGCGGTCAAGCGTTTCCGGCGACTTAATCTCACCGATAGCAGAAAAATCGTCCTTAAACGACTTGCTCTTGGAAATGATCTTTCCTGCTTTCGAAAGCGTTAATTTATAACGGAACAACGAAGTGCGTTCCTTATTTACGAGCGTGTAAGCATAGCCTATAAAGACAACACACACCAGAACGCCACAGACGATTAAAAGTGCAACGACGTTACCGATTAAACTGTCGATATTAGCTTGACTTGCCGAAAAATCGCTTGCGCATATTATTCCAAAGCCGTAGTTACCCACGCTTATGGGGGCAAATATTAAGGTTTTATCCCCCACTTTAGCAACCGAAACGGCATTATTAACTATGCCAATGTCACTCAGCTTCTGCCCGTTTGTAAAGTCGGAGGAATTGCTGAAGATTATTTTTCCGTCCGTAGAGTCGTCGTAAACGGTTATGATTGCATAACTTTCAAACCCACCGTTGGCAGAGCAGGTAGATAAAACCCGTTGCTGTACGTCCTCTTCGTTAAGGCGGTTAAGCTCCTCAACGGTGTAATTTGCATTTAACGTCTCCGAAAGCGAAGTTGCCTTATTATTAAACGCTGTATATTCCTGCCTGTAGGTTTTGGTTGAAAACTGGTTAAAGATAGCAATTGCAGTAACAACCTCCAGCAAAACTACGATAGCAAAGAAAATCAACAGTTTAACTATTGTTTTATTATTCAGTTGCGGAACGTTTAGCCTCTTTTTCACTGTTACACCTTAACCGTACAATACGAGATAATACAGTTTATATTATATCACAATTTAAAAGATTGTCAACGGGTATATTAATTTTATTATATACCGTAATTTATATAAAACAAAAGACTGCCCAAAAAGACAGTCTTTTTTAAAATGCCTTGCGGCGAATTGGAGCAGGCGACGGGAGTCGAACCCGCCCAAATCAGCTTGGGAAGCTGACGCCATACCGATAGGCGACGCCTGCGATTAACAATATAAATATACCACATTAAATTTGAAAAGAAAAGCAAATTAACATAAAACTTTGATTAACCGTTTAAAAATTTAGTCGGTTGTTAATAAACGTTGTCGGAGGATAAAACCATGAACCCGATATACGAAAAATGCAAATCTATTGAAAACAACTTTTTACCACTGCGAAAAATGTACCCTAAAAGCTATAATAAGGATAAGGTCTCTCCCTACACCAAAACCAGAGTTATTTTGATGAACGGTACCGAATTTGAAGCACAATGGTTTATGCACCAATTTGCACGGCACTGCGACGAGCAGGAAATACTTGACACTCTTGCAATCGTCCGCAGACAGGAACAGCAACAGCAAAAGCGGATAAGCTGCCTTAAACCTATTAACGAAAGCATACTAGAAACGACTATTTCCTACGAACAACTTGCCGTAGATTTAACCGCTACGCTAGCACGAAACGAAAAGGACGAGAATAATATTAAGGCTTTAAACTTTGCACTTTTGGAGGACTTCGACCATCTCTATCGCTATGCTAATCTTTTAAAGATTGACAAGGGAATAAACGCAGACGAGCTTGTGGGCAAATATACGGAGATTATGCCAGGAAGACCTACTATTGCCGAACACCGCTACCCCACCGACGATTTAAAGCCTCATATGCTGGCTGAAAATGCCGATCTATATTCCAAGCTTGTCGTTGCAACCATAACCGCCGCCGAACAGCAGACTATGAATTACTATATGAATATAGCTCAGTGGTATAAAAACGACCTGGGAAGAAAGCTCTACGCAGAAATCGCTATGATTGAAGAGGCACACGTATCTCAGTACGAAAGCCTAAAGGACCCCAATTTAAGCTGGCTTGAACAGTGGGTTATGCACGAATACTGCGAATGTTGGCTTTACTATTCGGCATACGAGGACGAAAGCGAAGAAAATATAAAAAAGATTTGGCTGGAACACTTCAAAATGGAAGTTTCCCACTTGAAAGCCGCGGTAAGACTGCTTAAAAAATATGAGAACAAAACCTTTGAATCGGTGTGCGGCAGCGGAGAATTCCCCAAGCTGCTAAAACACGGAGAGAATAAAGATTACGTAAGAAGAGTGTTGGGAAGCACCGTTACTCTCACCGCCGACAACCTCGATTACCGCGATATAAAGAGAATACCCGACGACCACCAATACTTTGATTACCAGAAGTATATGAGCAACGAGGAAAGAAGTCCCTCCCACCTTGTAATTGAAAAGACTATTAAAAAACTGGGTAAGGACTACCGTTACCAGGACGGCGAGCACCCGGTAAAGGAGCTTAGAAGTCGTACAACCGATAATACAAAAATCGCAAGAACCAAATAAAACATTAAAGTTTAACGGAAACGCCCCCTTTCGGGAGGCGTTTTTCATTTCTATTTACTGTTTTTTACGTATTGTTTAAGCTCGGCAAACATAACCTTTTCACCCTTTTGAGCAAGCAAATTGAGGTAATACGCCAATCTGTTTGCAGTATCCGGGTGCATAAACACACTGTCCTTTCTTCCGTTATAATACTCGAGCGGACATTTATCGGTGTAATCCTTACCTTTATAGACCTTACTTGCCGCAACCCTGTCGCAAACCATTTCAGCAAAATATTTAGGCGGCATATCTACGGGAATTACCTTACCGTTTTTATCAACGTCCGTCCAATACTCAAAATGGTGTTTGTTTCTGCTCTTATGGTGAAGCCAGGCAGGGGAATAACCGAAAAGTTCCCTCTCCCTTGCCTGCGGACTGCGGTTACCCTGCCAGTATTTCGCCCCGGGGATAAACTCCGACGGCGAAAACTTTGACAAATCGTGAGTAAGCCCCTGTCGGATAAGTCCTACCTTGAAACAATTTTTCCTGACCTGCCTTCTGTGGCGGCAGACGGTTTTCAAATGACTGAAGAATTTCATTTTAAATTTCTATATTAAATCCGTCGTAGGCGGCAATAACCCCGTATTGCTTTTCAATTGCTTCAACCCTTTCCTTAACGGGATTTGCGTTGTGCGAAAAGTGGGTAATAATCTTTACCGTATTTTTATCTATTACACCTGCTCTTTCAAGTCGGTCAGATAAAATCATATCGCCTTCGATACACATGTGCCTTCTTCCTTTTTCATACGGAGCGTCTAAGAAAGTACAATCGAATGCAACGGCGTCAACCTCGGCATTATTTTTTGCAAGGAAACCTATCGCCTCGTCGGACAAATCCCCCGTATCATATAAGTGCAGATAACCCTTACCGCCCCTCTCAACGTAGTACAAAAGAGCCTCTTCCTTCGTGCCGTGCATAGCAGGCAAAGTTAGTACGCGAAAATCTCCAAATTCAAGACACTGATAGGACTTGATGGTATGCACCTTAACGTGAGGTTCAACCTCCGCCTTAAGCTCCCTCCTCGTACACTCTTTAAACACTTGAGCGACCTCTGTATTGCCGTATATGGAGAGCAAGTCCTCCTCTAACTTGGCATACTTATAGCCTCGCAAGATGAAGTCATGCGCATAGAAATGGTCCATATGCGAATGAGTAACCAATAAGTATTTAAGAGCAGAGAGGTCTATCCCGAAGTTAAGCGAATGTGAATAGGCTTCAGGAGGAAAGTCAATAGACAAATCGTTATCTATTAGCACTTGAGTTCGTGTTCTGAATTCCTCAGTTCCCCTTCTTCTTATCTCCCGGCAATACTTGCAGGAACAAAACATTGCAGGCACACCTTCCGAGGCAGCCGTACCTAAAAAAGTAATTTTCATAGATAAGCGTAACAGGTCGATTAAATCGACCTGCCCTTTTAAACTTCTAATATTATAGTTACCGGTCCGTCGTTGTACTGCTCTATCTTCATATCGGCACCGAAAACGCCTTGTTTTACAGGCACGTCCAAAGATCTGAGTTGTTCGGCACAGTACTCGTAAAGCCCGTTGGCGCGCTGCGGCTCCTCCGCCTCTGTAAAAGAGGGGCGGTTACCATGGGACGCATCGCCGTATAAGGTGAACTGCGAAACTAAAAGCACCTCGCCTTTTACGTCTTTAACGGATAAATTCATCTTGCCGTTAGCGTCCTCGAAGATACGCAAAGAAGCAATCTTTTTAGCAATCCACTCCGCTTGCCTTTCGCAGTCTCCGCATTTAATACCTAAAAAGACGGTTAACCCTCCGTCGATTTGGGAAACAAGCTCTCCGTCAACGGACAGTTTAGTCTGCTTGACACGCTGAACGACAGCTTTCATATTTTAGATTACTTGCCAACCCTTGACATATATTCGCCGGTACGGGTATCGATTCTTACAATTTCACCCTCTTCAACGAACATAGGTACCTGAATGGTTGCGCCCGTTTCTACGGTTGCGTTCTTAAGTGCGTTGGTTGCGGTGTTGCCCTTAACGCCGGGTTCGCACTCGATAATCTTGAGCTCAACGAAGTTTTCAGGCTCTACGGAGAAAGCGGTACCGTGGAGGAACTTAATGGTAACCATATCGTTCTCCTTGATATACTTTAATGCATCTTCAACCTGATCGAGGTTTAAAGTTGTCATCTCGAAGGAATCGGGGTCCATAAAATAATAGAACTCACCGTCTGTGTAAGAATAGGTCATTTTCCTCGTTTCAACCTGCGCGGTCTCCAACTTTGCCGTAGGGTTAAAGGTTATGTCGGAAAGAACTTGACCTGTAACGACGTTCTTTAAAGTCGTTCTTACGAACGCTGCGCCCTTGCCGGGTTTAACGTGCTGGAACTCGGTTACGGTGTAAACACCCTTGCCGTTGTACTCAAAAGTCGTACCCTTCCTGATATCGCCTGCTAAAATAGATGCCATATGTTTTTCTCCTTAATAATTTGCTAAAATATTATAAAATAATTAAATTTTTGTCCGAATTAGTTAAACTTATTACCTTTCCGCCCGAAAGCGTTACGGTGTCCTCTATTCTTATTCCTAACTGCCCTGCGATATATACGCCCGGCTCGTCGGAAAATACCATACCGTTTTTAAATACGTTTTTATCGTTTGGAGACAGGTTGGGCGACTCGTGAATGTTAATTCCCAAACTGTGCCCGAGCGAATGAGTAAAATATTTCGCAAGGTCGTATTTTGCTAGGTAATCCCGCGCTATTGCATCGCCCTCGCAGCCGAGCATACCCTCTGTAAATTTTTCCTTAACAAGCATATGTGCGGCAAGAACTTTATCGTATGCCTTTTTAAAATCCTCGTGCTTGCCGTCGTCACCAAACAAAAACGTTCTGGTGCAGTCCGAACAGTACCCGTTGATTTTGCAGCCAAAGTCAATTAAAATAGGTTCGCCGAACTTTAAAACCGTTTTGCCCGTCTCGTGATGGGGTACGCTTGCGTTCGCACCGAAAGCGCAAATGGTTTCAAAGCTAGTTCCGCTTGCGCCGTGCTTTCTCATCAAAAACTCAAGCTGTGCCGCAACTTCGTTTTCGGTCATACCCTCTTTAATCAAGGGCAGCAGCTCCAAAAATGCTCTATCGGCAGCCTGGCAAGCGAGCTTGATATTTTCAATTTCGCCACTGTCTTTAATAGCCATTGCACCGCTGAAAGCCGACGTACCGTCGACAACGGTAAAGCCTTTATTTACAAGGGTGTTGTATTCGTTCGCGCTAACCCTGTCAAGCGGCATAGCAATAACTTTATAACTGCTTAATAGCTCGCAAAGCGAAGTCCCCCTCGGATACTCTTCGACGATAATTCCGCTGCCGTTAAGCGATTTTTGCGCCGCTTCTATATAGCGGCTGTCAGTGTAAAATTTTGCACACTGCTTATCGCAGATAACTATGCCGAAGGAGCTTGCAAAGCCCGTTAAATAGAACCTTAAATCCTCCTGCTCAACAACCAATGCGTCGGCGTTTACGCCGTCAAATACCTTTTTCGTTCTGTTAATCATCTCTATTACTTGCGAATATTTTACCAAAAATATCTTTATATGTCAACAGTATTATAAATTTCTTTCATAGTACGGGCGTCTTCCGCTTGAGTTCCGTCAGATTCGCTTACTATGTAAGGCTCTAACTTAAGTTGCTTTAATGCAACGGCAAGCGGTGCAAATTCAGGACCGTAAACCGTATCGTCAAAGGTAAGGTGTTTAATCTCTCCCTTTCCGCCGTACATAATCTTAGAAAAATGAACGTGAAAATTCTTTACTCTGTCGTAACCCAATTCGGCAATCATATATTCAAGTCGGCTCTTATAGTCTTCAACGGTGCGAAGACTGCCTTGTTCCCTTGCATTTATGTGACCGAAATCGATTGCAGGCACGAAAACTTTATCGATTTTGCAGAATTCAACCACCTCTTCCAAAGTGCCAATCTGTGCAAGCTTACCCATGGTTTCGGGGCAGAAATACAAGTCCTCAAACCCGTTCAGATATATATAGTCACGCAGAACCTTAAGCCTGTCCGCAGTACGAGAAACAGCTTCTTCCCTGCTTGCCTTGCCCTGTGCGGCAGGATGAAACACAACCCTGTTGCCACCTAAAAGCTTTAAATACTTCGCACTCTGCAATACGTAATTATAGGACTTTTGGGCAGCTTCGTCGTCGGGGTTTGCAAAGTTAATGAAGTAAGGTGCATGAACGCTTATCTCTTTACCGCTTAAAGCAAAAGCCTCCCCTATCTCAATTGCCTTTCCTTCAGAGAGTGTTACGCCTCTGCCAAAAGAGTATTCAAAGCAATCAAGTCCGAATTTATCCAGATAGTCGGGAGCTTGAACAGTATGCTTATAGCCCATTTCGTAAAAGCTTAAGCTGTTTCCGCTCGGTCCGAACTTAATCATTAGCGGTCTCCCCACCCTCTTTCTTTTCTTCGGATTGCTCCTCTTCGCAAGGAGTGCAGACCTCGGTTTCTTCAGTCGTTATTTCTTCAACTTCCGTTTCCGTTTCTTCAATAGTGCTTACTTCTACTACTGGTTCTTCAACCGTAGGCTCTTCGGCAGCCTCTGCAATAGCTTCTTCAGCTACTGCCTCTTCGCAAACGTCTTCCTTATTTTCAACCGCTTCGGCAATTACTTCGGTTACAACCTCTTCGGTCTCAGAAGTTCCGGCTATATCAGCCGTAACCTGCGCGTTAAGCTCCTCTGCGGAATTAAACTTTTCGATATCCCTGATATAGGAAATAAAGTTAACCGTAAGCACTCTACCGTACAAATCGCCTTCATAGCCCTCAAAATAGGCTTCAAGCGCAACCCTGTCGTCCTCAAACGTAGGGCACGTACCGAAGTTTGCAACGCCGTTATAGAGTGTACCGTCAATTTCACAACTCACGTTATAAACGCCTTGTTTTACGGGATATTTCCAGTCGGGGTTAGATATATTGACCGTAGGATATCCCACGATTGACGCGCCTCTTCCTGCACCCTTTACAACCTCACCGGTTAGGGAATATTCCCTACCCAACAGCTTAGCTGCCTTTTCCACGTCACCGCTGTCAAGGCAGGATTTTATTAAAGTAGTACTTATTTTTTCACCGTTTAAATCGACGTCCTTGACGTTCATATACCAAACGCCGTTCTCGTCATCCTCGGCATAATTTTTAAGGGTGGACGCCTTGCCCTTAGCCCCTGCGCCGAAGCGGAAATCTTTACCGCTCATATACGCCTTTACGTTTATACGTTCGTCTATATCGTTGAGGAATGCAAGTGGCGCAATCTTCTTAAATTCATCGTTGAAATCGATTGCAAGGACAAATTTGACGTTAAACTCTTCAAGCATTTTAACCCTTTCTTCAAAGGAATACAAAAGCTTTCCGCTCTTTCCGTCTTTAAACATCATCACGCCCAGATCAAGTCCGTTAATCTTAGCTTGAAGTTTGGCTTTTTTAAGCAATTCCCTATGTCCGAGGTGAATGGCGTCGAAACAGCCAAGCACGATAAGTGCAGGAAATTCGTATTGGTCTTTTCCATACTCGATTATTTCTAACATAACTTAGTCCTCACTTTCATAATTCCGTCTACGATTTCACTTAAACCGTAAAAAGAGCCGTTGGGCGCATAAATTTTATATATTCCGTCGACTTGGTCACACTTAACGGCAATACCGTTAAACAACCTCTTCGCCTGAATTTGCGTAAGGTTTACTGAAGGATAATTAATTATACTGTCGCATGGAATTAAATACCTTTCGACGTTCTCTCGGTTAAGCTCTTCAGTCTTTACGGAATTTTCTATATCGAACGGTCCGCTTGCCGTACGGACGAGCGAACTCATTGCCGCACACGTTCCGAGCGCAGACGCCATATCCCTGCCTATCGAACGCACGTAAGTTCCTCCGCCGCACACGATTTCAAAGGAATACTCGCTGCCTTGGTGATTTAATAGCGTTATACTATCTATCCTAACCTTTTTAGGAGAAAGTTCGAACTCAACGCCTGCACGGGCAAGCTGGTAACCTCGCATTCCGCCTACGTTCTTCGCGCTATACTTGGGGGGCAATTGCATAATCTCACCCGTAAGCGTAGGCAGAACGTTAACTATTTCCGAAGCAGTTGGAACACTCTCGCCGCTTCTTAAAAGAGTGCCCGTAGTATCGAGCGTATCGAAATCTTCTCCAAAGCGGAACGTTGCAACGTAGGTCTTGGTCTTGGTTAAAAGATAGTCGAAAAGCCTTGTCGCATTACCGACGGCTATGGGTAAAACACCGCTTGCCATAGGATCCAACGTTCCCATATGTCCGCACGAAACACCCGTAATACGCTTGATTACCGCAACCTCTCTTGCAGAGGATACTCCTTGCAATTTATTTACGTTTATTATTCCGTTCATAACTGCTGATATACTGCGTGAGTAATTCTGTCAATAACCTCTTCATACTCACAACAGAGCATGCAGCCGCTTGCAAGTATGTGACCGCCGCCGCCAAACCTTGATGCAACGGCGTTTACGTCAACCCTGCGTGAACGGAGGGAAACCTTGTACTGATTTCTCTTAACTTCCATTACGGCAACAGAAACCTCTACACCATCAATCGATAAAGGGTAATCGACGAAGCCCTCTGTCTGACTCTTTTCGGTACCCGTTTCTTCAAAATCCTTTAAAGTTACGGTCATAAAAACGAGCTTGTCCTCTAACGCAAAACGCATAGAATTCAAAACCCTTCTATACAGCATTGCCCTCGCCTTCGATTGGCAATTAAACATTTTATATCCGATTTCGTATAAATCGGCACCGAAATCTTTGAGAAGTGCTGCAACCCTGTAGGTGTTGGCACTTACGTCCTTATGCGAAAAATTACCGCTGTCTGTAAGCAATCCCATTGCAAGAAGGTCTGCAACCTCCTTGGTTATTTCAAGCCCGGCTGCCTGCATTATTGAGGGCATAATTTCACACGTTGCCGTACTTTCCGGTAAAACGTAATTATATTTTGCAAATCCTTGATTTGAGACGTGATGATCGATATTCAAGGTCTTGCCTTTAAATTGCAGATAGTTTATCTCAAAACCGCCTATTCTATTAAGCTCGGCACTGTCTACCGTTATAAACAAATCAAGGTCGTTGAGCGATACCGGCAATTGCGAGTAATAAACGTCCATACAGGGCAGAATTTGCAGTCGCTGAGGGGGTGCCTCTTCAAGCAGCATAAACGCCTTCTTACCTGCGTCAGCAAGTGCCTTGCAAAGACCGAATCCGCTGCCGAGCGCGTCGCCGTCGGGGCGAACGTGGCAGGCAATGGCAATGGTGTTTGCTCCCTTTATGATTGACGCTATTTCACTCAAGGTATTATTCTTCATCAGAATTACTCTCTTCGCTTTCTATATTCTTCAACAACTTGTCGATCTTCTCGCCGTATTCCATACTGTCGTCAAGTATAAACTTCAATTCAGGTACGGTACGAAGCCTTAATACCTGAGCCAACGAGTGCCTAATATGACCTGCATTTGCACACAAAATCTCAAAGCTCTGCGCCTTCTTATCAGCGTTGGGGTCGTAAATACTTACGTACACCTTTGCAGTTTTTAAATCGGGCGCAACGTCTGCCTCTGTAATGCTTATTATCGCACTAAGCTCGGGATATTTATTTCTTAAGTCGTATGAAATTACTCTGTATATTTCTTCACGGAATTGACTTGAGAGTCTCTCTCCTCTGTTACCTTTCATTTTTACTCCAGAAAGCAATTACTTCTTTGCGGTTATTTGTTCAACCGAATAGCATTCGATTATATCCCCTACACGAATATCGTTGAACCCTTCGATTGCGCAACCGCACTCGTATCCCTTGGCAACTTCTTTAACGTCGTCCTTGAAACGCTTAAGCTGCTGAACGTTGCCCTCGACTACCAACACGTCGTCGCGGTAAATTCTCAGCTTACCGCCGCGAACGATTTTACCGTCAAGAACGTAGCAACCTGCGATATTGCCGACGCCTGTAATTTTAAACGTCTGGCGAACTTCGCATTTGCCGATGTATACGTCTTGATACTTAGGCGTAAGCATACCGTTTAACGCCGCCTCTACGTCGTCTAACAAATCATAGATAATTCTGTACATTCTTACGTCAACCTTGCTTGCCTCCGCAGTAGCTTTAGCCTTTGCGTCGGGACGGACGTTAAAGCCTAAAATTATTGCGTTGGAAGAATCGGCAAGCATAACGTCGGACTCGGTTATTGCACCTGCGCCGCTGTGAATGACTTTAACCTGTACTTCTTCGTTAGAAAGTTTGACAACAGACTGTTTAACAGCCTCTACCGAACCTTGAACGTCGCCCTTTACGATTAAATTCAAGGTCTTTATATTTCCCTCTGCAATCTTGCTGAACACGTCGTCCAGCGAAACCTTAGAGGTGCTTCTAATCATATCTTCTCTTTCCTTTCTCTTTCTTTCGTCGAGAACGGACTTAATAAGCTCCTGCGAGACGGCGAAAATCGAATCGCCTGCGTTGGGCACTTCCTCGAAGCCGAGAACGTAAACCGCATCGGAAGGACCTGCGGTCTTAACCGTCCTGCCCTTATCGTCTATCATTGCGCGGACGCGTCCCGTTACGGTTCCGGATATAATATTGTCGCCCGTGTGAAGCGTACCGTTCTGAATGAGTACGGTTGCAACGGGACCCTTACCCTTATCGAGCTGGGCTTCTACTATTACGCCCCTCGCCTCTCTTTCGGGATTGGCAAGAAGTTCTTTCATCTCTGCAACTAAAAGCACGGTTTCGAGCAAGCTGTCTATGCCCATTCCCGTCTTGCAAGAGATTTCACAAACCTGCGTATTGCCGCCCCACTCTTCGGGGATAAGCTCGTAAGCGGTCAAATCCTGTTTGATTTTGTCGGGATTTGCGCCAACTTTATCCATTTTATTTATAGCAACGACGATAGATACGCCTGCAGCCTTTGCATGGTTGATAGCTTCAACCGTCTGGGGCATTATGCCGTCGTCTGCCGCTACGACTAATATTACTATATCGGTAACCATTGCTCCCCTTGCCCTCATCGCCGTGAAAGCTTCATGACCGGGGGTATCGATAAACGTAATACTCTTGCCCTTTACGCTTACCGAATACGCACCTATATGCTGAGTAATTCCTCCGGCTTCTCCGCTGGTTACGCTGGACTTTCTGATATAGTCGAGTAGCGAAGTCTTACCGTGGTCAACGTGACCCATAACCGTAACGACGGGAGCACGGGGAACGAGGCTTTCAATCTCTTCAACCGTATCCTCCTGCTTTTCGGAGAGTATTTCCTCTGCAGTCTTCTCGGGTTTATACTCAAGCTCTACGCCGATACCTGCCGCAAGAATTGCTGCGGTATCGAAATCGATAGACTCGTTAACCGTCTTCATAATTCCCTCTTTAAAGAGCATCTTGGTTATTTCAACGGCGGTTACGCCGATTTTTTCAGAGAGAACCTTTAAGGGAATGTCGTTTGTGGTTACCACTGCGTGGTCGATTTTTACGGTCTGTGCAGACTGTGCCCCCTTAGCCTTCTTAACCCTTAATTTCCTGTAACCGCTCTTGTCCTCGTCGAAGTCGTCGACTGAAACGCCCTGCTGCTTTGCAAGAGCCCTCTTGGAAATTGCGTGTCTGTCCTTCTCGACGTATGTCTTTTCATAGGACTGCTTTTTCTTATCGGGACCGAACGCCTTTCCTGCAGGTTTAGCAGGCTGAGGAGCCGCAGGTGCAACGTATTTTGGCTGCTGTGCAGGCTTGTTTGCACCGCTCCCCGCAGGTTTTTGACCGTACGAAGAATTCTTGGGTCTGTCCTGCCTTGCACCGTTATCCCTGTTAACGTAGGTTTTAGGTGCCGGCGCAGGCTGCTGGGAAGCCTTAGCGACTATAAACGAAGGTCTTGCAGGCTTTGCAGGTTTTGCTGGCTCTGCAGGGAGGGCAACCTTAACCTCTGCCTTCTTTTCTTCAGTCTTCTCTGCCTTTTTATCGGTATTTTCAGTCTTTACAGGCTTTTCGGTCTTATCAACCTTTTCAACCTTTTCTTCGCTCTTTTTAGGCTCCTCCTCTACCGGATTAACCTCTGCGACCGTAGGCGTTTTAACCTCTGCAGAGACTTCCTCAACGGGAGCTGCAACCTCTTCAGGCTGTACTTCTTGCGCAGTCTCCTCTTTTGCAATTCTCTCTTCCTCGGCGCGCTTTGCTATGCGGGCATTGTCAAGCTCGGTCAAGCGTTTTAAAATATCGCTAACCGTTTTTTCAGCAGACGCAACCTTTTTAATAAGGTCGTTAGCCGTACCGTCAGACAGCACCTTCGATATATTTACAATGTTCTCATAGTTCTTTGCCATTATTTATGACCTCTCCGTAAACAATTCGTAATCTTCACCAACGTTATCGCATATAGCTTTTGCAAGCTGAGCGTCCTTTATTGCAGCAACCTTACAGCCTTCCCGATGAACAGCATTTTCAAGCCCCGATTTGCAGACAATAAGCGGACAATTGAACCTGTTTTTAAACTTTATTGCAAGTTTAAACGTATTTTCCGATGCGGAAGAGCAGACCAAAACGAGATATACTCCCTTTTTTAACAGGTCTACCGAACCGCTGCCCAAGGCAATTTTTCTCGCCCTCAGGCAAAATCCAATATATGTTTCAACTTTTCCGTCCAAAGTATTCCTCCTCGATTGCCGCATAGACGCCCTCGTCTACTCTGCAAGCGAAAGTCTTATCCAAAAGACGTGATTTTTTTAATTTTTTAATGCAGTCAGGGTTATCGCAGATATACGCTCCCCTACCCGACGCCTTGGAGGAAAAATCTAAAAACACCTTGCCTTCCGCATCCTTGACGATACGGAGCATCTCCTTTTTTTCCTTAAGCTGACGGCAGGCTATACACTGCCTTAAAGGAATCTTTTTTACCTTAGGCATAATATTTTATTATTCTTACTCACCCTTATTATTCTTGTTCACCGCTCTCTTCTTCTGCGACGCCGAAACCGAGTTTAGCTGCGGCTGATTCACTCTTTACGTCTATCTTCCAGCCCGTTAGTCTTACGGCAAGACGTGCATTCTGACCGTCTCTGCCGATTGCAAGGGAGAGTTTATCGTCGGGTACTACCGCCATAGCCGTATTCTCACCCTCAAGCTGGGTTACGGATATAACCTTTGCAGGGGAAAGAGCCTTTGCAATGAATTCCAAGGGGTTATCGCTCCAGGGAATGATATCGATTTTTTCACCGTTGAGTTCTTCAACAACCGCATTGACCCTTGCACCCTTGTTACCTACGCAAGCACCGATTGCGTCAACCCTGGGATCTTCGGAGTAAATAGCGATTTTGGTTCTTGCACCTGCCTCTCTGGAAACTTCCTTAATCTGTACGGTCCCCTGCTTAATTTCGGGAACTTCCTCTTCAAAGAGCTTGCGTACAAGCCCTGCGGAGGAACGGCTTACAAGCACCTGCGCACCCTTAAATCCGCTCTTAACCTTCTTTACGAAAACCTTAATCTTATCGTTAACGTTGTACTTTTCACCGGGAACCTGATCGGAGGGAAGCATCAAGCCTTCAACCTGACCCTTTCCGAGTTCAACGTATACGTTTTTAAGGTCAATCTTTCTTATGGTACCGACAACCAGCTCGCCTTCCTTATCGGAGAATTCACTCATTGCGGCGTCGCGCTCGGTCTCGCGAAGCTTCTGCAAGATAACCTGCTTTGCAGTCTGCGCTGCAATACGCGAAAAATCTTTGGGTACGAATTTTTCAGTGAGCTTATCGCCTACCTTTACCGTCTTTTTAAGTTCGCGAGCCTCTTCCAAGGTTATTTCGGAATCCTTATCCGTAACCTCTTCGACTACGGTCTTAACGGTATAATACTCGATAGAACCTTTTTCGGGGTTGAGCTTTACCTCTACCTCACCCACTGCGCCTTGCGCCTGCTTTTTGCAAGCAGAAACCAGAGCGTTGCGAAGAGCTTCTAAAAATATTTCCTGAGGAATACCCTTCTCCTTTTCAAGATCTGCTAAAGCTGCGAAAAAATCCTTGTTTACCATTTTATTTTTCTCCTGATTTAATCTATAAATGCCTGTACCGAGCTATTGATAATAAGCTTCGGTTAATCTTCAAACTTGATTGCCTTATTAATCTTTGCAATCTTATTACGTTGTATTTTCAAAGTTTCTTTTGCGGTAGTTACAGTCACTGCATTTTCATCGAATTCGTCCAGAACGCCCTCGACAAACTTCTTACCCTTTATAGGGGCATACAGCTTTATCTCCACCTCTTTGCCTAAATTCCTTTCAAAATCTCTGGGGGTTTTAAAAGGTCTATCAAGACCGGGGCTGGACACGTTTAAAGTATAAGCCTCTCCAAAGCTGGGGTCAAGCTCGTCAAGCGGATCGGATATGGCGTTATGATACTTTTCACAAGTATCAAGGTCAACGCCCTGCTCGGTTTCTATATACACGGTTAAGCTTGCCTGCTTGTCGTTCAAAGCTACTTCCACGACCTCTATACCCAAAGGCTGAGCTATTTTTTCAAGCAATGCGGACACTTCGTCCAAAGGTTTAAATTTCATAAATTTCCTTTATTACAACGATTGAGTGCCTTTCGTCAAGGCACTCAATCTTATGAAATAAGTATTAAGCTTGTTATAATTATAACACGCCTTATTTCATTTGGCAAGTTTTAACATAGGTTTGGCAAAGATTTTTTTAATTTTATCAGCTCTATGAATATTTTTGCCGTAGTCAAAGCGTCGTCTATAGCTCTGTGGTGATTAAAAGTAATACCAAAATAGTCCGCAACGGTGTTGAGCTTATAGTTAGACAACCTTAAAAGCTGCTGCGAAAGGGGTATGGTATCGAATATTTTTCTCTCGGGAACGTAACCGCAGACCGAGCAATAATAGTCGATAAACTTGAAGTCGAAGTTTGCGGCATTATGTCCTACCAAATAGCACCCGTCTATAAACTTAAAAAAGTCGGGCATGACCTGATGATAGGTAGGCGCGTCCGCAACCATTTCCTGATCTATTCCCGTTAGCGTAATTATCTCTTGGGAGAGTTTCCTTTCAGGATTAACGAAGGTTGAAAAGCTCTCCTTAATCTCGCCGTTTATTATCTTAAATGCACCGATTTCAATAATCCTGTCCATATTTCCACCCGACGGCGAACTGTTTAAACCCGTCGTTTCCAAATCGAAAACCACGAAACTGTTTTGCGTCAAGCACTCGGGCAGACTCGTATCGGTGAAAAAGTCGTTCTGCGTAAAATCAATAAAGGGTTCGGGGAACACCGTTTCATAGTACTTGGGCACGGGCTTTGACTGCCTTTTTTCCGGCACGAAGCCGTTAGGCACTCTGCCCAAATCTACGGTCATTGCGGTAGGACGTATTTCACCGTTATACAGCTCCGTTTTACACGTTAAAACTATGCTGTCTCCCACCTTTAACCCTCTGATTTTTTCAATACTCTTCTGCCTTGCAAAATAGGCAATCCTCATCGACGCCGTCATATCGTTTATGGTAAAGCTGAACATTATTCTCTCTTTACCGTTGGCGTTGGTTATCGCCCTCTCCCTGACGGCGATTATTTCACCGCAGACTGCAACCTTATCCGCAACGAAGTTGAGGTCGGCAAGATAAACAGCCGTAGTAGGCGTTGACGTGCCCTCAATAGGCGTAAAATCGGCAATCTCAAAGGTACGAACGGGAATTTCGTATTCTACGTTGGTATGCTTTTCCTCTACTACGATATCCTCGATTTTATCCGCTGACTCCCTGCACCTGCCATCAAACTCACCGCAGAAGCATTTTTTGAGCCTTGCGCTGACGCTTTCTGCCACGTCTGACATATAGGACGAAGTGTGTATAACCGTAATCGTAAAGAAAAAACCTGTTTCAGTCTTTTCTACTTTTATATCGTCGGGGGTTATCAATGCAGCAAGCTGTCTGTTATCCTCGTTTATGATTGCAAAAATCTTTTTCGCAACCATATCCTCGTCGGGAGTAAGCTTTGTCACCTTAACACTGCAGTTAAAGTATTCGGGTACGTATTTGCGAATAATCTTCTTTGCCAAAATAACGTCGTTGTCTGTATATGCTCTGTCGGTTATAAGCGAAACTTCAACCGTATTTTGCGCCTTAATCAAGCTGACGGTGGATATAATAACCCTTTTCAGGCATTCAATTGTTCTCAGTTCGGTAACTATTTTTTCAGTCATTTATCAATTCGTCCAGCACCTTGAAAAATTCGCTCTCGGCATTTTGTGCCTCGACCCTTTTAATTATTTCGCCTTTTTTGAAAATTACGCAGTATTGGGCAGAACCTGCAATACCTATATCGCAGTCCTTTGCCTCACCCGGACCGTTAACCACACAACCCATAACGGCAACTTTTAGCGGCTTTTTTACGTTCGAAACCCTTTGACCAACCTTTTCAGCCAAGGCAATTGAGTTCCACATGCACCTGCCGCACGTCGGACAGGATACAACGTCAACGTAGTTTTTATCAAGCCCTATAGCCCTTAGAAGGTTTTTAGCTGCATACACTTCCCTTACGGGGTCACCGGTAATGGATATTCTTAAGGTATCACCTACTCCGTTTAAGAGCAATGCTCCCAAAGCAGAATAGGATTTGGCGAGTGCCATAGATTCCGTACCTGCCTCCGTCACGCCGATATGTAGGGGGTACTTACACTTGCCCGCAAGCAAATTGTACGCCTCGTAGGTCAACGGCACGTCAGACGCCTTAACCGAAATAACGATATCGTTTATCCCCCTCTTTTCGAGAATTCTTGCGTTATATAACGCACTCTCCACCAAAGCCTTCGCGCTTCTGCCGTATTTTTTAAGATAGGTCTTTTCGATACTGCCCGTATTGGCACCTACTCTTACGGGGATTTTATGGGCTCTTATGCAGTCTGCTACAATATTTATTTCCCTTTCTCCGCCGATATTACCGGGGTTAATCCTCACCTTGTCGCAACCGCTTTCAATTGCCAAAGTTGCAAGCTTGTGCGAAAAATGTATATCGGCAACCAATGGAATGGGGCAGGCTTTTTTAATTTCTCTGATAGCCAAGGCGTCCTCTTCGTCCAGAACAGATACCCTTATAATTTCACAACCTGCCTTGTAAAGGCTGTCGATCTGTGAAAGGGTAGCTTGAGCGTCAGACGTCTTAGTCGTACACATTGACTGAATTTTAACGCTTTCGCCGCCACCGAGATAGATATTGCCTATTTTTATTTTACTGCTTTCTCTTTTCTTCATATCAAAATTTAAGGCAGTTTATCACTGCCTTTTAAAAAAATTATTTTCTGTTAGCCATCATTTTCTGCAGCTCTGCCATAAAGCTGTCGATATCGGTAAATGAACGGTACACGCTTGCGTAACGTACGTACGCAACCTCGTCCAGATCCTTTAACCCCTCCATAACCATTTCTCCTATTTGCTTGGAGGTTATTTCCTGTTCCATGGAGTTATAGACCTGCTTGGTTATATCATCAACGAGCTTGTCTATCTTTTCCATTGAAACCGGGCGTTTTTCGCAAGATTTAATAATACCGTTTTTAATCTTCAACGGGTCGTAGGACTGCCTGTTTCCGCTTGCCTTGACGACGAGTACGGGCGTATCTTCAATCGTTTCGTAAGTGGTAAAACGCTTACCGCAGTTAATACACTCTCTCCTTCTTCTTATCGTCCTGCCCTCGTCGGCTGAACGGCTGTCAATAACCTTGCTATCCTCACATCCGCAGTAAATGCATTTCATAAACTGACCTCATTTGCTGTATTTTTACTAATTTACAAGTAAATATATTTTAAATATTATAACACAAAATATTGTGTTTGTAAAGATTTTGATTTGAAAATATAGTTATCTTAGGTTAAAAAAAGTAATTTTAAGGGGTGCGAATTATACTTAGCACCCCTCATTTGTAAATTTTTTAATTTTTCTTTTAAAAGGGCAATTACTTGAAATACTTTACACCGCTCTCGAACAGCTTCATATCGAAGTTGCCTTCGTAGTTTTTGTAGAGGTTTTCGCCTACCGCCCTTTCGGTATGACCCATCTTGCCGTATACCCTGCCGTCAGGGGAGGTTATACCCTCGATTGCCCACATACTTCCGTTGGGATTGTAGGGGCTTTCCATGGTGGGCTTACCGCTTAAGTCAACGTACTGTGTTGCAATCTGCCCGTTTGCAAGCATTTTTTCAAGCTCTTCATGGGGGGCGACTATCTTGCCTTCGCCGTGAGAAACGGGTACCGCATAGACGTCACCTACTTTGCAACCCGAAAGCCAAGGGCTTAAGTTGCTTGCAACCCTTACGTTAACCATAGTGGACACGTGACGGGTTATATTGTTATAGGTCAAAGTAGGTGAATTTTCGGTTAAAGGACTAACCTTGCCGTAAGGTACCAAACCGAGCTTAATGAGAGCCTGGAAGCCGTTACAGATACCGAGAGCGAGTCCGTCACGGTTGTTTAAAAGCTCCATAATCCTCTCTGCAATTGCAGGATTTTTAAAGGTTGTAGCTATAAACTTACCCGAACCGTCGGGTTCGTCGCCGCCCGAGAAGCCGCCGGGGAATGCAATAATGTTTGCTCTGTCTATCGCTCTTATAATCGCTTGAACACTCTCCTCTATGTCGGCAGCTGAACGGTTCTTTATTACCAAAATTTCAGGTTCTGCGCCCGCAAGGCGGAATGCCCTTGCCGTATCCAACTCGCAGTTAGTACCGGGGAAGGCGGGAATAAATACTCTGGGTTTAGCAATCTTGGTTGCAATATTTTCGTACTTCTTTCCGCCGACGTAATCGCAGTCGGGTAAATCGCCCTCTGCCTCTGCCGTTGTAGGGAATACGGGTGCAAGCCTGCCTGTGTAAGAGTTTTCTGCCTCTTTAAAAGGAACACTCTCTGCGCCGTAAGTAAAGTCGCCGTCGGAAGTAGTACCTATAAATACCTTAACGATATCGTTGCCGAGCAAGTTGATATCGTCAGCAGATACGATAATATCGCCGTAACGCTCCGCAAACAGGTAGCTTTCATTACCGAAAAAGTCAAAGCCTAAGCCGTTACCTAAACAGCTCTTTATAACTGCAGGTACGGCACCGCCCTTCTCCACTACGGTTGCAAACTTGATGTTTCCTCTCTTAACGTTGGAGTGAATAGCCGTGTAGAGCTTTTTAAGATAATTAAAATCGGGAACGTTGCAATTGTCCTTCATTATAGGAAGAAGGTAGAGTTTTTGTCCCTTGCTTTTGATAACGTTCGTGATAAGCGCGGAAGCCTTTGCGGGTGCTAATGCAAAGGAAATAAGCGTAGGAGGCACGTCGATATCTTCAAACGTACCGCTCATAGAGTCCTTACCGCCGATCGCGCCTAAACCTAAGTTGAGCTGGGTGTACAACGCACCTAACAGTGCTGCAAGGGGAACGCCCCAACGCTTTTTATCGTCCCTCAATCTCATAAAAAATTCCTGAAGAGAAAGCCTTACGTCCTTATAATCGGCACCTGCGGCAACAACCTTGGATACCGAGCAAACGATTGCGTAAATTGCACCCGTAAACGGCGAGGACGAAGAGAGTTCGGGGTTAAAGCCGTAAGCCGAAACGGTACAGTCGTCCGTCTCACCGCCCATGATTTTAGCCGCCATGGCAATTACGGGGGTCAGCTGATTCTTACCGCCGAAGGGCATATATACCGACTTTGCGCCAATGGTCGAGTCGAACATCTCTGCAAGTCCCTTCTTGGAGCAGACGTTGAGCTGTGCAAGAGTATCGTCTACAGTCCGTCTGAAATCGAATACCTCTTTCTTGTTAAAGAAGTCGGTAACGTTGTCGCAAATCTCTGCATTTGTAACCTGCTTAACACCGTTGGTATCGAGGAAATCACGGGAGATATCCACGATTGCCTTACCGCGGTGATACATCTTCATTCTTCTGTCGTCGGTTACGGTTGCAACCGGCGTTGCCGAGAGGTTTTCCTCTGCGGCAAGTTCAATAAATCTGTCTACCGCTTCGCAGGGTACTACCACCGCCATACGCTCCTGAGATTCGGAGATGGCAAGTTCGGTACCCGAAAGACCTTGATATTTCTTAGGAACCTTGTCGAGTTCTATCACAAGACCGTCTGCAAGCTCGCCGATAGCAACGGAAACACCGCCTGCGCCGAAGTCGTTACACTTTTTAATCATGCGGGTAGCTTCGGGATTTAAGAATAACCTTTGCAGCTTTCTTTCGGTAAGGGCGTTACCCTTCTGAACTTCAGCACCGCAAGTTTGCACGGACTTTTTATCGTGCGCCTTGGAGGAGCCTGTTGCACCGCCGCAGCCGTCTCTGCCCGTTTCTCCACCCAAGAGAATGATTATATCACCCTTTTCAGGCTTGGAACGGTAAATCATATCCGAACGTGCACCACCGACAACGAAGCCCGTTTCAAGCCTCTTTGCCTTGTAACCATCGTGATACACTTCCTCTACCTGACCTGTTGCAAGACCTATCTGGTTGCCGTAGGAAGAGAAACCGTGAGCGGCAGTCTTGGTTATAACACGCTGAGGAAGTTTACCGGGCAAGGTATTTTCCAAAGGCTCGGTAGGGTCTGCACAGCCCGTAACACGCATAGACTGCAAAACGTAGGTTCTGCCCGATAAAGGGTCTCGGATTGCACCGCCTAAACAGGTTGCCGCACCGCCGAAAGGTTCGATTTCGGTGGGGTGGTTGTGCGTTTCGTTCTTGAACATTACGGTATATGTCTGGGGTTCGCCGTCTATTACCGCATCTATCTTTATTGAGCATGCGTTAATCTCGTCCGATTCGTCAAGATTGTTTAAAAGCCCCTCTTTTTTAAGCTTTTTAACCGCAATCGTTGCGATATCCATAAGGCAGGGATATTTGTCGGGACGGGTTGCATACATTTCGGCAAACAACGACCTGTACGTTTTAAGTGCCTTATTGATATGAGGGTTATCACTGTGAACGGATATATTTTTAAGCTCTGTCGCAAACGTAGTATGACGGCAGTGGTCCGACCAATAGGTATCAATTACCCTGATTTCCGTTTCGGTAGGGTTACGGTTTTCCTTTATGAAATAGTCACGGACAAACTGCAGATCTGCAACCGACATTGCAAGCCCCATCTTTGCGTGGTAAGCGGCAATCTCCTCGTCGGACATTTCAATAAAGCCTTCGACTTCCTTTACGTCTTCAGCCTCTATTGCAACGTGAGCTAAGGACTCGGGTTTTTCAAGACCTACTTCCTCGCTCTCTACGGGGTTGATTAAATGCTTTTTAATCCTTGCAAGCTGCTCCTCGTTCGCACCCTTAACGGCGTAAACGTTGGCGCACTTGATTAAAGGACGCTCCTTTTGAGTTAATAGCTGTACGCATTGAGCGGCACTGTCTGCACGCTGGTCGTACTGACCCGTAAGGTAAGCTATCGCAAATACCGCATAGCCCTCGCCGAAGTCAACGTTTTCAAGGTAGATATTATCTACGGGAGGCTCCGAAAATACACAGGGAACGGCTTCGGCAAACTCCTCTTCAGTGATGCCCTCAACGTCGTATCTTATAAGCTGCCTTACATCCTCGACGTCAATCTTTAAAAGATTATGGATGTCCTCGGCAACCTTTTTCGCCTGTAAATTAACCTTTTTTTCAACGAAAATTCTGTAAATCATCTCTAAAAAATCCCTTTTAAATTAACCCTCACGGTATTTTACGCCGATATCGGTACGGAAAGCCATACCTTCCCAGCTTATATTTTTAACCGCCTCATAAGCCTTTCTTCTGGCGTCGTCCACGTCCTTACCCTTTGCAACGACGTTCAGTACTCTTCCGCCGTTAGTAACTAACTTTCCGTCTTTAATTGCGGTGCCGGCGTGAACTATGGTACATTCACCCACGTCACCAATGGTAATTTCCTTACCCTTTTGATAATGAACGGGGTAACCGCCGGAAGCCAATACTACGCATACGCAAGCACCGTCATCCCACTCGATATTGATATCTGCAAGTCTGCCATCGGTTACCGCCTCGAATAAATCCAAAAGGTCGGTCTTAAGCATAGGCAGCACGACCTGCGTTTCGGGGTCGCCGAAACGGGAATTGTACTCAACGACTTTCATACCCTTATTTGTACGCATAAGCCCGAAGTAAAGGCAACCTTTAAAGGTTTTACCCTCTGCATTCATTGCCTTCATTGTGGGAAGCATTATGCTCTCGTAAACCTCTTTTTCAAGCTCCTTAGTCCAGAACGGGCAGGGTGAGAACGTACCCATACCGCCGGTATTTAGACCCTTGTCGCCGTCGCACGCCCTTTTGTGGTCGCAGGAGGTAATCATAGGAACTATGGTCTTACCGTCGGTAAAGGCGAGGACGGATACCTCTTCGCCGGGGGTATATTTAAGCCCCTGCATACACTCTTCAATGACAATCTTATTGCCGGCAGAGCCGAAGGCTTTATCGAGCATTATCTCCTTTAAGCCCTCTTCCGCCTGTTTTAAAGTTTCACAAATGAGAACGCCTTTACCTAAAGCAAGCCCGTCAGCCTTTAATACTATGGGTGCTCCTTCCTTTCTTATATAGTCGAGGGCGTCGCCGTAGTTATCGAAGGTCGCGCTCTTTGCGGTAGGTATGCCGTATTTGTGCATAAGCTCCTTTGCAAAAGCCTTGCTCGCCTCAATCTGAGCGGCTGCCTTGTTGGGTCCGAAACAACGCTTGCCAATACTTTCAAGCGCGTCGACAAGACCGATTGAAAGGGGATCGTCGGGGGTGACTACGTAGTAGTCAATCTGAGGGTTTGCAAGAGCAAACTCCTTAACCGCCTCAATATTCATAAAGTCAACGTTGACGTTTTCAGCTATTTCTGCCGTGCCTGCGTTGCCCTTCATGCAATAGAGCTTTTCAACCCTCCTGCTCTTTTTAAGGGCGAGAAGTATTGCGTGTTCCCTTCCGCCGTTGCCTATAACGAGTACGTTCATATATTCTTCCTTTGAATAGAGTTTATATTTATATTAATGTTTAAAGTGTCTGTCGCCGACAAATACCATTGCGATACCTGCCTTATTGCACGCCTCTACCGACAATTCGTCACGGATGGAACCGCCGGGATTGACGATAGCGGTAATTCCTGCTTTTACACACTCCTCTACGCAATCGGGGAAGGGGAAGAAGGCGTCGGAAGCCATAACAGAACCCTTAGCCTCTTCGCCTGCGTGTGCGATTGCCTGTTGCGCAGCCCAGATACGGTTGGTCTGACCCATACCGATACCCGTCGTTCTGCCCTCTTTGCCGATAACGATTGCGTTGGACTTGGTATGTTTAACCACCTTCCATGCAAACATCATGGCGGAAATTTCTTCTTGGGTGGGCATACGGTCGGTTACAACGCCAGTGCCGTAAGACTTGCGCTTACCGCCTGAAGGAGTGGTAATATCTTCTACCTCTGCCTTAGTGGTGAATAAATTCATATCTTCACCCTTTAACAGAGTTTCGTCATAGCCCTGAACCAAAAGACCGCCATAGACCTTCTTCATATCCTTTGCGGTTGCTTCTCTTCTTGCAGAGATATTCTCAATCTGCAAAAGACGGATATTCTTCTTCTGCTCAAGTATTTCAAGAGCCTTGGGTGAATATGAAGGAGCCATAACGATTTCAATGAAAATCTTGTTAATCTCGTTTGCTGTTGCCTCGTCTACCTCGCCGTTGATTGCCAAAATTCCGCCGTATACCGATACGGGGTCGGAGGTGTATGCCCTCATATATGCCTCGTATATATCCTTGCCCGTACCTACTCCGCAGGGGTTAGCGTGCTTGCAGGCAACTACCGCAGGGGTAGAGCCGAATTCCTTCAAAAGCTCCAACGCGCCGTTTGCGTCGTTAATATTGTTGTAGGAAAGCTCCTTACCCCACAGCTGTTTAGCTGAAGTTAAGCTTCCCTTTCTTTCAAATTCTTCCTTGTAGAATACTGCGGTCTGCTGAGGGTTTTCGCCATAGCGCAAATCCTGCGCCTTTTCATAGGCAAAGGTTATGCTGTCGGGATATTCAATTCCGAGCTGGGAAGCGAGGTAGTTGGAAATAAGGCTGTCGTAAACAGCAGTATGTGCAAATACCTTGTACTGTAAATACTTTTTAGTTTCCAGCGTAACGCCGCCGTTTTTCAATTCGTCGATTACCTTGGCATAGTCCTTAGGGTCGACGATAACGGCAACGTCCTGGTAGTTTTTAGCGGCAGCCCTTATCATAGTGGGACCGCCTATATCTATATTTTCGATACATTCCGCAAAATCTGCACCCTTTGCAAGCGTTGCCTTAAAGGGATAAAGGTTTACGCAGACGATATCTATGGTGTTGATATTGAGCTTTTCAAGCTGAGCCATATGCTCGGGATTGGAACGCATAGCCAAAAGACCAGCGTGTACGTTGGGGTGAAGGGTCTTAACCCTGCCGTCAAGGCACTCGGGGAAACCTGTAATTTCGGAGATACCGATAACCTTTAAACCTGCGTCTGTCAACGCCTTTGCCGTACCGCCTGTAGAGATAATTTCAAATCCGCAAGCGACCAATTCCTTACAAAAATCAACCACGCCTGCCTTATCCGAAACGGATACCAAAGCTCTCTTCTTCATTTCCATAGATTATAACTCCTTAGTTTTTTCGATAAATTAATGTAAAAATCAATCTAAAACGGTTACTTTTCTACCGTTTTTGACTATCTTACCTTCGCATAGCTTTTTAACGCAATAGGGCAAAAGCTTATGCTCTTGCACTAAAATTCTTGACTGAAGTTCTTCGGGGTTGTCACCCTCTTCAACCGCAACCGCAGTCTGTGCAATGACCGCACCGCCGTCGGGTATTTCGTTGACGAAATGAACCGTACAACCCGATACCTTTGCGCCGTATTCCAAAACGGCTTTATGCACGTTTAACCCGTACATTCCTGCACCGCAAAAGGCAGGAATGAGCGAGGGGTGAATGTTTATTATTTTGTCTTCGAAAGATTTGATAAAGCTTTCGGGTATGATTTTAAGCCAACCTGCCAAAACGACGTACTGCACCCTGTTCATTCTTAAAAGATAGGTGAGCTTTGCGTAAAGCTCCTCTAAATCGGGGTAGTCTTTTTTTGCAAAAACTGCCGTCTTTATGCCGTGCTTTTTAGCCCTGTCGATTGCACCTATCCCCTCTTTCGAGGCGATAAGGTAGGAAATTTCGCAAAAATTTTCAAGCTCGTTTGCGTCGATTATAGACTGAAAATCAGTGCCGCCGCCGCTGGCAAATACCGCTATGCGGGGCTTCATACAAGCTTAACTCCGCTGCCCTTACAAGTCTTGCCGATAACTACGCAGCTCTCGCCCGTGCTTTCAAGCTGAGCAATGGTTGCATCCACGTCCTTTTTAGCAACGCAGACTACCATACCGATACCCATATTAAAGGTGTTGTAAATCTGCTGCTTTGAAAGCTTTGCCTTCTCCTGCATAATCTTGAAGAGAGCGGGTACTTCGTAGGACTTGGTGTCAATTCTGCATCCGATACCTTCGGGGAAAATTCTGGGAATATTTTCGATAAAGCCGCCGCCCGTGATGTGAGCAATGCCCTTTACCTTAACCTTTTCAATGAGTGCAAGGATAGAGTTGACGTAAATCTTTGTTGGGGTTAAGAGTGCGTCAATTATTCTACAACCAAGCCTTTCGTCGTATTTTTCAAGTTCTTCCTTGTTCTCGCCCCAGAGCTTTCTCACCAAGGAATAGCCGTTGGAGTGAATACCGCTGGACTTGATACCAATAAGAATATCTCCAGACTTAATCTTGCTGCCGTTGATGACCTTCTTCCTATCTACTACGCCGACCGAGAAGCCTGCGATATCGTATTCGCCTTCGGAATAAAAGCCGGGCATCTCTGCCGTTTCACCACCGATTAAAGCCGCACCGCTCTGACGGCAGCCCTCTGCAACGCCCGATACAACTGTTGCGACAGTTTCGGGGGAGAGCTTGCCCGTTGCGAAATAGTCTAAGAAGAACAGGGGCTTTGCACCCTGGCAAACTATGTCGTTTACGCACATTGCGACGGCATCGATACCTATTGTATCGTGCTTATCTGCAATAAAAGCGTACTTAAGCTTAGTGCCTACGCCGTCCGTACCTGCTACCAAAACGGGGTCCTTCATACCCTTGGGCATCTGGAAAAAACCGCCGAAACTGCCTATATCGCCTAACACGCCTTCAGTATAGGTTGACTGAACGTGTTTACGCATAAGTTTAACCGCCTCATAGCCGCGCTCTACGTCAACGCCGCTGTCCTTGTAAGAAATAGCCATTATTTTCTCCTAACGTTTTAATCGAATTTTAATTTATCTGTTTCGTCACCCTCGGGGGAATAGGGATATTCACCCGTAAAGCAACCGAGGCAAAAGCCTACGTTTGCCGATTTACACGTTTCAAGCAAGTGTTCAACCGACAAATATTTTACGCTGTCCGCCCCAATCTTTTCGCATACCGACTCTTCATTTCTGTATGCGGCAATTAGCTGTGAATAGGTCTGTATATCGATACCTAAGTGGCAAGGGTGCTTAACCATTGGCGAACATATCCTTATATGTACCTCTGACGCACCTGCATCTCTAAGCATTTTAACAATCTTTCTCATCGTCGTGCCACGTACGATTGAGTCATCGATAATGAGCAGCCTCTTTCCGTTGACGTTGGCACGCAAGGCGTTCATCTTTACGTTTAAGCTGTTCTCCCTCTGCCTCTGGTCGGGTTGAATGAACGTTCTGCCAACGTACCTGTTTTTGGCAAGGGCTTCCACGAAGGGAACGCCGCTCTGCTCGGAATAGCCCCTCGCCGCAACGTTAGCCGAATCGGGTACGCCTGAGACGATATCCACGTCCGCAGGATAGTATTTGGCAAGCAGTCTGCCTGCCTCCTTCCTCGCTTCGTAGACGCTGCATCCGTCTATTACCGAATCGTGGCGGGCAAAATAGACGTACTCGAAGATACACATCTGACTGCATTCAGGCACGTCGTCCATCATATACGAGTGCAGACCCGTACTGTCGATAACGACTATCTCACCGGGCTTTACGTCGCGAAGGTACGTCGCGCTGACTGCGTCGAGTGCGCAGCTCTCGCTTGCAACGACGTAATCGTCGATAGCCATACCTATGCATAAAGGTCTGATACCATAAGGATCCCTGACGGCAATCAGCTTGTCCGTAGTCATAATCACAAGCGCGTACGACCCCTTGAATTTAGGGCAGGCACGCCTAACGCCCGTTAAAATGTCTCCGTCCGAAAGGCTGTTTATCATAACAGCCATAACCTCGGAGTCTATCGTAGTCTGAAAGACTGCGTTTGCCGCAACCAATTCCTTACGGAGCTGCTTAGTATTAGTTAAATTCCCGTTATGGGCAAGAGCCATTTTACCGCATTTACCCGTAAATACTACGGGCTGTGCATTTAATAGCTGGCTTGCGCCTGTTGTTGAGTAGCGGACGTGACCTATGGCAATATCGCCTTCAGGCAGTTCGTCAAGCTTGCCGTTCGCGAAAATTTCCGAAACCAAACCCATGCCCTTATGGTAGGATATCTTATCGGCAAAAGATACGGCAATACCTGCACTCTCCTGTCCCCTGTGCTGCAATGCGTACAGACCGTAATAGACGGAATAAGCCACGTTTCTGTTTTCCTGCGAGTAGACGCCGAAAACTCCGCACTCTTCGTGCATACTGTCAAAAGGAAGTTTTTCAGTTCTTAAATACATCGTTTAAAATCTCTTTACTTTAATACACTGCTCTCTCATAGACTTTTAACGAGTTTAACAAAACCTTTTAACTTGTTGATTATTTAATGCCTAATCTCTTGAAGATTTCAGCATAAGCGTCTTCAACACCGCCTAAATCACGACGGAAACGGTCCTTATCAAGGCTGACGTGCTTGGTAGTATCCCAGGTATCAGCTTCCCAGAAACGGCAGGTGTCGGGGGAGATTTCGTCTGCAAGGACAATCTGGTCGTGGAATCTGCCGAATTCAAGCTTGAAGTCGATTAAATCAATCTTCAATTCTTTGAAAAATTCCTTCATTGCCTCGTTGATTGCAAAAGCCATATTGGTTATGGTTGCAACTTCTTCTTTGGTGGCAAGGTTCAAAGCAAATACGTGGTAATTGTTGATAAGAGGGTCGTTAAGTTCATCACACTTGTAGGAGAACTCAATGGTGGGTTCTGCAAGCTTAGTGCCTTCAGCAACTCCGTATCTTTTAGAGAAGCTGCCTGCAGCAACGTTTCTGATTATTACTTCCAAAGGAACAATCTGAACCTTCTTAACGACGGTTTCTCTGTCGCTTAACTGCTCTACAAAGTGGGTAGGAATACCTTTCTTTTCAAGCATCTGCATCATATAGTTGCTCATCTTGTTGTTGATTACGCCCTTACCTACGATAGTACCCTTTTTCTGACCGTTGAATGCGGTTGCGTCATCCTTGTAGGATACGATAACGTAGTCGGGATTTTCGGTTGCATAGACCTTTTTAGCCTTGCCTTCGTAAAGCTGTTCTTTCTTTTCCATATGTTTATTATCTCCTTGAAGATTGTTTTTTAATGCAAAAACCCGCAAGGTGTGCGGGTATTTATCGTGTTAGAAATTTTCCGCTTCTGCTTGAACAGCGGAATCGTCTGCGTTGATTTTGTCCTTCATGTTCTGCTTGTACTGCGCAAGCTTGTCTGCGATTTCAGGGTATTTAATTCCCAAAATCTGCGCCGCAAGCACTCCGGCGTTTTCGCCGCCGTTTACGCCCACCGTCGCAACGGGAATGCCCGAGGGCATCTGTACGATAGAAAGAAGGCTGTCAAGCCCACCCATCATATCCGTCTTAACGGGCAAACCTATAACGGGCAAAGTCGTGTATGCGGCAATGACGCCGCCGAGATGTGCAGCTTTACCTGCAGCACAAATAATAACCTCTATACCGTTGTCCTTTGCACCTTTTGCAAACGCATGTGCCTCGTCGGGTGTTCTGTGTGCGGAAATAACCCTGACCTCCGTCTCTACCCCGAAACTCTTCAAAACCGTAACCGCAGGTTTAACCACCGAAAGGTCTGATTTGGAACCCATCACTAAAGCTACTTTTGCCATAACTACCCCCGTATTTAAACGATTAAAATTATACATACTGTCTACGTATGATATTGTTGTATATACTCTTCGCAACCTATCTTATTGCAGTCAACGTCTATTCCGTAATGCTGCTCGTATCGATAAAAAACGACGTTGCGACTGACGAAGCAAAACCCTCCGCAGGAGACGGAAAACTACTGCTTTCCGCAATGCTCGGCGGTGCAATCGGCATTTACGTTGCAATGTTTATAACCAAGTTCAAGCTTAAAGATTTAACCCTGATGATACTACTGCCCGTTATTGCCGTGTTTAACGTCTGGTTTACGATAACGGCGTTCCGCTCGGGATTGACGTTTATCACCGTTTGACACAATATTTGAAAATATATTTTGATTATAACACAATATATTGATAAAAGAAAAGTGTTTAAATTAAAAATTTTTAATTTTTGAGCACAATATTTTTCAACGTAGTCATAAAAGCCTTAAAAAAGCATAGCCCGCTGCGCTTTTGCGCAACGGGTACGTCAATTCTAATATTATTCGCTCTGAGCCGAGTCGCCTTCCGCGGTCTTGTTCTGTGCGGCGAGCAAATCCCTTATCTGGGTTAAAAGCTCCTCTGTGGTGGGTGCAGGTGCGGGTGCATTCTTTGCAGCCTCTTCTGCTTCAGCCGCAGCTGCTGCAGCCGCTTCTGCCTTTTCAGCTTTAACCTGCTCCATTGCATCCGTATAGGAAATCTTCTTCTCCTTCATAATGGCTTTAGCCCTCTTTCTGTCTGACTTAGCCTCCTCGGATTTAAACTCGTTCCTTGCATTCTGAAGACCCATAAATACCTTGATTATTATAAACAGTACAAGCGCAATGAGAAGGAAGTCTATTATCTTCATAATAAACGTACCCCAATCTATGTAGATTGACGTAGTCATATCGGGAACGGTCTCACCCTCTTTGTATACGGGTTTGAGCATAGTGATAAGACCTAAGCTGTTACCGCCTACCGCTAGAGCAATAACCCAGTTGATTAAGGGTTTAATGATGTTGTTGGTAAGACTGGTTACGATTGCGTTGAAAGCACCGCCGATAATTACCGCAACCGCCATATCTACGACGTTGCCGCGAGTTATGAACTTTTTGAAGTCCTGCAAAAGCTGTTTGATTTTTGACATATATTTTCTCTCCTAAAAAAATTTTTAATGTTGTGAAAGCTCTTGAGCAAGGGCAATAACCTCTGCCCTGCTCTCATCGCTTAATGCCGAATGAATTTTTACGGTGGTTTGCGCAAACGTTATATCCTTGCAAGCCTCAAATTGTGTGCGCATAAGCTTAGCGCAGACGGGTGCCCAGGTGCCGTTTTCAATGAACGCAACCGTCCTGTTTTTATAATTTCTCTCTATAAGCCTGTCTATAAACTCCCTTGCGGCAGGAAAAATTGCAGCGTTATACGTCGTAGTTGCCACAACCAATTTGGAATATTTAAACGCCTGTGCAACACACTCTGACCAATCGTCTCTTGCAAGGTCGACAACTTTAGCTTCTACACCCCTTGCCGTCAGCTCGTTATAAAGAAGTTCTGCCGCAACCTTGGTGTGACCGTAAACCGAAGAATAGGCAACCAACACACCCTCCGTTTCAGGTTGATAACCTGCCCATTTGGTGTATAAATCTATTGCGTGTACAAGCTTATCGCAGCATAGCGTCTGACCGTGCAGGGGTGCAATCGTATCTATTTTTAAAGTTAAAACTTTCTTTAAAACGTTGGTTACCTGAACGCCGTACTTGCCTACTATGCCTATATAGTAACGGCGAGCCTCGTCGTCCCACCCCTCTGACTGTATGCCGAAAGAGCCGAAAGCGTCTGCAGAAAATAAAGTTGCCGAAAACTCATCATAGGTAAACATAACCTCCGGCCAATGCACCATGGGCGCAAATATGAACTTTAACATCCTTCCGCCGAGGTCAAGCGTTTCGCCGTCCTTAACTACAAGTGTGTTTTTGGGGAAACTTGCTCCGAAGTACTCGCCCAACATAACCATAGTTTTTGAATTACCAACGACAACCGCATCGGGATATTTTTTTACAAAAGCGTCAACCGAACCGCTGTGGTCGGGTTCCATATGCTGAACGATAAGGTAATCGGGAGATTTACCGCCGATAACCCTGTCGATATTTGCAAGCCACTTGTTTGAAAAGTGTGCGTCAACCGAATCGATTACCGCAATCTTTTCGCCTATAACTACGTAAGAATTGTAGGTTACGCCGTCGGGAACTTTATACATTCCCTCGAACAAATCAATCTGCCTGTCCTCAACACCTACTTTTACTATATTTTCAACTGACATTTCCATTGAATTATTAACCCTTTCTGCTAAATTCGTTTACTCCGTCCAAGATAACCGGTTCGCCATCTGCCCCGTTTATTGTAACGTTGTTGAGCTTAACCTTGTCTACTAAGAGGAAGTACAGCCCCGTCCTACATTCTTTCTTATTTATCTCTTTCATATCGGGAAAATCGGGAACGGCGTTTTCGTCATACGTAAACGATACGTTATCGAACTCTATTCCCCCTATCGGAGCCTCGGGCAAGCCGTAGAACGCACCTGCGCAACACGATACGCCTGTGCATACCATATTCTTAAACGTGAAATTGCCAATATAGGGAGTACGTTCGTCTACAGGCAATTTTTGCGTGGTATACACGTATTCCGTATGCCCCGTATCGTCACCCATATTGTAGTACATATTTATAACGAAAGGCGATTTGACACCCCTCATTTCGATATCTGAAAAGGTGATGCCGTCTACTATACCGACTCTGCCCCTACCCCTTCTCGTCTTAATTCTCAGCCCTCTGTCCGTACCTTCAAATATACATTGAGAGACGGTAATGTCTTCTATACCGCCTGACAGTTCACTGCCTAATACCACACCGCCGTGACCGCTTTGCATAAGGCAATTTCGCACGGTTATTTGTCTGCAAGGTGTTCTGTATTTTTTTGCAAATTCCAAAGTGCCCGACTTGATGGCAATACAGTCGTCACCCACGGATATTCTCACCCCGACAATATCTACGCCCAAGCAGCAATCGGGGTCGACGCCGTCCGTCGTGGGCATATGGGGTGGGTTGGTTAAAGTCAAATCGCATAGCGTAACGCCCTTACAAAAATAAGGATGAATGTTCCAGCTCGGAGTGTTTTTTACCGTTATCCCCTGCAAAACTACGTCCTTACAGTTATTTAAAAACACACCTCTCGGACGCCAGGCAATGCGTTTAACCCTGTGATTAACATACCAATCACCTGATTGAGCGTTACAATCTATCACGCCCTCGCCTATGATTTTAACGCTCTTCTTGCCGATAGCGGTAATTAATGACGCAAAGCAATCCGCCTCCTCGCCCTGCCACGTGCCAAGGTTTTTACCTCCCTCGATTGCAGGAAGTACGGGGTATTCGCTCCTGTCGCTTTTCCCAAGCAGTGTTGCCCCTTTATCCAGCCAAAGAGTTATTCCGTCGTTTAAAAACACGGGAGATAAGAGATAGGTACCTTCCGGTACGTACAGCGTTCCGCCATATGGCATACAGCCGATTGCAGCGCAAAACGCCTTGGTATCGTCGCATGCTCCGTCACCCTTTGCGCCAAAGGACAGAACCGAATAAAATGCACTTTCGCCTAAAGTTTTAAAAGTTAACTCCTGCCCGCAAGCCTTAACGGTATAAGTGGTGTCAGGCTGCAGAGAAAAAAGCGAAAAGACGTTTAACGAGCACGTTTTTACCTCTTCTCCGTTCAATAATATTGTGTATTCTTCGGAGGCATAATACGCATTTGCGTTTTCAAGCTCCAACGTAACGCTGCGTGAGGTTACAACAACAATCTTCATAGATTAAACCACCGCAAGGAATCCGCAGGACATCAACACAAAGACGATTACGAAAATGGTTAAAATCGAGGCTATACTTGTCCACACGACAAGCTGCGTTGCAAGCTGTTCGTCGTTCTTCATCTCGCCTGCCATTATTGCACTCGACACGGCAACAGGAGTACCGAAGAGAGCTATCATTGTGGGGTATACTTCCGCACCGAAATTAATCGGAGTAAACGTGCTGAGCAGTATTGCTACACCAATGCCGAGCAAGGGTGCAAGCAAAACTCTCCAGGCGGTTGCAACGACTATCTCTTTAGTCATTCCCTTTACTGCCGAGAATTCAAACTGACCGCCAAGCACTATGAGGGCCAAAGGCGAGGCAATGGCTTTCAAATCTTTGACAGCGGTATACAGGAACTTAAGCTGTGTGTCAAAACGGAAGGGAAGCTCTTCTGCTGATACGCCGCAAGCGGCAACCTCTATCTCCCTTATTCCTACGAATACAAGACCCACGACTACGCCGATAATCAAAGGGTTTTTGATTATGTTTAAAAGAATGTTTTTAACGTTGTTCTTTTTAGCAGGCTTTTTAACGGCTGTCGCGCCGTTAGCGTCAACCGTAGTGCTTGCCGCGCCTTCCGCATTGACCGTTGTTGTTTCATCTACCCCTTCAGCAGTCTCTTCACCGCTTGTAAAAATGGAGAGAGCGATTACTGCTAAAATATTGAATACGGGTATGGAGAATGCGGAAACTATACCGGCAATCGCCGTATCGCCGCCCAACCTTTCAACGAGGGTAAGACCTATTATTGCAAAATTACTGCGGAACGTACACTGCAAAATTACGCCCCTGCGTTTATTATCTTTCGTGGTCAATATTGCAGTCAAAAGACCTAATCCGAAGATTACCACAATCATAACGACTGCATAAATTGCAACCGTCCAATTAATGTCCGCAAAGCTCTTCATACTGTCGTAAATATTTATGAAAAGCATACACGGCAGGCACACCTTAAACACAAACTTATTGCCAAGCTTTATAAAATTTTGATTGAGAAATTTAAAACGTTTTAAAAGGTATCCGAGCAAGATAAGCAGGATAATGGGCACAACTGCATTAACCGTAGTTAAAAACGTCGTTAACATAAAAAACTCCGTTAAATAATTTTATAAAAATTATATCAAATGCGCTATGGCTTGTCAATACGCTGATAGAATTTAAAGTATCTTTTAAAAGCTTGTGCCTAATACACACCGTAGTGATAAAACCAACAATATTTTAACAAAACCGTTGCACCTTTTAGACCGAAGTGATATACTCAAAATATGGATATGAAATCGGTTTTAAAAAATAAAAGACTGACGGTATTTTTATTCTGCGTTATCTCAGTTACTTTAACCTTTGCAGGGCTTGCAATATTTTCCCTGTTTAAAGCAAATAAGTTTGTCGGAGTAGGTGTCGGTGTAGGTATAATTATTATCTGTGCCGTCATTGCGCTGATAGTTAAAAAATCTTCTTACATACCCGTTATATTCGCTAACTCAACCGCCGTCGGAATTGCAATCAGCAGCATGTATTCGCATTTCAATTTGTTCCCTCCCGTCTGGCAATTGGCTTTGGTTGCTTTAGGTACGCTAATGTTGTTCGGTATATTTTGCCTGTTCTCCAAAACGCCTTTCTTTGCAAATAACTATATTCTCTCCGGAATAGCCTTTCTGGTATTAGTATTGGCGGCAGAAATTTTGCTTACTGTTTTTGTTTCGCCTTACGTATTCGGCTTTGCGCTGTTTTTATTTATGACGCTTGCTTCACACGTATTAACGCTTTCCTCAAGGGCAAAAGATTTTAATATACTTATCCGCAACCTTACCATATGTTCGTTTACCGTACTCTTACTTGCTCTGATTATAGTCTTAGTTATTATTACGGAAGGCGACGGCGCGGAATTAGCAGAAGCATTCGTACCGGATAATTCTTCGGCGAAAAGAAAAAACAGACATCAATTTAACCCCTATATTTTTGATTAAAATACTCAAGTTAAAGCTAAAGCCGTGCGAAGGATTTCGCACGGCTTTAATTATTCTACCTTATATTACCATTGCCGGTTACTACGTATTTATAGGTCGTCATCTCCTTTAGTCCCATAGGTCCCCTTGCGTGGAGCTTTTGGGTGGATATACCCATTTCACAGCCAAGACCGAATTCACCGCCGTCGGTAAACCTTGTAGAGGCGTTTACGTACACCGCAGCACTGT
Organism: Candidatus Coproplasma sp.; assembly: GCA_051884175.1. Lineage (GTDB taxonomy): Bacteria > Bacillota > Clostridia > Christensenellales > Borkfalkiaceae > Coproplasma. The sequence goes on from JBJEVD010000011.1 coordinate 40,816, forward strand.
CGACAGCTGCAACAAAGCGTGAAGACGCGTTATTATCCTCGGTTACTATACAGTCGCTGTGCCCTGTTGAGTGAGCCGAAACGTGGGCTATTGCTCCCCCTACTCCGTCGACTGCCGCAACCGCCATTTTGTAGTCTAAAAATTCTGTATCGAAGTCTGTTTGCTCTGCCCTTTCGCAGTTAGGCATACCGCCTAAAACGGCATAACAGCTATCGTCACAGATTAGCTTTACGGGGTTTTGCACCCTGCAATTTACTAATCTTTCCCATAAAAGAGGCAGGAATTCGTTGATAATCTTCTTATCGACAAGGCAAACCTCCATTGCGTTGCAGACCGAAGGTCGGGAGCATTTTGCATTCTCTATAATCTTCAACGCCTTATCGAAGTCGGCGTTCCCGTCCACGTAGACGTGGCAGATACCCGTACCCGTTTCAATACAGGGAACCTTTGCGTTTTCAACGCAGGTTTTTATAAGCCCTGCTCCGCCCCTGGGAATAAGTAAATCGATATAGCCTTTAGCCGTCATAAGCTCCACCGCACTACCTCTGGAGACGTCCTCGATAAAGCCTATCGTATAGGGGTCTACGCCTACGCTCTCAAGCCCTTTGCGCATGGCGGCAACTATTGCCTCAGCCGAGCGGTGCGCCTCCTTGCCTGTACGAAGAATACAGGCGTTACCGCTCTTTATGCAGAGCGCGGCGGCATCGGAGGTGACGTTAGGTCGGCTTTCGTAGATAATAGCCACAACGCCTAACGGCACGGAAATTTTTGTAATTTTAAGCCCGTCGGGACGCACTCTCTCTTCCAACACGTTTCCTGTAGGGTCGGGAAGTTTGGCTACCGCACGAATGCCGTCAGCCATTGCCTTGATACGCTTATCCGTTAAAAGAAGCCTGTCCAACATAACGTCGGAGATTATCCCCTTTACCGCTTCCATATCAAGGGCGTTCGCCTTTAATATCTGTTCAGTTTCTTTTTCAAGGGCGTCTGCGATTGCGTAAAGAGCCTTGTTTTTCGCGTCGCTGTCAAGCAAGGCGACAGAGTTTTTAACGCTTTTGGTCCTCTCTAAAATTTCCTGTGTCGTCATAACTTTTTACCTGTGAATTTGGTACCCACCGCCTTACCTTCGATTACGTCGTATATTATTTCGGGGGTTGCACCGTTGACTATAACCATATCGGCACCTGCATTGGTACAAAGCGTTGCGGCGTGAATTTTAGTAGCCATACCGCCCGTACCCAGTCCGCTAACCGAACCGCCCGCAATTTTTTCTATTTCGGGGGTTATTTCTTCAACCAAAGGAATTAACTTCGCGCTTCCGTCCTTATGGGGGTCGGCTGAGTACAGCCCGTCAATATCCGAAAGCAGGATAAGCAGGTCTGCCCTTACCGTTACGGCAACCAAAGCCGAAAGAGTGTCGTTATCGCTGACAGAAATTTCCGCAGTGGCAACGGTGTCGTTCTCGTTGATGATAGGCAACGCGCCCAAATCAAGCAGTCTTTCGACGGTATTGCCGAAGTTTAAAAGCCTTTCGCCGCCGTTTAAATCTTCCGCAGTAACCAAAAGCTGCGCAACGCTTTGGCGGTATTCGGAAAAATACTTATCGTAAAAATACATTAGCTCACACTGACCGACTGCGGCAGAGGCCTGTTTCGTGGGAATATCGGTAGGGCGTTCCTTAAGTTGCAGCTTGCTCCTACCCAAAGCTATCGCGCCTGACGACACTACTATTACTTCATGCCCTGCATTTTTAACGTCGCTTATTACATTGCACAGCCTTTCAAAGAGGCGAAAGTTTAACTTACCCGTCGAGTGCGTCAACGTCGAAGTTCCTATTTTAATTATCAGTCTCATAGTATGAATATTATAAATATTTTTGCATATTTAGTCAAACGTTTGATACAAACAAAAAGGTCACCCGCAAACTTTTGCGAATAACCTCCTTGATATTACAAACATTATGCGCATACGCATATGCCCGTATTCTTAATTATGAAGGCGCAAGCCTCGATTTTAAGTTATTAAACGACGCCGTGAGCCATCATTGCGTCTGCAACCTTTTCAAAGCCTGCAATGTTAGCACCCATTACGTAGTTGCCTTCAAAGCCGTATTTCTTTGCGGCATCGTCCATATTGTGGTAGATGTTTACCATAATGTTCTTAAGCTTTGCATCAACCTCTTCGAAAGACCAGAAGAGTCTGCCTGAAGACTGTGCCATCTCAAGCGCGGAGGTTGCTACGCCGCCTGCGTTTGCAGCCTTTGCAGGGAGGAATACGACGCCGGCTTTCTGGAACACTTCGATAGCTTCCAAGGTTGAAGGCATGTTTGCGCCTTCGCCGACGTACTTAACGCCGTTCTTAACGAGAATTTCCGCACTCTCCTTGTTGATTTCGTTCTGGGTTGCGCAAGGCAGAGCGATATCGCAGGGAATAGTCCAGATACCAGTGCAGCCTTCGGTGTACTTTGCAGTCTTAACCCTGTCTGCATATTCCTTAATTCTACCCCTCTTAACTTCTTTGATATCCTTAACGACGTCAAGCTGAATTCCTGCAGGGTCGTAGATATAGCCGTTGCTGTCGTACAGAGCAACTACCTTTGCGCCCAAAGACTGAGCCTTTTCGCAAGCGTAGATTGCAACGTTACCAGAACCGGAGATTACAACAGTCTTGCCTTCAAAGCTCTCGCCTCTCATCTTCAATGCTTCTTCTGTGATGTAAACAAGACCGTAACCGGTAGCTTCCTTTCTTGCAAGCGAACCGCCGTAGGAAAGACCTCTGCCCGTTAAAACACCGACGTGCTCGTCACGAATTCTCTTGTACTGACCGAAAAGATAGCCGATTTCTCTGCCGCCGACGCCGATATCGCCTGCAGGCACGTCGGTATCAGCTCCGATATGTCTGTATAGCTCTGTCATAAAGCTCTGGCAGAATGCCATAACTTCCCTGTCGCTCTTGCCCTTGGGGTTGAAGTCGGAACCGCCCTTGCCGCCGCCGATGGGCAAACCCGTAAGGCTGTTCTTTAAAATCTGCTCCAAGCCGAGGAACTTGATTATCGAAAGGTTTACGGAAGGATGGAAACGCAGACCACCCTTGTAAGGACCTATTGCACTGTTGAACTGTACTCTGTAGCCCTTGTTAACCTGTACTTTACCGCTGTCGTCTACCCAGGGAACGCGGAACATAACCACTCTTTCGGGTTCAACAAAACGCTCTAACAAAGCTGCCTGCTCGTATTCGGGGTGAGCGTTTACCATGGGTTCAAGCGAAGTTAAAATTTCGGTTGCTGCCTGGTGGAATTCGGGTTCGTTGGGGTTGGTCTTTTTAAGGTTGTCCAAAACCTTCTGTACGTATGACATAAATTTACTCCTTATCTCTCATAGATTTTTCGCCGTATGTCGTCCGACGATTTCACAACTGCATAAATATTAGCATAAAAAATGGAATTATACAAATTTTATGCAGTAAAAGTCGGTTAAGTATTTTTTATATTAATCATAAGCAAAACTTATATTTAACCATCTTCCGTACGGTCTGCGTCCCCTTCGGGCACACACTCTTCAGTAATTTCTTTCTCGACCTTTTTGCGCTTGAATTTTTTTACCAGCCATGTCTCTATTTTGTCCTGATACTTAAACGAGAGCACGGCAAATACTATGCAGACTGCAAAAATAGCTATCCAGACGGGTATTCCCCACCCCGAAAAAGGTATAATTGTGCCGCTTCCCAAGTAGCAATACGTTGCGATAATTGCAGGGCGGACAAGTACTATGACAGCCGTAAAGAAAATAAAGTTCATACCTGTAAGTCCTGCAACTATGCAGATTATATCGTCGGGGAAGAATGGCAAAATCTGCATCATTAAAAAGAGTATTTTCCCTCTTTTGGAGAGAATGTTCGTATATTTTTCGGTAGTTTCCCTACCTGCTATCCATATTACGACGGGCTTTCCGCAGAATTTACCTATAAAATATGCAATTACAGAACCCGTGATTACGCCTGCAGAGGCAATCAAAGTTGCTGTTAGCGGACCCCAGATTAAACTTCCCGGGATATAGCACACCGCCGCAGGCAGAGGCAACACAACCACCTGTAGAACCTGAATTAAAAAATATACAAGATATCCCCATACGCCGAAGCTCTTGATAATTTCAATCAGCCTTTGCGTTTTTTCCTCGTCGGTCGGATAATCGCCGAGGGAGAAAACCTTTGTAGCTATTGCCACGAACACAACGGTTATGGCGACAAGTATAACCAAAATAAATCCGCTTTTAAAAAGAGCGTCTTTGCCGATAAAAAAGGTTACGGTTTCAAATACTAAACCTATGCCCGCAACGCAATAGCAGACTATTTTAACGGTTAAGCTCCACCCCTGCATAAAAAAACTTGTGCACACCGCAATGAGTGCACACAATAATAAATTTATACATAGCAGTATTATCTTTTGAGTTTTTTTCATTTTTACAGCTCTTTAACCGAGAGGTTTTTATAGGTTGTAAAGTAAACGGTATAGCCGTTTGTCTCTACGGGTTCGGACTTGTAAACAAGTTTAAAGTCAGGATTTTCGTCTAAATTTTCAAAATATGCGTCTGCACCGCCGACTGCGTCAACCTTGGTCACAAGCACCTCCGTGCAATAGGGAAGCAAGGTCTTATACATCATAGCTCCGCCTATGACGAAAACCTTATCTTTATCATACTTCTTGATTTCGGCAAAAAGCTCTTCTAAGCTGTGTACGATAAGGCAGTCCTCCCTCTCCTCTCCGTCGGGGTAAAGGACGATATTGGTACGGTTTTTTAATGGGTTGCCGCCGGGGAACGATTTAAGGGTGTTACTGCCCATTACGACCACGTTGCCCGTCGTCGTCTCCCTGAAAAATTTCATATCGGCAGGGATGGAAAACATCAAACCGTTTTTCTTACCTATTCCCCACTCTTTATCTGCGTGTAAAATTGCTTTCATAATTTTTATTCCTTATTCCGCAACGGGTATGTCGTACTTGGTTGTATCACACCTATAGTCTACAAGCTTAAAGCTGTCTACGGTAAAATCGTAGAAATTCTTGACGTCGGGGTCAACCTCTAACCTGGGTGCAGCAAATTGCTCGTGTGTGATTATTTCCTTGACCATAGGCACGTGCCTGTCATAGATGTGAGCGTCTGCGATAACGTGAACGAGTTCGCCCACCTTAAGGTTGGAGACCTGCGCAAACATAATCATAAGCACTGCGTACTGCACCACGTTCCAGTTGTTTGCGGTAAGCATATCGTTGGAGCGTTGGTTAAGAATTCCGTTCAGCACGCCGTCAGATACGTTGAAGGTCATAGAATATGCACAAGGGTATAAATTCATCTCGTGCAAGTCTGCAAAGTTGTATATGTTGGTTAAAATTCTACGGCTCGCAGGGTTGTGTTTCAAATCGTATAACACCCTGTCAACCTGGTCGAATTCACCCTCTTTATATTTGTTTTTAACGCCCAACTGATAGCCGTATGCCTTACCGATACTTCCGTCTTCGTCTGCCCACTGATCCCAGATTTTGGAATGTAGATCCTTGACGTTATTGCTCTTTTTCTGCCATATCCACAGCAGCTCGTCAACGGCTGACTTAAAGAAAGTCTTACGGATGGTGAGAATGGGGAATTCCTTACTTAAATCGTATCTGTTTACGATACCGAACTTTTTAACAGTATGCGCAGGAGTTCCGTCGCTCCACCTGGGGCGAACGTCAAGCTTTGTATCCCAAACGCCGTTTTCTATAATGTCTTTCATATTATCGACGAAAATTTTATCCGCTAAACTCATTTTAATTCCTCCGTTATTTTTTATTTTAACACAACGCAAAAATTTAGTCAATAGATATTTGCGTTTACAATGCAGTCGCATACCGCAATTTGCAGTCTGCGTATACCGTAGGAAAAGACGTACCCATAGGCGATATCTTCACATTCTGTTATAAGATAGCTTAGCTCATCTGAAAAGCAGTTCTGTTCGTTGTTAGTTGCAAGTCCGTTTAATAATACCTTTATTTCTTTTAAAATCGACTTTGCACCCGTCTGACCCACCTCTAAATTATCAACCGAATTAGCTAAACTATAACAGGTTTTTGAAATCGAATACAGGGTATTTAAGTTTCCTTCGTATTTACTTACATTCTTTTTTGCAGACCCGAAAAGCTTCCTTTTCGGTGCTTGGGCTTTAACAACCTGACAGCTTAACCCCTTTTTATTTAGCTGCGTGCAGACAGAATTTGCGTCGTCTTGCGAGTAATAGCAGGCAACGGTTACGAAGCTTTGACCCTTACTGCTTGCGATATAGCCCGCGCCGCCGTAGCTTTGCACAAGGTCGGAGATTGAAACAAGAGAAGTATCGTCGGGCGGACTGTCGTAACAGACGTAGTAAAAGGTTGCTTCAAAATTTATTGACGTTCCGCCGAAGAGTTTTACACACGCAACGCACACCGCCGTTGCAATTGCGCCAACCGACAATATAACCGCCCAAACCTTAACACTTTTCAGAAACTTTAACACGGTATATTTTACTTTATATTAATTTAAAAAATACTTTTCGTGTAAAATGAGTTAACATTGTAAGACGTAAGTGATAAGATTAGGTCTATGATTGCTACGGTTATTATAGCCGTGCTGACCTGCCTTGCGTTAGTTGTATGCGTTTTGGTCAAGCCGGAAATTAAAATTAAAAAGTTTAACCTGCCTCTATACCCTTTGATTGCTGTTTTAGGGGCGGTCTGCGCCGTGGCGTTTACACCCTTGACGCTTGACAAATGTTGGCAGGGTATTACAGGCGTCGGGGCGGTTAATCCTCTTAAAATTTTAACCCTGTTTATTTCGGTTACCGCAATATCTGTCTTTTTGGACGAGGTAGGCTTTTTCGAGTTTTTAGCATGCATAGTACTAAAGGCGGCCGGAAGCAGTAAAATCAAGCTGTTTATTCTTCTTTACGTAACCGTATCTATCCTCACCGTATTTACCTCTAACGATATAGTTATTCTGACGTTTACACCCTTCATTCTCTATTTTTGCAAAAATGCCAACGTCAAGCCCACCCCGTTTTTGATTGCCGAATTTGCTGCGGCAAACACATGGAGTATGATGCTGATGATAGGCAATCCCACAAACGTTTATATTGCAAGTTCAGCAGGCATAACCTTTACTCAGTACGTTTCCGTTATGGCTATACCAACTATTTTTGCAGGGCTTGCCACCTTTACGGTTTTGCTTTTAATATTCCGTAAATCGCTTAAAGAACCTATTGAAAAGCCTAATGAACAGATTTCAGCACAGATTAAAGACAAGCCTTTGTGTATCTTGGGCATTTCAGTTTTAACAGTTTGCACCGTAAGCCTTGTGATAAGCGAATATATCAATATCGAAATGTGGCTTGAATGTGCCGCTTGCGCAGTATTTTTAATTATTTCCACCCTGCTCGTGTGTGCTATAAGGCGTATAAAACCCGTTGCTTTGGGCAGAGCTTTGACACGGGTTCCCTACTCTTTAATACCCTTTGTGTTGGGTATGTTTATTGTCGTTTTGGCGTTAAACGATTGCGGTGCTACAGCCTATATTGCCAAGGTTCTTGATTGCAGTCCTTTGATTGAATACGGGATAGGCTCCTTCCTCGCTTCAAATATGGTAAATAATATACCTATGAGCGTGCTCTTCTCCTCTGTTATTCAGGCGGGGAATGGAGGCAATGCGGCAATTTATGCTTCAATAATAGGCTCTAATTTAGGTGCGTTATTAACCCCTGTAGGTGCGCTCGCAGGCATTATGTTTTCATCGATAACAAAAAAAGGCGGAGAACAATTCTCTACCCTCACGTTTATGAAGTACGGCTTTTGCGTTTCCGCTGCAGGACTTGCCTCATCTTTGGCAGGCTTGTTAATTTTTATTTAAATTTCTGTGTTTTTCGCACAATTTAAATAATTTAAAAAAATTGGTTAGTAAGGTCAAAAACGCTTGATTTTATTTTATTTTTGATATAATATGGTTAAGTAATATTTCCTATTGCTACTGTGGCTCAGCCGGTAGAGCAGCTGATTCGTAATCAGCAGGTCACCAGTTCGAATCTGGTCAGTAGCTCCACAAATAAAAGTTAAGCGGTCTTCTGCTTAACTTTTTTTGTTAGATTGTTGATTAAATTCGAGCTGTACTCACCTGATGTTATTTAGTCGGGGTCCCCAAAAATGAAAGCATTTTTGGGGTGACAACAGGTCACCAGTTCGAATCTGGTCAGTAGCTCCACAAATAAAAGTTAAGCGGTCTTCTGCTTAACTTTTTTTTGTTTAGATATTGTTTATATTCGGGATAGATTAAAATATAGATTATAATATTAATTAAACGTTATTGTTTTTAGTAAATTCAACCTTCATTAGAGAAATTCAACTTTTAGTTGAGCGAAATTACAATACAACCAACAGTTTTTTTGCTATAATGAAAACGTAAACAAGATTTGTATTTTGCAAATCGATACAAACAAGGAGATAATTATGGAAACAACGTCTATCGGAGAAAGAATTGCAAAGTTAAGAAACAATAGCGGTCTTACGCAGAAAGAGCTTGGCGACAAGCTGAACATTACGGCTCAAGCCGTATCTAAATGGGAAAACGGGCTTTCCGAACCGGATATAGACACTTTAAAGAAATTAAGCGCAATTTTCAATATTTCCGTGTCGGAACTCGTCGACGGAGAAGCTTACGCCGAAGCCGCAACCGCACAAGCAACCGCCGCACCTGCTGCAGCACAAGCAGCCGCCGCTCCTGTTTCCACACCGGAAAACATACGCATTATTAACGGCTATTGCGAAAGATGTAAAAAACCTGTAGCCCCCGGCGAGTACGTTGTTGAAAGCGGACGGGGTTGGCAACATATTTATTGTAACGAATGCGCCCAAAAAAATAGAATAGAAAATCGAATCTCTTCTGCTAATAACAACCTTTCAGACCACAAGAAAGAGACCCGACGCTCGTTAATTTTCGGGTCGATTGCAGGTGTGGTCGTGTTGGCAATAATGCTTATCAGTCTGTTGGTCGGTAGCGACCCCCTTCCCGCTGCCGAAGCCGTACCCATATCTATTGTCTATGCCTTGTGTTATTTTACGTTTATTGGACAGATGTTCTGGGACGGAGTTGTACAGGATTTATTCTTTTTCTTTTTAAAGAGCTTTAAAATGCCCGGCGTAATATTTACTCTAGATATTGAAGGTCTTTTGTTTTTAATCTTCGTTAAATTGCTCTTCTCTTTCTTAAGTATATTCCTTTCAATTGTGTGGTTTTTGTTAGGCGTGCTTATAATTCTACCGTTATTCTCATTGGTTATTTACCCCTTTGCATTGATAAAGCATATTCACAAAGGTAAAAAATATAAAGTTGACTTTAACAAAGCAAAAGCTGAGCAATCATAATAAATATTTAAGACTGCGGTTAAATGCCGCAGTCTTTTTTTATGCTGAAAATATTAGGTTAACCGCCTAAATTTTACCTTTCTGCACACAATATCTGTATGAACAGAAAACATAAGTTAATTTACGCAATGCTGCTTGTAATCGCCTTTGCCGCGGCGCAGATTTATACGGTTTGCTTTAAATGCGTAGACTGCTTCTCCCTTGCAGATAGCGAAGAAAAATGCATATATTTAACCTTTGACGACGGTCCGAGCGACAGGGTTACGCCTAAAATTCTGGATATTCTTAAAGAGGAAAACGTAAAGGCCACCTTTTTTATCGTAGGACAGCGCGCCGAGACGAGAAAATATTTAATTAAGCGTGAGCATGACGAGGGACATTGCGTTGCCATACACTCCTATTCGCACCAATATAAGGACATATATTCATCCCCCCAAGCGTTGATTAAAGATATTGACGAGTGCAACGATTTAATCGAGGAGATTACGGGAGAACGCTCCAAAATCTACCGCTTCCCGGGTGGCAGCTTTACCGTAGAAGCTGATTTTATAGCTCACGTGAGGGCGCACGGGCTGACCTACGTGGACTGGAATGCCTCTACGCGTGACGCAGAGCTTTACAACCCCACCTCCGCCGATTTATTAAAAGAAGCCATAAAAACCCCTGTTTACCCTAAAAGAATAGTTATGCTTTCCCACGATACCACGGATAAAACAGTGGTTGCAGATGCTTTGCAGGACATTATCCGCTACTACAAAAATAAAGGCTACGTATTTAAAAAATTTTAAAAACGGCTACCTGAATTTGATATGCACCCCAAAAGTTAAATACTCTTGGGGAATTTGCGGGTAGGTAGGTTTTAACTGCCTACCCGTTA
>JBJEVD010000012.1:0-48890 GCA_051884175.1 Candidatus Coproplasma sp.
ACCATGCCCTTTCAGGGCTGGAGCAAACTACGCGTTGAACGCGTAGTTTTGATTAGTCTAAAGTTTTAAAGGTAAATTGTCCGTTATCGCAGAGTATATAGCCGTGAGCGGAATTCTCCTTGGGGAGTGAAACAGAACCGGGGTTGAGGTGGAGGTACCCCTCCTCTTCAACGACGTTCAAAGGCACGTGGGTGTGCCCCGTTAAATACACGTCGCCCTGCTTTAAAGGGGGGACGATTCTGTGCCCGTGGGAGAGGGTTAACTTTACGTCTCCGTCGCAGACGGTGGCGTAGTCGCTCGATACGTTGAAGGCAAGTACCATCTGGTCAACCTCGGAATCGCAGTTGCCGCGAACGGCAATTATTTTATCGGCAAGGGGGTTGAGCATCTCGCACACCTCCTTGGGATTGTAGCCGTCGGGGAGGGGGTTCCTCGGACCGTGGTAGAGCACATCGCCTAAGATTAAAAGCTTGTCCGCACCCTCTTGCTTGAATTTTTCAACTACCTTTCTGCACCAGAAAGCTGAACCGTGAATGTCCGAACAGATAAATAATTTCATATTAAACCTCGTTATTTATAAAACAATATTGAGTATTTCCTGCATATCCTTTACGATATAAGTTGCGTTGGCTTTTTTAAGCTCGTCATAATCGCCAAAGCCGTATAAAACGCCGATTGAGGCTATTCCCGCCCGATCGGCACCTGAAACATCGTATTCCCTGTCGCCGACCATTATCGCTTTTGAAAGGTCTTTGACGGGATACCCCTCGATTGCATACTTAATGACGTCGGCTTTATTATTACGTGTTCCGTCCATTGTCGCGCACGCCGTAAAATCAAAATACCCGATTAAATTGAAATGCTCTAATATGCGGATAGCGAACTCTTCGGGTTTGGACGTGGCGAGAATTATATGCTTGCCCGCGCTTTTCAGAGAGGAGAGCATGCGTTCACAATCCCCGAAAACCTGATTTTCAAATATTCCCTTCACCTTGAAATATTCACGGTAATATTCAACCGCCTTCAAGCTCTGCTCCTTGGTAAAGCCGTAAAAGAGCTGAAAGGAATCGACGAGCGGCGGACCGATAAATTTATACAGGCTCGCCCTGTCCTCCACGCTTATACCGAATTTATCGAGTGCGTAGATTATGGAATTGGTTATTCCTGTCGCGGGGTTGGTAAGCGTTCCGTCCAGATCGAAAAGGATATAGTCGTACATAAAGCCTATGCGCCTATCAGTTCTTTAATCTTGGTAATTACGCCGAAGTCAGCATTGGAGGGTATTTCTACGCCCACCTTTGCCTTTAGTGCAGGGAATGCGTTTGCCGTAACAAAGGGATTGCCGCTAACTTGCAGCATCTCCAAATCGTTCATATGGTCGCCAAAAGCAACGCAGTCGTCTTTTTCCACGCCGAGTTTTGCCATAAGCGCATTCAACGCCTTACCCTTGTTGGCGTCCGCAACGCTGACGTCCAGCCAATCCCTGCCCGAAACCATTGTACGCAAGCCGTGAATTTTGGGCGGTAACACCTTGCCCCCGTGCTCTGCGGCAGGCTGTGCATCCCATACCGAAATTTTAAGGGCAATAACCTTGTCCAACACGTCGTCAAGGTCATCTACTTTTTTGTATGCGGAGTAAGACCTTTTAAATATTTCGGTAAACTGCTCGTCATCGTCCTCGATATAGGCGCAGTCGGTGCAGGATATTACGGGGTATAAGTCCTCTTCAGCCCTGATAATATCCAAAGCCCGTTTAACGTCCGCTGCGGGGGTAGGGTCGGCAAAGATAATCTCGCCTTGGTACCACACCAGACCGCCGTTTTCGGCAATGATTGCGATATAGTCCTTTACAGGCTCGAACAGCTTTAACAGGTTGGGCAGCTGCCTTCCGCTTGCAGGGGCGAACACGCCGCCGAGCGAGTGGAATTTCTTGATGAGATCAAAGGTCTCTTCGGGCAAAATTTTAGTGGGAGGAAGAAGCGTTCCGTCCAAATCGCTAGCAATTAGTTTTAGCATGCTATAATTTTATCACCAATAACAATTTACTGCAACAATTTATTGTGATTAAATTATACGAGCGGAGCGAAAAGGCAAAGTATTCCGTCCTTTAGCTTTGTAAATACGGTACGTTTTTTAAAACTGACCGCCGAAGAGAGCTGAAGGGAGGAGATGAAGTCGGCTGTCAAATCCCGGGCAAGCTGCCCCTTGCAAAAGACGCCGTTTTCGTAGTTTAGTCGGGTGGAGCGGAAGTCGAAGTTATAACTGCCTATATAGGCGACGTCGTCGAAGACCGCACCTTTGAAGTGCATAAATCCGGGGGTATACGCATAGATTAATACTCCGTTTTCGTATAGCTTTCGGGCATAGATTTTGGTAACGGCGTAGGGTAGCTTTTTGTCGGGTACGGAGGGGATTAAGATAATCACCTCAACGCCGCGCCTTGCGGCAAAGGCGAGGGCGTCTGAAAGCTTTTCGCCCAGGCACATATAGGGCGTGCAGATATAAATCCGCCGTTTAGCGGCATATATGGCGGAGGCAACGCTGTTCTCGAACACGCCGCCCCCTTTATCGGGCATATCGGCGACGACGGTTAAAGGCTCCCCGTGCGGTTGGGCGGCGCATACGCCGCGGTTTTCGCCGTTGAAGAGGGATAGAAACAGCTCTGCAAATACGCTTGCCGCCTGACCGGAAAAGAGGGCTCCGCCGTCCTTCCAATAGGCGTGAGGGCTGGTTATATGGGCGTATTCGTCTGCGATATTAATGCCGCCTATGATTGCAGTTTGGTTATCTATCACGGCAAGCTTTCTATGGTCGCGGATATTTATTCGGGAGAGGGGGAGGGGGGATAGACGGTTAAACGCCTTAATTTCCGCACCGAGGGCGATGAGCTGTTTAAAATCTTTCTTGGGCACTCGCAGCGCGCTGCCTAACCCGTCGTAGATAATCTTGACTTCCACCCCTCTTTCAAGCGCGCGGCGCAGCTCGGCGAAAATTTCAGACCATATTCTGCCTTTGGCTATGATGTAAAACTCCAGATATAAGCTCTTTCGCGCTTGAGAGATAAGACGGGTAAGGCGTTTTAAAAGTATTTCGCCGTCGCCGAAAAATTCACAGCCGTCGTATCCCGTTTCGGGCAGGCAATTGCCGTAACCGCCTTTAGGGGAGCAGGCGTGGGAGATAAAGCACATTATCGCCCCGGCAACGGGCAGAGCGATAATAACCGCAAGCCAAGCACATTTAAAGGCAATTGCACCCTCCCGTATCAGCATGTACAGCGCGGCGGCGAGCGAAAGCAGATAGGCGAGGAATATTGCGGCGGCAACGGGCAGAAGGGAGTGAAGATACAGGCATAAAACAACGGTTGCGACGCATAGCGTCACAACCGTAAACAGACATATAAACAATTTTGAGAACAAAAATCTGAGTACGTGCATAAGCTATGTAACGCACTCTTTATAAGGAGTTTACAAGATGAGCTTCAACACCGTCATCTTGGAATTGCGCGAGACGTTTGCCGCCCTGTTGGAGAGCAGTGTGTCTAAATCGAACTCGGTCAGTATCTCCTTTTCGAAGTTGGTTAAATCAATCGCCCCGTGCATAATCATATTTACCGCCGTCTCCGTATAGCCGAAGCCGTCCGAAACGGAGTAAATACGCAAATTCTTTTCAAAGACGGGACCAGCGTCTATGGAGAAGTTTACAGGGCTTACACCGCCTAACACCACGTCCTTGTTGCGTGCAAGCACCCTTGCCGCTACTGAGGCAGGCAGCTTGCAATCCGAGGTGTAGATAGCCGCGTCGCATAAACTTCCGCTGGTAGCCTTGTTGATATTTTCAAGCAGGTTTTCGTCAGCGGCAAAGGCGAAGAATACGCCGTTGCTCTTCATTCTGTCGATATTTTGCTGATAGTTGTCGATTGCTATGGGCACGAGCTTATGATATAGCGCGACCTGGGCAAGTATTGTGCCGAAGAAGCTTACGCCTATCAACGCTACCCTGCTGCCTGTAGTCAGGTTTAACCTGTCGAAAATATTTTCTGCCAAAGCCACCCATTCTATGCACAGGGCGTGCATATCGTCCACCACGTCGGGAAGAAGAGTTACGTCGGTGTACTCGCATACGACGAAATCCCTTAAAAAACCGTCGAAGTCCTTAATTGCAACTTTGGGGGAGGTGCAGTCAGCACGGTTACCGCTCTTGCAGTTATAGCACTGTCCGCAGGGGCGGACGGCGTTCAGATAGACGCGGCTGCCCACGTTTAGACCGAAACAGTTCTTCCCAAGCTCGGTTATGACGCCCACGGCGACTCTGCCTAAAGTTACGGGGTAGTTAACCTTTTGTTCACCCGTGTAGCAGAGGGCGTCGTAATTGGAGAGCATAACGTGGGTTATGCGCACCTTAACCTGCGTATCCCCTACGCTATAGCGTTCCTGTTGATGTTTTTCGAGCTTGCTCTGCCCGACTAATACCCAATTATCCATACGCATTAATTATAAGCCAATTATGCAATTAAATCAACCCTTTAGTAAAAAATCAATTAAAAATTTGCTAAACCGTTAAAATTATCGTTAATAGTCTGAAAAACGTTTGACTTATTTTGTACATTTATTTATAATAATAAAGCTATTGTATAGTGCTAAAGGTAAAAATAATCAGCGAGGTAAGATAATGAAGCCCGATATACATCCCAATTATCATGAAGTAACGGTTGTTTGCGCATGCGGCGCAACATTCAAGACCGGTACCACTAAAAACGTTGAGACGCTCAAAGTGGATATCTGCAACAAATGCCACCCCTTCTTCACAGGCAAACAGAAGCTTGTTGATACCGGCGGTCGTGTTGACAAATTTAAGAAAAGATACAACATCTAAAAAAGAGACAGGCTTCGAGTATAATTCATTATATTTGAAGCCTTTTGTCTTATATTCGGTATATACGTTAAGTGCGGTCGAACGTCAGGGCGGCACTTATTGTGCATATAAATGATTTTCAAAACCTTTTGTTAAGTTAACAGGCTTATTCAGAGTAAAGAGAAAAAATGGCAAAAACAGAAAACAATAAAAAACAGAAACGCATTTGTTCTTCGGTAGGCGGTCAAGCGGTTTTGGAAGGCGTTATGATGATGGGTAAGACCTCTTATTGTACCGCAGTCCGCGACCCCGACGGGCAGATTCAGATTGAAAAGACGCGTATTAAACGTTCGGAGGCGGCAAAAACCGCTTCTAAAATCCCCTTTATCAGGGGCTGTGTGAATATGGTGACCTCTTTGGCTAGGGGTATGCATGCCCTCAACCGTTCGTCGGAGGTTTACGCCTCGGACGAGAGCGAACCCAGCCGCATTGAAAAATGGTTTGCCGAAAAGCTGAAGGTAAGCTTTTCAACGTTTGTTTCTATCATAGCTACCATTATAGGCTTGGCTCTTGCGTTCGTCCTGTTTATGTGGCTGCCCATCGTCGTTGTGGACGACTTAATAATTAAGTATCTTTGGACAGATTTAACCCAGGCGTCCGTTTGGTACTACGTAATAAGGGGTGGGTTAAAGCTGATAATATTCCTTGCCTATTTAGGGCTTGTAATGATTTTAAAGGATATCCGCAGGCTGTACCGCTATCACGGTGCGGAGCATAAGACGATAAACTGCTACGAGCAGGGGCTGGAGTTGACTTGCGAAAACGTTATGAAATGCTCTCGCATACACGACAGGTGCGGAACTTCCTTCCTCTTTATCGTACTTATCATCAACATCGCCGTAATCGGTCTTGTTACCTGGGCGTTAGGCATCAGCGAAGTAACTATTCCCAACGGTGCTCTGCGTACTCTTGCAAACTTGGGCGTGGAGATTGTGCTTCTGCCTTTAATCACGGGTATTTCCTACGAATTTTTAAAGCTTCTTGCGCACATTACCTCGCCCGTAGGCATTATTTTCAAGTGGCCGGGTATGCTTTTACAGAAGGTGTTTACCACAAGAGAACCCGACGGCGAGATGGTTGAAGTTGCTATTGCCGCCTTCAAAGCCGCAATGGAGATGGACGAAAACCCCGAAATGAGCGAAACCTCCTTCGTGACGGGCGGGCTTTTGCCTAAGCTTCTGGAGGATACGAAAGCTAAGTTTGCCGAAAAGGGCATTGACGAGAGCGATGCGGAGTGGATATACTCCATCGTCTTGGATATGAACAGAAGCGAACTCGGCACACAAAGGTTGGTAAAGCCCAGCGAGATGCGTAAGATTTGCGAAATCGTCGATAAGCGTATGACGGGCAGACCGCTGTGGTATATTATAGGCGACGTGGAATTCTACGACTGTAAGATAAAGGTGGACGAGAGGGCTTTAATTCCTCGCCCCGAAACCGAACTTTTAGCCCAGCAAGCCGTCAACGCCATAGAGGACGGGGATAAGGTGCTGGATATGTGTACGGGAAGCGGTTGTATCGCCATTTCGATCGCCAAGCACTTAAAGGGCAAAAAGGCGACTATTACTGCGGCAGACGTATCGGATGCGGCAATTATGCTTGCAAAGGAAAACGCTAACTACAATTCGGTGGATATAACCTTTGTGCAGAGTGATTTATTCTCTAAGGTACACGGCAGATTTAACCTTATCGTCTGCAATCCCCCCTATATCAAAAGCGGAGAAATTCCCTACCTTCAAAGCGAGGTTAAGGACTATGAACCGAGGATTGCCCTCGACGGCGGGGACGACGGTCTGGAATTCTACAGAAGGTTATCCCAGGAGGTATCCCGCTATATAGCAAGGGGCGGTATGCTTATGCTTGAAGTGGGTGAAGGTCAGGCGGAGGACGTGTTAAAACTCTTCCCCAAGCGTGAATACGCAATGATAGTCAAGGACTTTTCCGGCGTGGAGAGAATCCTTAAAATCGCATTTTAATCAGAGGACAGTCAGGCTATGACGCCGAAAATAACCGAAATTTACAATAAATATAAGACGCTTACACAGAAGCTCTCCGACCCTTCCATTCCTGCTGGTAGCGAAGAGTGGACTAAAATTGCCAAGGAGCAGTCGGAGCTTGCCGAAACTGCGGCTAAGTATGAGGAATACCTTGCGGAGAGTAAAAAATCTCAACAGGCAGAGGAGGCTTTAAAGACCGAAACCGATTTGGAGATGAGAGAGCTGCTCAACGAAGAGGTGTACGAGTGCAAACGCCGTTTAGAGGAGATAGAGGGGGAGCTGAAAATTCTTCTTCTGCCTAAAGATAAGAACGACGACAGAAACTGTATTATGGAGATAAGGGGCGGCGCAGGCGGCGAAGAGGCTGCATTGTTTGCCGCCGAACTCTACCAGATGTACCTGCACTACTGCGAACACCACCGCCTGAAAGTAGAAGTCGTGGACGAGAATGCGACCGAGCTGGGCGGTATAAAGGAAATAGTTTTAAACGTGACGGGCAAGGACGCCTACAAGCAGTTAAAGTTTGAAAGCGGCGTACACCGTGTGCAGAGGGTGCCCGAAACCGAATCGCAGGGCAGGGTACACACGTCTACCGCAACCGTTGCCGTCATGCCCGAGGCAGAGGACGTCGAAGTCGAAATCCGCGACGAGGACGTTAGGGTGGACGTCTACCGCTCTTCGGGTGCAGGCGGACAGAAGGTTAATAAGACCGAAACGGCGATAAGGCTTACCCACTTCCCCACGGGCATAGTCGTAACCTGTCAGGACGAGAGAAGCCAGCTTAAAAATAAGGACAAGGCTTATAAGGTATTACGCTCCAGGCTGTACGATTATTATAACGGGCTCAACCGCTCCGAGCAGGACGCCCAGCGTAAATCGCTTGTGGGCAGGGGCGACAGGTCGGAGCGTATCCGCACCTATAACTTCCCCCAAGGCAGGGTAACCGACCACAGAATAGGGCTTTCGCTCTTCTCCATCGACGCCTTTATGATGGGCGAGATTGACGAGATGGTTGAGGCGTTAACGATTGCGGAACGTGAAAGACTGCTTGCCGGTGAAGAGGAATAAAATCCACCTGCGGTGATTAAATCCAATGCTTTGCATTGATTCAATCCACGCTAAAGCGTGATGCAATCCACGACGTTTGCCGTGATTAAATCCAACGGCAAGCCGTTGATAAAAAAGAGTAAAAGCGGCGTAGCGAAAAATTTCGCTACGCCGCTTTGTCAATTAATTGCAATATATGTTGCGGTCAACCGTCAGTTCTTCTTATATCCGCACTTAGGGCAGACGCCGTTCTCGTTTAAGGCTATGCCGCAAAGAGGGCAGCGGTCGATTGATTTGCTCGTTTCGTATTCCTGCGAAGCCGCGTTGACGCCGCTAGTGAACGTAAGCTTGGCAATGTTGAGCTTGTCCTTAAGCAGTTCGTAGACTATTTTAATCATACCTTCAACGGTCATCGTCTCCTTGGTTACGACGAGGCGGCATTCGGGGTATGCGGTTGCAAGTTCGGTCTTGAAGGCAGGACCCTTCATCTTGTTGGTAGGCGCACCGTTCCTTATTCCCTGCGCCTCGTATACGGAGAGGATAGCAGGTAACAGGGGGTCGTCCTCACGCAGAATTAAGGCGTGGTCAAAGTTTTTCAAAACCTCCCAGGCGGTCTTTTGAATTTCGTTGCAGGGGAAAACCATATTTACGCCCGGCTCTATCGTGTCCTCAACCTCGATTGTAAGCACTCCGGTATGCCCGTGTAAATACTGTGCCTCGCCTTTAAATCCGTAAAAGCGGTGTGCATACTGCAAGTCTAATGTGGTAATACTTCTCATTTTTTTGCTCCTTATCATTATTATTTTCGGGTAACAACGTTGCCCGTTTAATTCTTTTTCTTAATTAATCCCTTTTTTACAATCGGGGCAGATACCTTTGAAAAGCACTTCATACCCCGTGAACGTAAAGCCGTTATCGCTCTTAATATTTTTCTCCAACCCGTCTATAAAGTCCATATCCACGTCGAACAGTCTGCCGCATTTTTCGCACTGCACGTGAATATGGTTGCTGCATATATGGTCGAAACGGTCTGCGCCCCCTGCAATCGTTATCCTGCGTATAGCACCCTCTTCGGAGAGCAGTTTTAAGTTGCGGAATACCGTTGCCCTGCCTATATGCGGTTGTGATTTAACTATTTCGTTGTAAATCTCGTCTGCGGTGGCGTGGCAAGCCAGTTTGTTTACGGCTTCAAGCACCAACGCCCGTTGTATTGTGTTGCGCTTAATCATTCCGGTTAACTCACGTTTTTATTCTTATTAATATTATATATCAATAAGCAATTAATGTCAATAGGTAAAATAAAAAAGTTTTATTAAATGATACGGGTATCACGCATTAGATAAAAGGCTTATTGACAAAGCGTCAAGGCAGGGGTATAATAAATATATGAAACACAATCAGTCGGCTGAAGATTATTTAGAGACCATTCTCCTGCTTTCTAAGGAGCTGGAGGACGTACACCAGATAGAGATTGCACGCAAGATGGGCGTATCGCAACCTGCGGTGCAGAAGGCTTTGCGCGCATTGAAGGAGAAGGGGTATATAGTAACTGACGGACTGCATATCCGTTTAACCGAGCAGGGCAATGATTATGCCGAAAGGGTATACCACAGGCACATAACTATACGCAGCTTTTTAACCCTGCACGGCGTTGAATACGAAATTGCCGACGTCGACGCCTGCGAGATTGAGCACGTTATTTCAGAGCAGACCTTTTCCGCAATGGAGAAATTCGTTGACAAAACCAATTAATAAGTAATTATATAAAGACGGCGCACCAAAGGCATTGCCTTGGGTGCGCCGTCTGTTTATGTTTGACGGGTGAAGAGTTTGGTAAGCGTATAAGCAAGTAAGAAATATAGTCAAGGCATTGCTTTGTCAAGGCAATGCCTTGACGTTGTCTATTTTTCCGTCCTTATATTCCACAGAAAAGTATTTGATTTCAAACAGGTTGCCCTTTATGGGGTAGGCGAGGGCGGCGGCGCAGATATCGCCGTGTTTATCGTAAAAGGCTTTATGGGGTACCGTCACCTCGCAGTATGCCCCCAAGTATTCTTTAATCGCCTTAGCTGCCCCCTGCATATCCTCGCTCAAAAACTCATCGCAGTCGCCGCCGTACAATACGGCTTCAAAAAATGCGAAGTGTGAAAGGGAATTTTCTACGGAGTACTGTTTTTTTACGACGTTTTTTGTAAGCTTAAGCTCCTGCCCGTTATAGGAGTACTCCCGTTCGGAGTAGTACCCTGCCGAAGTCTTAAAATGCTCCGTTAACCCCAGCATATCCCCCGTTGAACGTCTTTTGACTTGACCTGAGTACAGCATGTTTCCGCTTGAAGAGATTACGCATAGGCAGTTTTCGCCCTCTGCTAAGATAACGGGAAAACCGCCGATACTTACTTCGGTCAGGTGACAGTTTTCAAAATAAGGCGGTAGTTGATAGAGGGAATTATTCTGCCCGTCACAGCTCAAATATAATTTACCGCCCAGCCCGAAAAGGGTTACGTTAAGCCCGTCCAACGCCCTTTGTTCAAGTATATTCAGCCCCCTATCCCTCTTTTCGAAGTGGGTAATACACACCTGCGCACCGCCCTCGAGCAGGTAGACTTTTAAAAACGGGTGGGGATTTTCAAACAGGCTCTGCCCTATAAAAAAGCTGTACGGCAAAAATCCCCCCGCAGGGATAATCTCGGCAAGCACCTCTTCGCTGTCTGAAAGGTCTACGTATCTTTCAACCGAGTCAATAATTCCCAAGTATTCGCCGTTAAGTTTTAAAGCAGCCCTTTGGCAGGATATAAAATAGATTCTCAATTAAGCTCCCCCAAGTATTTACCTTAAATTATTTAATGTATAAACTAATGATTTTATGTCAATAAAAGCTGTAACTAAAATTAATTCGGAGGGCGTTATGGAAAAAATTAACGGCTACACTAAGGAAGAGGCGGAAAGTCTGGTTAAATTTGTGTGCGAGGGCAAGGTACAGGGCAAGACGTTAACCCGAATCTTTTCCGAGTACGCGCAAAAGGCAGGCAGGGCGAAGGGCAGTGTGCGTAATTATTATTATGCCCTGTTGAAAAGCGGCGACAACGAGGAGGTCAAAGAGCTTTTAAAGGGTACCGAGCTGAAGGCTGAGGAGTCCAAACCCTTCACCGACGAGGAGACGGATAAAATTTTAAAAGCCATTCTTGCCGCAAAGAGCAAGGGTATCTCCGTGCGAAAGGCGGTTTTAAACCTTTCCGGGGGAGACGATAAGCTTATGCTCCGCTATCAGAATAAGTACCGCAACGTTATGGCTAAAGAGCCTCAAAGGATAGAAAAATTGATGAGGGAGGCAGGGTATACCGTAGACGACGAGGAAAAGAGGGCGATTGAGGAGAAGATCAACGCCCTGTACGACGAGTTGAACGCAGGGCTTAAGGAGGAGAATAAACGCTTGACCGCAGTGATAAAAAAGCTGATGGACGAAAACTTTTTATTAAGACTTCAAGTAAAAAATTTACAGTCATAAATTGTGTTAGCTTGACCAAACTGTTTATAAAGGGTGCATATTGCACTAATTTTCAAGTTAGGTCAAGGAGGTTAAATAACTTATGGAAAAGTTTATCTTAGGGCTTGCCGTGGGTATGGCCGGCGGTGCGGTCCTGGTTGCCAACAACTGCAAGCTTCGCAACCTGGTTAAAAAGAACCAGGAGGATATTATGAAGAAGTGCGAGGCATATATAGACGGCAAGCTTGGTGAAAGCAGCTGCCAAAGTCAATGCGAAGAATAAAAGAGAGGAGGGATTACCCTCCTCTCTTTTATTCTCTTTTTCCAATCGCTTTGCGTTTATACTTCGCAATAGTTCGTCGCCTTTGCGTTTTTCCTCGGTCATTTACGCTTTAGTAAACTCCCGTCGGTAAATCCGCAGGCTCCTGCTCTTGCTCGCATCTACACAAAGGAACATACCCAATAAGGTAAGATTTAAATAGACTTATTTCGTTTCATTATGTTTATAATAAATTCCCTGCATATTCTCCAACGCCATTCGGCAAATTTCGTCCTCGGTCTTGCCCTCGGCAAGCAGTTGGTTGACGTATATGGGCTTACCAAACACCATCTTGCGTTTCTTTCCGGTTAAAAGATATCCGCTGTATACGGGCAAATCCACTTTGCGCATTTTATAATATAGCTTTGCCAACGCTATAAACCCCTTGTTAAAAGCTAAGGGCGGTTCAATATAACCCTCGGACGAATCCTCTGGGAAGATAAAGATGGGGTTATCCGTGTCTAAGATTTTACAGCTTGTTTTGAGCGAAGTTGCAAACCTGCCGTCCTGATAGGTGGGAATGAGTCCTATTCCCCTGTAAATGCCCTTGGAGATTACGCCGAATACCGTTGCGACGAAAAACGACTTGAACTTACCCCAATGCAGCTTTTGGCGGTAGAAAACGTGGTATAAATAATTCCACCTCTCCCTGTAATTGCCGAACATCTCGTGCGCACCCCAACCCGTATATATGAGAGGAAAGTACATCTCGTACGTCATAGGTCCGTTCGCGCCTGCGTGATTGCTTAAATATATTGCCTTTTTTTCAAGCTCCCCGCCGCTTTGGTTGATAAATTCGGGTTTAGGCTTGAATATCCTGAGAAATATGTGTAAGAAACGTATACCTACGCCCCTTTTAAGTTTAACTTTGTATTGATAGGACTTTTTGTTTTTACTCATTTTTAATTTCTGCTCCCCATAAAAATAATATAAACAAATGACATTATACTATATTATATTACAAATTGCAACAGCTTAACGCTAACGGCGTTGACAAAAGTCGGCTTAAGGTCTATAATTACTCCGTTACGATAGGAAAATTACTATGGATGAGATAAGAAGAGTTAAGTTAAAGACGGGTATGCAGGTTACCTTTGCGCATCTTGCGTATTACTTCAATCGCCATATTAAGGGGGTCAAGGCGAGAAATAATTTAAGCTATAGCGCAGACGGAGTTAAACGCCACAAGCTGGATATTGCCTACCCGAAAAAGGCAAAGGATAAGGGATATCCCTGCGTTATATATCTTCACGGGGGCGGTTGGACGGCTTACGATAAAAGCCTTTTCCGCTCTACCGTAAAGGAGCTGGCGGCAAAGGGTGCGGTTGTGTTCAACTGCAATTATTCCCTTGCACCCGAGTATAACTTTGCCGATATGCAGATAGATATGAACACCATACTCTTATACGTAAGGCAAAACGCCGAGAAATTTGGCGGAGACCCCGATAGAATTATCTTTGCCGGGGACAGTTCGGGGGCGCAGCTTGCGGCACTGTACGTAAACAGGTTGTACTTTTTTAATTCTCCTTTGGCAAAGTATATAATAGGCTGCGTATACTTCTACGGCGTGTTCGATTTAACGACGTTAGGGGAGGTGGAGTTTAACAATAAGGTTGCATATACCAAAGCGGCTATGCCCACGGATATGCCTCAGCGTGAGCAGTATTTACGGCAGTATTCGCCCATAAACTACATATGTGAAACTCTGCCGCCCACGCTGTTTTGCAGCGGTATGATAGACCCGTTGACCTCCGGGCAGACCGAGGTCTATTCCGCGGCTTTGGAAAGGTTGGGCGTAAGGGAGGAAAAGCTCGTTTTCCCCATAGAGGAAAAAAGCGCGGGGCATAGGTTTATCACCTTTTCAAAGTGCGAGGCGGCTAAAAAATCCTTTGAGAAATTCGGTAATTTTTTAAATACTCTTGAAAATTCCAAAAACGCTTGAAAATGCAGAGCGTAGGTGGTATAATAAAAATTACAATAAAGACGGACGGATAGGTGGATTAAATTTTGGAGAGGTACGTTGCTTTCGATATCGGGGATAAACGCATAGGCGTTGCTATTTCAGACCCGTTCAATACCTATGCTCTGCCCTCCGTAACCTACCACCGCAAGAACTTTAAGGAAGACATAGCCGCCCTCGTCAAGATTGCTAAGGAAAAGGGTGCAACCACCATAGTATGCGGTCTACCCGTAAATTTCGACGGGTCGGAGGCATTGCAGACGCAAAAGACGCAGAGGTTTATAGACGCTTTGAAAGAGGCGTTAACCATTCCCATTGTGTGCGAGGACGAGAGGTTTACGACCATGATGGCACACGAAACGCTCATATCCGAGGGTATGCGCAGGGAGAAGCGCAAGTCCTACGTAGACGCGCTTGCCGCGGCAAACATATTGGACGGTTATTTGCAGAGAATAAACAATAAAAAGTAAAGGAGATAATATTATGGCAGACGAGATTAAGGAAGCCGAGATGGACGAAGAGGGTATAATCGAACTGTTGGACGACGAGGACAACGTGGTTAAATTCAAGCTTGTAGACGTAACCGAATACAAGGGGGAAAAGTATGCGTTTTTGCTCCCTGCCGAGCCTAACGATATTGTTGCAGAGGACGAGGTAGCTGTATTCCTCTTTAAAGAAGAGGAGCAGATCTTGGCACCTATCGAGGACGAGGAGCTTATGCAGGAGGTTTTCGACTTCTGGCAGAGCGAGGAAGAGGACGACGAGTAAGTCGTTTTCTTAACAAAAGAGTTAAAATTTTTTAGGAGATATATTTATGAAAAGATTTTTAAAAGCTATGACGGCTGTGCTTGCAGTCGTTGTTTTGGCATTTGCGTTTGCGGGCTGTACGACAAACGTAAGCGGTAAGACCTACGCGTATTCGGAGGTCGTTGCGGTCGTTCCCGAGGACGCTACTACGTTTGAAGAGGCACTTATAATATCCGGTAAGGCGGCTGTTGAAGTGGTTTTCAAAAATACGGAAGTGACCTTTAACGAGGACGGCACGTTTGGTGCGGCAAGCACCTGGACTCAGGACGGCAAGACGGTTACCGTTAAGACCGGTGATACGGTAACGGCAACCTATACCGTAAAAGGCGACAAGTTAGAGCAGGTATACGTGTATGAAAATATTTCCTACACAATCGTGTACGTGCAGAAGTAATTAATTTGGAATTAAAGTTTAAAAATTCAGGGCGGAGTTGCTTAGCGACAATTCCGCCCTGTTATTTAGCTGAATGAATAACCGCATCGGTAATATGGTAGAAAAACTAACCGTTTCGGCAACATTGCTTATTAATACTGAAATATATTGACTTTATAAAACCTTTAATATACAATCTTTCATACAATTCACAAATTTACTTTTGTAAATAGGGAGATAACTTATGAAAAAAATATTTAAAACGGGGATAATATCTGCCGTTCTTGCGGTTATTGCAGCGGTGTGTATAACCCTTGGCGGCTGCGCTTCACCCAAGACCTTTTCCAAGTCCGGTATGAGCATAACGCTTAATTCTAAATTTACCGAACAGACCATTGTTACGCAGACTGCGTATTACGTCAGTACCGATAGTATAGTTACAGGTCTTAAAGAGGAATTTGCCTTGATGGCAGGATTTGCAGATTATACAATCGCAGAGTACACCTCGTTGGTTCTGAGCAACAACAGCCTTACCGCAACTGTAAATACGAGGGAGGGTAAAGATTACCGCTGGTTTACGTACACCAAGGAAGTCAGCGGCAGAAATTTTTTCTACCTTGCTACTACGCACAAGGCAAGCGACGCATTCTGGCTCATTCAGTTTGCGTGTGACGTCTCTGACGAAAGTAAGTTCACCGATACCTTCTTGGGTTGGGCAGACAGCGTTACCTTTACTTCAACCAACTCCGGTACCAACGTTTAATCCCGGACGTTGATTAAAAGTCAAACCTCAAAAATTAAGCGTTCGTATACGGAAAAATTAGCCGTATGCGGACGTTTTTGCTTTACAAAGGCGGCGGCGGTGTGTTAAAATACCATGGCTATAAAAAATTCACACCCGTAAAGCAGGTATTCCGTGGCGGAAAAATCTTTTCTAATTCCGCAATAAATACCCATTGACTGTGTTTACGGGGAGGTTTAACGGAGGTTTTATATGGCAGTTATTACTATGAAACAGCTCCTCGAGGCAGGCGTTCACTTCGGTCACCAGACCAGAAAGTGGAACCCCAAGATGGGCAAGTACATCTATGCGGCAAGAAACGACATTCACATCATCGACTTGCAGCTTACCGTAGGTCTTGTCGAAGAGGCTTACAAGTTCGTATGCGAAACGGTTAAAGAGGGTAAGTCCGTTCTCTTCGTAGGTACGAAGAAGCAGGCGCAGGACGCCATTAAGGAAGAGGCAGAGCGTTGCGGTCAGTACTACGTTAACTCCCGTTG
Source organism: Candidatus Coproplasma sp. (assembly GCA_051884175.1). Classification (GTDB taxonomy): domain Bacteria; phylum Bacillota; class Clostridia; order Christensenellales; family Borkfalkiaceae; genus Coproplasma. The sequence continues at coordinate 16,180 of JBJEVD010000012.1, forward strand.
GCTCGGCGGTACCTTGACCAACTACAAGACGATCCGTTCCAGAATCGAGAGAATGACCAAGCTTGAGAAGATGGAAGAAAGCGGTGAGTTCGACCTTCTTCCCAAGAAGGAAGTCGCTAAATTAAAGGAAGAGCTTACCAAGCTCCAGACCAACCTCGGCGGTATCAGGGATATGAAGAGCATGCCCGGCGTTATGTTCGTAGTAGACCCCCACAACGAGAAGAACGCTATTGCCGAAGCAAGAAAGCTCAACATTCCCATCGTTGCAATCACCGATACCAACTGCGATCCCGACCTTATCGACTACGTTATCCCCGGCAACGACGACGCTATCCGTGCCGTTAAGCTCATCACGGGCGTAATCGCAAACGCAGTTATCGAGGCAAACCAGGGCGAAGCTTATTCCGTAGAGGAAGAAGCTCCTGCAGCAGAGGAAGCAACCTCTATCGAAGAAGTTGTTGCTAACGCTGAAGAGTCCGAAGAGAACTAATCGTAATTAATTAATAATAGGAGTTATATTATGGCATTTACCGCTAAAGACGTAATGACGTTAAGAGATAAGACGGGCGCAGGTATGCTCGACTGCAAAAAGGCTTTAACCGACGCTGACGGCGATATGGAAAAGGCTGCAGAGCTTTTGAGAGAACGTGGCATTGCTAAGGCTGTTAAGAAGGAGAGCAGGGTTGCCGCTGAAGGCGCGGTAGGCGCGTACGTTTGCACCTGCGGCAAGGTTGGCGTACTTTTGGAAATCAACTGCGAGAGCGACTTCGTCTCCTCCGGTGATAAGTTCCGTTCAATCGTAAAAAACGTTGCTAAGGTTGTTGCAGACGATAAGCCTGCAGACGTTGACGCATTGCTCACCTGCACCGTAGAAGGTGTAACCGTTAAAGAGTATATCACCAACGCAACCGCTGTTATCGGCGAGAAGATCGCTATCCGCAGGTTTGTAATATTTGAAACCGAGGGCAAGATCGAAACCTATATCCATATGGGCGGCAAGGTCGGCGTTATGGTGGAGGCTGTCGACTGCGCAGAGGGCTGCGAAGAGACCCTTCACGACGTAGCTTTACAGATTGCAGCAAGCAACCCTTCATACGTTACCGAGGCAGAGGTTCCTCAGTCCGTACTTGACAAGGAAAAGGAAATCATGCTCGTTCAGATGCAGAACGACGAGAAGAACAAGAATAAGCCCAAGGAAATCCTTGAAAAAATAGTTATGGGTAAGATGGGCAAGTTCTATTCCGAAAACTGCCTTTTAAAGCAGGCTTTCGTAAAGGACGATTCCCAGACCGTAGGTCAGGTTATCGGCAACAAGTTCAAGGTTGTTCGCTTTGTTCGTTGGACTATGGGCGAAGGCATTGAAAAGAGACAGGAAGATTTATCCGAAGAAGTGGCAAAACAGGTTGCCGCTATGAAGAAGGACTAATCTTATATAAGGCTAATGAAAAAAGGTGTTTCCTCGGAAACACCTTTTTATTTTGTTTTGTTTGTCGGGAATTACCCCTATTTATTTTTCAAAGTCCTTGATAATAAGCTTGACGTGCGCCTTTTGCGCCTCGGTCAGGTGGGAGACGTCGACCGTTTCCTTGCCGTCCAACCCAAGCAGATAATCGGTGGAAACTTTAAAGAAATTCGCAATGGAAATGAGCATCTCCACCGAGGGCTGAACGTTATCGTTCTCCCAATTGGAGACGCATTGCTTGCTTACGCCCAAGCGGCGCGCAAGTTCCACCTGGCTTATTCCAAACGATTTTCTTAGTTCCTTAATCTTTTCGTTTAGCATTTTAATACCTGTAAAATATCTATTTACAATTGTATTTGATTTTATTGACTTTTCTAAAATACTAAAGTATACTGATTATGGTCAGTTCAATAATTTTATACTCCTTGAGCGGCACATATTGTTAAGCGTATTAAAAAATAAACAAAATAATTTAAGAAGAATACACGTATTTTTTCTGTTGCGAAAGCGGCCTTATGAGAAATCATAAGACCGCTTTTTGTAGACCTGTTCGTTAAGTTTTTTTGCTCGTTAAGCTGCGTTTGATAAGTTCTGGCTTGCGTGGAACTCGTCGATAAACTCGTTAATCTGCTTTAAGGATATGGAGTAGTTATCGTCGTCGGTGTTCTCGCTGCCCCAGGTGTTTAAGCCTAACAGGTTGCCGTCTATATCGCAGAGCGCGCCGCCGCTGTTGCCGGGGTTTATCAAGGCGTTGTGATGGAGTACGTTATAGCTTACGTTGCCTATCTGTGCCCAGCCTATCATCTCGCCGTAGGTCACTATGTTGTTTACTCCGCTGGGATTGCCGACGGCAAGCACGAACTCGCCGGGGGACATGTTGGTGTCCTTTCTTGCGGTGTAGTTGACCTTTGGCAGCACGTAGCCTGCGCCGCTCTTCTTTTTAAATCTTATGATTGCTATATCGTTATCGTCGCCGTCGCTTGCAACTACGGAGACGTCGTTGGGGCTGTACTGTCCGCCGTAAGTCGTGCCGTAAATGTCGGTTACGCTGTAAATAACGCTGTACGATACGCCGTCTACCACGTTGGTTATTACGTGGTTATTGGTCAAGGCGTAGTAATAATTTTCGTCCTCTTCGAACACGACGCCGCTGCCTAAGCTCGTACCCTGCAGGCGGGAGAACCAGCCCTGGTTCCTGTAGTACATAGTATCTATGGAGATATTGAATTCACGTATTTTTTCCCTTACGTTCATCAGGCTGTCTGCCGATACTTGCGTTTCGGATTGGTAGTCGGAGACGGGCGCGCCGTTTTGAGTTGCTGCGGAGAGCAGGTTGCAGCCGCAAAAGCTAACCGCGCAGACCGACGCTACAATTGCAAATATTAAAGCTCTTATTTTTTTCATTTTTAGTTCCTTACCCCTTTATTCATATAACAAACGGGGAGCGAAAATTGTTGGTAATTATTTTTTTTGGATATATTATATTCTTATTTTTTCGGCTATTCAAGCTTTTTCAAAGATTTTCGCCAAACTTTCATCTAACCTAAACAAATTTATTATATATTTAGTATTGCTTTTAGCCGCGGTAATATGTTATAATTATTCAGTAAAAGAGAAAATAGGGGGAAAGAAAAAATGCAATCAAAGTACAAAAGAGTGCTTATCAAGCTTTCGGGTGAGGCGTTGGCAGGTCCCGACGGTCACGGCGTGAACGAAGACGTTATGGACAATGTCGTCAAGCAGATCGTTGCCATTAAGGAGATGGGCGTGCAGATAGCCTTGGTTATCGGCGGCGGTAACTTCTGGCGAGGAAGGCAAGGCAAGGCTATGGACAGGGCTGTTGCAGACCATATGGGTATGCTTGCAACCGTTATGAACGCCCTGGCTATGATGGACGCCTTGGAACGTCACGGTATCCCCACAAGGGTACAGACGGCTCTTATTATGACTTCGGTTGCCGAACCCTATATCCTGCGTAAGGCGTTAAGCCACTTTGAAAAGGGCAGGGTTGTAATCATGGCGTGCGGTACGGGTAACCCCTACTGCTCCACCGATACGGCGGCTGCGCAGCGCGCCTGCGAAATTCAGGCAGACGTACTTATGATGGCAAAGAATATCGACGGTATTTACGATAGCGACCCCAAGATTAACCCTAACGCTAAAAAGTACGACCATATCAACTATCTGGACATAATCAAAAACGGCATCAAGGCAATGGACGCAACTGCCGCGACGATGTGTATGGAGAACAACATTCCCGTAGTCGCTTTCGGGCTTAACGAGGAAAACAGCATTGTCAGGGTTGCCTGCGGAGAAAAGCTGGGTACCCTAATTGACAACGGTTAACAGTTCTGACGAATATGGATAAATAAACGAATAATAGATAAAAGGAGAAAATAAATATGGAAAACGAGTTAATTGACGACATACTGCTCACTTTGGACGATAAGCTTACAAAGGCTGTATCAGTGCTTGAAGAGGACTACGCCGCAGTAAGGGCAGGCAGGGCTAATCCCCACATTTTAGATAAGGTTATGGTAGACTACTACGGCGCGATGACGCCCGTAACCCAGATGGCTAACGTATCCGTTCAGGAGGGCAGGTGCCTTGTCATCTCCCCTTGGGACGTATCGGCGTTAAAGGGCATTGAAAAGGCAATTCAGGTTTCCAATATCGGCATTAACCCCACCAACGACGGTAAGGTTATAAGGCTTGTATTCCCCGAGCTTACCGAGGAACGCCGCAGGGATTTGGTTAAGCAGATTAAGAAGATGGGCGAGGATACCAAGGTTGCACAGCGCAACGTGCGTAGGGACGCTATGGACTCTCTTAAGAAGCTGAAGAACGACAAATCCATTTCCGAGGATGAGTTTTCCGCAGGCGAAAAGGACGTTGAAAAGATGGTTGCCGACGCCGTAAGCAAGGTCGAAGCTCTCGTTTCCGCAAAAGAAAAAGAGATAATGACAATCTGAGTTGGATATTATCAAGCTGAAAATTAAGGCGTAGAGCAGGTTAATTATGGCGGATATTATTAGAAATACGCCTTTGCACGTCGGGCTGATTATGGACGGCAACGGGCGGTGGGCAGAAAAAAGACTTATGCCCCGTTCTTCAGGTCATTCTGCAGGAATGAAGCGTATGATAGGTCTTGCCAAAAAGGCAAAGGAGCTGGGCGTTAAATACTTTACGGTCTACGCGCTCTCTACCGAAAACCTCTCCCGTCCGAAGGAGGAGTTGGATAAGCTGTATGAGCTTATTTTAAACTACTTCTCTAAAAACGTAAAAAAACTGATTAAGCAGGGTGCGGCTGTCAAGGTGATAGGCGATTTGTCGCTTTTGCCCGAAAACGTGGCTTCTGCAATTCAAAAAGGCGTTGCCGAATCTCCTTCAGATGCGGATTTCGTCTTTATCATTGCCCTTGCCTACGGAGGCAGAGGGGAGATTGTTCAGGCTGCAAACCGCGTGGTTGAAAGCGGACTTCCGCTTGACGAGAGGAGTTTGTCCTCCAAGCTGTATACGGCAGGCGTGCCTGACGCCGACTTCATCATTCGCACGGGCGGAGAGCTAAGGCTATCCAACTTTTTAATGTGGCAGGCGGCGTATGCAGAGCTGTATTTTACCGATACGCTCTTCCCCGATTTTACCGATTTTAGATTTGAAAAGGCGATAGCCGATTTTTCCTCACGTAAGAGGCGGTTCGGCAAAGTCTGAAAGGTCTTACTGTAAAAGGCGGCAATGCGGTTTTTGCCAATCTGCGATAATACTCAAAAAGGTAGATATTTAATGAAAAAAAGGGTTATAACAGGCGTAATATACGTTGTGGTGATGTTAGGTCTGTTGGCAATGAAAATTTTTATTCCCCCCATATATTCGGGCGTTGAGTTGGGTGCGTTGGGTGTTGATGTACTCTTTACACTCATCTCCGTAATCGGGGCATACGAGTTTACAAGGGCGGTAGGCGAGCATAAAGAGGCAGGCGACGACGGTATTTCCAAGGTACAGCGTTGGTGCGTTTTGGTAACCTGCGCTCTCATCATTCCCGTTTTCTCCATATTCAAGATGGTTTCGGTGCATAAAGCAGGGGTGAACGGGGTTAATCCCGAAGGGCTCATCGGCGGACCTTCGCTTATAGCTCTGCTTACGGTAACCAGCCTCGGTGCAATGGTCACGGCGTCCATGACGGTCTTCGACCACGACAGAAGCGACTTAAAGAGTACCGCCTATGCGGAGCTTTGCATACTCTATTGCGGAGTGCTCGTCTCGGTTGTTCCCAACATAAACCATTTGATAAAGAATTCGTCAATAGCAATAACCATGCTATTTGTCATCGTGCCTGCGGTGGATACGTTTGCATTCTTTTTCGGCAGTCTGTTCGGTAAAATGCTCCCCTTAAAGCTTGCACCTAAGACCTCACCCAACAAGACGGTTATCGGTGCGGTGGGCGGTGTAATCGGCGGTGTCTTTGCGGCAATGCTCGTCTGGGTTTTCTCCGAGTTTGTCGGATTCCCTGCCTTTGAATACACGGGCGTGTTGCCTAAGTGGCTGGTGCTAATCATAATCTCCATTCCCACATCCATCTTAGCCCAGCTCGGCGACCTGTTCGAAAGTGCGGTTAAGCGCGGATGCGGCATTAAGGATATGGGCAACATTCTGCCCGGTCACGGCGGAGTTTTGGACAGGTTTGACAGTATGCTCTTTGCGGCAGTGTCAATCGTCGTATGCTTTATGATTGTCTGAACAGTTTACGTTTGAAATTTTAGTTGCCCCGTTTCGGGGCAATTTCTCTATAGTATACATTAAATAAAATTTTGTGGGTATAATAGATATGAAGAAAATCGCGCTGATAGGCAGCACGGGGTCAATCGGTACGCAGGTTATACAGACGGTGTCGGATAACCCCGATAAATTTAAAATAGTCGCCTTGGTTGCATGCAGCTCCGTGCAGACCTTTACGGAGCAGTTAAACAGGTTAACCCCTGAATATGCCGCCTTGACCGATGAAACAGCGGCGCAGAAGGTGACCGAAGTTCCTGCAAGCACTACCTTTTTAAAGGGAGAGCAGGGTGCGTTAACTGCGCTTGAAGAGTGCGGCGCAGACCTTGCTTTTATCGCCTGCAGCGGCTTTGCGGGGCTTGCCTACAGCCTTAAGGCGGCAAATCTCGATATGCCCATTGCCCTAGCCAACAAGGAGACGCTGGTGTGCGGTGGCGAGCTGGTTATGCCAAAGGCGAAGGAGCTTCTGCCCGTAGATAGCGAACATTCCGCAATCTGGCAGTGCTTAAATTTTGACAGAGGGGCTCCCTTCGAAAGGTTGGTTATAACGGCAAGCGGCGGACCCTTCAGGGGAAGGAAGTGGGAGGAGTTGTCCTCTGTCACTGCGGAGCAGGCGTTAAATCATCCCACCTGGAGTATGGGCGCAAAGATAACTATTGACAGTGCAACCCTTTTAAACAAGGGATATGAGGTGATAGAGGCACACCACCTGTACAACGCTCCCTACGAAAAGATTACAACCGTAATTCACCCTAAGAGCGTCGTCCATTCAATGGTTCAGTTTGCCGACGGGGCGACTATAGCCCAGCTTTCCTACCCCACGATGGAGGTGCCCATACGCCTCGCGTTGACCTACCCCGAAAGGATAGAGGGAAGGCTTGCCACGCTTGATTTTACCAAGGCTTTAACGCTTGAGTTCTCACCCCTTATAAGGCAGGATTATCCCCTGTACGATCTGGCTCTTTCGTGCGGAGAGAGGGGTGGGGTATTGCCCACCGCGCTCAATGCGGCGAGCGAGGTCGCCGTTGGAGCCTTTTTAAAGGGGCAGGTCGGCTTTACCGAGATATATACCGTTGCGGATAAAGTAGTGCAGTCAACTCAGTTTAACGCCGTTGAAAGCTTTGAACAGCTTAACTTTGTCGATAAAATTTCACGAGAGAGGGCAAAGAGAGTAATTAGTTCCAATTAAGAGGGTTAATGTCAAACTTGCTTATCGGGGGCGTCGGTGCAACCGTTCTTTCAATAATACTTGCGATTTTAATTCTTCTTGCAATGATATGTATTCACGAGCTTGGGCATTTCGTTGCAGGGAGAATTTTGCACTTTAAAATAGACGAGTTCTCCGTCGGGTTCGGACCCGCACTATTAAAGAAGAGAAGTAGAAAAAGCGGAATACTTTTCAGCCTTCGGGCGGTGCCTTTGGGCGGCTTTTGCGCATTTGCCGGCGAGGACGGCGAGGCGAAGGAACCAAACTCCTTTAACGCCAAAAAACCTTGGCAACGCATTATCGTACTGCTTGCAGGGGCGTTTTTCAACTACGTTTTAGCTGTGATTTTAATACTTGTCGCCTTCTTTGCTTTCGGTCAACCGTGTTATAAAGTAGGGGGGATTGAGGCTGACGAGGGAGTTTTTTCGGAGTATAGTCTGCAAGAGGGCGACGTGCTGATAGCCGTAAGCGGTAAGAATATCTATTCTTCGTTCGATTTGATTTACGCCCTGAAGGGCAGAAATGAGGGAGATAAGGTTATATTTACCGTCTTGCGCGACGGTGAGATTGAGCAGGCGGAGGTTGCCTTACGCGCTGACTGCAACGCAGAAAATTCTTCTCAGGTCGGCAAGGTCTGGCGTGCGCTGGGATGCGCCACTTACGAGGGCGAGGACGGCAACCTGTATTGGGACGTCGGCTCGCAGAACGTGAAGTTTCCCTTTTTTCAGACGCTGGGTAGGGGCTTTGCCCATTCGTTCAATACGGCAGGGTCAATCTTTAAGGTGCTTGGCGAGCTTTTAACGGGCAACCTCTCCTTAACCGCAATGGGCGGACCGGTTACCACAATACGCTTAACGGGGCAGATGGCTGCGCAGGGCGTGCATAGCTTTTTGATGGTTGCGGCATATATCGGGGTCAACCTTGCCGTATTTAATCTGTTGCCTATACCGTCTTTAGACGGAAGTAAGATTGTCTTTTGCCTGATAGAGTGGATATTTGGTAAGCCCGTACCGCGCAAGGTGGAGGCGGTTATTCACACCGTGGGATTAATTTTAATAATTGCCTTTGCGGTACTTGTAGATATTTTACAGTTTGCTCGGTGTTGATGATTAAATACACCTAAAGGTGATTAAATCCAATGCTTTGCGTTGATTGAATAAGGTTAACATTATAAAAAGATAAGACCTGTCGAAAGACAGGTCTTTAAAAATGTGATGCCATACCCGACGGGATTGCCACGGCGTTTCACGCCCCGCAATGACGGGTATCGTAATTACTCTGCAACGTCCTCTGCAGGGGCAGCTTCAGCTGCGGCAGTTGTCTGCGTTGCGGCGGTCTTTTTATGAGAGTATTTACCGATCTGATTAACGAAGTTTTTAGAGGAGAACAGAATTACTCCTACGACAATAACGATAAGTAAATCGGGAATAACGTACATAGTTTGATATACCAAGCTGTATACGTAGGGATTGCTAAGAGCAGCAATGCCGTATTCTTCAGCATAACTTGCGCCGTAGGAGCCGAACGCAAAAGCACCTGAGAAGAAATGTGAAACAAAGCGGAATGCTCCTGCGATTAATGCGCCTACCGTGAATTGCGCACGTACGTTGTTTTTAAACAGACCGAAATCCTTAATGCAACCTGCAAGACCGATACCTGCAAACGCTACGCCGTAGTCCAAAAGGAACTGTGCAGGGTGTAATATCCAAGGGTCTTGTATTGCCTGTAACGCACCGTAAATAAGACCTGCAAGTATGCCCTTGCGGCTGCCGTACATAAACGAGAACAGCATAATGGGCAAGGTGGAAGCAAGCGTAATGCTGCCGCCCATAGGCATCTTTATAATACGCACGTAGGAAAGTGCGAACGAAAGAGCTATGCAGATAGCGGCAAATGCAATTGCTTTGGAATCGAAGGGTTGCTTATTTTTATCGGCGAAGAAAGCTAATACCACTATTGCAGCCGCAACAACCGCAGCGGAGATATAGAGACCGATATTATTACCTTTTTCAAGAGTTATCCAGTTGTGGTCGGAAGCGTCGCCTGTTGCATAATAAACTATCATACATACAAGGGCTGCTACGAGTGCGGCGGCAATGACGGACGCAACTACGATTTTAGCAGTTTTATTGGGGTAGACGGCAATTATTAAACCGCCGACAATACAGCAGACAACAAATACGAGAAGAGGGTAGAACGTTATTGCAACAATCTCGTCTTCGATAAATGAACATACCGCAAACGTGATTATGCTTGCCGCCGAGAACGCAATTGCTACGAAAAGCGACACCTTGTTTACAAGCGGTTGACGTTCTTTTTTAATGGCAAACTTGCATACTATAAACGCAATTGCCAAAGCCAACGCCAACCAAAGGAATATAGTACGGCAAGTGTTCGTAGTATCCTTAAAGTTAGCGAAATAGTTGGTTATGTCTCCCCAAAAAGAGGAAGCCATAAGTAGAGTGGAAAACATTAAATAATACCTCCTTAACCGCCGTAGAAAATAAAAACGCTCCCCGTGAAAATATTCGGGAAGCGCAAGAAATAATCGCTCTTTGTCTGTCCTTCAGCCATGACGCTGCGGATTCAAAGGGTATAATCTCAGCCTAAAAACTTGTTACCTTCAACTTGCGCTTTGACAATATACTTCGCATTTTGTCAAAGGGGAAATACAAAGGTTATTTAAACTTTAGGCACCCCCGACGGTTATTTAATTTTGATAATCAAATTATATTGCGTTTTTTGTGTAAAGTCAATTGAAATTTATATAAAAATAATATATAATGTCACTACTTAATTATTTTCATGTTCGAGGAGGCGGCTATGCCCTACAATTTTTATGCGTTTATGGACAGAATGAAGTACATTAAAAGGTGGTCGCTTATGCGCTCCGTCAGAGAGGAGAACATAATGGAGCACAGCCAGCAGGTAGCGGTGTTTGCTCACGCCCTCGCCGTGATAAAGAATAAGATTTACGGCGGAAAAGTCAACGCGGAGAAGTGCGTTATGTACGCAACTTACCACGAGTGCAGCGAGGTTATGACGGGCGATTTGCCTACGCCGATAAAGTATTTTAATAACTCCATTCACGGCGCGTACAAGGAGCTGGAGGACAAGGCGTGCGATAAGCTTTTACAAATGCTCCCCGACGAGCTTAAGGGGGAATTGGATTGTTACGTCAAGCCCGATACGTCGAGTGACGAATATAAAATCGTCAAGGCGGCAGACAGATTAGCCGCTTACGTCAAGTGCTTAGAGGAGCACCGCTGCGGCAACACCGAGTTCGAGAAGGCTAAAAAGAGTATCGAAGAGGACATACTCTCCCGCAATATGCCGGAGGTTAAATACTTTATGGATAACTTTATCGCACCCTTCTCACTTACTTTGGACGAGCTTGAAGGCGGTATAACCGACTGATATAAATATATAATGACCCCCGCTGCCGTAACGGCGGCGGGGGTTAATTCGTTTTGGGGATAGATAATATTTATTTGACAATTAACCCAACATTCCACCGCCGATAATTGAACCGATATAAGCGGGAAGCATGTTCGTCATATCAAAATAGGTTAAATCGGTCTTTAAGCTTTCAGGTACTTCGGGGGTGACGTTTGCGTTGACTGCAAAATATAAGTAGCCGTTAAGCTTCAATGTGGTAGTTGAAACTGTGGTTTGTGATGTGGGAATATTGATAGCTGCATCTACGTCAGCAACAATACTGGTTGCGCTTAACATTCCGTTTTTATTTATCGCAAGGTAGAAGTCAAGGCTGCACTTGCTGAACGATACTAAATCGCTAACCTGATCAGCTGTTGCGCCCATCATTGTAACAATAAGGTTGTTGACAACTTCTTCGGTAATGCTTATCTTAAGCTTAATGCCGTTCGTGGTATCCATAGAGACGGTTGCACCCATTTCGTTAAGTGCATTGACTGCGGATACCAAATCTAAAGAAGAGAGGTCGGGAGTAGTTGTTCCTTCGGGTAATTCAATGCCTTCGGGCAACGAGGGAACGGTTGTACTGCTATCGCCTGAAGGAATGAGACTGCTCACTAATTCACTAACGTCAAACTTGATTTTCGTAGGCTGCGGTTCTTCTCCTTCCTTGTCTTCCGAAGACGTCATGGTCAATTTTGCATACGTCATAGCGTCGTCCTGCCAGAGGTTGAGAGCCAGCTCGTTGGTGGTCTTTTCGCCTTCAGCGGGAGTATTTTCTGCGTTCATAGTAAAGCTGCCTTCGCCCTTGTAGGTAAGATTGCTTTCACCCTTGGTGGCAAGCATTTCGTAACCGGTGCTCAATTTAATCGAGCTGGTTCCGGTTGCACCAGTTACCGAGGCGTTGAAGGAAGAAGATAATTCAATGCCGAATTTGTAATTTTCTGCGGTAGTATCGCCGAAGAGCGTCTCCTGGTTAACGGTGCTTAAAGCGGAGTTAACTTCTTCAGCAGTCGCTTCCTTGTAGTTGCCTTTTATGGAACCGTCCGTAGGCTCGCTGCTGCATGCCGTGAATGCGCAAGCGGAAAACGCAACGGCGAGCGCGGTTATGCCCATAATAATTTTGTTTGTCTTTTTCATAAATTTTTGAACCTCCGAAAAATATGCCGTGTAACGCAGGTTGATGCGTCAAGGCACAATTGTCTTTTCATTTATTATGCATTATTATATTATACAAAATAGCTAAAGTCAACCTAAACTTAAATTTCACAATTGACGGATTTTGTCAGGCCGGTGAACTCTGGTCGAGCCTCTGCCTGAAAAGAGGAGAGGCAAAAATATAACGCCGTACTTCTTAGCACGGCGTTTGGAATTCGTTATTAAGTTTTAATTTTCTGGAATCGCCTTCCCACGGTTGCTTATTCGCAATTCGGGTAATGACCCTTGCAGCCTCTTGCCGCTATAATTAAAACCGTCTTGGGAAATCAGATTCCGCAAGTTGAATAGTACATCGGACCTTACCTTTCCTTTTCTTCGATAGTGTTGCAAAATAGTCTTTTCATAACTTTCACTCCTTTGCAAACTAATTTGGTATAATCCTCGGGCGGTTGCAACTTTGCTATCCGCTCGTTACGCTTGTGGAAACCTATTTAATTTTTAAAGATTAACCATGTCCGCCTTTCGGCGTTACTTATCTTTCATAATAGCTTACCTCGTAGATTAATGTTGGTACCTAACATTTTTTGTAAGTTATTTTCTTTTTGTACTTTAAGTATAACATCTTTTTGTGAAATGTCAATACCTTTTTTAAAAATTTTTTTAAAAATTAAATTGATAAGAAGTATAAGTTTTGCTTATGTACCCTAAAAAGCCTTACAGCGTAAGGGTTTTCGGCATAATCCGCTATGAAAAAATAATTTTAAATTAATTATATAATCAGTTTATTTTATGATTAATCTACGCTAAAACGTTAAACATTTTAAATATTATTTGCTATAATAGTGCCGAACACGAAAAGAGAAAGAAGGCGAAAAAATGTTTGTTGTTAACAATGCTTTAGGTTTCGTTGCTGTGCTCGCAATTATATTGTTTGCGACCAAGTCTTTGGGACTACTCTTCAGGCACTTCGGTCTGCCGCAGGTGCTGGGGTATATAATTGCCGGCATCTTGATAGGACCTGCAATCTTCGGGGATTTGTGCGGCTTTACCTTTATTGGGTTTGAAGGTCACGATTATTACGCGCTTTTCTCGCTGCCCGTGGAGGCAAACGGCAAAAATATCTTGCTTGAGACGTTCTCTAAAATCGGCGTACTGCTTTTAATGTTTGCCGTCGGGCTTGAAACAAACCTGCAGGAGCTTAAGCACACCGGGCTTGCTAGCGCGCTCGTCGCCTGCGCAGGCGTTGCCGTACCCCTGCTCTTCGGTTTTTTAATATCCCTGCCGTTTTCAAATATAGGGTTGGGCGTAGAAAATCTCTACCGCTGTATCTTTATAGGAACAATTTTAACGGCGACCTCGGTTGCGGTTACCGTTTCCGTTTTAAAGGAGCTGGGCAAGATTAATACCAAGCTTGGGACGACTATAGTGTCTGCGGCTATTATCGACGACGTAATCGGCATTGTACTACTGTCCATTGTGACCGGCTTTGCCAAGACGGGCGAAACAGATCCGAGTATGAACGCATTCGACGTCTTCAAGGCAACGCCCTACGGCATGGTTATTATGATAGTTGCTTTCTTCGTCGTCGCTATCGCGCTCGGCTGGGTAATATCTAAGGTGTTTAAATGGTTGGATAAACACTGGCCGTCGAAGATAAGGCTTTCGATCTATTCTATGGTGGTATGCTTCGGCTATAGCTGGCTTGCGGAAGAGGTCTTCGGCGTTGCGGATATAACGGGTGCCTTCCTGGCGGGCATAATTCTCTCCACCGACCATAGGGCAAGCGTGTATATCGACTCCAAGATAGACGTTTCGAGCCGTTCGATTTTCTCACCCGTGTTCTTTGCGAATATAGGTATAAGCGCGATAAGCTTTATAGGCATGAGAGCAGAAATATTGCTGTTTGCCTTCCTTGCGGTTGTCTTGGGTATACTCGGTAAAATTATCGGGTGCGGAGCCGTGTGCAAGGCGTTTAAATACAGCTGGAGGGAGAGCGCGATCGGCGGCGTCGGAATGATGGCGAGGGGCGAGGTAGCCCTCATCGTAACTCAGACGGTAACAGCTACGACGCTTGGGGCAAACGCCCTCGGCTCGGAATTTATGCTGATGACGGTGCTGTTAATTCTCGTTTCGTCCATACTTACGCCTATACTTTTGAAAGTGTTGTATAAGGGTGTTAAGGAACCCGAACCCGACCTCATCGACCCCGACGACTAATGGGGGTAAATCCAACAGCAGGGCAGTTGATTCAATCCGCAACTGCGTTGCGATTCAATCCACCTTTCAGGTGATGCAATTTAAAGGCAGAGCCGTTGATTCAATCCAACGCTAAAGCGTAGGTTAAATGCGGTGAAGATTATTTTCTAAATTTTACCAACTTTTACATATAAAACAATAGGCGCAGACGGCTTGCCGTCTGCGCCTTTAAAATGCAATTCAGAATTATTCGCTTACCGTCTCTTCATTCTTTGCGGCAAGCTTAAGCTGTTCGGGATTGATGTGAACGTCAATCTGCTTGAAGGGAATTTCAATATTGTTTGCGTCGAGAGCCTTTTTAATACTGTCGATAAGTGCAAACTTAACCGTCCAATAATCTCCCCTGTTGCACCACGTTCTTACCGTGAAGTCAAGCGAGCTTTCGTTCATCTCCGCAAGCTCGATAAAGGGTGCAGGGTTTTTAAATACAAGCTGATTTTCAAGGCAAACCTGGTCGATAATCTTTTTAACGAGGTCAACGTCGGAGCCGTATGCAACCTGAATAACTATGTCAACACGCCTGGTATCCTTTGCCGAATTGTTGACGATAACGTTGTTTGCGAGTGAACCGTTGGGTACGGAAATCATTCTGTTGTCGGGGGTGACGAGAGTAGTATAGAAGAGTTTGATGTCCTCAACCGTTCCCTCCTGACCGTTTGTTACAATGTAGTCGCCAAGCTTGAAGGGACGCATAACGATAATAATTATACCTCCTGCAAAGTTGGATAAGGTGCCCTGCAACGCCATAGAAAAGCCAACGCCTACTGCGGCGATAAGCGCGGAGAGGGAAGCCGTTTCAATACCAACAAAGCCGATAAGGCAGATTACAACCAAAACCTTAAGTCCTATTCTTGCGGTTGAGGTGCCTACTTTGGAGAGCGTCTCGTCTGCATGCTTCTTTTCAAGGTGGTTATAAATCGATTTACAAATCCTGTTGACGATTGCAAAGGATATTAAAAGTATTATAAGTGCGATAATTACTTTTAACACTACCATCGTTATCTGACCGAGCGTCGTGGAGGTGTCGAAAAAGTTTTCGTACCAGGCACGTTGCGTTGCGGCCGATTCTTCTGCCAATAAATTAAACAACATATTTTTCTCCTTTAAAGTTTTTACCTATTTATTATAAAGCTTAGATTATGTCATAGCAACAATTTATACGCTGTTTTGAAGTGAAATATTTTCTAATCCTTCATAATTTTTACAAAAAAGCCTTCCTGAAAAGGAAGGCGAATAAATTTTAATTAAATAGAGCTTTAAAATATGCGTTAATGGCTCATTATCCAATCTTTGACCCGTTCACGCGCAATGGGTACGATATCTTCTTTGACGTACTTGGATTTTGAACCGCCGTTGGTATAGATAAAATATCTGCCGTCGTCGGTTATGTATAACGTCTCTTCGAAACCTTCGGGGTCGCCGGGTGCGCCGAACGTAAACTTTTTATCTATGCAGGCTTTAAGCGTGTCGTATTCAACGCCGTTGATTATCTTTTTCATTGCATATCCCCTAAAGCGGTACTCTCTAATCTATAATATAACATATAATTTACATTTAGTCAACACGCCTTTGCAAAGGCTGAAACGCCGCCTCGAAAATGAATAATTATTAACAAAATATGTAAATTTATAACTTTTATAACTATTGACAGAGTTATTTAAAATTAAAAACGTCAAGTTAAAATACTTGACAGAACTGCTTTAAAGTATTATACTTGTAGACGAAATCATCCCAATCACCGGTTTCGTCTGTGTTTTTTCGTTAGATGCTATGGATAAGTTGAGATTTATGCGCTTATGGGATTTGTACGGCGGATTGCTGACAGCCACCCAGCGTGAAATAACCGATATGTATTTTAACCTCGATCTGACTGTTTCCGAAATAGCAGAACAAAAGGGGATATCCAGGCAGGGCGTTTCCGATTGTCTCAATATCTGCAAGAAGGAGCTTGCGGGGTACGAGGACAAGCTCGGGCACGATAAGCTGCTTTCCGAGGGTGACGATTACACGTCGATTATTTTGACTGACGTCGGTCGCTGGGCGGATAATTTTTTACAGTTGCACCCCGAATATGGCGCAGATATTGCGGAGCTACGGGAAATTTTAGAAAAAGATTACGGCGAAGAAATCGCTGACGATTTAAAAAAAGTTAGGTAAGTAAATGGCGTTATTTTCATCTTTATCGGATAGATTAAACCATATATTTTCAAAGCTTACTAAGCGCGGCAGGCTCACCGAGCTGGAGATAAAGACGGCTATGCGCGAGGTGCGCGTGGCACTTTTGGAGGCGGACGTAAACATAAAGGTTGCGAAAGAGTTCTGTGCAACCGTGTCCGAAAAGGCGGTAGGGCAGAAGATTTTGGAAAGTCTTAACCCTGCGCAACAGGTAATAAAAATCGTTAACGACGAACTCATTAACCTGATGGGTCCTGCAAACGCAAAGCTTACCGTTGCCCCCAATCCGCCTACCGTAATTATGATGTGCGGTCTTCAGGGTGCAGGTAAGACGACGCTGTGCGGAAAGCTCGCGCTTCTTCTCAAAAAGGGCGGCAAAAAGCCGCTCTTGGTCGGTTGCGACGTATACCGTCCTGCTGCAATAGAGCAGCTTAAGGTGGTAGGCAAAAACGTCGGCGTAGAGGTGTTTGAAAAGGGTACCCAAAGCCCTGTAAAGACGGCTCCCCAGGCGGTTGAATACGCAAAGTCGATGGGTTACGACACCGTAATAATCGATACTGCCGGCAGGCTTGAGATTGACGAAGCCCTGATGCAGGAGCTTGAAAATATCAAACAGGCAATTCGTGTAGACGAGATATTGCTGACCGTAGACTCCATGATGGGTCAGGTGGCGGTAAACGTTGCCAAGACCTTTAACGAGAGGTTGGAGGTTACGGGTATAGTTCTAACCAAGCTCGACGGCGATACGAGGGGCGGTGCCTGCCTTTCCATAAAGGCGGTTACGGGCAAGCCCATAAAATTTATCGGCGTAGGCGAGAAGTCGACCGACCTCGAGTATTTCTATCCTGACAGAATGGCGTCCAGAATTCTGGGTATGGGCGACGTACTGACTTTAATCGAAAAAGCGCAGGAAGCCGTTTCCGCCGACGAGGCGAAGAAGATGCAGAAGAAGATGATGGAGAACTCCTTTACTTTGGAGGACTACCTCACCCAATTCGAGCATATGAAGAAGATGGGCGGTGCGCAGGCGTTAATCTCAATGATGCCAGGACTTTCGGGTAAGATAAAGGACGGCGACGTCGACGAGAGCAAGTTCGACAGGATTAAGGCGATTATCCTTTCAATGACCCCCCAGGAGAGGCGTGAACCGGCGATAATTAACGCCAACCGCAAAAAGCGTATCGCCGCAGGAAGCGGTACCTCCGTTCAGGAAGTCAATCAGCTTTTAAAGCAGTTTGAACAGACTAAACAGCTGATGAAGCAGTTGAAGGGCGGAAAGAGAAGATTGCCCTTTTAACAACAATTAAACAAGTTTAAAATTAAAAATTTATATATATAAACAGGAGAATAAAAAAATGGCAGTTAAAATGAGACTTACCAGAATGGGCGACAAGAAAAGCCCCTTCTACAGAGTAGTTGTAATCGACTCGAGAAAGGCACAGAGCGGCGAGTATATCGACAAGATCGGCTACGTTGATCCCCTCAAGACCCCTGCAGAAATCAACATCGACGTTGAAAAGGCAAAGGCTTGGCTTGCAAAGGGTGTTCAGCCCACCGAAACCGTTAAAAGCTACCTTGTAAAGGTCGGCGCAATGGAGCAAAGCACTAAGCTCTCCGCACCCAAGACCAACAACAAGAAAAAGAAGAAGTAATAGTTTCCCTTAAGTAGGAGTAAGAATGGATACTTTACAGTTAATAAAATATATTGTCGAAAGGTTTGCAGAAAAGACCGAGGAGATCGAATACAAGGTCGAAGAGAAGGAGAACGCAGTCGAAGTAGACGTGCTGCTTGCTCCCTCCGATATGGGCAAAGTAATCGGCAAGCAGGGTAAAATTGCCAAGGCACTCCGCACGTTGGTCAACGCCTATACCCCTCGTGACAGCAAGAAATACGTCATCGAAATCAAGGAAAAAGAGGCGTAATCTCTTTTCCCGTGCGTGGCAAATTAAACCTGAATTATACGCTTATTATTAAGGCGTGAGAGCAAATTTTACGGGGGAGTCTTTGGCTCCCCCTGTTTGTAAATTTAATAAAGGTCTTAAAAATAATGGAAGAATTTTTAACCGTAGCAAAAATAGTTAAACCCCAGGGCATAAGGGGTGAGGTTAAAGTCATAGCCATGACGGACAGCGTGGAGGACTTGTGTGAGTTCACTAAGGTATATATAGGGGGTAATCCCTATAAAATGCTCAACGTCCGCTCCTGCGGCGGCGACTGCGCGATAGTGGCTCTGGCAGGAGTCTGCGACAGAAATTCGGCAGAGCTTTTGAGGGGATATAACGTAGAGGCGAAGAGAATTGACGCCCCCGCCCTGCCCGAAGGCAGATTTTACATTGCCGACGTCATCGGCTGCAAGGCGGTTTACGAGGACGGGGTTCAGATCGGCACGGTTACCTCTATTACCCCTGCAAGGTCGGACATATACGAGGTGGAAAAGCTTGACGGAAGCCGTTTAACCTTCCCTGCGGCAGAGGGAGTAATTGAGAAAATAGACGTCGAGGACGGTGTAATAACCCTAAATAAAAAACGCCTTGCAGAAGTGGGGTTGGAGGTTAAATGAAAATAACCGTCTTAACCCTCTTCCCCGATATGTTTGAACCGCTTAAACAAAGCATTATCGGGCGTGCCTGCGACGAGGGAAAATTGCAGATAGAAATAGTAAACATACGTGACTATTCTCAAGATAAGCACTTGAAGTGCGACGACTACCCCTTTGGCGGCGGTGCGGGTATGGTTATGATGCCCCAGCCCATTGCAAGCTGTATCGAGGCTGTCGACCCCGACCACAAGGCGTTGAGGTTGTTTACGTCGCCCAAGGGGCAGACGCTGTGCCAGAATAAGGTTGCCTATCTCTCCTCGCAGGAAAATCTGCTTATATTATGCGGTCATTACGAGGGCGTTGACCAGAGAATATTAGACGGTTATATCGACGAGGAGATATCGATCGGCGACTACGTATTGACGGGGGGTGAACTGCCTGCAATGGTCATCTGTGACTGCGTTGCCCGTTACGTGGACGGAGTGATTTCCTCCGCTTCACTCATTGACGAGAGTTTTTCGGACGGACTGCTTGAATATCCGCAGTACACACGCCCTGCCGTATTCAAAGGAGTCAGCGTGCCGCAGGTTTTGCTCTCGGGCAATCACGCAATGATTGATAAGTGGCGAAGAGAGCAGAGCCTTAAAATTACGGCAGAGCGCAGACCCGATTTATTGAAGGATAAAAAGATTTAACAGTACCGGTTAAGGGAGGGTAAGTATGAAGCATTTGCAATGGTTCCCGGGACATATGACCAAGGCAATGAGAATGATGGAGGACAACGTTAAGCTATGCGACGGCATTATCTACGTGCTGGACGCAAGGTGTCCTGCATCGTCCTTTAACCCCAAATTAAAGAAGATGTTCGCTTCTAAACCCGTTTTATACGTCTTAAACAAGAGCGATTTAGCCGACGGACGTGCGGAGAGCATTGCTGCGTTTATCCGTTCAAGCGGTGCGCCCTGCGTAAAAATTAATGCGGCAGATAACCGTTCGAAGAGGGATATATGCGGGGCAATCGAAAAATTGATTGCCGAGAAACGTAATGCTAACGAGCTTAAAGGCTACTCTAAGACCTTCCGTTTTATGGTGTGCGGAGTGCCCAATACGGGCAAGAGCACGGTTATAAACCTGATTGCAGGCGCGGCACGTACCCAGACGGGCGACAAGGCAGGCGTTACGAGGGGCAAACAGTGGGTAAGGTTGGACGGCTGGGAGCTGTTGGATACCCCCGGCACTACCCCTCCTGCATTTGAAAACCAGACGCTTGCGCTTAGGCTTGCCTACGTGGGCAGTTTAAACGACGATATATTGGATATGGACGACATATCCCTTGCTCTTTTGGCGGAATTGAAGGAAAAATACCCGGCTTCTTTAAAGGAACGCTACGGCATAGAGGGTGAGTTGACGCCTTTGGAAATGCTTGAAAGGGTGTGTGTGCGCCGTGGGTTTATACTCCGCGGCAGCGAATACGACTACGAACGTGCCGAAAAGGCGGTTATCGACGATTTCAGAAAGGGAAGATTAGGCAGGGTTACGCTTGACAGTGTGGACGACTGTAAAATCTTTAACGTTTGATTTACTAAAGAAAATTAAGATACTAAGTTAAGCGGAACGCTTACGTTTGATTTGTGAAATTGTTGGTTTTGCTAAAAGCAATTAAGATACTTGGTTAAGCGGAACGCTTACGCTTGATTTGTGAAATTGTCGGTTTTGTTAAAAGCAATTAAGATACTTGGTTAAGCGGAACGCTTACGCTTGATTTGTGAAATTGTCGGTTTTGTTAAAAGAAATTAAGATACTAAGTTAAGCGGAACGCTTATGAAAATTTACAACGTTGAAGAAAAATTAAAGTACGAAAGAGAGCTGTTCGCTCAAGGATATAAGCTGGTCTGCGGCGCGGACGAGGTGGGCAGAGGACCGCTTGCAGGTCCGGTGGTTTGTGCGGCGGTCATTATGCCGACGGACAGCATAATAGAGGGCATTGACGACAGCAAAAAGCTGTCTGCAAAAAAGCGTGAGGACTTGGCTAAAAAGATTTGCGAGAATGCAATTGCCTACCGCATATGCCGCGTTGAACCGCAAATTATAGACGAGATTAACATACTTCAGGCGACGAGGCTGTGTATGAAAAACGCCGTCGAGGGGTTGTGCGTCGTCCCCGATTTCTGCATAACCGACGGCAATATGACTTTGGATATATCCATTCCGCAAAAGTCAATCGTTAAAGGCGACGCACAAAGCTACACCATAGGTGCCGCTTCGATAATAGCCAAGGTGTACAGGGATAATATTATGAAAGAATACGCGCTGACGTACCCCGAATACGGCTTTGACAGTAACGTCGGCTACGGCTCCGCCGCCCATATAAAGGCAATTGAAAAGTACGGGCTTACGCCCATTCACCGCAGGAGCTTTACGACAAAATGGCAATAAAGGGAGAGAGTCGCAGGCTTGGCTTTTTCGGCGAGCGCAAGGCGGCGAAATTTTTGAAGAAGAACGGCTATAAAATTTTAAGCCGTAACTTTAAGTGTAAGGCAGGGGAGATAGATATTATCGCTTTAAAGGGTGAGACGATTGCCTTTGTCGAGGTTAAAAGCAGAACGTCCGATCTTTTCGGGGAGCCGTGCGAGGCGGTTGATTTCACCCGTCAACGCAGGTACAGCAATGCGGCAGAGCAGTTTATTCGCATAAACGGTATCCGCCCCGACGATTACGTTTTACGGTTTGACATAGTCGAGATAAAAAAGGGAGTTTTAAACCATATAGAAAACGCTTTTGCGTGGATATAAGTCGGAACCCCGGAAAGGCGATTATATATACATATTATATATAATGCCCGATTGGAATACACCGCGAAGGTGATTAAATCCAAACTGAAGTTTGATTCAATCCACGCTGAAGCGTGATGCAATCCAACAGCAAAGCTGTTGATTAAATCCACCGCCAAGGCGGTGATTCAATCCAACGGCAAGCCGTTGATAAATGTTAAAATTATTTGAAATTTTCAAACTCTATCGGCTCGCAAGCGTTCGGGAAAATAAGATACTTCGCTGTGGTCGCACCACTGTTTGATTGTAATTCACCTGACGGTGATTAAATCCAAACTGAAGTTTGATTCAATCCACGCTAAAGCGTGATGCAATCCAACAGCAAAGCTGTTGATTAAATCCACCGCCAAGGCGGTGATTCAATCCAACGGCAAGCCGTTGATAAATGTTAAAATTATTTGGAATTTTCAAACTCTATCGGCTCGCAAGCGTTCGGGAAATTAATATACTTCGCTGTGGTCGCACCACTGTTTGATTTGTGATTAGTTGGTTAAGTAATCAGGCAATTAAGATACACCGCCGCGGGGCGTCCCCACCACCACAAATTCTTTTGTGAAAATTTCGATACACCCCTTAAAATAAGTTGCATTTTATTTTTACGTTTGTTAAGATAGTTAGGCAATTAAAAAATAACAGACTTCGGGTATTCCGCTACGTAAAGAATTGACGCAAGAATACTTAGTAAATGGAGGACAAGTCATGAGCAAGTTGGTTGAAGCAATAGAAAAAGAAGGAATGAAGGAAAACGTACCCGTATTCAACGTTGGCGACACCGTTAAGGTCGGCTTCAAGGTTATCGAAGGTACGAAGGAAAGAATTCAGAACTTTGAAGGCGTAGTAATCGCAAAGAAGCACGGCGGTATAAGAGAGAGCTTCACGGTACGCCGTTTATCTTTCGGCGTAGGCGTAGAGAGGACTTTCCCTCTTCACTCCCCCAAGATTGCCCACATTCAAGTGGTTAAGAAGGGTAAAGTAAGAAGGGCTAAGCTCTACTACTTAAGAGGCTTAACCGGTAAGGCTGCTAAGATTTCAGAAGTAAGAAGCTAATTAAAAAAAGCTCGCATTATGCGAGCTTTTTTCATTGCTGAAGAAAATAATAATAAGGGCGAAAAAGATGTTATCTAAGGTTACAAGCTATACCCTCGTGGGGCTGGAGGGGGTCCCCGTAGAGGTGGAGACGGATATTAATAAAGGTAAGGTGCTTTTCGACATTGTAGGTCTCCCCGACGCTGCCGTAAAGGAGAGCAAGGAGAGGGTTAATTCCGCAATTCGCAACAGTGCGTTGCATTTTCCCGTTAGAAAAATAACCGTCAACCTTGCCCCTGCGGACATAAAAAAGGAGGGCAGTCAGTTCGATTTGCCCATAGCCGTATCATTGCTTATAGCAAGCGGACAGCTCCTTTCAAACGTTGAAGATACGGTTATTTTGGGCGAGCTTGCCTTGGACGGCACCCTTCGCCCGGTGACGGGAATTCTGCCCATAATCATAGCCGCAAAGGGCAAGGGATATAATAAGTTTATAGTACCTGCAGGTAACGCCAATGAGGCGAGCTATATCGAGGGGATTGAGGTCTATGCCCTCACTTCGCTTAGGGAGACCTTTGCGTTTTTATCGGGAAGTACTGCGTTTAAACCTATTGCGGTGCGCAGCTTCGAGGCGGCAAAGAGCAGGATAAGCTACGACTGTGATTTAAAGTACGTTCGCGGTCAAGCGGTGGCTAAAAGAGCTTTGGAGATTGCCGTTGCAGGGGGACACAACATATTGCTTTCCGGTCCTCCCGGTACGGGCAAGACTATGCTTGCACGCTGTATACCCACCATAATGCCCGATATGTCCTTTGACGAGGCGTTGGAGGTTACAAACATTCTCTCCGTTTCGGGGGAGCTGGGCGAGGACGGAATTGCAACCCTTCGCCCCTTCCGCACTCCCCACCATACGGCGACCACCGTGTCGCTGTGCGGAGGCGGTACCAACAAGATTAGGGCAGGGGAGATTTCTAAAGCCCATAGGGGAGTACTCTTTTTAGACGAACTGCCCGAATACTCACGATCTGCGTTGGAAGCACTCCGTCAGCCGTTGGAGGACGGGAAGATAACCGTAACGAGGGCAGGCGGGGCGATAACCTTCCCTGCCGACTTCATACTGTGTGCAAGTATGAACCCCTGTCCCTGCGGAAATTTAGGCTCTGCGGAGAGGCATTGCACCTGTTCGCCTTTGCAGATAAGGCGTTACAGGGCAAAGATATCAGGACCCCTGCTGGATAGAATAGATTTGCAGGTAGAGGTTGACTCGGTTAAGTACGAGGAGCTTGCCTCCGACAGGGAAGAGGAGTGCAGTGCAGAGGTTAAAAAGAGGGTTGAGCGTGCCAGAGCTATACAGAGAGAGCGTTTTCGTGAAGAGCAGGGTGTGACTGTAAACGCCGATATGGGCGAAAAGCAGATTAAAAGTTACTGTTCGCTCTCAGCCGACAGCGAGAAGATATTGCGCTCTGCATTTGAAAGGCTTTCGCTTTCAGCAAGAGCACGTTCGAGGATAATAAAGGTGGCAAGGACGATTGCCGATCTGGACTCCTCCGAAAAGATTTTGCCCAAGCACGTTTTAGAGGCAACGTCGTATAGAAATTTTGACAGCATAAAAGAAAGATGAGTTATTCTCAAAGAGAACTAAATTTAATAATCGCAGACAGCGTAACGGGGCTTAATTATACGCAGAAGAAGCTGCTTTTAGCCTCGCTTAACGGCGAGAATGAAGATTGCGGAAAGTACGCCGAAGCCCTTATTAAAACCTGCGGTGAAGGGGTATACAACAGGGCAAGGGCAACTCTTTACGACGAAGATTACCGCAAAAAGTTGTTGCAGGAGCTTGACAAAAGGGGGATTGTGTGCGTAACCTATAAAAGTGCAGATTATCCCGAACGGTTGAAAAATATCCCCGTACCGCCCTTAGTGCTGTACGCAAGGGGGAACGTCGAACTGCTCAAGGGCGAGATGTTTGCCGTGGTAGGCTCCCGAAAGACGGTGGAAGCCGCCTACGGGGAGTGTAAAAAGATCTGCGGTCAGCTTTCCCAAAAGTTTGTAATAGTAACGGGCGTTGCGGACGGGGCGGACAGTGCGGCCGCGTACGGCGCGTTGGAGAGCGGTAACGTAATCTGCGTACTTCCCGGCGGTCACGACACCGCCTGTACCACCAACGTGAAAATGCTTAAAGAGGTGGAAGAGAGGGGGTTAACCGTCTCCGAATTCCCCTTCGGAACGCCTGCAAGGAAGTACACCTACTTTCTGCGCAACCGTATAATTGCAGGGCTGTCTAAAGGTGTTTTAGTCGTCTCTGCCGCAAAAAAGAGCGGTGCGTTAAACACCGCTACGTATGCGGCGGATTACTCGAGAGAGGTCTTTGCATTTCCCTACAATCCGGGAATAACTTCGGGAGAGGGTTGCAATAATTTAATAAAAAACGGCGCATACCTCTGCGATTGCGCAGACGATATCTTTTCCGTCTTCGGCTTTGAGGCAAAGGCAGAGGAGAGCGTTTCGCTGGATAAAGACGAAAGGCAGGTACTGACCGTTCTGAAGCAAGAGGGCGAAACCCACGTTGAAAAGATAGCCGAAGCTTTAGGAAAGCAGTTGTTTGAAATAAACGCCATATGCGCTATGCTGGAGATTAAAGGACTTGTAGCGAGAGTGGGCGGTAACAAGTATTGCGCACTGTAAATAGATTTAAGGTATTAAAAGGATATAAGGCATTAAGGAGCTTTTATGGATTTAATCATAGTAGAGTCGCCTTCCAAGGCAAAAACAATCACTAAGTATTTAAAGGGCAAGTACAAGGTTGACGCGTCGACGGGACACGTGAGGGATTTGCCCGAAAAGACTTTGGGTATTAAAATAACCGAAAACTTTGAACCCCATTACGAGATTACGCCCAGCAAGAAGGACATAATCAAACGCCTTTCCGCAGAGGCCAAAAAAGCAGGTAAAGTCTACCTTGCAACCGACCCCGACCGCGAAGGCGAGGCAATAAGCTGGCACTTGCAGACCGTTTTAGGGTTGGATCCCGACGGGCTTAACAGGGTGGAGTTCAACGAAATTTCCCCCAAGGCGGTTGCAGCTGCCCTGGAACACCCCAGGAAGATCGACTACAATTTAGTAGACGCTCAGCAGGCGAGAAGGGTTTTAGACAGGCTTGTGGGCTATAAGCTTTCACCCCTCTTAAACAACCGTATTCAGGACGGATTGTCCGCAGGGCGCGTACAGTCGGTCGCGCTGCGTCTTATTGTCGATAGGGAGAGGGAGATTGCCGCCTTCAAGCCCGAAGAATACTACACCTTCTCGGCAACGCTGCGTGATTTGCCTGCCGAATATGCCCCTTTTAAGGCTACCTACCAATTGAAAAAGGCGGGTACGCAGATAACCCTTACTCAGGCAGAAGAGGTTGAAAAGGCAATCAAGGCAGGCACATTTAAGGTTACCAAGGTTAAAAGCGGTATAACCAAACAGCATGCCCCTGCACCTTTCACCACTTCGTCTTTGCAGCAGGACGCTTCCATTAAGTTCGGTATGTCCTCGCCCGAAACTATGCTTATTGCGCAGCATTTGTATGAAGGTATGGACGTGGGCGGCGACCATATCGCCCTTATTACCTATATCAGAACGGACTCCACCCGAATAGCTGTCGAGGCACAGGCAAGCGCGCTGGAGTTTATAAAGAAGAATTACGGCGAAGAGTATGCCCCTGCAAAGCCCAATTATTACGCAACCAAGAAGGGTGCGCAGGACGCCCACGAGGCTATTCGACCCATCAACTTAGAGGTTACCCCTGCAAGCGTTAAGGCTTCGCTCGACAAAAAACACTACAATATTTACAAGCTCGTCTACGACCGTTTCGTTGCGTCGCAGATGGCAGAGGCGCAGTATAACTCTATGCAGATAGAGGCGGAGAGCGCGGGTTATACCTTCAAGGCAAGCGGTAAGGCATTGCAGTTTGCAGGCTTCACCGCCGCATATCAGCAGGCGGTTGCAAAGGGTGACGAGGAAGAAGAGGTTTCAAAGCTCCTTCCCCCGTTAAAGCAGGGTGAAGAACTCAACCTTGTACAGCTTGTAAAGGAACAGAAGTTTACCCGTCCCCCGTTGAGGTATACAGACGCCTCGCTGGTTAAGGCTATGGACGAAAAGGGTATAGGCAGACCTTCCACCTACGCCTCTATAATCTCCGTCTTGACCAAACGCCGCTACGTTGAAAAGGACGGCAAGTATATGGTGCCTACCGAGGTTGCCTATAAAATCTGCGACCTGCTGGTGCAGTATTTTACCGACATTATGGACGTGGGCTTTACCGCAAAGATGGAGGAGGAGCTGGATAAAATCGAGGACGGCGGCGTCGATTGGCACAAGATTATCAGCGATTTCTACCCCTCCTTTGCAGAGAATTTGAGGATTGCCGCCTGCGACGGCGACGAGATGACCGACCAGCTTTGCGACAAGTGCGGAAGTCCTATGATACGCAGGATAGGCAAGTACGGCAAATATCTCGCCTGCTCTTCCTACCCTAAATGCTCCAACATTATCAGTGAGAGCGAGACGGAGATTTCCGACGTCCGCTGCCCTAAATGCGGTGCAAATATGATAGTTAAAAGCGGTAAGTTCGGCAAGTTTTTGGCTTGCCCCAACTACCCCGAATGTTCCTTGATTTTGCCTATAGACGTAAAGATTTCGGAGGAAAAATGCCCCCAGTGCGGAAGCTTTATGTTCGTTAAAAAGGGCAAGTACGGCGAATATTTAGAGTGCGGAAAGTGCCAGGCAAAACAGCCGCTTATTAAGCCCGACGGCAAGGCGAGGGAGGGCGAAAAGACCGAGGGTAAATGCCCCGACTGCGGCAAGCCTATGAGGCGTATGAAGAGCAAGAACGGCAAGATTTACTACGGCTGCACGGGTTACCCTGCCTGCAAGTTCTTAAGCTGGGACGTTCCCACCGGGGATAAATGCCCTAAGTGCGGTAAATTCCTTATTAAAAAGGGCAAGGAAATTAAGTGTTCGGATAAAAACTGCGACTACACAACTCCTGCCCCCGAAGAAGATGAAAACAGTTAAGGTAATAGGTGCAGGGCTTGCAGGTTGCGAAGCGGCAAACTTTCTTGCAAAAAAGGGCGTTAAGGTGGAGCTGTACGACATCAAGCCGAACGGATTTACGCCTGCCCATTCAAATAGAGATTTCGGGGAATTGGTCTGCTCCAATTCCTTAAAGGGTGCAGACGCCTATTCCAATGCCTGCGGGCTGTTAAAGCAGGAGATGCGGCTTATAGGTTCGCTAACCATGGAGGCGGCTGAATACGCCAAAATTCCTGCGGGCGGTGCGCTTGCGGTGGACAGGGATAAGTTTGCGGCGTATATCACTAAAGCAATCAAGTCGAAAAAAAACATAACCTGCGTATGCGAAGAGGTTAAGTCTATCCCCGAAGAACCCTGTATAATAGCCACGGGTCCACTTACTTGTGAAGCTTTGGCAGAGGATATTAAGGCACGTTTCGGCGGCAGTCTGCATTTTTTCGACGCCTCTGCGCCTATCGTTTCAAAAGAGAGCGTAGATATGAATTTCGCCTTCTTCGGCGACAGGTACGGCAAGGGCGGCGACGACTATTTAAACTGCCCTATGAACAAAGAGGAGTACTTAACCTTCGTCACCGAGCTTTTAAACGCCGAGAGGGCAACCCTCCACTCCTTTGAAAAGAGGGAGATATTCGAGGGATGTATGCCCGTAGAGGTAATGGCGGCGAGGGGTGCGGAGACCCTCCGTTTCGGTCCGTTCAAGCCCGTGGGCTTGTGGGATAAGGACGGCAACCGCTTCTACGCCGTGCTGCAGCTGAGAAAGGAAAATTTAAACGGGGATATGTATAACCTCGTCGGCTGCCAGACCAATTTGAAGTTCGGGGAACAGAAGAGGGTGTTCTCGCTCATTCCTGCCTTAAAAAATGCAGAATTTTTGCGCTATGGCGTTATGCATAGGAATACCTACTTAAATTCGCCTGAAATTTTAAACGGAGATTTTTCCTGTAAAGTATCACCTTTAACCTTCTTTGCCGGACAGATAACGGGTGTTGAAGGGTACGTGGAGAGTGCCGCAAGCGGACTGCTCTCCGCAGTGCATATGGCAAGAAAGCTTGAAGGGAAGGGGGTAATTATTCCTCCGCAAACGACGGTAAGCGGTGCTTTATCGGCACATATATGCGGAGTAAGCGATAATTTCCAGCCTATGAACGCCAACTACGGAGTGTTGCCTGCAATAGATAATCCCCCTCGTGATAAAAAGCAACGCTACAGACTTTTATCCGAGAGAGCTTTAAGCGAAATGGAAAAGTATGTTAGAGCGATAAACGCATAAGATAAGGATAATTTTGCCCGTAAGCGTTTTTAATCGGCTTAAGCAGTTTAAATATAAAGTGTATACTATACGATTAACCGTTAGTATTTCACACAGGGCGGTTTACACCCCTACAAATTAGGAGATTAATTATGGTAGAATTTCACGCAACGACTATTTGCGGCGTAAAGAAAGACGGTCAGACGGCGATTGCAGGCGACGGTCAGGTTACGATGGGCGAGAGCGTTATTTTTAAAAACAGCGCGGTTAAGGTAAGAAGGATTTACGGCGGTAAGGTAATTTTAGGCTTTGCCGGCTCTGTTTCCGACGCCTTTTCTCTTTCGGAAAAGTTCGAGGGAATGTTGAATAAGTTCTCGGGTAACCTTATGCGCTCTGCGGTGGAACTTGCAGAGCTCTGGCGCGGCGATAAGCTGGGCAGGAAATTAGAGGCTTTAATGATTGTTGCCGATAAGGATACTATGCTCATTGTTTCCGGCACGGGCGAGGTTATCGAACCTGACGGCGGTATTGCTGCAATAGGCAGCGGCGGCAACTACGCGCTTGCGGCAGGCAGAGCTTTAATTCAGAACACCGACTAC
The DNA here is from genome assembly GCA_051884175.1 of Candidatus Coproplasma sp. Lineage (GTDB taxonomy): Bacteria > Bacillota > Clostridia > Christensenellales > Borkfalkiaceae > Coproplasma. Next base: position 45,970 of record JBJEVD010000012.1, read on the forward strand.
ACAGCCGCCGAGATTGCGCAAAAGTCACTCAAGATTGCAAGCGAGATATGTGTGTTTACCAACGATAATATTAAGGTAGAGGTTATTTAAAAAGTCAAACTCTATCGTCACACAATCCACCTGCGGCGATTAAATCCAATGCTCAGGCATTGATTAAATCCACGCTGAAGCGTGATGCAATCCAACGGCAAGCTGTTGATTAAATCCAACGGCAAGCCGTTGATATCGGTAGGGGTATCAGAAGTAATTAAAACTAATAGAATAAGACGGGAGTACTATTATGGATTTAACACCCAAACAAATCGTACACGAATTAAATAAATACATCATCGGTCAGGACGAGGCTAAAAAGGCGGTTGCTATTGCTTTGAGAAACCGTTACCGCCGCTCTCAGCTTTCTCCCGAATTGCAGGAAGAGGTTACCCCTAAAAATATTATTTTAAAGGGTCCTACGGGCGTTGGTAAAACCGAGATTGCAAGAAGGCTTGCCAAGCTGGTTAAAGCACCCTTTTTAAAGGTTGAAGCCACCAAGTACACAGAAGTGGGCTACGTGGGCAGAGACGTTGAGAGTATGGTCAGGGATTTAGCCGAGTGCGCTATCCGCCTTGTCAAGGAGGAAAAGACGCAGGAGGTAAGCTACAAGGCTACCGCTGCTGCCGAAAGGCGTATCGCCAACGTCCTCGCCGAGTCCATGAAGGCTGAAAGGGGTGAAACCTCCAAAGAAGTCTTTATACAGAACCTTGTGGACGGAATTCACGCAGGTAAGTACGACACCAACGTCATAGAAATTGAAGTTGCCGACAACCCCAAGCCTTTGGAGCTTTCGCCCGGGCAGGGTGCGGCAATCGACTTAGGCTCCATATTCAGCGGTCTGGGTATGGATAAAAAGAAGAAACGCCGCATAACCGTCAAGGAGGCTAAAAACCTACTCATTGCAGAGGAAGCGGAAAAATTAATCGACAAAGACGCAGTGACCGAAGAGGCTATTCGCCGTGCGGAGAACGACGGTATAATCTTTATCGACGAGATAGACAAAATCGCAGGCAAGGGCAACCAGGGCGCAGACGTATCGCGAGAGGGCGTTCAGAGGGACATATTGCCCATCGTAGAGGGCAGTACGGTTATGACCAAGTACGGTCCCGTGCGTACCGACTATATCCTGTTCATTGCCGCAGGAGCCTTCCACGTGAGCAAGGTAGAGGACTTAATTCCCGAGCTGCAGGGCAGGTTCCCCATACAGGTGGAGTTAAAGAGCCTTTCCAAGGAAGATTTCATCTCCATTTTAACCAAACCTCAAAACGCAATTACGAGGCAGTATGCAGAACTTTTAAAAGTGGATAATATCGACTTGCAGTTTACCGACGACGCGATTGCAAAGATAGCGGAAATATCTGTAGACATCAACGCCACCAGCGAGGATATCGGAGCAAGGCGTCTGCATACCGTTATGGAACACCTTTTGGAGGACATTTCCTTTAACGCAGGGGGCAACGACTACCCTATAATTACGGTTGAAGTAAACGAGAAGTACGTGGAAGATCACCTTGCCAATATTTCCAAGAACAGAGATTTAAAGAAGTACGTGCTTTAATTTAAAGAGGATTATAATGAACATTTCAGTACCAAAGGGCACTAAGGACGTTTTGCCCGAAGATTCCTATAAATGGCAGTTTATCGAAGAGAATGCAAGGCAGGTTGCCAGGGCTTTCAATATCCGTGAAATCCGCACCCCCGTTTTCGAACACACCGAACTCTTTTTGAGGGGTGTGGGCGAGACGACGGACGTCGTAACTAAGGAGATGTACACCTTCGAGGACAAGGGCGGCAGGTCTATAACCTTAAAGCCCGAAGGCACTGCAGGCACCGCGAGAATGTTTATAGAAAACGGTCTTGCCAACCAACCCCTGCCTTTGAAGGCATTCTATATCACCCCTTGCTACCGCTACGAACGCCCCCAGGCAGGAAGGCTGAGGGAGTTCCACCAATTCGGTATAGAGGTGTTCGGCTCGGCTCAACCCGAAACGGACGCGGAAGTTATCTTTGCAGCGTCTACTTTTTTAAACAAGATAGGCGTAAAGTCAACGAGGCTGGAGCTTAATTCCATAGGCTGTAAGAGCTGCCGTGCGGAGTATAACAAGGCTTTAAAAGAATACTTCCGCCCTCACCTTGGAGATATGTGCAGAACGTGTAACGAGAGGTTTGAAAAGAACCCGTTGCGTATGATTGACTGCAAGGAAGAGGGGTGCAAAAAGATAACCGCAAAAGCTCCTAAGATTTTGGATTACCTGTGCGACGACTGCAAGGCACACTTTGAAAAGGTCAAGTCGCTGTTGACGGGGTTGGGCGTAGAATACACCGTTAACCCCGACATAGTAAGGGGTTTAGACTATTACACCCGTACCGTTTTCGAATTCGTCTCCACCGATATCGGCGCACAGGGTACCGTGTGCGGAGGGGGCAGGTATGATAAATTAATTTCAGAACTTGGCGGCGGCGAAGTGCCTGCAATAGGTTTTGCGGCAGGGCTTGAAAGGCTTATTCTCCTTATGGAAAATACCGCCGTACCCTTCCCCGAAAAGCCCGTACCTGCGATATATATCGGGGGTATGGACGAAAACAGCCGTCAAAAGGCGTTCGCGATAGTAAGCGAACTTCGCTTAAACGGCATTGCGGCGGAGTGCGATTTGATGGGGCGTTCGGTCAAGGCGCAGCTGAAATACGCAGACAAGTGCGGCGCGAAGTACGTTGCGATAATCGGCGGAACCGAGCTTGAAAGCGGCAAAGTCGATATCAAGAAAATGGCGGACGGCACTAAGGAAAATATAGCCCTTGCGGATATATGCAGCTATATCGGGAAGAATAATAATTAAGACCTGCAAATAAAAGTCAAGGGCAGGGATGAAGAAATTCAAAGAAAAATA
>JBJEVD010000013.1:0-3414 GCA_051884175.1 Candidatus Coproplasma sp.
ATCCGCAAGCAATCGGTTGCCGAGACCTTTTTAAAGAACGCCATAGCCGAACTTAAAAGCAAAAAACAGTAAACGTGAAGAGGTGAAAAAATGAACAATTTATTAATCTCTACAGGCGGAATTGTGGGCATAGTCGTTGCCGCCGCGGTCGTACTGCTGGTAATTATTATCGCCTGCTGGGCAATCGGCACGAGAAACAATTTCGTCAGAATGAGGAACAACTACGAAGAGGCATTCTCTTCAATCGACGTACAGCTTAAGAAGAGGTATGATTTAATTCCCAACCTCGTTGAAACGGTCAAGGGCTATGCAAAGCACGAAGCCGAAACGCTTGAAAAGGTTATTGCCGTAAGGGGCGGTTACAGCTCTGCCGCCGACGCGGTTGCAGCCGACGCTGAGGTAACGAAGGCGTTAAAGAGCATTAATATCGTTGCGGAGAGATACCCCGAATTGAAGGCTAACGCTAACTTTGCAGAGCTCTCCAAGGAGCTTTCAGTAATCGAAAGCCAGCTGGCAGACCACAGAAGGTACTACAACGCTAAAATCAAGGCGTTCAACACCGCAAGGGAGGTTTTCCCCAAGTCGATTATCGCGAATTTGATGCACCTTGAAAAGCAGCCCTATTTCGAGCTGGACAGCGCAGAGGAACGCAAAAACGTTCAAGTTAAGTTTTAATGAGTTTTGATTACAGGGCGGCAAAGTATTTGCCGCCTTTATTTTAAGAGAGCAAAATGAAAAATATTAGAAAAGTTTCCGCACTCCTGTTTGCGGTAATCGGCGTCATTGTATGCGCTGTAATTACAGTATTTTCTCTAAGTTGCGGCAAGGTGTTCGCCAGCGGCGACTACCGCTTTACCATTACTCAATACGACGCGGACTACACCATAAACGCAGACAGGACGATGCAGGTTGTGGAGTATACCACCATTAAATTCGAGGGCTATGACAGCACGGGGCACGTCCACCTTCTGCCGATAAACGCCGGCGACAGGGTCAGAAATTTGAAAGTTTACGAGGTTATCGGCGGTGAGGATAGGCACGTTGACTACACCGTGACCGACGAGTACAGCGGATTTATTGCTGCCGATATCGGAGATTATTCCAACAAGACGGGCGAGACGCACACGTATAAATTAACCTATGCATATGCCATAACCAAGCCGACCAATGCCAACGCAATCTTTTTGAACGCAATAGGCTTCGGCTGGGATTGTGAAATCGAACGGGCAAACATAACCCTGCGTCTGCCCGAAGGTTTCAAGAGTGAAAGCTCGTGCTACTACGTGGGCAAGACGACGGTTAAGACTCCCGTCGCGGAAAAATACGACAACGGGGTTATAAAGTTAAGCGTAGAAAACCTTGCAAAAGAAAACGGCGTAACCTTCGATTTATACTTTAACGAAGGGGTGCTTTCCGTCAAAACCGAGGCAGCCCCCTTCTACCTGATTTTAATCATTGGTTGCGTGCTGTATATCGTGATGATTGTCGTCAAGCTATTGTGCTTTAACAAGGGAGACGTTACCCCCGTAACCTGCGTGGAAGCACCCGACAAAATGGACCCTCTTGAGATGGGCAAGCTGATTGACAACAAGGTGGACAGAAGCGACGTTACGTCCTTAATCTTCTATTGGGCAAACAACGGCAACCTAAAGATAGATTTATCGGAATGGGATGAGGGCGGCAATAACAAGAATATTACGCTTATACGCCTAACCCAACGCCTGCCCGAAAACGCACCCGAACACCAGAAAATTATGTTTGAAAGGCTGTTTGCCAAAGGCGATATGGTGAGAGTCAGCAGTCTTTCCGAATCTTTCTATATCACGGTAGATACGGTTACCAAAAAGGTCAACGCAAAGCATAACAAGCTTTATAACTCAACCAGTATGGGCGTTGCGTTTATCTTTACACTGTTAGGAGCATTGTTTATGGGCTTAACGCCCCTCGTCTACGGAATGTTTACAATTTCGGGCAAGCTTAGAAGTATTATATCTTTATTTTCGCTTATACCTGCATTTATGGTATACTTGCTTACTCTGTCGGTTAAATACAGCCGTTATAAAAAGAAAAAGACAACCTCCGTTTTATCAATTGTCGGCATAGTTGCGCTGTGTGCAGTGTTTACAGCCCTGTACGTATGGATAGTGCCTTCCTATATTATGGAGACGTTGCCTAAGATTTTAATCTGCGTTTTCGGCTTTGCCATAGTAATTTGGTCGGTTAACATAGTTTCAAGGACGGATGAGTACACCGAAAAACTCAACCACATTTTAGGCTTTAGGGACTTTATCGAGTCGGTTGAAAAAGACAGGCTTGAAACAATGGTTGAGGAAAACCCCGAACTGTACTACAATGTTTTACCCTACGCGCAGGTGCTGGGCGTCTCCGACGTGTGGGAGGATAAGTTCAAGTCGCTTACCGTCAATCCCCCCTCGTGGGTAGTGGGCTACCACGGCTTCGACGTGTTTGATTTAATAATCTTTAACCACGTTATGCACTCAATGAACAGGAGTATGGCAACCTCAATGACCTCTCGCCCTCAAGCCTCCTCCGGCGGTTTAAGCGGTGGCGGCGGCTTCGGCGGTGGCGGCGGTGGCGGTCACGGCGGCGGTGGCGGCTTCGGAAGATGATTTTATAAGGTATAATAATACGCCGTCGCGCTTTTTGCGCGACGGCGTTTATCTTTTAAATTATGCGGTTGGGTAGAGGATATTTTACTCAAAGACTAAACCACCCTCACCGCTAATTGTTCTAAGCTTTTTGCTTAGAACCGCAAAGCGTCTTGAATAGGAGATTTTTGTTCCTGTCAAGGCGAGGAGGTGAAGGCGTACAGCGACGTACGTCAAGACCACTCAACGCAGGCAGGGGCGAAAAGATACATTCAAGAAATTAGTGCTTGGGGGTTGTTTAGTCTTCACCTTTTACTTCTACGTTGATTTTTGCGGAAACGCCCTCTGCAAGCTTGAGCGCAACGGTGTACGCGCCTACAAGTTTGATAGGTCCGTCAATGACAATCTTCTTCTTGTCTATATCGTACCCGGCACCCTTTAAACAATCGGAGATGTCCGCAGCGGTCACCGAACCGAACACCTTGCCGTTTTGCCCAACCTTTATATTTAAGGTGAACGCCTTGCCGTCTATCTCCTTGGCAAGCTCCCTCATAGCTTTGAGTTCCTCTTCCTTGTGGTAGGCGGTTGCCTGCTTCTTTTGGTTGAGCTCGTTTATCTTGGTTGCGGTTGCCTCTATAGCTAACCCCTTTTTAATTAAAAAGTTACGGGCATAACCGTCGTTAACTTCTTTAAGTTCACCCTTCTTGCCCTGTCCTTTAACGTCCTGTAATAAAATTACTTTCATAATACTTTCTCCTGATACAATGTATTTGACTAAGAAAGTAAGAACTTTCATTGTTCCGTT
>JBJEVD010000014.1:0-3249 GCA_051884175.1 Candidatus Coproplasma sp.
GCATTCAGATTGCCCCGTATTTCAGGGAAGTCAGCCCGAATTTTAGCTAACGTTACAGGTTCTTTCTTGCGCTTTTGGCTATGGCGTTTGGCGTTCTCCGACTGCCGTTTGCTCTTCTCAAATGACGGTTTAATAAGTTCAAAGTAGCCATCTATCCTCTCGGCTTCCTCGTCCGTAACGGGTGGCGTACCGAACATAAAGTTGCAGCATTGCCGTATTAATATCCCTGCCTCTTCGTCCTCTAAAGCCTGCAAAAACTTAGCGTAAGACAAGGGCAATACGAAGTGCTTGGCGTTGCGCTTAGCGGTTGCTTTCTCCTTACTTTTTTCTTCGGTTAGTTGTTCCTGAAGAAGATAGAACAGTGCTTTTGCCTTGGGTAAAGTCTTTTCGTTCGGTTCTTTGTTGTCGAACACATAACCGCAAATAGCCTTGACAACCTGCCCTACTTCCTCGTTAGTAAGCTTGCAAATGGGTTTTGCGTAGCTTTCGTAAAAGTAAAATTGATTCATCATTATCCTCCTATCAAATATGTTGTTTGCCGTTTTTAAGGCTTGGCATTGCCCTGCGGTTGTTTTAGGGCTTACCGCAAAAGCCTGTAGTCAATCATAATAAAATCACCTCCGTTTTTGATTTATACTTTTACCCCTCATTTATATAGCTGAAATTTTTACCGAAAATTTCACGGAGTTTAAAAATATTTTAAAAATGGTTTTGCAGACAATTTATAGGCTTGTCCGATCTCCTTTTAGTTAGCGCATAGGCACCACATACTATTAATTTAAGTATTTATCCCCTCATAATAAAGCCACGCCAAAGCCAAATTTTGGGGGTACCATATTTAACTTTTTTTATTTGTTTGTAAATGGATGGTAGTTGAAATACCATATCCCATCACTATATATCCCTGAATTTTTTTGCAGATTATTTAACCCAAAACGAATTTTTGTGCAATCTGACCAAAGCATCTACTCATTAAGCCCAGCTATTGTAACCGCCAAACCTGCAAGTTTTTTGCCTGTTTGAAAAAATTCTAACGCATATTTTAGCCACCCCAAAAAGGGAACAAAAAAGCCGACAAAACATAACGTTTCACCGACTTGAACCGTATTTAGCAAGTTTCATTTGCTCTATGGTGGTTAGCCATTCTATGTGATTACTAATTTAAAACGTGGAGGTTGAAAGCGCAGTTCCCGTATATCTGACATTTTCCTCCATTACCTCGAAGTAATACACCCATTATGATTTCAATTTATTCAACGGCATTACTTGTACATCAGTAAAGTTAATTTTACATATATCGTGGCAGGATTGATTCCCTATAAAATAGACTAGCTCAAAAACAGCTTGTAAATCACTCGCCTCCTGCATGCAGTCTATATCAAGGATATATAAATCTTTTATTTTGTCCGGTAAGGTCATATTTTTTACATCTAAAAATCGTATGTAAAATTTCTGATAGCCTGTTTTGAACTCTGTGGAGGTATTTCTAAAATCAACGACAATAGATACACAATCTTTCCCAAAAATATTATCAACGTTTATGTCAATTATTTTTGCATCATGGAAAGAGGCCAAGGCAATAAATCTTAAGCCCTTACTCGTCTCCGCTGCAAAAGGCGAGGTCTGATTTTGTACTAATAACGAGTTAAGATAATTATTCGTAAAGAAGCTATCTTCTTTGAGTTCTATTTGTATCAATTTTTTCATATAGCGCTTTAAAGGCGGGGATTCCTTGCGGATTCCTCTCACTAATAATTTAAGAACTTAATAAACACCGTATGATGGTTAGCCATTCGATTTTGTTGTATGGTTTTAAATTAACCTTTTAACCCTTCCCACTCTTGACGGGTTATGGCATAGGCGTAGGAAATGCCGTTGTTTACGTCGGGGTATTCCTTAACCTTCTTCATTCCGATTGCTTGGGCGGTTGAGTACGAAGCTACGTTGGTATGCTTCATATAGGAATACAGGCAGTCATAGTCAGTATGCGTAAAAGCCCAATCCCTGACCGCCTTTGCCGCTTCGCTACCGTAACCCTTTTGCCAATCTTTCTTATGGATATGATAGCCTATTTCGGGGAGAAGAACTCCGTCAATGCTCTGAATTGTCAAACCGCAATCGCCTATTAATTCACCTGTTTCTTTGAGTATAACAGCCCATAAACCGAACCCGTATTTCTTGTAGTTGAGTAGATTCCACTCTATCCACCACTTAACACGTTGCTCGTCAAACGACTTGGAATAGTGCTGCATAGTCTCTTTATCCGACATTATTTCGTATAGCGCATCAAAGTCGTCAAGGATAAACTCTCTCAACAACAGTCTTTCCGTTTCAATTATCATAATTAAACATATTAATTTTATCTTTTTCTGTAAAATTTATCTAAAAGCATTTTAGCCATGTATTTTGTTTCATTCGCCCTAATTTTTAAACTGTTGGTGTTTAATTTAGTATCATTCATAAGTAAAATTTGGTTTAGCCAAAATTCATGATATTGAGTTGTTCTAAAATAAATTGATGACCTCGATTGTACAGTTTTTACTGTTGCCCAAGATTTATGGTTATTATCAATGTATAAGTAATAACCATATGAAACAAACCAAGTAGCCCCCATATGTGACAACTCTTCCCCACCCTCAAAATTAAACGGATGCGCTTTAGCCATATTAATCACCTTAAAGTTAAAACTAATTATTAATTATTTAATCTATCCTCTATAACTCACTTTTAACTATACTGTTTGACGAGATTGGATATACAAATCAATATCGTTGATAATATATCTTGTTCCTGTAGTTTGTAAAGCTTCATAGAACTTTTGAATGTACTCGCATACGGAATACTTATTAAATAAGTCTATAACTTCTTTTCCCGTCATTCCCTTTTGGTTCTTATACTCCTCTATGCAAAGTACGATAAACGGTAATTCTTTACTCATATATCACTCCTACGAAAAAAACTATCCCCTCTCATTTATATAAAGACAACTTCTGCCCGAAATTATGCAAGCGATTTTAAACATCTATTTCCTTTTCTTCCTCTTCTTCTTGGCAAAGCTCTTTAATTGAGCATTGATTTGCTCGGCTTGCTTGTCCGCATACTGCTCAACATCATAATACTCTTCGGGATTCTCATATTCCGAAACACAGCCATTTCGCCTTGCTCTGGCGTTGAGTTCGGAAATGGTTCCGTCACAACCATAGTAATCTTCATAGTTGAAGAACATCTCATCGTCATCCAACTGCCAAA
>JBJEVD010000015.1:0-3241 GCA_051884175.1 Candidatus Coproplasma sp.
ATGAAAAAATGTTGTGGCCTTTTTCTTAGACCACAACATTTATTTTAGAACCTTATATTACAGAATGGAAGGAGGTGTACGCAAAAGACCTCGCGTATGCTCTTAATAATTTAAACGTTCAAAACAATTTAAGGGACGGTCTGCCTTTCCCTTATACCGAAGAGGATGCTTTAAGCTTTATCAAATCTATGCTTTCCGCCGATAAGGATAATACGTTTGCTTTTGCAATCGTCTATAAAGGGAAGTGCGTAGGTAGTATTGCTGCTTTTAGGCAGAGTAATATTCATTTCAAAACGGCAGAGGTGGGTTACTATATCGGTGAAGAGTATTGGGGAAGAGGCGTTACAACGTCTGCTTTAAAGGAATTATGCGATTACGTGTTTGCTAACACTGATATAATTAGGCTTTACGCTGAGCCATTTACATATAATAATGGCTCCTGCAAAGTACTTGAAAAGGCTGGATTTACGCGTGAGGGCGTATTAAAGAGCAATGCAGTCAAATGCGGAGCTGTGCTTGATATGGCACTTTACGCAAAAATAAAGGGGGAATAAGCAGATTAAAGTTAGAGACGTTTTACATAATTATTACATTTCCGTGTGTTGATTATTTACAACTCTATATTACAATTAATAAAATATATGCGTGTTGGTTGCGATATGGGTAATTTTAAAAAATTCAGAATTATTTCAATAATCAAATTGATTTTATATTGCGTTATCGAGGTTCTTTGGTGTGTAGCATTAAGCCGAATGAACAATGAAAGCCGAATGAATAATTTAGTTTTCATTATTTTAATGTCAATATTATTTTTAGGTAACATATTTAAAGTAGTGTTCACGTTTATTAATAAGCCTGAAACGGCAAGAACAGTTATTTTGGTTGTTGTATGGATTATTGAACTCTGTATAACAACGGCTTTATTATCTTTGCTGTACTATGCAAACGGTTTTGATTTACAAGACTTCTTTCAATTTTTTGCGACGTGCTTTATTTTAATTTTATGCATTGCAGAAGTTATTGAATTTATAAAGTTTTTGAATGCATTGATAAGTAGTGAGAATTAAATAGTTATCAATGACGCAATTGATTAAAATAATGACCTTATTTGCCGAAATATTGTACAGTTTGTCGTATGTTTTTATTTAATTGTTGACTTTACCCGTTGAAAATGATAAGATAATACATAAGAATAAATTTTTATGGGGAAGCAATAGTATATGTCATTGCACGCTTGCTCCGCAAGCGTGCAATGCCGTTTATTTTTACTATGAAAACTAAGACAAGCAAATTAATTGCCGCAATCTCTGCAATCGCTTTGCTCGGTTCAGTTATCGGCGTAGGTGCGTATGCAATCGACAAAACTTATAACAACTTCGGTTTTAAAGGTGTATATTCCCTAAATGCTTTCGCTGCTGCAACGGAATCGTATACTACTACTGCGTTGGGTCAGACGATTGACGCAACTAACACTTTGACAATTACGTCCACAGACGGTGTTTACACTCTTTATCTTACGATTGTAGATTCTTCCGATATGGCAACTCTTAATAATATTCAAGTGGGTTATAACATCGGTGATAACTACTACAACGGAGTTAGCGTAGGTTTATCATGTATACTTTATAGCTCGTTGACTATAAAGACCTCTGATAGTACAACGGAAACGATTGAAGCTTCCTCTTATAAAATGACTAACGCAATAAACTCATTTACTGATGCAGTGCCTTACTTTGTAATTGCCGAAGTCCAAACTCAAACTGTCGGCGCAAATACTGCAACGCTTACTATAACCGGTTCACCGTGGACAACGTTTGATAAAGCCGGTAGCCCTACAAACAGCTTATTTTCCGTTACGGGCGGCGGAGTAAAGACAGGTTTATCTTTAGAATATAATGGGAATACACTTAACTACGGTTTTAAATTAAATTCAAGCGGTGTTATTGATTTTGCTTCTTCTTTATCGGTAGCTTCAACAGTTACGCTAGGCTTTGCCGATAGTGAAAATAAAGCTATTGGCGTGTGGGAAAGTTCGGTTACAGAATTTACAACTGATACGGCAACTGCTTATGCAACCATTGATAGTACAAACGTGGTTACGCTTAGTTTGCCTGCAAATAATGTAGGTGAAACATATGTCATTAAAAGTACAAACGGAGAATCCTTACTATTCTATATAGAAATAAATAATCAGCACACAGACCACATTTATTCTTTAAGTAAGCTTACGGCTCCTACCGCAGTAGAAGAGGGGTCAGCTGAATTAACTTGCGCAGTCGGCGGCGAAACAAAGGTTGTTACTCTTCCCGTAACAGGTGATGAGTCCTATACCATAGGTGACCCTGAAATAACAAATGACGGTCACGATATATCTACTCCTTATACTTGTACAATAGAAGGTGTAGAAATTACATTTAACGTGGAAACCTATAATCATACCTATGATGCAACGCCTATAAGTGTTGACGGTTGGGAGTGGAGCAAAGATTCTGACGGTAAATGTACTGCAAAAGCAGAAGTAACTTACAAGTGTTCCGTTTGTGAAGTTGAAATGACTCAAATAAAGACGGCAATTGTAACCGATAACGGTGATGGAACATACACAGGTACGGTTACTATAAATGGAAATGATTATACTAATTCCTGGAATCCTGTTTCAACTGTAACTGACGTATTGACAATATATGATGATGATACTAATGGACATTCCATTAATTATACAAGCGAATTGGGTTACTTTACTGTTGATAGCAATAATACTAAATTTAAGTATGCTAAGGTTACCAACTTGGGTGGTTCACAAATAGTCGCTAGTGGTGACGGAGTGGATTTAAAAATTACCTGTAACGCATCGGCAAAGAGCGTTACGGTAAAAATTAAACTTGGTCTTGGTAATGAATCAAGCTTTAGTACTGCGTCTAATGCGACCGTAACTTATTCAGACGGTTCTACGGGTACTATCGGCGGTACTAATATAATTGATGAATACGAGTTCACTTTAACATCAGGTCAGTCTGTTACAATAACCGCCGATAATCGTATGGCTATTTTAGGTGCAACCGCAACAGTGACCCCTGCATAAAATTACATTTAAATGGCTCTTAGTCAAATCATGTAAAGATAAAAACGAAAAATAAATAATTCAATATTTACGGCAATCAGGCTCAAGCTTGGTTGCTGTTTTTGTAGGCTCTTTGTCAAATGTTGTGGTGGAGATAAAAACTAAAAAATAGATAATTCT
>JBJEVD010000016.1:0-44603 GCA_051884175.1 Candidatus Coproplasma sp.
TCAACAAACATTTGCTGATATATTGACTTAGCTTGCTGCTCTAAATTATTGTTTACTCTATTTTAAGAATACTATGGAGGAAAAAATATATGTATACAGAAGATTTCAAAGATAATGAGATAATTATTGAAGATTTAAATACATATCTGCAACATATATCGGAAATAAGGAAGAAAATTATTGAAGAAGAGGGAATGGATAGAGACCCTCAAAAATTTTTCTTCCGTGGACAAGCTAATATCGATTGGGAAGTTACTCCGGGTATTTACCGAAACAACTTTCTTTCCTCCGAGTCGGAACTTATCAATGAGGCATATTTAAGAAACCCGTCTGAATTTAGAGCTCTTGATACTAATTTCGAAAAGTTGGCAAAACTTCAACATTATGGGTTGCCTACTCGCTTGTTGGATGTGACAAGTAATCCGCTGGTTGCCTTATATTTTGCATGTCAAAGAGAAGAAGTATTGGAAGAAATTGATGATAAAGAGCAACTTATAGAAAAAGACGGTGCAGTATTCTTTAAGAGAGCTTATTGTAAAGGGTGTACGGATTTAGAGGTTGCGTTAATTTCTTATTTGGCAACCTTGGATATAGACGGGGATTTGACATTGGAATAATTACTTGATTTGCTCGTTGATCAGGATATATATACCAACAAAATTGCTGAGGAGTGTAAAAAGAGAGAATATAGAAGCTTGATTGATATATTACAAAATAATCATTTTGTGGTTTCCAATTTAAACAATGAGAGATTGGTTAGGCAAAGTGGCTCATTTCTATTAGTGGGGCAGTATAACATAATCCTTGATGAAAGTCAAAAGGGAAAAAGTGTTGTACAACCTGCACATGGTAATGTAACTAATGAATTTAATGTGGATATTTTTAGAATTCCTGCGGACAAAAAATCTGCCATTTTAGAGGAATTAGATTTTTATAATATTAATGAGGGTTCACTATTTCCTGAATTGGAACATCAAATGACGTATATTAAAAGAATACAGTCAAGTAAGCCTGTTCAAACAATAGGTGCCTTTACAAGAACTTCTTTTCAGAAGGAAGAAAAAGTTGCGGTGCAAGAAAAGGAAATTTCGGAAGAAGAAATACAAAAGATTATTGATAATGTTCTATTGTCTGTAAACGCCGTATTAAGAGATGAATGTAAATTAGTCATTAAGGAAAACTGTACCATTGATTGGTATCGAAAAGATACTGTAATTAGTAAAATGAAGGTGGAGCTAACTGATGTTTTTTGTAAATACAATATGGATAGAGTTACATCAAAGTATCAATCGACTAAAATTATTGATGGTATAATAGGTGGAATTAAAGAAATGTGTAGTATTAAGATTTAGAACATAGGATAAAGTGCTTATACATTAAATAAAAGGAGTGAGTATGTCTATAGCGTTTAATGAAAATACATACGAACAAGCAATTATAGAATTGTTTAAAAATATGGGGTATTCCCATATTTATGCCCCTGACATAGAAAGGGATTATACGAGCCCAATTATGGGAGCTACACTTTTAGATTGCCTTGTTCGTTTAAATAGAAACATGCCGATAGAAGCAATTAACGAAGCTATTTCAAAGCTTAAGAATTTAGATAGCGGTAGCCTCGTTCAGAAGAACGCTGTTTTTATGGGATACTTACAAGGCGGTGTGGAGGTTAAGTATTTTGATAAGTCGGAGGAAAAGTCTTCTATAGTAAAATTAATTGATTATGAGAAGGTGGAAAATAACACTTTTGAAGTGGTTAATCAATTTACGTTTATCGAAGGTTATATTAATCGCCGCCCTGATATCATCTTGTTTATTAATGGGTTACCTTTGGTTTTGATGGAATTAAAAAGTCCGTCAAAAGATGAAGTTGGGGCTGAGAATGCGTATAATCAAATTCGTAATTATATGCAGGATATTCCTTCACTTTTTTATTATAATGCAATTTGTGTAATAAGCGATTTATCCACAAATAAGGCTGGTACTATTACTTCCGGACTTGACCGCTTTATGGAATGGAAAACAAAAGACGGGAGCTATGAAAACACTGCATATGCGCAGTTTGATACTTTCTATGAAGGGTTATTTGAAAAAGCGAGATTATTAGATATAATAAAGAACTTTATTTGTTTTTCTGAAAGTAATCAGAAAACAGTCAAAATTTTAGCCGGGTATCATCAATATTTTGCGGTTAAAAAGGCTATCGAAAAAGCAAAAGTGGCAACAGCTACCGATGGAAAAGGTGGCGTGTTTTGGCATACACAGGGAAGCGGAAAATCACTTTCTATGGTATTTTATGCTCATTTATTACAGGAAGTATTGGATAGTCCTACAATTGTTGTGATGACTGATAGGATTGATTTAGACGATCAATTATATATGCAGTTTTCTAAATGTGCAAAATTTTTAAGGCAGGTTCCTGTTCAAGCGGAGAGCAAAGAACATTTAAAGGATTTATTGGAAGGTAGAACTGCTAACGGTATTATATTTACAACAATGTTTAAGTTTGAAAAGGGCGAAACAGCTCTTTCAGAAAGAAGAAATATAGTTGTAATGGCGGATGAGGCTCATAGAGGGCAATATGTCTTTGATGAGAAAATCATTTTGGAGGAAAATGAAGAAGGTGAGAAAGAAGCTCGTATCGTGGTTGGCAATGCAAGGATAATACGTGATGCGCTTCCAAACGCAACCTTTATTGGGTTTACCGGAACTCCTGTTAACCAAAAAGACCGCAATACAAGAGAAGTTTTTGGCGATTATATTGATGTGTATGATATGACGCAAGCGGTGGAAGACGGTGCAACCCGTCCTGTTTATTATGAGAGCCGTGTTATTCATTTAAAATTAGACCAGAATACTTTACAATTAATAGATTCCACATATGATTTGTTAGAACAGCAAGCGAATTCTTTTACAATAGAGAAGAGTAAAAAAATGCTTGGTCAAATGGAAAGCTTGCTTGGTGCAGATTCTACTATTGAATCGCTGTGTATAGATATTGTAACGCATTATGAAACGAATAGAGCAAATCTTTTAACCGGAAAAGCTATGATAGTTGCCTATTCACGCAATATTGCAATGAAAATATATCGTAAAATACTGGAAATGCGTCCTGATTGGAAAGAAAAGGTCGCTGTTGTAATGACTAGCGGTAATAGCGATCCTGAAGATTTGAAAGAAGTATTAGGTACAAAAGCTTATAAGGAAGAACTTGCTCGTAAGTTTAAAGATGATAATGATTCGTTGAAAATTGCTATTGTTGTCGATATGTGGTTGACAGGATTTGATGTGCCTTCACTTGCGACTATGTATGTCTATAAACCAATGCATGGTTATAATTTAATGCAGGCTATCGCAAGAGTTAATCGTGTTTTTCAAGACAAAGAAGGTGGTCTGATTGTAGATTATGTTGGTATTGCTTCTGCATTAAAAGAAGCAATGAAAGAGTATTCATCACGAGATCGTGCACATTACGGTGATATGGATATTGCAAAAACTGCTTATCCTAAATTTCAAGAAAAACTACAAGTTTGTAAAGATTTGATGCATGGTTTTGATTTTAAGGACTTTTTAAACGGTAATGCTCTATTAATGGCAAAATGTATTACGAACGGAGTAAATTTTATTCTTGATGCTAAAGTTCCAAAAAGGAAGGAACTCTTTATTAAGGAAGCATTATTGCTAAAGCAAGCACACTCACTTTGTTCAAGTTTGACTAGCTCAGAAGAGCGTAGAGCTGCAGCATTTTTTGAATCGGTACGAGCAACTGTAACAAAGATTTCTATGGGAGGTACGGGTGATAAACCACTTTCTTTAAAGGAAATTAATGATCAAATTAATGACCTGCTAAAAGCAAGTATTCAAAGCGAAGGCGTTATAAGCTTGTTTGAAAGTAAGCATTTAGGTGAAAAGTTCTCTTTGTTTGATCCTGATGTTTTAGAAGAAATATCAAGGATGAAAGAGAAGAATATAGTTGTTGAAATTCTGCGTAAGTTAATGGCGGAACAAGTTGCAATATATAAGCGTACAAATGTTGTACAAGCTACTACTTTTTCTGAAAAAATCACACTATTGATGAATAGCTATTATAATGGACTTATCACAAACGAAGAGGTTATTAAAGAATTATTAAAAGCCGCAGAGGAAATAGCTGATTTACGTAAGCAAGGTGAAAAGTTAGGACTCACAGAAGAAGAACTTGCATTTTACGATGCTCTCACTAAACCTGAACATATAAAAGATTTTTATGAAAACGAAGAGCTTATTACTATGACTAGAGAGCTTACAGAAATGCTTCGTAAAAATCGGACGATTGACTGGCAGAAGAAAGAGACAGCTAGAGCAGGTATGCGAAAAATGGTAAAAAGGCTTTTAAAAAAGTACAAATATCCACCTGAAGAATATGACAATGCTATTGAAATTGTAATGAATCAATGTGAAATGTGGACCGATAATACTGAAATGTAATAATTAGCAAAGTTTATAGTGGTAATGTAGCGATAGGGGAATGTGGTTGTAAAGGTTTATCAGAGTAACATAAAACGATAATCGGGGGGGGGAGTAAATTTTGCTTTACAGTGAGAAAGTTTTAAACAAACAAAAGGAAAAAGAATGGATAAGTTTTTAGAAAAAATTCTAATGTCAGATAAGGTCATTTGTGGCAATATTGAAAAGAAAGAAGCTTTGGGTGTTGAATTGCTTTCTCAGTATATCGTTGCGCATCTAAGAAGCTTTGTTGAGGCTATTGCCAGGTATTAGGCGATAGGTTTTATCGAGGGGGTCAAATATGAAAAATATAGTTATTGATAAAGAATATTTGAAGGGATATAAAACGCTTTCAATCGGGCTTGAGAACTGCGACGTTTACAAGATTGATATAAAAGATATTCTGGACGTCTATTGCATAGCGGAAAAAATCGGAAATAGTAAAAAAGAATATCGCACGAATGACGGGTTTATTAAAATATCGGCAAGGGCATCGCAGGCGGTGGAGTATTCAGTTTTGAGAAATCATGAAATAGGCACGGAGTGGGATCACCGCTTAAAAGAACGTTTGGAAATGTGCGGAGGCGGTGCCGATATGACCTCGTTTTCGCTAAATGGCAAAAGAAAAGGCGATATAGATATTTGCGTACCGTTTAATCCGCTGGAGGATATTATTCACGGAAACGAGATTGAACTATCGAATTGCCCGTCTTTAGAGATTGATAATGACGGCAATATGATTATTGCCTTTGGAGAGCAATCCAAACAGCCTAAAAGAAAGGACAATAATTACTCCGAATTAGTCGCAGGGTGGAAAGATGCTCTTGGAGAATTTGAACCAAAAGTATTGAAAGTTAAAATGTTTTCATTAGAGACTTTTGGCGTTGAAGAAAGGTATATTATAGCATATTCAACAATCCGCAATAAGTCGTTAAAAGAAAATAGTATTACATTGGTATTTAAGGATTGCAAGTCTATTAACGTTGAAACGTTCTTTCCGCAAAATGGTAATTGCGAAATTGTTATGTCTAAAAAGGCAGATGGGCGCATCTACGTCGGCTTTGACGGTTTAGGTATTGACTTTACTTGCTCTTCGGTGTTAGAGTACAATTATTATTGCAACCGGGATAATAGTTAAACGCTAAGCGTTCTAATTAAAAAGTAAGTAATAAAACCTACTTAGAAACAAAATCTTAATTACAAAGGAAGAATAATTATGAGTGAAGCAGTATTGTCTAGCAAAGAGCAAGAAAGAATTAGCAAGAGATTAAAACGAAAAGAAAAATTAGCCAAAATCCTAATCGCAAGCGAAAAGAAAATGGATGAGTTTTTGCTTAAGCTTGAAGAAGAATTAAAAACACTGCCTCAAGGTGAAGCATTGGCTTACATACCAGTTTTTGTTTCTATGGTAAAAAGCTATTTTAAGAAAGAATATACTGCTTTCCCTATGAATACGCTTGTTTCAATTGTTGCACTTTTGATATATTGGTTTAGCCCTTTAGATGTTATACCTGATAAAATTCCTGTTATTGGCAAGGCAGACGATATCTGCGCAATTGGCATAGTATTGCGTGGAGTAGGAAAGGACGTTGATGAGTATAAGTCTTGGAAAAATGGCGAGATAAATAAACCGTTATTTAATACATAAGACTAAAATAACCATATAAATAGACTTAATAAAACAGTCAAAACCAACTTAAAAATCACCTACAGTAATATATAGACTATTACAGAATTGACTGAACACAGTCATACAGGCGAATATCAAGAACCCTCGCAGCATCGAAGATAAGGTTGATAAGGTTGTCGAGAGTATCGGCAAGGGTATCAAGAGCATCTTCGGTAAAAAGAACAAATAATTAAATCAACACAACGTAAAAACAGCCGTTCCCGAAAGGGGACGGTTGTTTTAGTATGTAGAACCAATTGCGTAGACAGCCCCTTTTTATCTGTTGTCGGTTTATGGAAAAATATCAATAAATTTGTAATTTTTACACAATCTGGTCTTGCATAGTTTAATTAAGTATGGTATAATAATTTTGAATGTACAATAATGGGGAAAGTATAAGGTTTTGCTCAATTGTCACTTTTCGGCTATACAAGGAGGATAAATAATGGCGAATACGTTATGCGTGGGTATAGACCTCGGTTGCGATACGCTGAAACTATCCTATGCCTTTTCCGAGGGCAATAAAATAATCTATGGAAAGCTTGAGGAGAATACGGGTATTAAGCAGGTTGCTATACCTGCAGTTGCCTACTATGACGGCGCGAATGGCTGGCTTTTTGGCAATCAAGTGGAGATGGGGGAGGAGAAATCCTTTTTAAACATTGTTAAAATAAAATCTCTTCTTTCGCTGCTATATCCCGAAGAGGGCTGCAGGTGGGGCAACGAGGTGTACCCCAATCGGGGTTATTATTACGAGAACGTCCATTTCCCCAAATTCTATTTTCCCACGACAAACCGTACTCTTGAAAATTTCAAATCGCTGATAGAAACGGACAGAACCTTTACGGTGCAGGGGTGCACGCCGAGCAAAGTTTGCGAACTGTTTTTCGGGTATGTAAAAGGCATAATTGATAAATGTATAAAGCAGTTGATGCTGCGCAGAAAGAGGCAATTTGACGAGATTAAATATTCCGTGGTGTATTCTATGTGCGCAGGGAAGCTGTACGAGGATGAGCTTAACCGCCTGATATTAAAGACTTTCGGCAAAAAACCTGCCAAGTCAATGGATTGCGCCCGAGCGATAAGTATGTTTGCCGCGTCGAGAGGGGCGGTTAAAGACGACGAGGGGATTTTGCTCTTCGATATGGGGGAAGAGACCGTATCCGTCGTCAAATGCTTTTTAAACGGAGCGAAAAAGGTCGTCGTAGAAGCGGCAGTGGACCATTCACGCCCGGTAAAAGTGGGCGGCAACGACGTCGATTTCAACATTGCCACATTTATCGAGGAGACGATAAAGGACAGGGAGACGGTAGGCTCTCCGTCGGCAGGCAACGCCGGACATATCCACGAGGAGGGCTTGCAGACAAAGCAATACCTCTTCCTCAAAGAAATAAAAAAAGCAAAGATGATGCTCAGCATCTCGGGGTTAAACGGGTTATTTAAGGACGGTGTTCCCGTGTCTATTCACCGTGACCTCTACATACAGCGTACCTTGACCGCCGAAGATTTGCAGTATTGCGTCGGTACCTTGTCCAAAGATAAGGTTGCAGCGCAGGTGCTGAGCTATATAATAAAAGAGTGTAAAAGATCGGTCAACGAGGAGGTTTCGAAGATATTTTTATCGGGCGGAATGACTGAAACCTACGGGCTTGTCGATTTCCTTAAAGCGCAAATAGCAAAAGAGTTCAAGAACCGCAAAACAAAATTTACAGTTTATACCTTCGACGACTTTAAAGATGACGGAGACAGTTTTACAATACAGTCGTATGAAGATTCGGTCTACGCCCCGTCCGTAGGCGCGGCAATCGTAGCGTTGAATAACAGCGACGTAAGTGCAGGTCTTACCTACAGCTACGGTACTTTTATAGAGAAGGATGGAAAACGTCTTCTGGAGATATTTGCCGACAGGGGTACCGCTTACGACGACAACAATCCTATGGAGTTTTCAACACAGGATTTAAGATTAAACAAAACTACTAAAGAGGAGTTCTTCTCCGTCCGTCTGAGCCTAAGCTCCATTAAATCGAGAAAGGGCGAGGGCGAAGTCGAGTATTGCCTTAACAACGGCGAATATTATCTCGTCATAGGCAGAGCCGGTTCAAGGGAGAGGAATGCGGTAAAGAAGAAATTCCAGCTGACCGAAATTTCAGGACGGGATGCGATGATAAAGTGTTCTTACTTCGGTAAGGTTATAAAGTTCTTAAGTCCCGGATTAAAAATGCGGGAAGGGATAAGGATTAAACCGGGCAAAACCAAAGCCGAACCGTTTATATATAATACCGGTTATTCAACGCTTTCCGAAGTTACGTATATGGATGGAACAAAGAGCAGTGTCGATACGAGTAAAATCCAAGTGACGTTCGAGGACGTTAACGGGTTTAACGTTGTAAAGAGCTGACTGGAGAAAAAGTTATGGCTAAAATCAAAGAAAACAATTCGGATTTGTTGCAGGGCAGTGATATAGTCGTCAGCAAGTCTGCGTTTAGTTCTAAGAAAAACCGTGGTGAACTTTCACCCGTTGTCGTCGCTTACGACAGAAATATTTCTGAAATGTGTTCGCTCGTCGAGACGCTTGACAGGTACGACGATTTTGCCTATTTAAAAATAGACGCGGACAAATACGCAAAACAGCATAGTGAAGATACTTACGGTATCGAATATAATCAAGACGTGCACGTCAACGGTTCGGTAATTCAGCCCCACCAGCTCCGTGCTGCCGCAGATATGTTAAGCAGGTTGAGGGGCTTCGGTATGCTTGCCGACGTGGTTGGCAGCGGTAAAACCTTTGAAGCGTGCATAGTACTAAGCGAGCTTGCCGTAAGGGGACGAGTTAAGTCCATGCTCATCATTGCCCCCGACCAGGTGTATCATACCTGGAAGGAGACGTTGGAAAAGTTTTTCGGGTTGGGTATAGGTACCCTCTGCGAGGTTAAAAAGCTCAACGACAGAGCCGAGGGCTTGAGATACGATAAGGTGGGAGAGTGGATGAGTCCCAATCGCCCTCTCCTTGTACGTTGGAAAGACTTTATAGAGTGGAAGGAAGAGGAGGTCGATAATAAGCTCTTCGACATAATAGTCGTTGACGAGGCTCACCATCTTTGCGACCAAAGCGGCAGTGACGCAAACGCGCTCAAGCTGTTATCTATTTTGATGCAGTGCAAGAGGAAAGCCAATAAGGAATACTGTCTGCTGCTTTCGGCGACTCCGCACGACGGCAACCTTGAAAATATGTTTAACCTCTGGTATTTTATCAACAAAAAGGGCGGAATACCCAGAGATTTCGGTAAAGGCGTATCGGAAGAAACCAAGTCGGAGCAGTACCGTCTGGAAAAACAGACGTACAAGGAGTACGCTTGTCACGGTGCGTCTACCGTAATGGAGTTCATTAACCGTGTAAAGAGCGAAGAGGTGCTTGCAAAATATAAGCTTGAATACGTCTCGTATTTGCGTACAAAGAACGCAAAGCTCTGCGATAAGGACGGACTTTCGGAGCAATATAATAATCTTCCCGCAGGTGAAAGATTTGCATTCGTGCAGAGCTTTCTTTCCGAACGCGGCAACAAAGAGATAAGGGACGCCGTTAATTCAGCTGTTGCCAATGCCTATCACGAAGGCGTTTTGCGCCAGATTATGATACGTCAGCCCAAGACCTTCCGACCCAAGAAAAAGACGGTCATAAACCTGTATTTCTACCCCGTCGAAGAGGTTAAAGAAAGTGTTATTTTAACCGTCGGCGACGTCAAGATGCAATACGACTGCACCCACCCCGACGGGGAAAAAGCGGTGTGGCTGATGGACGGAACCAGATTGTCGGTATCGGAGTTGGTTAAGTCAAAAAGATTTCGTTCCGAAAGATATCAGACCGAGTATTATTTCAACTTAGCATTATTCAATGCGTTAGGCGGCTGCCCTAAAGAATGCGGTTATTTAAATTCTTCGCAGGATTATTATAAGAACCAGTTCCTTGCATTGACCAATTTCGGCGAGAGATACGATATCACGGACAGGATTATACCCGTCGATGCAGACGAAAGCAGTTTTAAAAGAAAGTTCAACAAAACGCTGGAGATTTTGCGCAAACACAGCGGACAAAGGGTGTTGATATTTTTCGACTACTCTTTAAAGCGTGATAAAAACCTTAAGGAAAACTACGGCTATAGCTACCGCAGCAAGGATGAAAGGCTGTGCTTAGCTGATAAATTCGCGGCGGAGTTGAGCAAGCTGAAGGAGTTCAGCGGCAGAATTTTAAGCGGTTACGACCTATCCGTCAACGACGGCTCGCTTGAACAGCGTTTCGAGGATAAAGAGGACGCCATATTAATAGTTACGGACGCCCAACTGACCGAGGGTGCCAACCTGCAATCCTGTAACGTAATAATCAATTTCCAGGTAACGAGCGATCCTCTATCTATGGATCAGCGTATAGGCAGAGTATTTCGTATCAAACAGGCAAACGACGTTACCATCTACTCTCTTGCCGATATGAATTCGCTGGAAGGGTACGTTTTGGCTTATTTCACGAGTATAGGTTTAATGACCAGCAACAGCGGCGACGCAACCATAATTTCGGGCAGCAACAACGAACATATGGTGACGCTGCGCTGTAGGCAGTGCGGCAACGTCCGCTTGATGACGCAGGAGGATTACGCAACGTATAAGGAACGCGAGGGCGGTATTTGGTGTAACAAGACCGAATTGTGCCGCATCGAAGATAGTAAGGGTACGCTTATGCGCGAGATGAACGTACACGACTTCCAGTGTTCAAACTGCAGAACCACCTTCTCGCGTTCGAGGGAGACCGAGGGGTATAAGTGTATTTACGACGATTCGGTCAGCATGTGTACCAACGGCGATAAGCACGACAGGGATATCTATTGCCGTAAAATATGCGTAATGAGCCACTGTGCAAGGTTTACCCGCGGTGAACTTGCAGGCTGTGCCGCGCTTAAGCTCTATAGGTCAAACGCCAACGTCGGCGACGGAGAATTAATGCTTGCCTGCGGAAGCTGTAAGCTTAAAAACATATGTCCTAAAGAGTGCAGGGTAGGGCAATACGCAAAGTCTATAGAACCGTGTGTCGACTGCATAAGCCGGACGGGCTACGGCGAAGTAAGCCATTGTCAGCCCCACGTTCTCAAATTTGACGAGCAGTGGGAGGCGGATTGCCCCAGGTGCAAGGCAGTGGGGAGAAATGGTAGGATAACCCCCCGTATCGCAAGGACGTTCGACGCATTCATCAACGGCTTGTGGGATTATTCGCATAAGGGCGACGACTCGTTCTGTGCCACGCTTGAAAAGGAATCTGCAAAGATTGCAGAAATTCAGAATATTCTCGCAATGGATAAAGGCGACGGAAACGATTAAAGGTGCGTACTATGGCAGTTGAGAAAAGAAGAATTATAATAGGAAATAAATATGCCGAAACGTTTTTAAGTGCGTACAAGCTTCTGAGTACAAAGCGAATTAAAGAAGTGGACGCGGAGGCGGTTTGCGACGATGAAGGCAGGAAGATTATAGTAACGCCTACCAGCGAATACGTCTGCGGCGACAGGGAATATACGGAAAATTCGCAGACGGTATCAATCGGCAAGGACGGAGCCTCCTGGTTTGTAGCAGTACGCGGCGGCAAGTCCTTTGACGACGGCTCTTCGGAGTGGCAAGCTCTCATAGAAAAAATAGCCAAGCAATTCCACAAAGAGTTTTCTATTATCGAGTACAAGAGGTGCGGAAACGATAACGCTGCAGCAGCAAGAGGTTTTGAGGCAGGGATAAAAAACGTCGTTGAAAGGCTCTTCGACGTCAAGAACGCCGTTTTGACCAAGGGTAAAGGCGACGCAGGCACGCAGGATATTTACGGTGCGTTTGTAAAGCTCGAATTATGCGGTTCGGGTCAGTCTTGTTATACGGTAATGTGCAAGATATTTTTCCGCCGTACAGGCAGCAACAGCGTGCGCCCGATAAGCTCTCAGGAGGCAGCCGTTATCAACGCAATGCTGGAGAATGCTCCGCTCAACGACGAAGCGGTTGATAAAATTGCCATAAACATTCCCGACGATACGTTAGGTGCTCTTGATAATCTCGTTAACGGCGTATACAATTTAAAGTTTAAAGACTGTCTTTGCTTTAGCACAAAAAAGACGGTTAATCCCGTAACCAACGCGGAAGAGGACAATTACGACTTAAGGACGTTTAAAAAGCTCGTGGCGAACGCCGTGCATAACAATGCAGCTATAACCTGTACGGCTATAAAAGTTATGAGTATTTCACACGTAAAGTGGAACAACGCATATTACGACGTGAGTTTCGGAGCTAAACCCGTTCTTCGTGCGGTGATAGGCTTCGGCGGCAGCCTTTCGCTCCGCTGTCTCAACTGTCGGGGCGAGGAAGACCTCGTTTATTCTAATACAATAGACTATACCTTTGAAGACGAGGACGGCAACAAGGTTAGCCGTTCGGTTGTAATCGACCCGGAAAGGGGTGACCTCGGTTTAGACGACGAGACCGTAGACGAGATAAGACGGTACAGTGAAATCGCAAACCACCTTAAACGGGTTGTCTGCCAAAGGGTTGTAAGGACTAATAACAGCTGTACGGCATACGTATGCTCGAGTCAGACGGTTACCGACGGCAAAACGGTCAAGTGTGCAAACTGCCCTTATCCCGAGGAAGTATATACCGATTATCTGCAGGAAAAGCCCGTACGTTATTTCACCTCTACGCTTAAATTTGCCGTAGACAGAATGGCAATGGTTGCACGTGACGAGGTAACCGACTGCAGCTGCTGCAAACGAACCTTTACGAAAGGAGCGTTAACCGACGGGCGTTGTCCGTTGTGCAAGGATTTATCGGAGCTGTCGGAAGAGAAGAAGATAACCGCTAAAAAGGCTTACGGGAAATACAGGAACGTACTCTCCCATACGCTTAGGCTTAAACATCTTTTCCACGAAAAGTATTGCCTCGAGGACGATACGGTAGTGCTTTTCGCCCTCGGTACGGAGAAATACGTCTTGAGCAAATTCGACTTG
Source organism: Candidatus Coproplasma sp. (assembly GCA_051884175.1). GTDB lineage: Bacteria > Bacillota > Clostridia > Christensenellales > Borkfalkiaceae > Coproplasma. The sequence goes on from JBJEVD010000016.1 coordinate 13,180, forward strand.
AACGCAAACGGTTATATCGACTCGCCCAAAAAAATAAGCGAGTGAATTAAAGGACAAGTATTATGAGTAATAAATCGGAAATGACTTATACCTCAATCAATATACGCAATTCAAAATTTCTGCTGATCACAGGCATTACAGTTGCGGTCGTCATTGACGCATTGATTACCGCGTTGCTCTGCCTGGGCGGTTACAGCTTTAAATTTATCGCTTTCCCCGCAGTGCTTCTCTTGCTCGACGCCGTGTATTTAACCGTCGGTGCGACGGCGACAAACTACCGTTTTAAGTATTCGCTTGCGGTATGGTTACTCTACGTTCTGCTCACCTGCACCGCCTGTGCAAGCGGCAGCGCGATTCTGCTCAAGGTAGAGGGCACGGTGTTAACCGATATCGCGCTTATACTTTGGATAGCCGTTCACGCCGTCTCCGTAATATGCGCGATAGTTACGGCACTGTACACCTCTAAAAAGTTCAAAAGCGTAGTATTCACCGTGCTTATAACTCTGCTCCTTTCCGCAGTGTGTGCGTTTTATGCGGTATTCCTGTTTACAAAGGGCTTTTTCGGTCAAGGGTACGGCTTGCGTACTCTCGTCTACGATTACGACGCGGCAAACGACTGCTATACTGTAAGCGGAGTTTTATCGGGTAACAGCGAAAAGGTAGAGATAGAAAAGACGTTTAACGGTAAACCCGTAACTGCAATCGATTGCAAAGTCTTGACTGAAAACACGGTAAAGGAGTATATCCTTCACGACGATTTTACACTTATAGACACCTACGAGCTTGCAAGCGGAAGCGTTGAAGGCAAGAGCATTTTGGTAGACACCCAATACGCCACTTCATTCCGTTCCAAGCTGTTTGACTGTGCGCAGGGTTTACAAAACCGTGCCAACGCGCTCGCGCTTGCGAATGCAACGGTTCCCTATGGTATGGAAGAGGATAGGGGATACGTAGCGTTTGACTATGATGAAACTGCATACGTCGCTTGCGGCGGTAACGTTTTGCCGCTTGTCATGGGCGACAAAGGGCAGACGATATTTTTAACCGACTATGCTTCAACCTACGAGTATCTCAATCACACCGATAAGAACAGCGTTGCCGACCTTAAATGGGGTTATGAAAACAGCAACGGTCATATCCTTGACGGTATATATGCAGACGGCAACTCACTCGGCGGCGGTTACGTTTTAGGTAGCGGCGTCAACGCCAAAGTCGAATTTGAAAGGGTTTACCGTATCTACGTGCAGTCGGGCAACGATACAAAGTACGATTTAAGGACAAAGCAGACGCAATTTTGCTGTGACGAGTTGAACGGAGCCGCCCTCGACTACAGATATATAGCGGCGGGCAATGCAGACAGCTTCTTCAATAATTTCACCCAGAGGGAGGGCTTTACCCTCGCATGGAAGTACGGTGAAGGCTCAACCGCAGGCAATACGCTTTCAACGCTTGCAGAAGCCTTTGAAACAATCGAAGGTTCAAATCTTACCCTCTGTCCCGAATGGACGTTAAACAACCCCACGGTTGAATTGCAGAGCAAATATACAATTACATACGGAGAAAACGTTACCTTTACCGCCAACGCAACCTCCCCTGCAACGGGAGTCGCGCTCGTCTATGAGTGGAAGCACAGCGGTATAAACGTAGGAGCTGCAAAAGACCTTTCGCTTACAACCCCCTCATTGTCGGGAGAATATGACGGGCAGTACGTATTAACCGTCACAACCGACGGAGGAGAGGTGACTTCGCTTACCTCCTCGGCACAGAGCTATGTAAACCTTACCATTAACAAAAAGACGATATCCTTCGGGTGGGTTTTGCCCGAAGAAAACGACAGGGTATACAGCGGTACGGCAAAGACGGTTACTGCTACGTTTGATGATGCCCAGCTAGTCAGTGGTGACAGTTTAGATTATAATCTGTCGGGTTTTACTTCGGCAACTGCCAACTGCACCGATGCAGGCAATTATTCCTTCGCGGTGGAGATAGACAGCGCGTCGTCAAAGAATTACCAGGTAGACAGTACGAGGACAAACAGCCTTACAATTACACCTCTCCCCGTCGAAGTCGTCTGGAGCAACTATGAATTTATCTATAACGGATTAACGCAAACGCCCACCGCTTCGGCTTTGGGTGTCAGCGGGCAACAGCTCGTCAGCGGAGTAAACGGCGGTCAGACCAATGCAGGTACACACATGGCAAAAGCCTACTGCACCGACGGCAATTATTTGTTGACCGAAAGCAATAAATATTACACCATAGCCAAGGCACCCTTGACTATAACTGCAAACGACTGCACTATCGTTTACGGCGGTTTGCTCCTGTCTCAAGGGTCGGGCTATGAAGGTTTTGTCAACAATGAAACGGTTAGTAATTTGGACGGTACGCTGTCGTATACCTTTACAAATTTCTCCAAAAACGTAGGCGTCTATGAAAACAGCGTGGAAATTTCAGGGTTAAGCTCTATCAATTACGATATTACATTCGTTCCCGGCAACCTTGAAATTATTCAAAGAGCCGTCACGGCGGTTACCTGGGAGAACGCAAGCGGACTTGTGTATAACGGCGAGAGCAAGAACGTTACGGCTACAATTTCCAACAAGGTGGGCAGCGACGACGTCACAGCTGTAGTTACAGGCGGAAACCAAGTCAACGCAGGCAGCTATACCGCACAGATTACTTCGCTTTCGGGCAGCTCTGCAGGCAACTATAAGTTAATCGAAGTTTTAACCAAGTCTTACACGATTGAAAAAGCTGCAGTTACAATAACCCCTGACGATATCACCGTCACCTACGGCGATATAGAAAGGGAATTAACCTCAACCCAAACGGGTGATATTTACAACAATGATTTTACCTATACTCTGTCAAGGGAGGAGGGTGATATCGTACGCTCGTACATAATTTCGGTCAACCTTTCAGGCGATTACGCCAACTACGTAGTAACCTGCAATCAAGGTAATTATGTCATCACGAAAAGACCGGTCACCCTCACCTGGAGCGGTTACAAAAACCTCGTCTACGACGGCACTGCTAAAAACGTAACGGCAACCTTAAACAATACTATAGAAGGCGACGACGTGTATCTCGAAATAAGTAACGGCAACGCGAAAACCGCAGGTAACTACACCGCAACCTCAAGTCTTGCCGGCGATATGAGAAGCAACTATAATCTTATTTCTGAAAAAGAGCTCGACTACACCATAGCCCCTCGCCCCGTCACCCTCACTTGGAGCGGTTACGAAAACCTCGTCTACGACGGCACTGCTAAAAACGTCACGGCAATCTTGAACAACGTAGTCGACGGTGAGAAAGTATCCGCCATAATCACAAACGGCAACGCGAAAAACGCAGGCGGTTACACCGCAACGGCCGCGCTTTCAGGCACTGCCGCAAAAAACTATATAATGGCTTCAGACAACAGCCTTGTTTACACTATAGCAAAAGCTAAAATCACCTTAAAGGCAGACAACGCAACCTCCGTCTACGGTCAACCGATAGCTAAATTGAGCGTAAGTTTAACGGGTACTATCTATAATAACGAAGTAAATTACTATCCGCAAACTTCTGTAAACAGCTCCTCGCCGGTGGGCGAATACGATATTGCGGTAGTTGTAGTAGGCACGTATGACGATTACGATATAACCGTCTGGAACGGAACTTATACGATAACCAAGGCGACGCCGCAGCTTGACGGGTTTACGGACGGCAGTTATACGGTGAGCGGTTACGTTGAATACGGCACGACCCTCGGCGACGTTACGGCTATGCTCCCCACGCAGAGCGTAAGCGGTAGCTGGCTTTGGGGTAACGGTGAAAGTGCCACGGTTGGCGAGGCAGGCAGCAATACCTTCAACGTAGTATTCATTCCTACGGATACAAATAATTATAACAGCGTTACAGCCGTGGTTACAATTAACGTAAAAGCGGCAGACCCTGTCGTCATAGGGTGAGGTGCGGAGAATAACATATGAACAAGAAAAATACTGATTTGGACGAGCTGGAGTTATACGACGGGCAGAGGGCAAGTCTGCCCGACAAAACGGTTACGACCGATTATATCCCCAATCTCCGTATATCTGCAAGGGGGAAAGAGATTTTTGCCCTGTCAGAAAATCTTTACGGCAAATGGCTTGAAAGCCAGGAGGATTTCTCGTTAATCGACAGGGCGGTAGAGCTTTGTCGCGAGGCGGTCAAGCTGGGTTATCCCCACGCCGTGGTTAAAATGGGCTTTTATTACGATAAGGACTACGTAGATTCCGAACGAACGGAAGAATACCGTTGCAGGGTTGCGACCGATTATTATTCCAAAGTCGTCTATGCGGACAGACCCCCTTATATCGACAGCGGAGTTACCTCCGAATTAACGTGGGAGGATTTGAGGAAAACGGCGGCAAAAATGCTGCTTGAGATGCTTGCAGGCTCCTCCGCAGCACTTTCTAGGGACGTGCAGGACAGCTACGGTTATTTAAAAAACAAGCAGGATATTTCCAATATTTTTCCCGAAATTCAAGTGGAAGAAACTGCCGTTACGTACAACCGCAGCAAGGATATGGAAAAGGCTCTGCAGGAGGTGCTTAAAGCCTGCAAAAACAACAAATTCCGTGCTCCTTTATTCGGTGTTTTAAGGTTGAGTGCAGAGGAAGTACTCCGCGTTTTCAGCAGAAACGGGTTTGGCTGGCAGGCTTCTAAAAATATCAACGTATGGCTTATAGGCAGAAGCTTTTTGGCAAAGGCGTCCGCGACGGAAATTTTCCATAAAAATCTTAACGACGAGCTTAAGGCGGAGAATAGCGGTAACGTAGCAATCTGGGTATGTTTTTTCAACAGCAATCTCGGCGGACACCGCTTTGTCAACGAGAAGAACAGGAATATAATCTGCAATTATTTTATGGAAGATAACTACAGGGTTTTCAAGGAGTTGATAAACGCCGCCGCCCTGCAGAACAGAAGTATGCTTATCTTCAGCGACGACGACGTACATTTCTACAGGAGTCACACCCCTTTAGAAGGGGCAAAGACGCTTATAAAAAAAGTAACTCAAAGGAATTGAGGGTAAAAAATGAAAAAGGAAAATCTTATCAAAATATTAAAAGATAACGGAGTGCCGTTTAACTCCGCACTGTCAGACGAGGCCGTGCTAGGCTATGCCAACGACGAAAACGCAGTCTATGCCCAAAGATTGTATGCCGATCTGTACTTAATGGCGCAATACGGCGTTCAGAACGGTTTCGGCAAGGTTAGGGATGAAATAAAAAAGATTTCGGACTTTATCGCAAAGCTGTTAAACGGTACCAAATATAAAATCGTAAATTTAACCAAAATGGAGGCTCAGCGTCAAAAAATAATGAGCGGTCTGGGCGATTTAAACGGGGGTATGAATATGGATATGAAGAACCAACTTATCAAAAATCTTGATGACTGTATTGCCGTTTCGGATGCAATAGTAAGCTTCCGCGGCGACAATGAAGGACTGTGCAGCAGAATTGCCGAAAGCAAAAAAATTCTCCTGCAGATAAAGGGCGAGCTTGAAAACGTAGTAGACGTGTTAAGTAAGCAAGCTGCAAATTATCAAGTGACGGTCTTTGATATCCTTATGGATTGGAGAAAGGACGTCTCGCAGTATAATTGTTTTTCCGACAATATTCAACGCCTTCAGACCGCCCTTTCGCAGGTAAAGGAATGGAGCAAGCTTACTTCACCCGTCGGTCGTCTTGGCAAGGCGAAAGCCGAAAAGGATTACTACGTCTACAGCCCTAAGTACGACGACGTGTGCGGTATTATAAAGGCTGCACCTTTTGCCGAGAGAACGGAGGGGCTGAGAACTGCCGTTACCGAGTATCGTGAAAGTACGGCTTATCTCTACAACGCCGAAAGAATGAAGTCGGAGCTGGAGGGGCTTGAAAGCACGTTGAATTCCGAAAGGGATAGGCTCAAAGCGCGTTTAACCGAATTGAGCAACGAATACGAAGCGATAAAGGTCGAGTATCAGAACGGTGATTTGGACGCAACCACCGCAGACAGAAGGTGTACCGCTTGCGAGGACGAATACGCCAGATACGAAGACGAATTAAAGGAGATAGAGCTGGATTATACCGACCGCATTGCAGATTTGCGCTCTGAAATACACGATGCGGATACAAATGCAAGGATAAGGGAAGACCTTGCCCGTGAGTACGAAAGAATTATAAATATGCTTGAAGGTTACCGCAATACCGACCCTGCAAAGTTTGTGCTTTTATGCAGTCACATTGATTTTGGCGCAATGCACGATACGCTATCCGGCAGGGCGACCGCAACCAGCAGAAACGAGCTGTTTACCAATATCCAAGCTATAATCAGCGTCGTAGAGCAGGAGATCACCGATCAGAGAAGGGTTGCTTCTGAATTGAGCGAAATTCGTAAACAGGCAAAGCAGGAAAGACAAGAGCAGGTGATTATGGACAGGGAGAGGGAAATCCGTCGCAAAAGCCAACAAAATACAACGGTCAGCCACGTTGGCAGAATAAACTCCGCACAAGCCAACGAGGAGACGTCTGTAAAGAATATGGATGCAAGGATGAAGTCCGGCAAGCTAGGCGGAATTAAGCCCCCTGCAGGTCAAAATACCAACGTTAATACAGACGGCACTATACCTGTCGACAACGACGATAAATAATTTTTATTAACGCAGGACGGCAATTCTATGCACAGTTTTCAGGACATATTAAACGCCATAAACACCGTATATAAGACAAACCTCGATATCGTTGAGTTAAAGAAGGTGTTGGTTTCGGCTGAAGAGCTTTCGCGCCATCCGAACCTGAGTGAAGATAGAAAGGAGATTGCGGAGTTTTTAATAATAAAGCTCAACGCTAAAATCTATGCTCTCGATTATTTTTGCAACGGTTACGAAGCGGATGCGTATTCAGCCTTGAAAGACTATACGGATAAAACGGCGGCAAGCTGCGACCAAACCTTCCGCAAGACTATCGAGCTTTTAAAAAACGTCAGCGTCGCTGCGGAAAAGATAAACCGCATCGCTTCCGACGCACACGCGTTGCAAGCTTGCGTACGCGATTGCGAGGGCAGATGTGTGGCAAGCTCCGCCGAAAAATGTCTTGAGATAGCCGAAAAGTTTAAGAGTAAAATTTCCCTTGCCGAAAACCTGTCTGTTCCCACCCCGTTATTTAACGACGGCGCGTTGTTCCCCGACGTCAAAAAGCAGTTTATCGCCGACTTGACAGAGATACGAGACTTCGCGCTTGAGAGTGCAAAACAGCTTAGCTATCAGGCGGCGGCAAGCATAATCAAGACGGGGCTTGCAGATATAACTGCAAAGTTAAAGAGGGCAAATTACGAGTATCTGCCCTCCGTGATAAATGCAGAGCGTCTGGCGAACACCTTAGTTTTGTGTACGCCGTTTTGCGAGGAGGCGGAGCTGTTTGCCTACGCCCGTTCAAACGGTGCGGCGGTCTATACGCTGCAGGCACTCGCGCTTGAAAATCAACCCGACAATATTATTAAAGCAATATTCTCGGAGCTTAATTCGCGCAAAGCCGACTGTGTGATTTACGGTATAACGCATTTCAGGGCTAACAACCGTAACGCCTTTTTGCAAGCGGTCGTAGATTTTGGCAGGGGCGGCAGGCGTGCATATATCGTCACGGACGACGGAACGCAAAAGGTATACGAAGCCGTGCTTGAAGCTATAAAGGGCAAGGAGTGCTATTCCTCGCTCGATATCAGCTTATTCTATCTTTCATTGCCCGATTTTCTGCCTACCGTAGAGGAGCTTAAAGAGCTTAATATGATTGCGGACAATGCAGACGATATCGAATGGGTGCGCAAAAATATGCCCTTTACGGGTTTTGCGGGCTTAAATGAAGGCGTAAAAGCCTTCCGCGCAGGAGCCGATTGGAGGGCAATCGTCGCCGAACGCTCTCAGGACAACTACCCGTTAGCCGAAAAATATATGCTTAACCTTGTCCGTCAGGCATTGTTCATTGACGGTGGATGGGGAAATTATCACGAGGACGTAGTAATAAATAAGACCAAGAAGTTCGACTACGACGATATACGTTTAGTTAACCCCGATAATATCCGCAAGATAATGCAGGGCAATTTCACCCTCTTTCAAAAATGCGGAATGATTTCAACTTACTGTCTGCTCGCAGGCGCGTCGGCGGACGAATGGAAAGACCTTCCCGTTGAAATGAAGTCCGAACGTCTTTCCGAGGCGAGCAAGCTTGTCCTCCGTGCCCTTGACGTGGATATCATTCCCGTCGTTGAGGTCAAAGAGGATGTTGGCGTAAAAGGTGCGGGAGGACTGTGCTGCGACGGCGGTAAAAAAATACTGTATAAGGAGAGCTCGGTCAACAATTTCGACTGGACGGCGAAATGCGTCTGTCACGAATGTTTCCACGCCTTCCAGCATAAGGCTTTGGAGAGCGGCTGGCAGGAGTGGTACGGCACCGAGCTGCACGTAACCCCCGGGAGGGTGGAGCAGTGGAGATATAATAACTCCCGTTACCGCTCTATCGAAAAGGGGTACGAGGTATATATGATTCAGATTTTCGAGAGCGACGCCCGTGCCTTCGAGGAGGACTGTTTAGGTAAAGACGTAAACAGGGGGCAGATACTCAACTTGATAGATCTCGATTGAGTTAATAATTAAGCAATAAGGGGCAGATAATGGCTAAGCAGTTACTTGACGGGTTTATAGGGGAGTTGTTACATATTAACGACGTATCCGACAACAAGCTTATAGACCTGGGTGCAAACGGCGGTAAGAATACCTATTTTTTAAGCCATACGGGCATCAACCAAAGCGCGTATACGCTTGGAGTTATTGCCGAGCGCAAGGGCAAAACGGGCAACACTATTCTATTGAACAGTGCGCTTGCGACCGGTGCCGAACAGCGTGTAAGCAGACATATAAATACGTTTGCCTGGCGTAGCTTTGACGGTTCAAGCGACGTTAAAGCTCTACACGCGTTTATTTCCAATGCAAGAAAGGAACTGACGCTGAAGGGCAATAATCCGCTGTTTTTAAGCGTGGGAGCTCTGCGTTGGCGCGTTACTGTTCAGTCCTTCGGGAAAGAAGTTGCAAAGGAAATTTTAACCCCCTTGCTCATATTCCCTATAAGGATAATCGTCACTGCGAACTACGCTCCTGCGGCAATAGAATTCATCGACGACGACGTCTACGTCAACCCCTGCCTTATATCAAAGCTTGCGCAGGTTTACGGCGAGGAACTTAGCTCCGATTTCCCCTTGCCCAAAGGTACGCTTGACGATAACTCCGTAGTCGATTTATCCTCTTTAGGCGACGGAGACAGCTATTTTGAAGAGGTAAAAAATTACGTACTGTCTTGCAACCGTTCGGACGGAGAGGGCGATACCCTCTTTGAATTCGATAAAGACGTAATAGCAATTTCACAGTACAACCATTCGGAGCTGTGCACCTACTACGATATAAGGCGCAACAGGGAAAGGATAGAGGCTCATCCTTTGGTTGAAAAGCTGTTTTCCTTTTCAGCCGAACCTTTAAAGGTCAAAGAGCAATTAGACGCTGTACCTAAATACGTATTGCCCTACGATAGCGTCCAGGCAGATATTATCACGAGGGTGGTAAACGGCGAGAGTATGATTATTAAAGGTCCTCCCGGAACGGGCAAGACCGTAACAATCGCAAATATGATAGCCGCACTCCTCAGTGAGAACAAGAGGGTAATGTTTGCCTCAAAAAAGATTTCCGCGTTAAACGAGGTGTATGCAAAGCTCCCCGATAAGCTTAGAAAGTTCACAATGCTTTTAGACAGCGAAACGGAGAGTAAGGCGGCAAAGATAAACCCTGCCGAAGTCAAGCAGGACTTCAAGCGGCTTTTATCTGCTTGTGAGGAGTATAAAGAACCTGCCTCGCTGGAGAAGGATGCCTCCCACGCAATCGCTCAGAGGGCTAAACTCTTCAGTCAGATCTCCGAATATATCGACTTGATGTTCAACGATAAGTGCATAGCGGACGACAGCTTTTATGCCGCAATGGACGCCTATTGCAAGATAGATATGCCCGTTGCGCGCTTTGCCGACCCCGTCGTCGCGGCGCAGATATCCAGGGAGGGCTATAATAAACTGTACACCGCGGTGGAAAAGGCTTCGGTTTACTATTCGCAGATAACGGCAGGCGGAACGCACTCAATCTGGCTATGCCCCTGGTTCAACGTCTTTGAAAAGTGCGACGTGGAAAGGGCAATGGTCTGCTGCAAGGAGATAGGCAGCCTTGCCGCTAACGTCCAAGAAGAAGTGTGTGTAACTCTCTCTCCGTTCCCCTGCAAGGCTTCCGCACTGTCGCTTGGCGAAGTTCTCTCGGCAACGCAATGCGTACTTTCAAGTCAGACTGTTGCGGACGTTATGACTAACGATAGCGCGTTAAAGCTCATTGAGGAACTTGAAACAAAGCTTGAGGACTATTATACCTCTTTCAACGAGTTCGGCGAGGGGTTCGCGCTTAAGCGCGAGGACGATACCGATAGAAGGGTGATAGCCCTCGGTGCGGTTACGTGTGATAAAACGCTAACGCTTTCGGAAGTCAAAAACGTGTCGGGCAACGCAGGGATATTCCTCCTCGACGGCAAAAATTTCGCAGGTGCGCAGACGACTGCTCTGCTCTCAGCTCTCGCCGGTGAAATTGCAGCACTCTCAAAAGAAAAGGGGGAGGCTCTCTCACGCAGTACAAGCGTATTCAAAAGCGACCTCAGCGCAGAGCAGGCAAAGCTTATTTGTAAGTCGGCAAACGCCCTAGCCCAATATAACGGTGACAGAGAAAAACCTAAGGCATTGGATTTTAAGGCTAAAAGTGCCTATAACAAGCTAAGCGGTTTAAGCTTTTTGAGTAAACCGACTTTCGGGGAAATAGTCTTTGCAACGCAGGAGTACGTCAAGGCATCTCAATTACAGGAAAAAATTGACGAAAAGATACAGTCAATATACCGCTGTTTTAAAAAGCAACTCACCGACGAGGAGCTTAAATGCGCTTTGATAGTTGCTTTAAAGTGCTCACCCGGACAGACAAAAGCCTACGTCGACGGCGTGCTCGCGTCAAGCCGGCTGCTCTTCGAAAGTGCAGAACTTGTCGGAAAGCAGTCCTGCGGCGACATGACCGCAGGTCAGCTTATCGGCGGCTTTGAATGTGGTTACAGGCACCTGCTTGTAAGGGAGGAGCTTGAACGCATTAACAAAATTATCCCCGTCTTTAGCGCGGGCGAAGAGGGTAAAGCAGTGGCAATAGCTTCCTCGCTTTGCTCTGTCAGACGTTTTAAACAGACCTGGGGTACAATCGGCGGCAGCGAGAGCGACGCAGCTCCTGCCTTCAACGCCCTGCGCGGAATGGAAAATAAGACTGTTTCAACGATAAACTCAGTCTTAACTAAACTTGACGAATTCGGCAAAGAGTTCTTCAAAAATTACTACTCGGTCAGCGGAGACAGGTGTACCTTTGCGGAGCTTGAGGTACTCAATGCCGAGGCGGAAAACCGTGACGTTATAGGTGCAGCAATAGCCTACAGCGCAATAAAACGCGATAAATCCAATCCTTTAAATCTTTCAGATTTCTTCTATCCTTTTGAAAAAGAGGAGATAACGTTGCCGCAGGGCGTGACGTTTGCAGATGCCTTTGAACATTCCTTCTTCGCCCTTGCGGTGGAGTGGCGCAACAAAGCCCTCGGCGTCGCGCGTAACGGAATGGGCAACAGTATGGAGGGCAATCTCGATAAACTGCACTCCGTCGAGGACGGCATCTGCAGATATAACGTCGATATAATTGAGGGCAAGTGCCTAAGAAGGATAAAACCAGATGATAACGATTTTATCTTTATACAGGACAATAACCCCGGCGAGAACCTCCGTCTTATGTTTAAAAAGCACGGAAAAGGCGTGTTAAAGTTAAAGAAGTGTATGATACTTTCGCCCTACACGGCGAGCCTTCTCTTCCGCACGCAGGAGTTCAACGATTTCGACGTGCTTATCGTGGACGAGGCAAGCCAGTTAGAACCCGCGCTTATGCTCCCCGTGCTGTTCAGAAGCAAGCAGTGCGTAATAGTGGGTGACGAATGGCAGATGCCCCCCATAAAGCACTTCGTTCCCTTATCGCCGGTCACGGGCGAAGAGGAAGAGGGCTATTGCTCGTTGGAGCCGGAGATATCGGCTCTGGGTCTTGCTCTGCGCAGCGAGAACTTCCCCGTAAGGGAACTTATCTGCCATTACCGCAGTAAGACCGAATCGCTGATAAAATTTTCTCAAAAACTCTTCTATCCGAATATGCGAACCTTCCCCGCACCCGTGCCTGCAAGGCTTGCGCAAAAGGGCGTTGAGGGGCTGGGCTTTAAAGACGTCTACGTACCCGACGGCGTTGTCGGCAAGGGTGTAAACGAAAGGGAAGCGGAAAAGGCGGTAGAGGAGCTGAAAAGGCATTTTGAAATCTACTTCGACGAGGATAGCGGAAAGCTTGCAATGTCCGTAGGCGTAGTAGCTTTCGGCGAATTGCAGTGTTCGGCTATACAGTCCAAGGTCAAGGCAGATAAAGAGCTGTACGGCAAGATAACCAAGGCGATTGAAACCTTTAACGATTTGCCCGAAAAGCTCATCTTCTTCAAGACCATAGAGACAGTGCAGGGTCAGGAGATAGGACATTTGATAGTGTCGTTAACGCACGGCAGGCGCGCAAGCGGGCTGCATATGAGTTTCGGTCAGTTAAACCAGGGCAAGCTCGGCAGATGTATTTTCAACGTTGCGGTAACGAGGGCGCAGAGCATGGTTACGGTCATTCACTCCGTCCGCTCGCAGGATATCACCTCCGACAGCGTTTCGTATATTAAAGAATACCTTGAAACGGTGGAGAGGTTCTGTACTCTCGGCAGGGAACAGTTTGTAAGCGAACAGGTCGGCAGGGGCTTCATATCGCAAGTGGCAGATTTCATTTGCAGCCAAGGCATAGCGAGGGAGCGTATAGTCTTCAATTACGGCGTGACCGACGGCTCTGTAAGGGTACCCATTGCGGTGCTCTCCCCCGATTTGAAGGAGGCAATGCTCGGCGTCTGGTGTGAAAAGCCGGTAGGCGGTAAGTACAATTTCCTCGACTATAACCTAAGGTACACGGCAAGTCTGAAAAGGTGCGGTTGGAAGATGCACACCGTAAGTATACACGACTGGGTTGACAACAACGCAAACGAAAAGAAAGCGTTATTGAAAGAAATAGAAAAAATAAGTACTTAAAGGAGTAAGATATATGGCAAGACAGGAAAGCAGGTTACGCGATTACAAAGGCGCAAGCAATGACGAATTGACGGATAAAATCGATATCGCAAGCGAAAAGGCACGCCGTCAGCGTCAAGAACGGGAGATGAACGATAAGATAGACGAGATGGCGCAAAAGACGCTTGAGTTCTATTATACCTACGGAAGAGAGGACTACCGCTATCAGATGATGGTCACCTTCCTCGACGTCGCTTTTCAGATGAAGGAGGCTATTTCCATTCTCACGTCCGTTAGGGTTGCAACTTCTTATCTTTCCACGGCGATAGAGTTTATCGACGATACGGTAACGCTTAACGAAGAGTTCGACAAGCAGATGCTGGAAAAGAGCTACGGACCGTTTGCCTCTTTAAGAAGACGCTTCCGCACCTGGCGCGCAATGCGCAACAACCGCAGACGTATGATGACGGTAATCGCCAACATAACGGACAGGCTGGAAACGGCTAATCTTATCACCGATTCCTTGAGGGCAGGTTTTGAAAAAATGCGTTTAACCATGCTCAGGAACACCGAAAAGAGGAGGAGAAAGGAGGCGAAACGTGCCCAAAAGAGCGGTACGCCCGTACCTGCTGCACAGCCTTCCGCAGCAGAGCAGTATATTATGCAGATGGTTCAGGATCAGGGCGGCAGACCTCCCGAAACGCAGCAGAGCGGCACGGGCGCGAACGGCGGTACGGACAACGGCGGCGCAGGCGACAGAGGTATCGACGATATCATAGGCTGATTTAACCGCTTATTAATGGCAAACGGAGGGAATTTATGGCAGGTATAGGCAGAAATAACAGCGTTGCCGCACAGGCTGAAAGCATTGAAAGCTTAAAGAAAAAGTTTAACGACGCACACGACAGAATACTTAAAATAAGAAATAACAGAAAGGATAAAAACGATTTATTGCGTGAAGAGCAGGCGGAACTCAGGAAAGAATATCTTTACGCCTCGCAGATTGCAAAGACCCTTTCCGAGAGGCTGAACGACGAAGCCGAGAGCGAGAAGTATGCAAAATACGCAACCCAGCTCACCGAGATGGCGCAAAAATACGGTTCTTCGATTACGGGTAAAATCCCCGAAACCACCTTTGACGACGTTAAAGGGTTAGACAACGTTAAAAAGCTTGTGCAGTCCTTTATGTTTATGGCGCAAAACCCCAAGGTGTTGGAGTACTACAAGCTCGAAGGCGGATTAGGTATGCTTATGTACGGTGCTCCGGGTACAGGTAAGACAATGTTTGCGGAGGCGATTGCAAACGCAATGCAGCTGCCCCTGTTCATCGTTACGCCGGCAGACATTTTCAAGAGCTACGTAGGCGAATCGGAACAAGCCGTAAAACAGCTCTTTCAGGAGATTGACGCCTGTGCGGACGGCGCGGTACTCTTCGTGGACGAGTGCGAATCGATATTCAGTAAAAGGAGTCAGGACACCAAAGACTACAAGGCTGCGGTAACAACCGAGCTTCTGCAAAGGATTAACGGCTTCGGCGTCAACGGCTCCAAGCGAATAATGATTGCCGCAACCAACCGCCCCGACGTTATCGACCCTGCATATTTAAGGTATAAGCGTTTTTCACACCTTATTCACGTAACCCCGCCCGACAGGGAGGCTAAACGCGCGATAATAGAGAGCAAATTAAAGGGGATTGAGCTTGACGGAATAACCAGTGACGACGTCTTAGAGATGACCGAAAAGGAGAGGGTCGTCAACGACCCCAACGTGGGCGTCTATACCGAAAAGGCAGGTTATTATTCCGCAGCGGACGTGTGCGGAATAATCGAGGAAGCTTGCCGTCTTGCATTGGAAGATATGCAGCAAAAAGGTATAACAGAACCTATTCCGCTCACACGTAAAATGTTTGAAAAGGCGTTTAAAAAGATACCCCCCAGCATTTCGCAGAAGCTGTTGGATGAATACGAGCATTTCCGCGAAAGTCGCGATTGATTTAACCCTTTAGTTTATTTAGTAATTTCAAACGCTTACGCAGTTTATTAAACCGTGTAAAACCAAAACAGACCCCGTCGTTGTTACGGAGTCTGTTATTTTTCTATTCTATTGATTTATTTTAGCGTCATTGCGCGGAATTGCCCGAGTAGACGGTGCCCTTGCAGCCTGCAACCTTTTTGCTCTCGTACATAGCCATATCCGCATTTTTGTACAGGCTGTCGAAGGAAATCTTTTTGCCCTTGAAGAAGTCTGCGCCCATACTCACGCTTATTTTTCTATCGCAAAGCTGTGGAATTTTAATCTTTGAAAGGTTGTCGAAAAACCTTAAAAAGAAGCTTTCCGCAACGCTTTTGCTGAGTAACCCCGGCATATAGACGGCAAATTCGTCGCCGCCCAATCTGAACACGATATCCTTTTCCTTGCAAGATTTTTTAAGACAGTTTGCAAGGTTGACAATGACCTTGTCGCCTACGTTATGACCAAACTCATCGTTTATCGCCTTAAAATTGTCGCAATCGATAAGACAGAACAGCCCGTATACGTTCTTATTCAACAGCTCTTTGACCTTCTTTTCTCCGGTACCTCTGTTGATAAGCCCCGTCATGATATCCGTCTCGGCAAGGTGTTGCAGGTAATGCTCCCTGCGTTTTGCCTCGTCAATTACTTCAACGCAGTACAAAACGTGCCACAGTTTTCCCTCTTCGTCGCTGTCGACTCTGATAAAGCTCTCGCGGCACCAGCCCGAAGAGTTACCCAAAAACACGTGTTCGATGACGTCCTTCCCCGCTAATCTTTTATCAAGCGTAGAGATATCGGTGAAAAATAATACTGCCTTCTTAAACCTTTCGGTTGCGAGCTTCTCCATCACGTGCTTAATCTGAACGGGGAAGAAATCGCCCTGCGTGTCATCTTTATTCTGTTCAATGCTATCGGCTGACTTAATGGTCTTAAAGTTCCCCGTCTTAACGTCTATAAGGTGCATTGAAAGATAAATCTGAGCAACTGCGGAGTAGCAGCGTTCTTTTTCGTCGATAGCGGATTTCAATGAATTTTTAAGCTCCAACGCCTCTTTCTCTTTAACGTTAAGCACCTTGTTCTGGTCGACGATTGCAAATGCAAACATAATCATAACGGCAATGCAAATCGAAAGATTTATAAGCGAAGGACCGTACCAGAATATCTGAATACATTCTGCAATCAAGGGGAGAATGAGGTATAAGAGCAAAGCTGCTAAAATTCCTTTGCTGATATTCTTCCTGTATTGAATGATAAGCGATAAATCGATAAGCATACCGATTGCAGGAATTACAAGAGAAATAAAGAACAGATCGCTTCTATGGTAGATATTATTCGCGTCTATCGAGTAGTAAAGCCCAGTAAACTGCGAAATGATTACCAATATTATACCAACTACGGCTAAGGCGTAGACGGCGATAAGTCTTGCGGAAAGCAGTTTGTTGTTGCCGTCCTTAATAAAAGCTTTGCCGAACAGATAGCAGGCGACGTAGCCGTTGAAGAAGAATAAAATGACGTCGCTAAGCATAAAGACCGCGCAGTTGCTTATACGCACTACGTAGTAGCCAAGGCTGCTCGTATCGCCGCGGAAGGCGTAGGCAAGTGCGTCGGAAGCTAAAAGCAGGGTACAGGTCAGCAGCATACACGTCATCCATATACGCCTTTGCTTATTAAATTTTCGCGTTAAAAACAGACATACGGTTGCAATAAGACTGAAGATACTGCCCCAGGCAAGCATAGCTGTGTGCAAGCCCTGGCTGTCTATCTGTATGGCTGTCAGCGTAATTTGTTCTGCCATTTGTACTCCGTAAAGGGTTAAAGCGATAGTTTCTATATGAATAATTCTATCATAAAATGTCAAATAGTACAACTGCTCGATTGTAAACTTTTTGTAATATAAATTAATGATAATTTATAACATTCAATGGTAACTTTTTTTATGTAGTTTACACAAATAAAATTACGCAGCCGCGTCGTTTAATCGATACCGTTTTGATTTGATTATGCTTTTTCGCTCTTATCTTTGAGTAAAAGGGCTATGAATACAAGCACAATTCCAACGCCGAGTGCAGCGTGGAAAATGCCTGCAACACCGCTTATTGCTCCGTTTGCGCCTGCGGAAAATACGAAGTCGGACATGGTCGATTTTTCAAGAATTTCAAGCGTACCTCTGACAAGCAGCATTGCGCCTGCACCGCTTACGCCAATTAAATAGGTTATAAATCCAGCTTTAAACAGCTTGCTTCCGCAACGGGCAAGCTTATCTGCCACAAGTCCGATAACAAGCGTAAACAGAACGCCGAGCACGAGGAAGTGGGGATGTACAAGCCCTAGGGTAAGGTATTGGTTGGTAACGCCGAAGCCCTTGGAAAACTCCCTGTAATAAACTCCGCATACAAGACCGACAGCTAAAAATACCAAAGCTGTTTTAACAAATTTTTTCATCTTTTCACCTCTTAAGGTTAATTGTTTTAGAACGAAAATATTTTATCACAACGCCCTTGAAAAGTCAACGATGTCCCCAATTTCGGCTTTTAAAATAAGAAAAAACAAGCTGTAACTTTTTAATTGTATGCTCTGCTCCTTGCTTGCTATTTTCAATACGATATGTTAAAATATCTTGGCTAAAAAGATATAATGTCTAAGCTAAAAAAGTTGAGAGAGGTATTCAATGAGCGGTTTTTTTGGCGTAGCTTCTAAGGAAGATTGCGTATTTGATTTATTTTTCGGTACCGACTATCACTCGCACCTGGGTACGAGAAGGGCAGGTATGGCGGTTTACAGCCCCGAAACGGGCTTTGAAAAGTCCATACACAGCATAGAAAACGCCCCTTTCAGGACGAGGTTCACGGACGATTTCAGCTCGATGAAGGGCAATTTGGGTATAGGCTGTATCTCCGACTATCAGGCTCAACCCATATTCATTCGTTCCCATCACGGTGCCTTTGCTATTGCAACAATCGGCAAGATTAACAACGCCGATACAATATTAAAGAATATTATCGACAGACGTACACACTTTTTTGAAATGCAGAACGGCGAGATTAACGCAACCGAGCTTGTAGCTGCAATAATCAATCAAAAGGACAATTTTATAGAAGGTATCCGCTTTGCGCAGGAGATAATCGACGGTTCTCTGTCAATGTTAATTCTCACCCCCCGAGGCATCTATTGCGCAAGGGATAAGCTTGGCAGAACGCCTATAGTCATAGGTCAGAAGGAGGGAGCGTATTGCGCAAGCTTTGAAAGCTTTGCCTACCTTAATTTAGGCTATGCCGACTACAAGGAGCTCGGTCCCGGGGAGATAGTAATTATGACGGCAGACGGAGTTAAGACCTTGGTTGCCCCCGGAAACAAGATGAAAATCTGCACCTTCCTCTGGGTTTATTACGGCTATCCTTCCTCTTCATACGAGGGGTTGAGCGTAGAGCAGATGCGCTACAACAGCGGTGTGTATATGGCAAAGCGTGACGACGTCAAGCCCGACTACGTTGCTGGTATTCCCGATTCAGGTACGGCACACGCAATAGGTTATGCCAACCAGTCCGGCATACCTTTCGCCCGTCCTTTTATAAAGTACACGCCTACCTGGCCCCGTTCGTTTATGCCCCCCACACAGCAGAAGCGCAACCTGATTGCCAAGATGAAGCTTATACCCATTCACGATTTGATTAACGGCAAAAAACTTTTGCTCGTTGACGACTCTATCGTAAGGGGAACACAGACGAGGGAAACAACCGACTTCTTATACCAGAGCGGCGCAAAGGAAGTGCACATTCGTTCAGCCTGCCCCCCTATAATGTACGGCTGTAAGTACTTAAACTTCTCCCGTTCAACTTCCGAAATGGAGCTTATCGCACGCAGGGTAATAACCAGATTAGAGGGCTGTATTCCCACACCTGAAATGCTTGAAGAGTACTCCACCCCCGGTACTGAAAAGTATCTTAAAATGGAGGAGGAGATATCCAAAGAACTTCATTTCACGTCCCTCCGCTTCAACCGCCTCGACGATATGATAAAGGCAACTGGCTTGCCCGAAGAAAAGCTTTGCACCTATTGTTGGAACGGCAAGGAATAATAAACGACTTAAATTGATCAACCCCGATTCGGTAAGCCGAGTCGGGGTATTTTTTTGCCGTTTTGAGTTTTGGCTATTGACTATTTTCACCGTCAGGCGTATAATATTTTAACGAGGTGGAAATTATGAAAGATTTTGAAAACGTAAGAATAGTAGACAACTTTTATCAGACTTCGTCCTTCTTCCCTATGCCGACCATTCTGGTTTCAACCACGTCGGAGGACGGTTTAACAAACCTTGGCGCATACTCGCTTTGCTTCCCCTATTACATCGCAGGCAAGGGTTACTATGCAATGATTTTAGAGGCGAGAAACAGCTCCAATACGGCGCAGAATATCCTGCGTACAAAGAGGGCAACGCTCAACTTTATCCCCGATAAACGCAAGTATTTCAGGGAAGCGGTGCGTTTAGGCTTCCCCGGCGAGACTACTGCCGAGAAGATGAAAAACTGTATCTTCACTTTAGAGGACAGCGACTTGGGCGAAGACCGCCCCAAGCTTGTTGGCGAGAGCTTCCAGATTTTTGAGTGCAGTTGGGACGATAGCTTGGAAGACGCCTATCTCGATAAGGCAGGCTGTTTAGAGGGGTACGAACCGCCCTACAGAAATTTCAACGGCATAACGAGTAAGTTCGGCGCACACTTCATTTTAAAGATTGACAGAATTTTAATGAAGTCAAAACACTATAAAGGCATAGTAGGCGGCATAGACGCAGGCTGCTTCCCCGACGTTCCCGTAGACTACGGCTATCGCGACAGCACAAACTTCTGGTGCAGCAGGTTTAAACGTCCCTTTGCCGAAAAAATCCAGGCGAAGGAGGGCGACGTCAACTCGGTTATCTATGCGGCAAAGCGTATAGACCCCGAAGTATCCTTCACCGACGCCGCTTGCGCCAAGCTTACAAAGATTCCGAGGATATTTTTAAAAGCCGCTTTAACCCAGATGGTTGAGATAGCCAAGCAGGAGGGGATAAAGGTCATAGACGAGAAAGAACTGCAATTTATCAACGATAAACGCAGGGAGGAAAAGAAGAAAAAGTAAATAAAATAAAACGTCGGATAGAAATCCGACGTTTTTTAAATACCGAGATAAGATTAACAATATTTTAACAACCGTGTAGTAAAATGCAGATAAAGGAACGTATAGCTATGATAAAGATTTTAGTTGTCGAGGATGACAGAGCGTTAAACGAAATAATCTGTTCGGGGTTGATAAAAAGCGGTTATCAGACTGCCTCCTGCTATAACGGCAGACAGGCGATTGAGTATTTGCAGGACAATCAAGCCGATCTGATAATAACCGACGTAATGATGCCAGAGCTGGACGGCTTTACCCTTGCCGCACGGGTGAGGGAGGCGGACAGTCGTATACCCATATTATTTGTAACCGCATTAGACGACAAAGCCTCCAAACAGAGGGGGTATAGATTGGGCATAGACGACTACGTGGTCAAGCCCTTCGATATAGATATTTTATTGCTTAGGGTAGAGGCTCTTTTACGCAGGGCGAATATCGAGAGGTGTAAGGAATTGGTCGCAGGAAATCTGCGTATGAACTCGCAGGAGCACACCGCCTATATCGACGGCGAGGAAATAAATCTAACCGTCAGGGAATTCGATTTGCTTTTTAAACTGCTCTCCTTCCCTAAAAGGACGTTTACGAGGACTCAGCTTATGGAAGAATTCTGGGATTACGACTCCTCGGCAACCTCCCGTACCGTAGACGTGTATATGGTCAAGCTGAGAGAGAAGACCAAAGAGTGCAACGGGTTTGAAATCGTTACGGTGCACGGGCTTGGCTACAAGGCGGTATTGAAATGAAGAGAAACAAAAAGAAATTCGGCTCTGTAATGGGTGCGGTATTATTTTTTATATCCATATCTGTGGTCGTCAGTGTTGCCGTAATCGTTTTGGAGCTAGTCAAAAAGTACACTGATAACAAGACGGTTATTGCAATAATAATGTTGGTTGTAATAATACTATTAGCCCTCACAGCAACGGTAATCGACTTTATTCGCCGCAAATTTACGGTGGATAAACCCGTTAATGAAATACTCACCGCAACTGATAGAATAACCTCTGGGGATTTTACCGCACGGGTACAGATTACCCACGATTACGCCCATTATAACGAGTACGACTGTATCAAGGAGAATTTAAATAAAATGGCTGCGGAGCTTGAAAAAACCGAGGTGTTGCACAACGACTTTATCTCCAACGTTTCGCACGAAATAAAGACGCCGCTCGCCATAATTTCCAACTATGCTGCCGCATTGCAGGGCGACGATATTGACGGGGAAACCCGTAAAAAATACGCTCAAACGCTCGTTTCTGCCTCCGAAAGGCTGACTGCGCTTGTGCAGAATATATTAAGATTAAACAAGCTGGAAAATCAGCCGCTCACCCCTGAACTGATAAAATTCCGTTTAGACGAGAGTATTGCGCAAATAATCATATCGTATGAAGATTTAATCGAGAGCAAGGGCATTGAGTTAAACTGCGAGCTTCAAGAGGTGGAGATAACCTCCTGTCCGGAGTATCTGGATATCGTCTGGCATAATCTCCTTTCAAACGCAATCAAGTTTACGGAGAAAGGCGGTACGGTCGGCGTATATCTTAAAAAAGAAAACGGCAAAGCAATCATAACCATAACCGATACGGGTTGCGGCATCTCCAAGGAAGTTGGGGAACGTATTTTCGATAAATTCTACCAGGGCGATACCTCTCATCAAAGGGAGGGCAACGGGCTGGGACTCGCGCTTGTAAAAAAGGTTATAGACGTGCTTGGCGGTCAGATATCTGTAGAAAGTCAGGTAGGCAAGGGCAGTTCATTCACCGTAGCTATAATTGCATAAAATGAAAAAATTTCTAAACTTTTTAAAACGTCCGCCCGTGTGGTTTGTATTAGTATGGCTTGCCATAACGTTATGCGCCGTCGCCGCATCATTGCTCTGTGTGTTTATGTCGGACAGCGCGATAAACTACCTTGCATACGCCTTGTCGGCGTTGACGCTCGGCTACTTGGTTTACGCAATAATCGTAACCGCACCTAAAATAAAAAGCGGTATTGTAACAAAGCTGAAAAAGCGTAATTTCACAGATAAGCTTATCAATCAATACGGCTTCAGAACAGTAGTGTTTGCAGTTGGCTCGTTTATAATAAGCACCGCATATGTGGCGTTTAACGGCGTAATGAGTGTAATCAACAGGTCTGTCTGGTATGGCTCGCTTACTGCTTACTATCTGCTGCTTACGGTTATGAGGGGAGCTGTGTTGAATTTTTATCGGGGCAAAAACAAACCCGATAAAGAGGTGAAGGACTACAAAATCAAGTCTTTGAAAATCTGCCGCCTGTGCGGCGTAGGATTGACGGTTCTGCCCGTCGCGCTTTCAGTGGCGATAATGTATATGGTGCTCGGTAAAAGCTCTTTTGAACACCACGGTTATACCATATACGTTGCCGCATTGTACGCATTTTATAAAATTATTATGGCTATTTACAACGTTGTCAAGGCAAATAAGTCGGATGATGCAGCCGTAAGCACTCTGCGAAGCATAAACCTTGCCGACGCCTTCGTCTCAATTCTCGCCCTGCAGACGGCAATGTTCAAGCAGTTCGGCGGAGACTTGCAAACAGAAGGTCGGATGAATGGGGTTACGGGTATTATTGTGTGCGTTCTGACCGTTGCGTTGGGAATTTATATGATAGTTATTGCAAACATAAAACTAAAGGAAAATAAAGATGGAAGAGAGGTTTAATTATACTTACACCGCCCCGACGGAGGAGGAACGCAGAGAGATTGAGAGCATACGCAATGCCTATCTGCCTCAAAACGAAGATAAGAGCAAATTTCAGCAGTTAGTTGCGCTGGATAAAAGGGTCAATAATACCGCCCGTGCCGTTGCTCTTTCAGTCGGGATTGTCGGCTTACTCATATTCGGGCTGGGTATGTCTATGGTAATGGAGTGGGGGTTGTACGTCTGGGGCGCAGTCGTTTCGCTTTTCGGTTGCGCAGTTATGGCGGTTGCCTACCCGTTAATGCGTTTAACGTTAAATAAGTTAAAGCAAAAATATAGTAAAGAAATTTTGAAACTTTCAGAAGAGCTTTTAAACGGTTAACAAAACTTTAACAAAACAAATACCTAACGTTTACAAATAATTAGTAATTTAATAACAACCACAGGTTATAATTCAGTTACAAAAACCAAAAAGGAGTTATTAAAAATGGTCGTTCAGGAACAAAAAATCGTAGAGGAAATCAAAAAGAGCTACAGCGAAAAGAGTGAAAGGGAAAACAACTTTGAAGAGCTTTGCAGGTTAGACGCAAAGGTTAGGAGACCTGCTGAAATTACCGCTTTCACCCTCGGCACCGTAGGCTCGCTCGTGCTGGGCACGGGTATGTGCCTCGCAATGCAGGTGCTTACAACGGCATCGTTTGCTATGCCTTTGGGTATAGTTATAGGTGTGTTAGGCATCGGAATAGTCAGCGTAAACTATTTTATTTACAAGGCGATTTTAAAGCACCGCAAGAAGAAGTATACACAGCAGGTAGTAGAGCTTAGCGATAAAATTTTAAACAACTGAACATAATAAAAAACAACTCCGAGCGCGACGAAAGTTGCGCTCGGAGTTATCTTTTTTTAATTTGAAATTCAATTGAGATATTCGTCTATGTATTCCCAGACTTTGCCGTCATAATTTCCGAAAAGCGAAGTAATATTTTCGGAGTTAAAGCCGTGATTTGCGCCGTCAATAATTTTTAACGTGCAATTTTTATACATTGTTGCGGCTCGTTCGGAATAAGATTTATTTACGATAAAGTCTTCAGAGCCGTGGATAATCAAGACGTTGCCGTCGAAATTACCGATGTGTGAGTACACGTCGTAACCCTTTAACGTATCGCTGAACGCCTGCCCGTAACTGCCTAAACTTCCAAAGCCCGAAAACTTTTCTATTATTTCGGGAATGTTGAACGCAGGGTAGAGGAGTATCTCGCCTTTAATTGCCGTCGCACACTCCTCGGTGGTAAGCGCGGTAACCAGCCCGCCCTGGCTAGTACCGAAAAGATAAATATTATCCTTATCCACGTTGTCCATGGCGCGGACTGTAGCTATGACCGCCTTCAAATCCTCGCACTCGGAAAAAAGGGTCATATCATCGGTATTGCCGTCGCTTCTGCTCTTGGAGCTTCCGCCGCAGAAGTCAAAGGCGTAGGCAACAAAACCTCTTTCGGCAAAGGCTGCGGCGTATAAGTTCATTGAGTCTGCATTAAGGTTCGCACTGTGTGAAAGAATCACGGCAGGCATTTTGCCTTCGGACTCTTTGGGAACGTATAGCTTACCGTAAATTTTCAGCTCGCCTCTTGAAGAGTAGACTTCCTCGACCGTATAGGAGAGTTCTTCGGGCGGAATTTCCTCGCCTTTAGTACAGGCGGAAAGCGTAAACGGGAGCAATAACGCCAAGGCGGCAGCGGTAATTAAGCTGAACACTTTAATCAGTCTATTCATCTGTTTATCTCCGATTAAAATTGAAATAATTTTAATACCCGAAACTCAATTTGTCAATACCGGGTAAGATGATTTTATTCGTTTATCCGTCAGTTTTAAAGCTGTTAAACCTCTTTTTCAATAAAGACGTAGCCGAAGGCATAGGGTCCCCAATGGCAGGCAATGACGGGGTCAACGTTATCGGGAACACCCATTGCGCCGCAGACTTTTTTATCCGTCATAGTTATAAGCTGTTTTAAATTATTGTCGTCATAGGTATAGGAGGGGATTATTTCATAGTTGCAGTCGGCAAGCTCCGCCGTCTTTGCGGCAATGAATTTCATTGCGTTTTTAAGCCCTATTTTCTTTGCAAACACCTCTACGTTACCGTTGGTTACGGTTATAACGGGCTTAACCTGCAATACGCTCCCGATAGCCCACTGCTTTCTGGAGAGTCTTCCGCCCCTTAAAAGGTAGTCCAAGGTCTGCGGAATGGCAAATATCCTAATTTTGGGAATAAGCCGTTTAACCTTTTTAACAATGAATTCGGTGGGTTTATCCCTGTACTTATTTATTTCCTTTACAATGAGTTTAACGCCGCCTACGGCAGAGAGGGAGTCGATAACGGTAACTTTATCGTTGTCCTTAAAAAGGCTGTCTATAGCGTTAAACGTGCCTGAAAGACCGGAGGACAGGGTGATTATTAACACCTCGTCGCCGCCGTCGGTGAAGCGTTCAACCCTTTCTTTCAGCTCGTCGAGATTAGGTAAGGACGTCTTAGGGAACATTTTCTGTTCGATGAGTAAGCTGTAGAAGTCGTCAATGGTCATATCGATGCCGTCTAAATACTCCTTGTCGCCCATAAGGTAGCGTAAGGGAAAAATCTCAACATTGTACTCTTTCTTTTCGTCCTGCTTAATGCTGCTGCAGGAATCTACAAAAACCTTTAACATTTTTTTTATTCCTTTTTATTGAATTTAATTTGACAGAGTAAATTAAAATAAAGTAATATAACGTTACTTACAACTGTCAACGTCGTAATTTTAAATAATACAGGGGTTAAAGTCAAGCTATGGCAAACGTAACTGACAAAACAAAGAAAAGTGTAAGCGAGGGCAAGCTTGCGGGTTTAAAGAAACACAGCGAGGAAATAAACGGTGTGGTTAAGGAAAGCTTGCGCGACGCGTTAATAGTCTTAATAGACCAAAAGCCGTATGATAAAATATCGATAACCGAGCTGTGTGCAAAAGCAGGTGTTTCGCGTATGGCGTTTTACAGCAATTTTGCCTCCAAAGACGAGATATTAAAGGAAATAATCATGAGCTTGCAGAATGAGCTTGTAGAGCGTTACGGCAGCCCGTTCCGCTCTGCGCCGAGCTACGAATGGTACGTCGGCTTAGTTACGCTCGCTAAGGAAAAATCGAAAATACTTATTCCCATTTTTTACGCAGGCTTTCTTTCAAACTATATCGAACTTACAAACAATAGTATCTTAAGGCATAAAGATATCTCTTCGGAAGAAAAATTCATACGCCTGTTGTGGAGCGGCGGAGTTATCAACATAATAGTGCGGTGGCTGATCGACGGTATGAAGGAGACGCCGGAGGAAATGGCAGGCTATTGCATTAAGTACCTTGTCAGCTTTAACGAAAAGACCTGTATTCAACCTCCCGTATAACTCAAACCAAACGCATAAAGTCGTCTTTTGCGCACGTCTGAAAGCGTAATTGTTGATTTATCAACTAATTCGTTTGACTTTTGCGCCCCGTAGGGTTATACTAAACTTGTTGATTAATCAACGTTGAGGTTTTTAATGGAGAACATTTTCGAACAGTTTACAATAACCGTACTCAAGCTGAATAAGCTCGTGCAGAAAATCAAGACGTACGAGATGTCTGATTTCGATTTAAAGACGGTACACGTTATGTGTATGTACTACCTGAAAAGCCGCCCGAACGGACTTACGGCGGCAGAGCTTTCCAAGCTTACGTTAGAGGACAAGGCGGCAATCTCCCGTGCGTTAAAGACGCTGAAAGAAAAGGGATACGTCTGCTACAATCCTAATAAATATAACGAAGTCATCACCTTAACAGGCGAAGGGCTGTCTTTGGCAGAACAAATCATCCAAAAAGCCGAAAGGGCGGTGGCAGCTTGCAGCTACGATTTTACCGACGGGGAACGCACCCGCTTTTATAATGCTCTGCAGACGGTTGCCGTCAACCTTGAAAATTATTACAATGCATTAGCCGAATAGTTTTCTGATAACTATAAAAAAATGATATGAGTTCAAATAAAATGACTATGAACGTTTTCAAAGCGGCATATTGCCGTGTCTTTCAGTTTGTTTTAAAATTAGCTCTTCCCTTTTTGCCTTACAGGGATCCGGAAATAATAGAGAAAGTTTCTCAAATTCCGCAGGTGTTAAAGGATAACGAAAAGCAAAAGCCGCTTATCGTAACAGATAAAACAATCCGCAGGTTATCCTTAACCCAAACTCTTGAAGATTGCCTTTCATCGGCAGATATTCCCTATGCAATCTACGACGGAGTGGTTGCAAACCCCACGACGGACAACGTTGCCGAGGCACTTGCAATTTATAAAAAATGCGGTTGCGACAGCCTTATTGCCGTTGGCGGCGGTTCGCCTATGGACTGTGCTAAAGGAGTAGGCGCAATGCTCGCAAAGCCTAAAAAGTCCTTGAACGATTTAAAGGGTATACTCAAGGTAGGCAAAAAAATCCCACTGTTGATTGCCGTGCCCACGACGGCAGGTACGGGCAGCGAAACGACTTTAGCGGCAGTAATAGTCGACGCAAAGACCAGACATAAATACGCCGTTAACGACTTCCCGTTAATTCCTCGCTTTGCCGTGCTGGACGAGGAGTTGACTTTATCCTTGCCGAAAAACGTCGTCTCCACGACGGGTATGGACGCCTTAACCCACGCAATAGAGGCGTATATAGGCAGGGGAGGTAACAAGTCTACACGCAAGGACGCGCTTGACGCCTGCAAGCTTATCTTTGAAAATATTGAAAATTCATTTAACTCACCCGACCCTACGGCAAGGAAGAATATGCTCATCGCATCTCATAAGGCAGGCAGGGCGTTTTCAAAGGCGTACGTCGGCTACGTTCACTCAATCGCCCATTCGCTCGGCGGTAAGTACAACGTACCTCACGGACTTGCAAATGCGGTAATATTGCCGATAGTTCTCAAAGAGTACGGCTCGGTCATTCATAAAAAGCTGTGGCAAATCGCCGTTTACTGCAATTTAGCACAAAACACCGACCCCTACTCTGTCGGTGCAACCAAGCTTATTGAAGAGATAGAAAGGCTTAATAATGAGTTTAATATCCCTGCAACCCTCCCCGTAATCTGCGAAGAGGATTTAGACGAGCTTGCAGGTTATGCTGAAAAGGAGGCTAACCCTCTCTATCCGGTGCCTGTGCTGTGGAATAAAGAAAAAATAAAGGAAATGCTTTTGCGCATAGAGGGGGAGGAGTAATGGAAGTTAAGGAAGTATTAAAAGCCCAGAAGGACTATTTTGAAAGCGGTGTAACCCTGGACGTAACTCACCGCCAAAAGTATTTGAAGGCATTATATGCCGCAATTAAGGCTAATTTAGACGCCATTCACGAAGGGCTTAATAAGGACTTGGGCAAGAGCGAAAGCGAGAGCTATATGTGCGAAACGGGTCTTGCGTTGAGCGAGCTTAGCTACATGATAAAGCATTTAAAAAGCTTTGCAAAACCGCAGAGGGTTAAAACTCCGCTTGCGCAGTTTAAGTCAAAAAGCTACCGCCTTCCCTCGCCCTACGGCAACGTGCTTATTATGAACCCTTGGAATTATCCCTTTCTGCTCTCAATCGACCCGTTGATAGATGCGATTGCGGCAGGCAACACCGCAGTTTTAAAATTAAGTGCCTATTCGCCCAACGTCAATCAAGCAATAAAAAAGGCGGTTGAAAGCGTATTCCCCCCGGAATATGTGGCGGTTATCTTCGGTGGAAGGCAGATAAACGAGGAGCTTATAAACAGTAAATTCGACTACGTTTTCTTTACGGGCAGCAAGAGAGTGGGCAAGCTCGTCTACGAAAAAGCAGCCCAAAACCTGACCCCTGTAACCTTGGAGCTTGGCGGAAAAAGCCCCTGTATAGTCGACGAAACGGCAGATATTCCCCTTGCGGCAAAGCGCATAGTGTGGGGTAAATTTATAAACCTCGGTCAGACGTGCGTCGCCCCCGACTATATCTTCTGCGCACAGTCGGTGCACGATAAGCTTGTAGACGAGCTGAAAAAGCAGATTGTAAATCAGTACGGGGATAATCCCATTGAAAATGCCGACTATGGCAAGATAATCAATGAAAAGCACTTTAACCGCATTACGGGGTTAATAGATAGCAGTAAGGTTGTACATGGCGGCAAGGGTGACAGTCAAACTCTTAAAATAGAACCCACCATACTTGACAGGGTAATCCCTTCCGACGCTGTAATGCAGGAGGAAATTTTCGGACCCGTATTGCCCGTGATGACGTATAACAATATCAGCGAGGTTACCTCTTACGTTTCTCAAAACGACAGCCCGCTTGCGCTGTACGTTTTCTCATCGGATAAAAAGAAAATAAAAAAGTTGACGACAACTCTCGGCTTCGGCGGCGGCTGCGTCAACGACGTGGTTATTCATCTTGCAACTTCATCAATGCCCTTCGGCGGTTTCGGGGCAAGCGGTATGGGCGGTTATCACGGAAAAGTAGGCTTTGAAACCTTTACACATTATAAGAGCATAGTGGACAAGGCAACCTGGCTTGACCTACCCATGCGCTACCGCCCTGTAAAAAAGTGCTACGATAAACTTATTAAGCTGTTTTTACATTAATTAAGAGGTTGCGTTCTTTACCGAAATTAAAATATGAGTTACGGCAAATATTATCGAAAAGACGATAAGCGGTATGCTTGCTAAGATTATACCCGAAAAGACGAAAATTGCCGAGGGGATAGCGGAGAGCAGAATAGCTCTTAAAAGGCTATCCCTTTTCCACATAATAACCCAAACGAGCAAGTAGCTAAAAACTATCGCGCCGTTGACGGCAAGGTAAACAATTTCCGCATAGGGGAAGTAGTAGCCGAAATAGGTGTATGGAATGTTAAAGATCATAAGCCCAAAACAAGCGTATCTGCCAACCTGCTCAAACGCTTCGCACAGTTTGTTGTTATATTTATTTTCAAATCCGTCTTTGTGGGTAATCGCAAAAATAACGTTAGGTACCATAATCAAAGCGATTATTATAAGTCCGTAATAATTAAACCAACTCATATGCGTATTATATCAATTTAAGTGATAAAAATCAAGTCTAAAAATAAGAGCAACCGCCGTGGCTGAAGTTTTCAGCCACGGCGGTATTCTCATCAAACCAAATTACTTCACGGGGAACTGAATTTCCGTCAAATAATCTTCCTCGCTGTCCTTATTCCAACAGCCGTCTATGTAGCACTCCCTGGGGAAGCCGTCAAGCTTCAAGCCGTTGTCCTCGATATACTTGATAATCAAGTTGTAGGAAGAGCGCAAATTCGCATATACCCCCCTGTGTTGAATACACACGCACTTCGCCTTGGGGATAGTGGTAAACTTAATATTCTCCGTCTCCACGCCAACGCTTTCAACCGCCTCTACGTAGCGGATAGAGATGTCCTCTTCCCTGTACTCGCCGTCAAGGTAGTTTAAATAGCAGTAGCTAGGCTCCACACACTTCAAAGTAGGGTTAGCTTTAGCGCACTCACTGCCAGCCCAAAGTACAAATTCTGCAATCTCGCCAAAGTTTGCAATCTTCCCGTCCTTGTAATAGACGGTGTATTCGGGTATCTCTTTAATAAAAATCTGTTCTTTCATAGCTTGCTCCTTTTGCATAAGTTTAATTTTAAGGAGTTGAGAGTTGCACAAATCGATCTGCTTGCCAATGCTCTTTTTTCGCTCTTCTAAAATTAAATTTAAGTCCTCTCCGGAAAAGACCGATTTAATCTCCTTGACCGAAAGCCCTATATCCCTGAGTGCAACGATATATTCCACCTGACCTAACTGGTCTGCAGAGTAGTAGCGGTAGTTGGTAAACTCGTCTACAAAGCAGGGTTTAATCAACCCTTGCTCTTCGTAGAAGCGCAGAGCCTTAACAGTCATCTTAGAAAGCATTGAAAACTCACCGATTTTGTACATATTATTTCTCCTTACGCCTAAAGTGTAAGCTATCCCCTAAAAGGAGAGTCAAGCGTTTTTTAAAAAAAGTTAAAAATTTTTTTTAATACATAGTACGAATATAATAAAGGAAGGCACAGCAAGTCTTCCTTTTACCATATGGTTAACTGTATCAGCCTTAACCGAATAATTACAAAACTATTGACAATGTTGTTTTAATATGTTAAAATAAAATCACAACAAGGGCAAAACTCTAAACGGTTAGCCCCGTGTGCAGTTAATAAAATAACCGCCGTCGGTGACCAAACTTCGGGCGGTTATTTTTGGCTCTTTGTCAAATGTTGTGGTGGAGATAAAAACTAAATAGTAAATAATTCCACGATTTCGGCAATCAGGCGCAAGCTCGGTTGCCGTTTTTGGTGCAGTTCAAAATTAT
>JBJEVD010000017.1:0-43731 GCA_051884175.1 Candidatus Coproplasma sp.
ATTATCTATTTTTTAGTTTTTATCTCCACCACAACATTTGACAAAGAGCCTTTTTTCATAAGTATTCCCAAAATTAAAAAATGCGCCCATTGATAGGGCGCACGAAAAACGCACCTCTCAATGTTGCTACACATTTTCCTAAAATCAGGTGAGAGCATACGTTTTTACCAACAGTATGCCCTGATTTTAGGCTATTAAAATGTGTAGCGTAATTAGTATAGCACCAAATAAAAAATTTAGCAATAGGTTATTCAATATTTTTTAAAAATGGTAGTTATGCGTGAGCTTTTTTCAAAGCGGTAGAAGTAGTGGGAGGAGGTGGATTACTTCGCACTAAAGTGCTCGTGCCGTTGCAAGCAACGGGGCGAACTGGCTGGTTCGAAAGTGGACCCCCGACCACATAACAAATAAGACCTTGACGAAAAGGGAGGAGGTGTATATAACCGACACCCCTAAAGGGGTCCTCTCGGTTAGTCATTAGCCAAGCTAATGAGCGAACTGGCTGGTTCGAAAGTGGACCCCCGACCACATAACAAATAAGACCTTGACGAAAAGTCAAGGTCTTATTTGTGGTGGGAGGAGGTGGATTCGAACCACCGAAGTCGGAGACGTCAGATTTACAGTCTGATGCATTTGGCCACTCTGCAATCCGCCCAAATATAAAATTTACCGAAAAATCGGGAGTAAGTGTAGTGGAGCTGGTGACTGGACTTGAACCCGCGACCGGCTGATTACAAATCAGCTGCTCTACCAACTGAGCTACACCAGCAAAACCGCTTAAATTATTAAGTGGTGCCTTGGGGTGGAATCGAACCGCCGACATAAGGATTTTCAGTCCTCCGCTCTACCAACTGAGCTACCAAGGCGTATTTAAGCACCTTTTAAAGGTGCTTAATGAGTTTGGCGACCCGAAACGGGCTCGAACCGTCGACCTCCAGCGTGACAGGCTGGCGCTCTAACCAACTGAGCTATCGGGCCAAAATATTTAAAACGTTGCCGTTATTAAAACAATATTAATAATTAAGTGGTGGGTCTTCACGAAAACTTCCGTACAAATCAAGCTTCACGCAAATAATTTAAGTGGTGGGCCTTCACGGACTCGAACCGCGGACCAATCGGTTATGAGCCGACCGCTCTAACCAACTGAGCTAAAGGCCCTCATCAGCGCAAGGTGATTTCCACACAACGCTTGTATATAATAATATAACACACATTTTTTGTCAAGTATTTTTCAAGCTTATTTTTTTAATTTTTATTAATTTTTTTACAACGTTTAAATTGACCTTTTCGACGTAAATTTTGATAAAAATACAAATAAAGTCAAATTATTTTTTTTACGGTAGGGTATTATAAAGAAAAATCTTCAAGAGGCGAAAGTCAATGAAAATAACCGAAGGAGTAGCAGGCGGAGTGCTTTACATAAAGCTCGTCGGCGAAATGGACGAATACTCCGCACAGGCAGTACGTATACGGTGTGATAAGCTTATTGAGAGCAACGCAACCGTAAAAAAGATAATAATCAACCTCTCGCAGGTTGAGTTTATGGATTCAACGGGCATAGGGTTTTTAATAGGCAGATACAAAAAGGCAGCGAGGCTTAACATTCCCTTGTACGTAGAGTCCCCCAACAATGCGGCTGACAAAATATTAAATTTAAGCGGTATATACACGCTGATACCTAAGGCGGAATAGAGATGACGAAAAACTATTTAAAACTGCAATTTTATTCTTTGCCGCAGAACCAGGCGTTTGCAAGGGACGCCGTTGCGGCGTTCTGCCTTGAATTAAACCCCACCGTATCCGATTTATCCGACGTTAAGACTGCCGTATCCGAAGCGGTAACCAACTGCACCGTACACGCGTACAGGGGCAATTTAGGCATTATCACGGTTGAATGTGAGGTGGAGGAGGAACGCATACATATAAAGATAAGCGATACGGGGAAGGGTATACCCGACGTAGAGAAAGCGGTACAGCCCTTTTATACCACGCTGCCCGACGACGAGCGTTCCGGCATGGGGTTTACTATAATGCAGACGTTTATGGACGAATTCCGAGTCAGTTCGGTTGAGGGCGAAGGTACCGTAGTCTATATGGTAAAATGCTTTAAACCGGAAGTAGAGAATGCTTGACCAACAAACCTGTAACCAACTCATACGAGAGGCGAAGGCGGGTGATAACTCCGCAAAGGAACGCCTTCTTTCCGAAAACACAAACCTGATAAAATCAATCGTTAAACGCTACCTCAATAAAGGGGTGGAGTACGACGATCTGTTTCAGCTTGCCTCAATGGGTCTTTTAAAAGCAATAGCAGGCTTTGACGAAAGCTACGGGGTTAGGTTTTCAACCTACGCCGTGCCTATGATTTCGGGGGAGATCAAACGCTTTATGCGTGACGACGGAAGTATCAAAGTATCCCGAGCCATCAAGGCGCAAGCAAAGCAGATTAACGCGTTCGTTGAGGAATATACCGCGTCCAACGGCGTTCAACCGTCTATAAAGATAATTGCAGAAAAATTCGGTATGCCTCCGAGCGAGGTGGTGTTTACCATGGGTTCTTCAAGAATGCCCGTGTCCATTTATGCTCAAGGCGACTACAAGGACGAGAAGTCCAAACTGCTGTTGGATAAACTTCCCGTCGACGATAAGCAGGATGAGCTTTTAGACGTTTTGGAACTACGTTCTGCAATTGCAGAATTACCGGAAAGGGATAAAAAGGTAATAATGCTGCGATATTTCAGAGATATGACGCAGGCGGAGGTGGCGGAAAGCTTAGGCGTTTCGCAGGTACAGGTGTCACGAATAGAGAACAGAATCATGCAGACCTTCCGCAACAAATTGACAGGGTAAAATAAAACGGGTTAGTAAGGCTTGTAAACTTTACTGACCCGTCCATATTTTTTATTACTTACCTTCTATAATCTAAGTTTTAATAGTATTCGTCTGCTGTTTCTCTGCTTTTTCTAATTCTCCAAATTCCTGTTCTAGTGTCTTTATTTTTTTTCTTGAATACTTGATAATAAAGATTAGCAGGACTATACCTACGATAGTTAAACCGAAACACATCAGGGTACACCAAAGCGTCAACCGCTTGATTAATGATATAATTGCAAATATCAGCATAGTAGATGTAAACAGAACGTCTTTTAAAATCAGGGCTTTTAATCGGTTTTTATAATAAATAACGGTGTTTTTAATTTCTTTCATAAATGTATCTCCATAGATTAATATTCTTCAATCATTATACTACAAGCAAGGTGAATCCTTATACTTTACAACATAGGTGTGAGTACCCCTAAAAGACTGTTTATAAGTCTTACAAAGCCGTTTTGTTTATAGTTCTCTTTAGTAACCAATGTGGAAATGGCAATGGAATGTTCCAGATCCTCTTGAATATTTTTAATGCAAGGCGTTTTATACATTACCGCACCGCATTCAAAGTGGTGTACAAGGCTCCTGTAATCGAAGTTAATCGTCCCGACAAAGGCTATTTCATCATCTACCAAAACACTCTTCGCGTGGATAAATCCCGGGGTGTATTCATATACCTTGACGCCGGCTTTCATAAGCGAAGGGAATTTGGAACGAGTTATATTAAAAATTATTTTTTTGTCGGGAACGTGGGGTACGATAATTCGCACGTCAACGCCCCTGTATGCCGCATTCTTGATTGCCGTAGTAAGGTTGTAGTCGGTGATGAAATAGGGTGTTGTGATATACACGTATCTCTTAGCCGAGTTAATCATGTTGATAAAGTTGTTTTCGCCTATAAGTTCCTCGTAATAGGGTTTAGGACCGTCACCGAAGGGGAACACGTAACCGCCGTCGTCAAACTTTTGGTAATCGCAGTCAAGGTACTTAGGATAATCGGAAAGCTCCTTTGCGGTTAAATCGTAGAGCTGTAAAAACATAACGCTTAAGCTTGCGACCGCAGGTCCTTCAATTTTAACAGCAGTGTCCTTCCAATACCCGAATTTATGCACGATATTGGCGTATTCGTCACCGATGTTAATTCCTCCCGTATAGGCGACTTTGCCGTCAATAACGGTAATTTTGCGGTGATCGCGGTAGTTATAGACGCCCGAAACAAAGGGGTGGAAGGAGTGGAATTTATAGCACTTTATGCCCTCTTTTCTCAAGGTACGGTAGTACTCCGTTCTCTGCAGACCTGAAGTGCCTATATCGTCATATAGAATTCTAACCTCAACCCCTTGTTCGACTTTTCGTTTTAATATTTCGTGAATACTATCCCAGATTTGACCTTCGGCTAAGATAAAGTATTCCATAAAGATAAACTTTTCGGCTTTATCCAGCTGAGCTATAAGGTCAGGGAAAAACTCCTCTCCGCATTTAAAATAGGTAACTCTGCTGTCAAAGTGACCGCAAAGGTACGAGCTTTTATTCAAATATCTGTCGATTCCATAGAAGTCGGGATATTCGTCTTTTAATCTTTGGGTTTCAACCTCCGTGGGGGTAATAAACGGCTTGGTTCGTCTGCTTATTTCAAATAGGCGTTTATACTGTTTTTTTGTAAGCCTGGGATTTGCAAACAGTAGATAGCAGACAACGCCGACCAAGGGAACAGTTAATATTAAAATCAGCCAAGGCACTTTGAATTCAGGCTGATCTTCCTTATTGATTATATATAAAACAACCAGCAGCCCGACGATAAATTCTACGATAATAAACGGAGCAAACAGCACGTTTAAAAGGTAAAACAACGTGACGATTAACGCCACCTGCAACACAAGCAGCAGAGCGACTATAAAAAATTTACTGAATAACTGTTTTAACAATCTCAAGCGGAAACACCCCCTTATAGACGGTTTAATGTCAACAAAACAATTAAAAATCAAAAAATATTATACCATACGTATTGCAATTTTTCAAGCGGCAAAATCTGTTTTGATTGTGAAAACTGCAAGCCTGGCTATACTTAATTCCTATTATGAACAATCGGATATGTCTAAACTTGCTTTTTATGGCAAAATGTGGTATAATATATGTAATAAATACGTTTATCAAGGAGTGTTTATGATTGATAATAAAGCAAGTTTAACGTCGCTTATGTCAGCTTTTGCAAGGGCTTACCATACCGAAAACGCCAAAAGCCCCGTATTCTCTGACAGTGTAGCAAAAAGGCTGTTTAATGATGAGGAATACAAGGCTATGTGCGGTTACGTTGTCGGCGGTCTTGACTTTTTTGCTCCCGATAAAAAAGGCGAGTTTGAAAGCGGTGAAGAGACTTTAAAATACCTTGTCAATACCCAGCTTGCGCCTACGCCCGTAGCAAGGGCGAAATACTGCGAAGACGCCTTGAAAACCGCAGTAATGACGGGAACTTGTCAGTACGTAATTTTAGGTGCAGGGCTGGACACCTTCGCCCTGAGAGAAGGAGAGTTTTTAAATAAGTATAGCGTATTCGAGGTTGATCACCCTGTAACCCAAAGCGATAAGAGGGCAAGGATAGAGAGGGCTGGCTTAACATTGCCAAACAACCTGCATTTTGTGCCGGTAGATTTTACCAAGGACAATTTAAAAGAAAGGCTGCTTGCCGCAGGCTTCGACCCTAATAAAAAAACCTTCTTTTCCTGGCTGGGCGTAAGCTACTATTTAACAGTTGAGCAGATAATTAACACATTAAAAAGTATTGCAAGCATATCCGCCGAGGGTAGCACGGTTGTATTTGACTATGCGGATGAAAACCTGTTTTCGTCCAATGTGAGAAGGGTGCAAAATATGTTGGCAATGGCACAAGCAGGCGGCGAGGGAATGAAGTCGGGCTTTAGTTATCAACAGCTTGAAAAGCTTTTAGAGGAACGTAGTTTTTTAATCTACGAACTAATGACAGAGCAGGATATTCAAAGCACGTATTTCGAGGGGAGAAATAACAACGAAATGTCAGCCTTTGAACATATTAATTACGTAACGGCAGTATATAAGAGGTATTAAAAATACAATAAATCGCCCGAACGGCAAACCGTTCGGGCGGCTAAAACATAAGATCAAATATGTTATTAATTAATAAGTCGTATCTATCAACTCTTTTATTTTTGCAAAACTTTTTTCTTTATCGCCGAAAGTAATAATATCCGATTGAAGAGCTTCTATCTCCATCCATTTTTCTTTATACATCGGGTAATCGCTTGAAACGTATTTGGCAAAATCAATTTCTATAGGTTCAGTAGTCAAAGCAAAGATTGAGAATGAATCCTCGTCAATTCGGGCATGCAGTCCTTTTATCTCGTCCAGACCTTTTATTCCGCTTTCGCGCATTCTGTCTAAAACGAAGCGGGAGAGTTCGATATAATTTTGCGCAATTATATCTTCTGTGCTTATTGCGTCTTGAGTTTTATCTTGCACTTGCATATCGGGAATGCTGCCCATTAAACCAACCGCTTGCATAAACGTTACAGGGTCTTTAAGGTATTTTTTTATTTTTTTCTTCTCCTCTTTCGTAACCAAATCGGGTGAAAGTTGTACCTTTTTTAAAAGTTCAACAACCTCGTTTATGTCAACTTCTTTTTTCATATTGTTATCCTTAAATAAAAATGATTACATTAATTATATAACGATACTGAAATAAATGCAACAGGAGAACTATTTTTTTCTGATTAATATATAAATTATGCAAAAAATTTATGCAATTACGGGCAAAAATGCTTGTAATTTAAACTCATTTGATATACAATCAATATTGTGTTGCAGAGATGGCAGAGTGGTCGAATGCGCACGACTCGAAATCGTGTTACGTAGGAATACGTACGGAGGTTCGAATCCTCTTCTCTGCGCCAAAGATGCTCAAATGACGAAAATCATTTGGGCATCTTTTTTGTTATAAACTCTTGACATATACCCCATACGGGTATATAATACAGCCAAAACAAATACCCGTTAGGGGTATATGAGGTAGAGATATGTCGGAAAAGTGTTGCGCTCAGTGTTGCGACTGCCAAACTAAAGTTAAAGTCAGGTCGCCTGAAGAGCTTAAAGATTTATTAAACAGGCTAAAGCGCATAGAAGGACAGGTCAGGGGCATACAGAATATGGTGGAAAACAACGCCTATTGTGCCGACGTATTAACCCAGGTTGCGGCTGCTACGGCTGCTTTAAACAGTTTTAATAAGGTTTTACTTGCAAACCACGTGCGCACCTGTGTTGCGGAGAATATCCGTCAAGGCAACGACGAGGTAATCGACGAGCTCGTCGATATTCTGCAAAAATTAATGAAATAGGAAGTGTTATGGTTAAAAATTACGATATAACGGGTATGACCTGCTCGGCTTGCTCGTTGGGTATAGAAAAGTCGGTTAAAAAGTTAAACGGTGTAAACGCTGTCGAAGTAAGCCTAATGGGTAAGTCTATGAGGGTTGACTTTAACGAAAATCTGTTAACCGAAGAGCGAATATACAGCTGTGTAGAAGGCTTAGGTTACGGAATATTTGCGGAAGGTGAGGCACCTGCGCAAAGGCAGGAGGCAAGCGATAAAAATTTATTAATACGTTTTATAATCTCGCTGTGTCTGCTCCTGCCTATAATGTTCCTTGCAATGGCGTTACCCCGTATTATACAGCTTGGTGAAAACGCTAAGTGGACTAATTTAGCTCAATGCGTACTCTCTGCGGCGGTGCTGGGCATAAATTATAAATATTTCACAAAGGGCTTTAAAGCACTGATAAAAAAGGTGCCGGATATGGATACGCTCGTCTCGCTGGGTTCAGGCGTATCGTTTATATATTCACTCGTTTTAACCGTGCTTGCGTTCTTCAATATAACGTTAACCGACTCTCACCTCTATTTCGAGAGTGCGGCAATGATTTTAACGCTTGTCGACATCGGCAAATGGTTAGAGGAAAAGTCGAAGAAAAAGACGGGTAAAGAGATAGAAAAGCTCTTACGCCTTGCGCCCGACACGGTAACTATAGAAGTCGGCGGGGAACGCAAACAGGTGCCTGCCAAGCTGGTTAAGTGCGGAGATACAGTCGTAGTAATGCAGGGTGACTACGTCCCTGTAGACGGTGAAATAATCGAAGGGCATGCCTTTTTGGATAAGTCCGCAATCACGGGCGAGAGTATGCCCGTAGAGGTTGCGGAGGGCGATTTCGTAACTACGGCTTCGGTCAATGCAGACGGGCTGATTAAGGTCAGGGCAAGCAGGGTCGGGGGAGATACCACTCTTTCACAGATAATAAAATTAGTAAGACAGGCAGGTGCTTCCAAAGCTCCTATACAAAAATTTGCGGATAAGGTTGCAGGCGTTTTCGTCCCCGTGGTATGCGCAATATCTTTAATAACCTTCCTTGTCTGGATGCTCATCGACGGCGGGTTTAACGCGGACCATTGCGTGACCTATGCAATCTCGGTCTTAGTCGTCTCATGTCCGTGTGCCTTAGGGCTTGCAACGCCCGTCGCTATAATGACGGCTACGGGCAAAGCCGCCTCTCTAGGCGTATTGTACAAGGACGCCGAAGCCCTGCAAAAGACAAGGGATATCAACTGCGTTCTTTTAGATAAAACGGCAACTCTTACCGTAGGTAAACCCACCGTTTCCGACGTCGTGCTGTTCGGTACGGATAGGGATATGGCGTTAAAGATTGCAGGGGCAATAGAGAACAATTCCAACCATCCCTTGGCAAAGTGCATTTCGGCTTACTGCAATTCGTCCGAAGAGGTAAACGGCTATGAATATACCGTAGGCAAGGGTGCAAGTGCAGCCTATCAAGGCGTAAGATATTGGCTGGGTAACGCCTCGTTAATCGACGGTATAAAGGTTGCAAAAGACGTCAAAAATACCGCCCAGAAGCTCTCCTCGCAGGGCAGGACGGTGGTGTATCTCGCTGACGATAAAAGAGTTTTAGCTCTGTTTGCGGTAGCTGACGAGATTAAAAACACGAGTGCAGAGGCGGTGGCTCTGCTTAAAGAGAGGAATATAAGGCTAGCCATGCTCACGGGCGACAACGAGGTCGCGGCAAAGGCGGTTGCAGACAGCGTGGGAATTGACGACTTTGTCGCCGAAGTTATGCCCGAAGATAAACTGCGTATGGTGGAGAATATGCAGAAAATAGGCGGTACGGTTGCAATGGTGGGCGACGGTATAAACGACAGCCCTGCATTAAAAAAGGCGGACGTAGGTATAGCGGTAGGCGGCGGCAGCGACGTGGCAATCGACAGCGCAGGCATTGTATTAATCGGCGGCGACTTGCGCGCTCTCGATACTGCGATAGATTTAAGCAGAGCAACGGTAAGAAACATAAAGCAAAATCTGTTTTGGGCATTTTTCTACAACGTAATTATGATACCCGTTGCCGCAGGCACGTTATCGTTTGCAGGCGTTATGTTTAACCCTATGTGGGGTGCGCTGTGTATGTCGCTCAGCTCGCTCTTCGTCGTGGGTAACGCCTTGAGATTGCTGTTATACAAAAATAAAAAATTAAACGTTAATGAAAATAACGTAAACAATAATCAAATTGAAAATTCAGAGGAGGACGACTTTATGAAAAAATTAATCAGTGTAGAAGGTATGTGCTGCGATCACTGCGCCGCAAGGGTGGAAAAGGCTCTTTCTGCGGTAGAGGGCGTGGTTTCGGCAGACGTAAAATTAAAGAAGAAGTTTGCGGTGGTAAGGAGCAGAGAGGAGATCTCGGACGAGGTTTTAACCAAGGTCATCACCGACGCAGGCTATACCGTAACAGGCATCGTTAATAAATAACTTTTTATACTATAAAGTGACAAAACAAGCTAAAAAGACATATTGACGCACGCTCATATTTACCTATATAATGTTGTATAGGAGGTTACGCTTATGCGTGAAATGATGCTTTTAGACAGACGTACTAAAGAGTTGGTGGAAGAATACGTTCCGCAAGGTGACGTTCTTGACAGTATAACCTGCTTTTTCGGGGTGTTTGCCGACCCAACAC
This sequence comes from Candidatus Coproplasma sp., assembly GCA_051884175.1. Lineage (GTDB taxonomy): Bacteria > Bacillota > Clostridia > Christensenellales > Borkfalkiaceae > Coproplasma. The sequence continues at coordinate 9,921 of JBJEVD010000017.1, forward strand.
GAGTGCGTATGCTTTCTGCGTTAGCAATTTCGGAGATGTGCGTAACCGATTTATCGAGGGTGCTGGATATTAACCAAACCACCGTTTCACACCAATTAAGGCTCCTGAAAAACCTGGGCATAGTCAAATGTGAAAGAAGCGGTAAGATAATAACCTATTCGCTTGTAAACGACACGGTAAACGACGTGATGTTAAAAGGCGTTGAATTTTTGGGTTGCTGACAAACGGGTTTTAAAGGTTAATCTCTGCCTTAAGTTGACTTAACGGCTGCAAGGTGGTACAATTGTCGGACAGAGAATATGAAAAAGCCGTTCAATATCCGTCTGCCGTTATTGTACGCCTTGGCACTCGTTGGCGGTATAATTTTTTCCGCCGTAGCTGAGTACTTCAGTTTCAGTTTCGTCTGGGTTTTTGCGCCCGTTACGGTAACGCTGTGCATATGCGTATTTTGCGGTATAAAATTTAAAAGGGTCAGCCTTGTAATAAAACTGTTTTCGGTTGCCGTAGTCTTTGCGTTAGGCGCGTTGTATTGCGCCTTGTTAATTTTTAACTACTGCAATAAAGAGGTTTACGTAGACAGCGCAGTGATGATTTACGGCAGCGTGAGCGAGGTGGGTTTAACCTCCAAAGGTACACGCTATATCATACTCGATAACGTACGTTTCGGTGATACTGACGTCAACGGAAAGCTGATTGCCTACTTTTTAGAAAATGCCGGTGAGTATTGCAGAAGGGGATACGAGGTAAGCTTATATTCCCAACCGGAAGCTCTATCTTTCATTTCGCAGGGGTCGGTCAACTACTACGCCGCTAAAGGGGTAAAATACTCATGCGTGGTGGCAGGCAGTCTGCAGGCAAAGTACTCCTTTTCGCTCTTCGGTGAAATTGCCTATAAAATAGAGGAATTGTTATACTCCTGTTTAGACAGCGAAACGGCTTCCGTCGCGCTTGCCCTTTTGACGGGTAATGCCGATATGATTTCCTCGGGTACTATTTCTGCCTTCAGGGGCGGAGGGATAGCTCACGTGTTCGCCGTATCCGGTTTACATATCGGAGTAATTTATGGCGTTATTTCCTCGCTTCTAAAAAAGACTCCCTTAAACCGTTACCTTTCGGCAGTTATAAGAATAATTATAATTTTTTTGTTTACAGGCGTGTGCGGCTTTACTCCGTCCTCCGTCCGTGCGGCGGTAATGTGTACGGTAATGGCTGCGGCAAGCTGTTTGCACCGCAGATATGACGCGTTGAACGGCGTTGCCGTATCTGCAATAATAATACTTTTAATCAATCCGCTTTCGCTGTTCGAGGTGGGGTTTATCCTTTCTTTTTCGGCGGTGTTAGGTATACTTCTTCTACATAAAAATCTCAGTGAGATATTAAACTTTTTGCCCACAAAACTGCGTGACAGGGTTGTCTCGGGTTGGTCTGCGCAACTTGCTACCATACCTGTTTTAATGTCTTCATTCGGCTATATCTCGTGGGCAGGTATAATACTTAATTTAATCTTCATTCCGCTCATTTCCGCTTTGTACGTATTGCTGTTTGCGGTTATGATAATCTGCCTTATCCTGCCCTTTTGCGCACCCGTGCTGTTAAACCTTTCAACGGTTCCGCTACAGTATTTAATTAATCTTATAGTTTCAAGCGGGGTGGAAAATGCGGTTATTTACGGCAATTTCGGGGTGTGGATTTACCTTCCATTCATAATACTAACGCTTGCGTTAAGCGATAAAATTAACCTTAAAACCGCGTATCGCTGTGCGTTAGTCGGCTTGACGGCAGTCGCCGTTTTGTGTATGACGGTAACGCCGGCTTACGGTAAGGGCAGTTCAGTTGTGTTTGCCCCTGCGTCGGAGGGCGGTTATGCTTTAATCGGCAATTGCAACGGATGCGTGCTTATCGTACTTCCCAATACGGACGGAGTGCCGAAGTATTTCACTCAAAACGCAGACGCAGTCGTTATCGTCGGCGGTGACGAGGCACTGCAACAAATGATTAACTTGGATGGAAATTTCGACAGGGTATATCTGAACGGCTCTTCGGCAAACCTGCCGCCATTGGGAAATTACGACGTGATCTGCACGGACAGTTTTACGGAGTGCGGAATAGAGTTTAAATTCGTAAACGATACCTTGTATATGTGTTGCGACGGGGTTAGCGCAGCGTTTGGCTATAACGAAAAGGGTGAAGAGTACGGATCTATTCCCGATAGCTGCCTACTGTATCTTTACGGCTATGCAAATAACGACCCCGTACTTTTCGACCGTCAAGGCAGCTATAAACTCGCGTATTGCGGAAAGATGAACTTTAACTTCAGCTACGGCACGTTAACCCCGCAGTACGTCATACCAAAGGAATAATTATGAAATTTACAGAACTTAAAGACGACATAAAACAGGGCAGAAGGGCAATATACCTCTTCGAGGGCGACGACGCCTACTTCCGCACTTCTGCGGAAAATATGGTAAAAAACGCCTTTTTGGAGATGCCTGAACTCAACTTTATCTCCTTTGACGGCGACGGCAAAAAAGGCAGTGCAATAGAGGATATAACCTCTGCGCTTGCCGTATTTCCCTTTATGGCACCCTGCAGGCTGGTCAAGGTTTCGGAATTCTATCCCACCGAAGCCGACTATGAAAAATATTTAAAACCGACTTTTGAAAACTTCCCCGATACGGCAACGCTGATAATCATTAACTCTCAATCTAAAAAGGGCTGCGATTTAAAGAGGAAGAAGGCGGTGAGCTACTTCGACTGCAATAAAGCCGACAGGGAGACGGTTGCCCGTTGGGCGTATCTTACTATGAAAAAGGCAGGCGTATCCTCCTCGGTAGAGGCGTGCGAGGCTATTGCCGACTACTGCGTAATGGATATGGCAAGGGTAAGCAAAGAGGTGGAAAAGCTCATCGAATGGGGAAAGGAGGGGTTGGTTACCAAAGCCGACGTAGACGAGCTTGTCTACAAGGATGCGGATTACCGCATCTACCAGATGACGGGTGCCGTATCGAGGGGGGATTATTCAACCTTTACGGAAATATGCAAGGATCTGCTCTCCAAAGGTTACGACTCCAACGCCGTAATAGCCTCGCTTCTAAATTATTTTAAAAACCTATTAACCGTACTTGTCTCCGAAAAGCCGCAGGACGAGCTTTGTGCAATGCTCAAGATGAAGGACTATGCCTTAACAAAGACCCGTCAACAGGCAAAGGCAATGGGAAAGGACAGGTTAATAAGACTTATAGACGGGTTATATAATACAGCTTCCTCTGCAAAGGGAGGGCTTATCACCCCTGCAGGCTCTTTAGAAAGTGCATATGCACAGGTGTTCTTCGGTTAAATGGTAAACTTTACCTCAATAAATTAAAATATATAATTATAAAGCGGTTAAAAACGCTTTATTTTTTTGTCTAAAATAAGTATAATAATATATAAAGTTATAATTTTATACGCAAATTCAGCGGAGAAAAAAATGTACGGACGCCTACTTACAAATAATTGGGGTGGAGAGTTTTGGTCTAACTACGGTGAAAAACTCAAAACCATGTTTTTAAATTTCGATATAAGCTATATTTTGGAGTTTATCGCATTTGCCGTAACCTTCTATATCGTCTTTAAAACTTTAAAAGAGAACAAATGCGAAAAGGTCATTGCCTTTGTTTCCGCATTAATTATCTTGTGCGGTTTGGCATTCAGCCTTTCAAGGACGTTGGACTCGACTACGCTTTTGATAGTAATCGTCTTAATCGACTTGATGTCGCTTACCATATTCAATACCGAATTCAAACGCTCGCTGTTCGGGGGCGGCGGCAAAAAGCACGTTAAAAAGGAGACCGATACCGCATCGGTCAGGGAAGTGGAACTTGTAATGGACGAGATTATTCGCGCCGTGCAGCATATGTCAAAAAACGATATCGGTGCGCTCATAGTTCTCTCCGACCATAACCTCCCCGAAGGCATAATACAGAGCGGTACGGTAATCAATGCCGATATCAACTCCTCTATGATAGAGGCAGTTTTCTACCCCAAGGCACCCTTGCACGACGGCGCAATGGTAATAGAGGGGCAGAAAATACATGCGGCAGGCTGTTTCTTACCAATAATAGAAAACGAAGCTCTTCCTCAGGAAATCGGCTCTCGCCACCGTGCTGCGCTCGGCGTTACTAACGTTGCGGCGGTAACGGCAATCGTCGTGTCGGAGGAAACGGGTATAATCTCTATTATGCAGAAAGGCGAAATAGTCAAACGTTATGCCAGCGATTCCGATTTGAAACACGTTTTATCAGAGTATTACTGGTCGGGTATGTCTGGAAGGGAGGCTTGAGCATATGAAAAAACTAACTAAGATAATCAAAGATTTTTTCACAACTAATATAGGGATAAAGGTACTTGCCTTCGCGCTTGCGATATTTGTCGTAATGGCGATTAACATACCTAATATTTAAGATATGAAAGCGATTAAAACACCTCAAATTTTATTACCCGACAATGCAGATATGTCCGTATGGGCGGTAAACGCCTGCGACCAGTTCACCTCCGATAACGCTTATTGGGAGGAGGTGGAGAGCCTTGTCGGTGGAAAACCTTCCACGTTAAGGCTAATCTATCCCGAAATTTATTTAAAGGATAACACCGAAAAACGTATTAAAGAAATCAATGCAAATATGCAAAACTACCTCTCCGAAGGTGTTTTCAAAAAGCTTGAACCCGGTTTTATCCTCGTTGAACGCACCACGCAGTCGGGAACGAGGACGGGTATAGTTCTTGCAATCGATCTGGAGGCTTACGACTTCAAAGTGGGTTCAAAGGCGCAAATACGTTCCACCGAGGCAACCATTCTTGAAAGAATTCCCCCTCGCGTAAAGATAAGGGAAAACGCCCCTATCGAACTCCCCCACGTTATGCTGCTTTATAACGATAAGCAAAACGCGGTACTGTCAAAGGTAAAGAGGGGAGAGGTATTGTACGATTTTGACCTCAATATGGGAGGCGGTCACGCTAAGGGTACTTTTATCGATAACTCCGAAGAGATAATTGAAGAGTTCTATTCGCTTATGGAAAGTACCGACTACGGCAACGGCGAGAAGCTTTTGTTTGCGGTAGGCGACGGCAACCATTCTCTCGCAACTGCAAAGACCTGTTGGGAAAATATCAAAAAGGGTTTAACCAAAGAGGAACAGGAAAACCACCCTGCAAGGTTTGCCCTCTGCGAAGCGGTAAACATCTATGACCCCGCCCTCTTTTTCGAACCTATTCACAGGCTGGTTAAGACAGATAAGGCGGAGGAGTTTATAAAGGGCTATAACCCTCAGGGCGAGAAAAAGGCATTTACGGTAATTAACGGTCAAAAAACGCAGATTAACTTCCCTATAGACGTGCCCTGCGGCATTAGGGAATTAGATGCGTATATAGCCAAGTTTATTGAGGACAACGGCGGTGAAGTCGACTATATCCACGGCGACGAAGAGGTTTCAAGTTTTTCGTCTATGGGCGTGGGCGTAATACTCCCTGCAATCGGCAAGGACGACTTTTTCCGTCTGATAGTTACGGGCGGCAATCTTCCCCGTAAGACCTTCTCAATGGGCGAGGGAAATGAAAAAAGATACTATATTGAAGCAAAGGCGATAAGATAATGGCATTAAAAGTTTGTAAATTCGGCGGCACGTCAATGGCTGACGGCAACGTAATGAAGTCGGTTAAAAAGATAATTGAGGGAGACAGCGCAAGGCGTTTTGTGGTGGTGTCTGCCCCCGGTAAAAGGTTTAGCGGTGATATTAAGGTTACCGACCTTTTGTATTCCTGCTATGACGAAATACAGAGCAAGGGTACCTGTAAGGAGGCGTTCAAGGCAGTACGTACAAGGTTTGAAAGCATTGCTAAAGAACTTAATATGTCGATTGACATCAACGCAGCTTTGGACGAAACCGAAAAGAGAATGGACGAGGAAAACAGCAAGGACTTCTGCGCGTCAAGGGGTGAATATCTCTCCGCAAAGGTAATGGCGCAGGTGCTCGGCGCAAAGTTTATCGACAGCGAGGACGTTGTGTTCTTCAACGAATACGGCGTAATGGACGATAAAAAGACGTACAAAGCAATTGCAGACGCCGTTGCAGACTGCGATAAGGCTGTGTTCCCCGGCTTCTACGGCAAAGATATAAACGGTAAAATCAAGACTTTTTCAAGGGGCGGTTCGGATATAACGGGTGCAATCGTGGCAAGGGCTGTCAACGCCTCCGAGTACGAAAACTGGACGGACGTCTCCGGCTTCCTCGCTTGCGACCCCAGAATAGTTCAAAACCCCAAGCGCATAAGCACTCTTTCCTATAAAGAACTTCGAGAGCTTTCATACATGGGTGCCAACGTGCTTCACACCGAAAGCGTGTTCCCCGTGCGCAAGGCAAATATTCCCATCATAATCAAAAACACCTTCCGCCCCGAGGACGAGGGAACTACAATTCTTCCCGTATCGCAGTATACCCCCGACGGCAACATAGTAACGGGTATTGCAGGCAAGAAGAATTTCACGGTTATTTTAATCGAAAAGAACCATATGAACAACGAGGTAGGCTTTATCCGTAAGGTGCTCTCCGTGCTTGAAAAATATGGTATTAATATAGAGCATATCCCTTCGGGTATCGACACTATGTCCGTAGTCGTTGAGTCGAGTGAGGTTCAGGGCTATAAGCTTGAACAGGTCATTGAAGAGATTAAAAACGATGCCGAACCCGACGTTATAAGGGTTATGGAAAACGTCGCTTTAATTGCAACCGTAGGTCACGGCATGTCGTCTTCTATCGGTACTTCGGCAAGGCTGTTTAAGGCAATGGCGGAGGCTAATATAAACGCAAAGCTTATCGACCAGGGTTCTTCCGAGCTTAACATAATAGTAGGCGTCAAGAACGAAGATTGCGAACGCTGCATTGCCGCAATTTATCACGAATTTTTCGACTGATTTAAATTAACCTGCCCTGAAAGTTTAATTGCTTTCGGGGCATTAAAATAATAGTTAATCATTAAAGGGGTTAAAATATGTTCAATCAGACCAACGTTAAACTTGGCAAAGTCCGTTCGGTTATAAGGGAGCTTTTTGAATACGGTAAAAAACGCAAGGCAGAGATAGGGGAGGAGAACGTGTTCGACTTCTCTTTAGGCAACCCCTCCGTGCCTGCACCCGAGGAAGTTAATGAAGAGCTTGTAAAGCTTATAAACAATACCGACCCTGTATTTCTCCACGGCTACACCTCTGCCCAGGGCGACGCAAACGTCCGCAATACCATCGCCCAAGATTTACAAAAGCGTTTCAACGCCCCTGTAAGCGCAGATTTAATCTATATGACCTGCGGTGCGGCGGCTTCGCTGTGCATAACCTTAAACGCTTTGCTAAACAAAGGCGAGGAGGTTATAACCTTTGCACCCTTCTTCCCCGAATACTCCGTATTCACCGCACATGCAGGGGGTAAGCTTATAGCTTGTGAAAGCGAAGAGGGAACCTTCCAACCCGATATAGCAAAGTTCAAGGCGTTGTTAAATGATAAGACGAGGGCGGTTATAATCAACTCCCCCAACAACCCCAGCGGCGTAGTCTATACCGAAGAGGCGATTAAAGCCTTATGCAAAGCCCTTGAAGAACACGAAAAAACTACGGGTAACAGGGTATTTTTAATCTCAGACGAGCCTTACAGGGAGCTTGTTTTCGGCGGTACAAAAGTACCCTTTATTATGAATTATTATACGGACAGCATAGTCTGCTATTCCTTCTCCAAGAGCCTTTCTCTCCCCGGCGAGAGGATAGGATATATTGCGGTCAACGGAAATATGCAGGACAGCGGAGAGCTGTACGCAGGCGTCTGCGGAGCAGGCAGGGCGTTAGGGTACGTCTGCGCCCCCAACCTCTTTCAACAGCTCGTTGCAAAAGTTCTCGGCAAAACTGCGGATATCTCCGTTTACAAACAGAACAGGGATATTCTGTACAACGCCTTGACCGAGTACGGATATACGGCAATCAAGCCCGACGGAGCGTTTTATCTCTTCGTCAAAGCTTTGGAAGAGGATGCAAATGCCTTTGCAGAAAGGGCAAAAGAGTATGAACTTTTAGTAGTTCCCTCCGACAGTTTTGGTGTAAAGGGATATGTTCGTATAGCCTACTGCGTTTCCCCCGATATGATAGAGCGTTCACTCCCTGCTTTCAAGGCATTGGCGGAAAGCTACTTGAATAAACAGAATTGATTTTTATTAAAAGCTTATGCCTTATTCTTGCTTTCCCTAAAGAATAGGGAAAGTGGGTCGCCAGCAATGGCGAGCCGATAGAGTTTGACTTCTAAAAAATTGTCAGCAGCAATGAAAAACAACGGGCGGAGAGCTTTTTTCAAAAAGCTCTCCGCCCGTTTTCTATCAAATTATCACCAGATATACTGCTTTAATCTCTTCTTAATACTCTTAATCTCTGCTTTTACGTTGGAAGTGGAGGCACCGCCGTAGCTCGTCCTCGCGTCAGCGCATGCACGCCCCTTGACGATTTGAGTGATGTCGTCACCGAAAACGGGGTCGAACGTGCGGTATTCGTCAGCCGTCATATTCTGCAGCGTGCGGTTGTTTTCAATGCACCAACGCACGATTTTGCCCGTAACCGCGTGTGCCGTGCGGAAGGGTACGCCCTTCCTCGCCATATAGTCGGCAACGTCGGTTGCGCAGCAGAACTCCATCTCGGAAGCTTTAGCCATCTTCCTGGGCTTAAAGGAGATTGCTCCCAGCATTTCAGCCATAATATTAAGGCAGTTATTAACAGTCTTTTCAGCGTCGAAAAGTCCTTCCTTATCCTCCTGCAAATCTTTATTATAGGCAAGGGGAATACCCTTGATTATGGTTAAAAGTCCCATCAGATGCCCGTATACACGCCCCGTCTTGCCACGGATTAATTCTGCGATATCCGGGTTTTTCTTTTGAGGCATAATGGAAGAGCCGGTAGAGTATGCGTCTGAAATTTCAAGGTAGCCGAACTCTTCGGTGGTGTATAGAATAATGTCCTCGCAAAGACGGGAGAGGTGAGCCATAATCAACGAGGCGTCGAATAAATATTCCGCTACAAAGTCACGATCGGAAACACCGTCCAACGAATTTTCGCAGGGGCGGTCGAAGTCCAGCATTTCACAGGTTATATTTCTGTCGATAGGGTAGGAAGTACCGGCTAAAGCACCCGAGCCGAGGGGCATTACGTTTGCCCTCTCTCTGCTTGCGCTAACCCTGTCCAGATCCCTCAAAAACATCTCGCTGTAGGCGTTGAACACGTGTCCTGCGCACATAGGCTGCGCCTTTCTAAGGTGGGTATAGCCGGGGATAATGTATTTTACGCCCTCGCTTGCCTTCTCAAGCAAAGCGTTGATAATGCCTACCAAACTCTCGGTAAGGTTATCGAAAGCCCCTCTTACGTACAGGCGGAAGTCGGTTGCAACCTGGTCGTTGCGGCTCCTTGCCGTGTGCAACTTTTTACCTGCATCACCGATACGAGATACAAGCTCGTTCTCAACGAAGGAGTGAATATCCTCCGCACCAACGATTTCAAGCTTTCCTGCCTCGATATCTGCTGCAATGCCCTCCAAGCCCTGGCAAATTTTTTTTGCCTCGTCAAGGGTAATAACGCCGCAGTGACCGAGCATTGCTGCGTGAGCTAACGACGCGGATATATCAACAGCCCACAGCTGTTTATCGAAGGGGAGCGAGTCGCCGAACAAGTCTGCATTTTTGGCGGTGGGGTTATCAAACCTGCCTTCCCAAAGTTTCATAAAAATTTCTTCCTTAAAAGTTTAATTTCTACTATTATAGCCTATTTTCAGCCCATTATCAACTGTTTTTCTGTTTAAAATTAAAAGCCGTAAGGCATAATGAATACACCCCACGGCTTAAAGTATTGAGTTTATAAATTAAGAAATAACGTTTCCGTCCTTATCCAACGTCCCGTCTGTGCAAGTTACGGTGTAATTGCCTGTGTAATCGTCCCAATAGTTTTCTTTTGAAATTGCTTGCCATTCTTCCATAGTTCCGTTAAAGGTTATGCTTGTTAAACGACTGCAATGAGAGAACGCAGAAGAGCCTATACTCGTTACGCTGTTTGGAATTGTTACGCTCGTCAAACTGCTGCAATTATAGAACACATAATCGCCGATACTTGTTACGCTGTCGGGGATTGTTACGTTCGTCAAATTCCTGCAATCATAGAACGCCAAATATGCTATAGAGGTTATACCTTGAGGTATGACTATGCTTGAAAGTAAATTGCATCCATTGAATGCAGAGGGCAAAATTGATTTAACGCTGTCAGGTAGCGTTATGCTAACAAGTGAACTGCATTTATAAAATGTTTCTGTGCGTATTGTTGTAATACCCTCCGGTATGGTTATGCCGGTCAGTGAACTGCAATTATAAAATGCGCTATCACCTATATAGTTAACGCTGTCGGGTACGTTAATACTTGTAAGCGAGGTACAGTTTGCGAAAGATTCACTGCCGATATATGTAAGGCTTTCGGGTAGTATTATATTGACGAGCAATGAACAAGCACAGAATGCCAGATCATTTATATGCGTTACGCCGTCTGGTATTTTTATGTCTGAAAGTTGACTGCAACCTGAGAATGTGGAAGATTGAATAGAAGTAATGCCGTCGGGGATTGTCATGCTTGTAATGGAGCTGCAACCATTGAACGCTCCTTTACCGATTTCTGTAACGCTGCCTGGGATTGTAATGCTCTTTAAGGAGCTGCAATCTTTAAACGCATAATTCCCTAAAGAGGCGACGCTGTCGGGTATGGTTATATTTTTAAATGTCAAGCAACCCTCGAACGCATTATCTCCTATTTTGGTTACGCCGTCGGGGATTGTTATGTCCGTAAGGTTTTTGCATTCATAGAACGTATAATTATCTATGACAGTGACACCTTTGGGAATGCTTATGCTCTTCAATGTGCTGCAACCGTAAAAGGCACCCGTTCCTATTTCAGTTATGCATTCAGGTATTGCAACGTTTGTGAGAGATTCGCAATAATAGAACGTTCTGCTTTCTATTTTTGTAATACTGTCCGGAATGGATATGCTTGTTATGGAGGTGCAACCGAAAAATGCACCGCTACCTATTGTAGTAACGCTTTCCGGAATGTTTATGGTTTTAATTCCGCTGCAACCGCTGAAAGCTGAATCTCCTATAGAGGTAATGCCGTCCGGTAAAGTCACGCTAGTGAGGGAGGTACATGAAGAGAAAGCGTTATTATTTATAGTTGTAACGCCTTTGCCTATTTTTAACGAATTAAGGCTTATACAATTTAAGAACGCTGAATTTTCAATAGAAGTAACGTTATCGGGAATTGTTACACTCGTGAGGGAGGTACAGAATTTAAAAGTACTGTCACCTATAGTTGTAATGCCTTTACCTATGGACACGCGTTTAAGCTTGTTGCAGCCGTAAAATGCAGAATCACCGATAGAGGTAATACTGTCGGGTATGGTAACGCTTGTAATGGACGTAGGATTAAAGTTATAATCTTTAACTTTACTGAAGGCAGATTTATCTATGGCAGTTACCCATTTATCATTATACCATGAAGCGATTTTTATGTCGGTATCGGTGCAGTATCCTATACCTACACAGATGTATGAAGTTTCGTCAGGCGAAAGAATGTATTCCAAACCTTCTGATCCCGATGTCTTTTTGGGTTCACCGCTGCAGGCAGAAAGACCTAAGCAAAGGCAGAGTGCTGAAGCTATTGCAAGGAAAAGTATGATAATTTTCTTTTTCATTAATCACCTGATAATATTTATGATTATATCACAACAATAATAATTACGTAGTATTCAACGAATACGTACATACTTGAAGCCGCGTAAAACAGTTGAAATTAAGACTTCTGACTGCCTGATTTATCAAATGTTCCGTCCGTGCAATTTATGGTGTAATTGCTTGTGTTTTTGTCCCAATCAACTCCTTTTGAAATCGAATTCCATTTAGCTATCGTGTCGGAATAGGTTATATTCGAAAGTGAGGAACAATCATAGAAAGAATAAGTACCGAATAAGGTAACGCTATTACCTATAGTTACGTTTTTCAGCGAACTGCAACCATAGAAAGCCCTATGATATATTGACGTAACGCCGTTGCCTATAGTTACGGTTTCAAGCGAGGTGCAGCCGCTAAAAGCGGATTCGTCAATATATGTAACGCTGTCGGGAATGATTAGGTTTTTAAGTGAGGTACAACCCTCGAACGCATGCCAAATTATATCCGTAATACCGTTTTCTAAAGTTAAGCTTGAAAGTGAACTACAATTAAAGAACGACTCCATTTCTATTTTGTCGACACTACCGGGAATTACAACGCTTTCAAGCGAGGTGCAATTATAAAATACCCATTTCCCTATAGCGGTAACGCTGTCTGGTATGATGATGCTTTTAAGTGAGGTGCAACCTTTGAATGCGGAATCTCCTAAAGAAGTAACGCTGTCAGGTAGAATTACATTCGTAAGGGAGGTACACTCACAGAACGCATTGCTTCCCACGACGGAAATACCGTTGCCCCAATCTATATCTGTAAGAGAGGTGCAGTTCGAAAATGCACCAGTATAAATATAAGTAACGCTGTCGGGAACCTTTAAACTTTTTAATAAACTACATTCAGCGAAGGCTTTTAAGCATATAGCGGTAACGTTGTTACCCAAATTTACGTCTGTAAGGGAAGTACACCCATTAAACGCACTGTCTTTGATTTCGGTGATGCCATTGCCTATTGTAATGCTTGAAAGCGAGGTGCAACCACCGAATGAATATATACCTATTTTAGTGACGTTATCGGGTATATTCAATTTTGTCAGCGAACTACAGTTAACAAATGCATTGTTCTCTATGGCAGTAACGCTGTAGGGAACGGTTATGTCTGTCAGCGAACTGCAATATTCAAAGGCATATTCCCCTATGCTGGTAACACCGTTACCTAAACTCACGTTTGTAAGGGAGGAGCAACCTTGGAACGTATACGGATTTATTTGGCTAACGCCGTCAGGAATGGTTAAACTTGTCAGTGAATAGCAATGCATGAATGCACCTAACCCTATAGAAGTAACGCCGTTTGGTATATTTAAGTTTGTAAGTGATTCGCAGTTACCGAACGCATATTGACCTATAGAGGTAACGCCGTTTGGTATCGTTATGCTTGTCAGTGAACTGCAACCGTATAGCATATTACCTGGAATAGATTTAATATCTTTCGGAATGTTTATGTCTATAAGAGCATTGCAAAAAACAAATGCATGACTGCCTATAGAGGTAACGGAGTCAGGTATATTTAAGCTTGAAAGAGACTTGCATTCATAGAACGCACAATCTCCTATTTCGGTAACGCTGTCGGGAATAGTTACGCTTGTAATGCGGTCGCAACCATAGAACGCATAATCACCGATTGCGGTGACGCCGTCCGGGATTACAATAGTATCGGTTAATCGCTGACCGTTAAAATAAAGTGTTCTTTCCATTCTTTCTGAATTCATTAAAGAATTAAGATTAGATATTTTCAGCCAACTTGAAATATTGCCGCAATAGTCAATTTTTTTAAGTGAAATGCATTGATAGAATGCGTTGTCTCCTATAGTGGTAACGCTTTCGGGTATGGTTATGCTTTCAAGCGAGGTGCAATAGGAGAATGCGTTGTCTTCTATAGTTGTAACACTGTCGGGGATAATAATCGTCCTATTATGTGAATGTTCAAAACCGTTTTTTAATATAGTCGTTACTGCTTTACCTTTATAGGAGGAGGGAATTTCAATGTTTCTCATATTTCCGGTTAGTCCTGCGCTGACGCCGTAAGCAGAGCCGTCGTCCAAAAGATGAAGTTCAAACCCCCTTGTATCCCCGTCTCCGCAAGCGGATAAACCAAAGATACATGCAGCCGACGTAATAATTAAGGCAAACAGTAAAATAATTTTCTTTCTCATAAATATTCCAAAACTTGTTTTAATTATTATATTACCTAAAAAATAAAAAAGCAATAGCTAAAGGAAGATTAAGCAGTTAAAATAATCATTCTTTTAAATTGACTTATCTTTGCTTTTGCTATACAATATTAAATATATATAGTATAAGGTATAAGCAAAGGCGAAATGATAATTCTGGGTATTGACCCCGGGTTCGGCACAATGGGGTACGGCGTAATTGAAAAAAAGGACAACGGAGATTGTATCCCCGTCGATTACGGCGTAATAAAAACCCCGTCAAACGAAACCTTCCCCGTTCGCCTCGCCATGTTGGAGCAGGGGTTAAACAAGCTGTACGACAAGTTCAAACCGCAGGAGATTGCCCTTGAAGAATTGTTCTTTTCAAAGAATATCACCACGGGTATTCAGGTTGCGGAGGCGAGAGGGGTAATTCTTCTTTCTGCAATCAAGTACTGCGGAAGATTATACGAGTACACTCCAAACCAGATTAAACAGGCTTTGACGGGTTACGGCAAGGCAGACAAGGTGCAGATGATGCACGTCGTTCAGTCTCTTCTGCACCTAAAGCAAATTCCTCGACCCGACGACGCCGCAGACGCCCTGGCGGTTGCATTGTGCCATGCGCATACCTCCCGTTTCGGGTTAATGTTCGGAATTAAGTAAAGGTTAATTATGATAGGTTATTTAAAAGGTAAGGTAATAAATATATCGGCTGAAACCGCCCTTATTTTGGTGGGTGGAGTCGGCTACGAGGTGTATTGCTCGGGTTCTGCGTTTTCAAAAATGACCCAGGGGCAGGAGTGTGAAATTTACACCTATTTGCAGGTCAGCGAGCAAAACGGCGTAACGCTTTACGGCTTCTCCGATATAAAGGAAAAGGAGATGTTTTTAAAGCTTATCTCCGTTTCGGGCGTAGGACCTAAAATAGGTCTTGCCGTCCTGACCTATATGGATGCAGGGCAGGTTGCCTCAGCTATTGCAACAGGTGACGTTAAAGCTCTTTCAAGCGTAAAGGGGTTGGGCAAAAAGACTGCGGAAAGGCTTATTTTGGAGCTTAAGGACAGCGTAGCCGCCATGCCCGTTTTGCCCATAGTAGAGGGTGGTCCTGTAGTTACACCGTCCAAGGTTTCAAGCGAAGACGAGGACGCAATCGTTGCGCTGACCTCTTTAGGGTTCAGCCGTGCGGAAGCGGAAAGGGCGGTTATAAGGGCTAAGAGCAGCGGTGCAAAGACCGTGGAAGAAGTAATTATGACAGCACTCAAGAGTATGTAAGGTTAAAGGAAAGATAAAATGTTTGACGAAGAAGACGAGTACGGCGTAGAAGAGAGGTTGATTCAAAGCACTAAGGGTGAATACGATGCGGAAGAAAACGCATTGCGCCCTAAAACGCTTGACGCCTACGTCGGGCAGAGCAAGGTTAAAGAAAATTTAACCGTCTATATGAACGCAGCAAAGAAGAGGGGGGAAGTGCTTGAACACGTACTTTTGTACGGTGCCCCCGGCTTGGGTAAAACAACGCTTGCCCACATTATAGCCAACGAGATGGGCGGTCAACTCAAGATGACCAGCGCGCCTGCCATAGAGCGAAGCGGAGATTTGGCGGCATTACTCACCAATTTAAACGACGGAGACGTACTCTTTATAGACGAAATTCACCGTTTAAACCACAGCGTTGAAGAAATACTTTATTCCGCAATGGAGGACTACGCCCTTGACATAATCGTAGGCAAGGGACCCAGCGCAAGGAATATCCGCTTTTCGTTAAAGAAGTTTACGCTTATCGGTGCAACGACGAGGGCAGGAATGATTGCCAACCCGTTAAGGGATAGATTCGGCATAATCTGCCGTCTTGAAATGTACACCCCGTCCGAGCTTGAAGAGATTATAACCCGAAGCGCAAACACCTTAGGCATCGCCATAGAAAAGGATGCGGCAAAGGAAATATCCACCCGTTCAAGGGGTACCCCCAGAATTGCTAACAGGCTTTTAAAGAGGGTGCGTGATTTCTCAACCGTAAACGACAGCGAAAAGGTAACCCTTTCCGACGCCAAGTTTGCCCTTAGCAGAATGGAGATAGACGGTTTAGGCTTGGACGAAACCGACCGCGGTATCTTACGTGCCATGGCGGAAAAATTCGACGGTAAACCGGTTGGTTTGGAAACTCTGGCGGCAACCGTCAACGAGGACGCCGGGACCATCGAGGACGTGTACGAACCCTACCTTCTGCAACTCGGCTTTATCGCCAGGACCCCCAGGGGCAGGGTAATATTAAAGGGCGGTTACGAACATTTGGGTTTAAAAATAACCGAAAAGCAGAAAAAACAGCTTTCGCTGTTCGATAAACCGCAGGACTGAATAAAAAGAATTAATTATGCAATTTAAAAAATCTGACTTTTACTATGAATTACCGCCCGAGTTAATTGCCCAGACCCCTGCACAGCCGAGGGACAGCTCCAGGCTTTTGGTCTACAACAGGGCAACCGACACGGTTGAACACAGAATTTTCAGGGACGTAACCGACTATTTAAAAAAGGGAGACGTACTCGTCATTAACAATACCAAGGTCCTTCCTGCAAGAATGTACGCCCACACCGAACACGGCGGATTGGTAGAAATTCTTCTTTTAAAACGTAAGGATAAGGACGTTTGGGAAGTGCTTGCAAAGCCGGGTAAAAAGTGTACAATCGGCAAAAAATTAACGATAAACGACAAGCTTTCACTTACCGTAGAGGGTATAACCGACAGCGGTGAAAGGATAGTCCGCTTTGCCTATGAAGGGGTTTTTGAAAATATTTTAGAGGAAGTAGGTTCAATGCCGCTTCCGCCCTATATAAAAGAAAAGCTGCAGGATAAAAACAGATACCAGACGGTTTACGCCAAGACGGATGGCTCTGCTGCCGCACCTACGGCAGGCTTACACTTCACGCCCGAACTCTTAACCAAAATTAAAGATATGGGCGTAGAGGTGGTAGAAGTACTTCTTCACGTAGGGCTGGGTACCTTTCGACCCGTAAAGGAAGAGATAATTACCGACCACAAGATGCACAGCGAATACTACGAGGTGTCCGAACAGGCTGCCGAAGCTATCAACAGGGCAAAGGCAGAGGGGCGCAGAATAATTGCCGTAGGCACGACCTCCGTCCGAACGCTTGAAAGCGCGACGGGCGAGGACGGTGTAATTAAAGCAGGTCACGGCGACACCTGTATCTTCATCTATCCTCCCTACAAATTCAAGTGTGTTGACGCATTAATAACCAACTTTCACCTCCCCGAAAGCACGTTAGTTATGTTAGTAGCCGCTCTCGTCGGCAGGGAAAAAGTTCTCGAAGTCTACAAGACGGCGGTGGAGAACAAGTATAGGTTCTTCTCCTTCGGAGATGCTTGTTTCTTCCTGTAAACTTCGCAATAGTTCGTCGCCTTTGCGTTTTGCCTAGGTCATTTACTTCATTGTAAACACCCGTCGGCAAATCCGCAGGCTCCTGCTCTTGCTCGTTTCTAAAAAGAAACATGGTTTTTAATTCAAATAATCATCACCCAAATCAAGGTTTTAAAATGTCAAAATACTTTTCGTTTGAATTACAGCACGTAGAAAAATATACCGGCGCGAGAGCCGGCGTTTTTCATACGCCCCACGGGGATATATTAACCCCCGTCTATATGCCCGTAGGTACGCAGGCAACGGTTAAAGGAATACTGCCTAAGGACTTGAAGGAGGCAGGCTCCAGCATAATTCTCGCCAACACCTATCATCTCTATGAACGCCCCGGTGACGACCTTGTTAAAAAGGCAGGAGGACTGCATAAGTTTATGAATTGGCAGGGTCCTATTTTAACAGACAGCGGCGGTTTTCAAGTTTTTTCGCTTGCAAAGCTGAATAAAATCACTGATGAAGGGGTATATTTTAACTCGTCGATAGACGGCAGAAAACACTTCTTCAATCCCGAAAACGCTATTGCCATACAGGAGAACTTAGGTGCCGATATCATTATGGCGTTCGACCAGTGCAGCGAACACGGCTACACGCACGAGCAGGCTAAAGCCGCAATGGAGCGTACCGCCAAGTGGTTAGAGCGTTGCGTAGCCGCAAAGACGAGGGAGGATCAGGCACTCTTTCCGATTGTTCAGGGTAACTTTTATAAGGACTTACGAGGTAAGAGCCTTGACGTCTGCAAGCAATATGCGGTAGACGGCATAGCGATAGGCGGTCTTTCGGTAGGCGAACCAAAGCCGCTTATGTATGAAATGCTCGATTTTTTGCAGCCGTTAATGCCCGAAGACGTACCCCGTTATCTTATGGGAGTGGGGTCGCCCGATTGCCTTATAGAAGGTGTGTTAAGGGGTATTGATATGTTCGACTGCGTACTTGCAACCAGGGTTGCCCGCAACGGTACGGCGTTTACCTCAAGGGGAAAGATAGTTGCGCGTAACGGTGCATACAAGGAAGATTTTACAACTCTTGACCCCGAATGCGATTGCTACTGCTGTAAAAACTACACCAAGGCGTATTTGCGTCACTTGATAAACGTGGGTGAAATGCTCTCCGCACAGCTTTTAAGTCTGCATAACGTAACCTTCTTGCATAAACTAATGGCAGATATGAGGGAGGCAATCTTTGCCGACTGCCTTACGGATTTTGCAAACGAGTTCTACTCTAAGTACGGTTCACGTTAAATTCACACTGTTTTTGCAAAAAATCACTTGCCAAACGGGCGGTAAGTGTTTTATAATTAAATGGTAAAATTTTTTTTCGGAGTAAAATTATGTTATTTTCATTATTAGCAGAGGAAAATGCAACTAATAACGCTAACAATTGGGTGTCCTACGTTCTTATCGGCGTACTTGTAGTCATTTTAATTGCGTCTATGATCATAATGAACCGCCGCAGCAAGAAGCGTGAGCAGGAGGCGAAGGAGCTTATCGACGCGGTTAAGCCCGGCAATAAGGTGACCACTATCGGCGGTATCGTCGGTATCGTTGTAGAGGTTAACCCCGACGACAACACCATTGTTCTTGAAACGGGTAGTGAAGTTAACGGTAAGAGTTATATCAAGTTCATTCGCCAGGCAATCTATGAAAGCGACGCAGTAGTTGACAAGAAGGCTGCTGAAACCAAGGCTGAAGAGGCTGAAGCACCTGCAGAGGAAGTCGCTGACGAACCCCCCGTTGAAACTGCAACGGAAGAGGTTGCACCCGTAGAAGAAGCTAAAGAGGAAGAGGCAAAACCTGTAAAGTCCTCGAAAAAGAGCAAGAAAAACAATTAATTTAACCGTTCTTAAAACTAACGCCCCCGCATATCTTAAGATTGTCGGGGGTAATTTTTATGGTTAGCCGTAACTACCCTCAATTTTATCAAAGATTATTTAACTTAAACAATTAGCGATGGGGGGGAGTTATGGCTAAAGAAAGCTTTTTGCAGGTATTAAAGGCAACGCTGTTTGCGGTATTATTTTCGCTGATTTACGTGCTTGTGTTTACTCTTATTATCCACTTGACCCAACTCAGCTCGGCGGTGATAAAACCCGTCAACCAGGTATTCAAAATCCTTGCAATAGCCTTCGGTTCACTGCTGTTTATCAAGGGGCAGAAGGGTTACATAAAAGGTGCTTTAACGGGACTTAGCACGATGCTAGTCAACTATATTCTTTTTTCAGCTATCGGCGGTTCGTTCGAGTTGAAGTGGACTTTTTTACTTGAAATCGCGCTCTCTGCCGCCGCCGGTTTGGTTACGGGAATAATAGCCGTAAACTTAAAAAAATCATAGACGAAAAAAAGTGAAAAACACTTGATTTTTATGTTGATATATAATATAATTTTACTATACTAATCGATTTGATTAAGGAGAATAATTATGATAAAGACAATTGCTAAACCTGCAGAAAAGAAAGTAACCGCTTGCGGCGAGTGCAGAAGTACCTGCCAGTCCGCTTGCAAGACCAGCTGCACCGTCGGCAACCAGAGCTGCGAAAGAATTACGAGGGAAGAAAACCCCGAAAAATTCAATAAGTAATTTAAGCAACAACTTTTTTAAGGAGCAGACTGCAATTCTGCTCCTTAATATTATGTATTTTATCGGGCTGTTCGCAATAATTTGCGGCGTGCCCAATCTTTATTTTTAAAGGCGTAAGTTTTAGCTGACGCCTCTTACGGTTGATGAAATATGGTTCACGTTTTCAAATATAAAAATTACAATTATATATTCGATTCGGGCAGCGGCAGTCTGCACGAGTGCGATGATAAGACATACGATTATCTGGCGCATATGTTGGGGCAGAACGCCGATATTTCCTATCTTTCCGAGGACGAGAAGAGGGAGATTGAGGGGGATATTTCCGCACTGAAATCGCAGGGGCTTCTCTTTGCGCAGGAGACCAAATCCCGTCCCGTCAAGTCCAACGAGGTTAAAGCACTGTGCATACACATCTGTCACGACTGCAACCTTCGCTGCCGCTACTGCTTTGCAGACGAGGGGGCTTACCACTCCGCACGTGAGTTTATGAGTGAGGAAACAGCCAAAAAAGCAATCGACTTTTTAATTGAAAACAGCGGTCACAGAAAGATTCTGGAGGTCGATTTCTTCGGCGGTGAACCTTTGATGTGTCTTCAGACCATTAAAAACGTCGTATACTATGCCAAGGAGAAGGCAGCCGCAAAGGGCAAAAAATTCCTGTTTACCACGACGACTAACGCCCTGCTGTTAAACGACGAGGCTATCAAATTCTTCAACGAAGAGATGGAGAACGTCGTCCTCTCTCTCGACGGGCGTAAAGAGGTGCACGACGCCATAAGAAAGACGGTAAACGGCAAGGGCAGCTTCGATTTGGTTATCGGAAATATTAAGAAGTTCGTGGAGTCCAGGGGCGATAAGAGCTACTACGTCAGGGGTACTTACACAGCTAAAAATCTCGATTTTGCAAAGGACGTACTATTTCTTGCCGACAATGGTTTCGACTCCATTTCAATGGAACCCGTCGTAACCGATATCGACGATTTGGCAATAAAAGAGGAACATCTTCCCGCAATTTTAGCTGAGTATGAGAACCTGTGCGACGAGTACCTTAAGAGATTTAAAGAGGGGAACGGATTCAATTTCTTCCACTTCAACGTCGATTTAGAGGGCGGACCCTGCCTGTCTAAAAGGGTTTCGGCTTGCGGTGCGGGCAACGAGTATTTCTCGGTTGCGCCCAACGGCGATTTATATCCTTGCCACCAGTTCGTAGGCGACGAAAAGTTTAAAATGGGTAACGTATTTGAAGGCAAGCTCAATCCTGACATTCGCTGTGTGTTTGCCGAAAACTGCCTGTTTACGAGGAAGAAGTGCGAGGACTGTTTTGCAAAATACATTTGCAGCGGCGGTTGCAGTGCCAACAACTACCATTTTATGGGTGATTTGAACGAACCTTATACCATCACCTGCGAGATGATGAAAAAGAGAGTAGAGTGCGGTATGCACGTGCTTGCCCGTAAAAAAGAGTTGACAAACAAAGAATAAAAAAATATAAAGCCTAAAAGCGGAGTAAAAATAGTTTTCAATAAGAAAATTATTTGACTACTCCGCCTTTTTTCTATATAATTATAAAGGTTATAAAGTTTATTTTCGCAGGTACCCCTACAACGGGTATTTTGCGGTTACTGAAGGAGAGCTTCAATGGGTAAGACAAAATCAATTGTCATAACCGTCTTGTTGGCGTTAGCGATGGCTGTCGCTGCATTTTTTGCAGTGGTGTCGTTCGACGTTGGTGTATCGAAGAGATATAATTCGATTTTAAGCAACGTCAGCCTCGGCGCAGATTTCACGGGCTATGCATATACCACCGTTTGTCCCGAGGGTGTTATCACCGTTTCGGATTATAACGGTCTTGTTGACGCATATGAAAATGCAGAGGACAGGAGTCAATTAACCGACCCTGCAACTATATACGTTCAGTACGGAAATTATTACGTCAATACGGAAGAGTATTCCGGTATTACGGAAGAGGGCTTCAATATTGACG
This sequence comes from Candidatus Coproplasma sp., assembly GCA_051884175.1. Classification (GTDB taxonomy): domain Bacteria; phylum Bacillota; class Clostridia; order Christensenellales; family Borkfalkiaceae; genus Coproplasma. The sequence continues at coordinate 31,878 of JBJEVD010000017.1, forward strand.
CACTCAAATCTTCCGTTGCGGCAGACGCTAAAATTCTCAATGCAAGGTTTGGTGAAAAGGGTTATTCCTCCTACAGCGTAGCGGTAGAGGACGGTTTATCCATCAAGATTTCCGTGCCTACCTATTTCACCTCGGCTGAGTTTAAAAAGCTCGACGAGGACGGCAGAAGCAACCGTATTTCCGTTGCTCAGCTTGCTTTGAGTGCGCTCACATCGGACGGTAAGCTTACGTTGAGAACCTCCGACACCTCGATAGAAACGACGGACGCAAACGGTAATGCAAAGACCTATGATATGACCAAGCTCGGCGACGACGAGTGGACGGATAAGGCAACCGTGTCCGATTCAAGCGGAAATACGATTAATACCTATTCGCTTTCAAAGGACGACGTTGCGCCTTACTTTAAATCTGTTACGGGTGGAACAATAGGTTCTACGCCCGTATTGACTTTCAATTTCACCGCGGAGGGCAGGGAGAAGATTAAAGAGATTACAACCTTAGTTGCAAGCTCTTCCAGCCAGACCTTGTACTTCTTCGTCGGCGATACCCAGCTTGTGGGCTACAGCAGCTGTACGTCGCCTATTGACCAAAGCTCGATAAGCTTACAGACCAATGACGCTGAAACGGCAAGGAATATTGCCATTACCTTGGATTCCGCGGTTAAAGGCAACGTACTTACGTTAAGCTATGGCGACGTCAGCGTCTCTACTCAGCAGTCAAACGGCGAAATTTCTGCTATTTTAACCTTAGTGGCATGCTTGCTCTTACTTGCAGGTCTTGCTGTGTTGCTGATAGTTAAGTACAAAAAGCTCGGTGCGATAACCGCTGCTATAGCATTGCTAATGGCACTTGTAGAGGTGTACGCGCTTCAGCTGCTTTCGATTACCGTTACCTTTGCGGTTGTATTCACCTGCGCATTGCTCATTGCACTGTTTGCGGTAAGCTGTGCGATAGTATATGCTGAAGTTAAACGCCTTACCCTTACGGGCAGAACAATTCAAGCTTCAATCAAGGAAGCTTACAAAAACGTTTTGATGACGATAACCGACCTTCATATTGTGTTGGCAGCAGTTGCAATTCTGCTTGCCGCAGTAGGCGTTGGAGAGGTTGCCGCTTGCGGTCTTATCTCTGTAATAGGCGTTGTTGCAAGCTATGTTCTTTATTGGTTCACGAGGTTTATGTGGTACGTAACTTCCTCCCCCGAAAAGGATAAATTTAAATTTGCAGGCTTAAAGAGGGTGGTGTACGAAGATGACTAATTTAAAGGTTTGCAAAAAGCTTCACGTTTTCATTTTTATCAGTGTATTATTCATTGCTATCGGTATGGCAATAGGCACAATCTGCCACTTTGTAGCTAACGGCTTTTTCAATTACGGCGGCGAGTTCGCCTCCTATAAAAGCATATCGGCAACCTATTACTATTCCGAGCATAACGCCGATACTGACTTCAAGGCAATCTGTAATCAAGCTGTTTCAAATGTTAGTCCTATAGAAGTTACCTATGCTACTAACGATTTAGGCGAAGAGATAGTCTATAAATTCTCCGCAAATACGGATAAAGCAAAGCTCGAGGCTGTAGTTGACGCAATCAACGCACACTTTACCGATTTGGAGAGCGGAGCAACCCTGCACGAAGGCGTGGTAAACGAGGGCGGTGCTAAAAATATCGTCTATGCCTCGATAGCCCTCGCCTCCGCTGCAGCGTTCCAATTCCTCTATTTTATCCTTCGTTATAAGCTCCGTGCGGCATTCTCCGCATTGCTTGCCTGTGTGCATAACCTCGGCGTCTATGCTGCATTGCTTGCAGTAACCAGAATTCCCGTCGGAACTGAAGCCGTAGCGTTAGGTGCTGCCGTAGTTGTTTTGACTATGATTTTAAGCGGTATTCTCTTCGACAGAACGAGAAAGAACTTCAAGAACGAAAAGTATGCCAAGGCAGACAGACTTGACGTCGTGGAAACTTCAGCTTCAGAGTCGAGAAACGTAACTGTTATAACACTTATTTCTCTTGCAGTCGTAGCTATTGTTTTGGGTGTATTTGCAACCATTTCCGCTATGTATATCGGGGCGTTCGCACCTTTCATTATTGCATTGCTTGGCGTTATCGCTTGCTTCTACGGCTCGGTATTCTTTACCCCTGCAGTACACTGTGCAATTGACGATACCTGTGAAAAGGTTAAGGCAAGAGTCACGGCTCCTAAAAAACAGAAGGTAGAAAAGAAAGAAGTTGACGACGTTAAGGTTGACGAAGATAAAAAATAATTATGTGTGAGGGGGCGGGATAACTATCCCGCCCTTTTGTTTTTTAAGGCGTAAACTTATAACGTTTAATTGTAGAAACGACAGTGAAATTCAAAATTTACTAAAGGAGGTGTCGATATGAAAAAGGTAGTAAACGAATTTGAATTTTCCGACCGTCAAAATGCCGAAATATCGGCACTTGTCCTATCTTGCGGACTTTGCCGCCAGACCGTTGAACTTCTCTACGGCAGAGGTGTGGATACAAAGGATAAAATCAAGGCATATCTCAACCCTTCAAAGGAGCAGTTTTTAAGCCCCTATTTGATGAAGGGTATGAAGGAGGCTGTTTCGCTTATAACCCTTGCCAAAGAGGAGGGGTGGTCTGTGGTCGTTTTCGGCGATTACGACGCGGACGGCATCTGTGCTACAACCATTATGTGCCGTGCCCTTGCGGACTTCGGCATAGATTCATACGCTTATATCCCCGAACGAAAGGACGGTTACGGCATGGGCGTACAGTCTATCGACTATATTTTTGACGAGTATTGTCCCCAGCTTATAATAACCGTTGACTGCGGTATATCCAACGCCAAAGAAGTTGAGTACGTCAAGGAGCAGGGTGCGGAAATTATCGTAACCGACCACCACGAGCTAGGCGAAGTTCTTCCCGATTGTATTTGCATAAATCCCAAAATCGAGGATGATTACCCCTATGACAACCTCTGCGGCGCAGGCGTTGCGTTTAAGGTTGCCTGTGCGTTAAACGGTAAATCCGCTTATAAATACCTTGACTTTGCGGCTATAGCAACAGTAGCGGACAGTGTGCCGTTAACGGGGGAAAACCGTTCACTCGTTGCCGAGGGATTAAAGCTTATCAATAGCAATCCTCGCAAAAATTACGCAAGCTTTTACCGCCCCGGAGAAAAGGTAACGGCTCAGACGCTTGCCTTTTCGGTTGCGCCTAAGATTAATGCGGCAGGCAGAATGGGTGACGCCGCAGCGGCATTATCCCTCTTTTTGTCAGACGGGGAAAAGGATATCTACGATAATTCCGTCCGTCTTTCGGCATACAATACCGAAAGACAGTCAAGCTGTGAGGAGCTGTATCTCTCTGCTAAAATGAAGTTAAAGAAAAAGGGGGCAGACGGCAGGGTTATAGTGCTGTGGGACGAGAGCTGGAACTCCGGTTTCGTGGGAATAATTGCCGCCCGTCTTGCAGAGGAGTATTGCCGCCCTACGTTGCTTTTCGTCAAGAACGGCGGAATGTTAAAGGGCAGTGCAAGAAGTATAGACGGCGTTAACGTGTTCGAGGCGTTAAAATCGTGTAGCTCGCTCATTGCCGAGTTCGGCGGTCATTCTCAAGCGGCAGGCGTAAACATTGCAGAGGAAAATTTAGGCGAGCTTGAAAGACAGTTAAACGAATACTTTCACGCCAAATACCCCGTCTCCGCGTTCACGCCCACCTATTACGTAAACGGCACGTTCAGCGGTCAGCCGGATAGGAAATTTATCTCCGAGCTGGAGCTTTTCGAACCCTGCGGAGTGGGTAACCGCAAGCCGCAGTTTGTGGCGCAGGCAGGTGCCTGCCAGACGAGGGCGTTAAAGCAAGGTTCACCCCATCTTTCAATCAAGTGCGGCGGGCTGGATATGATATGGTTTTCGGGTGTAAAGCACGAAAGACTGCTAAAAAGTCCGGTACCAAAACAGTTGATTTTTGAATACAACCTTTCAAACTTTCACGGCAGGGAGCAGGTGCAGGGATATCTAAAGGACGTTGTGTATATGCCCGAAAGCTGTGCCTTTGCCGCCGACGCTGTAAGCTTGAACGATATAAATTTAATCTCTTCCCCCGAGGTCGATTGCGAAGTTGAAACAATCTCTTTCGATACGGCGCAGGAAATTTTGACAAATTGCGGAGAGTATGGCACGGCGTTTATCGCCTATAGCTACGATACCGTTAAAAAGTTCAGGTACGACGGTATTGAGGTCAACGTTTTCAACCTGTCCTCCGGCAGTCTTGCGGCGGTAATACTGCTTTCCCCGTCACAAAATTGCGATTTGTCTGCCTTTGAAAACGTGGTGTTTTTAGACGATCCCGTTAAAATAACCCTGCCCTCGCTGAGCGGTAAAAAGGTCAAGGTGTGTACCGACGTTAGCGGAGTAGGGCAGTTTAAAGCCTTAAGCGTCAATAGGGAGGAGTTGCTCTCCGTGTTTAAACAAATTAGCACGAATTTCTTCAGATTTTCCGCAAGCGGAGCGGAGGAGCTTGCCACAAGCTTCGATTTTGGGATAAGCCGATTGCAGGCGTTATTTGCCATCAAGGTGTTTGAGCAGCTTAAACTTATTTCTTTCGAGGGCGGTAAATTAACGGTATTCAAGGGTGTAAAAACCCAGCTAACCAATTCGGATTTATATAATTTTATTTGTAACTTGGTAGAGTGAATATGAGGACTGTAATAGATAAAATTAACGATAATTATTCGGACGACGAACACGAGTTTTTAATAAAAGCCTACCGATACGCCGAAAAAATGCATGAAAGCCAGAAGCGAGCTTCGGGCGAACCCTATTTCACGCATCCTTGTGCGGTTGCCGAAATACTCATAGATTTAGGGTTAGACGCACCCACGGTTGCGGCTGCTTTTTTGCATGACGTTATAGAGGATACGCCTGCCACCCCCGACGATATAAAAAGGGAGTTTGGCGAAGAGGTGTATCACCTCGTTGACGGCGTAACCAAGCTTGATAAAATCAAGTTCCAGTCTCACGAAGAGGAGGATGCTGAAAACTTCAGAAAAATCTTCGTCGCAATGGCTAAGGACGTGAGGGTAATTATCATCAAGCTTGCCGACAGACTGCACAATATGCGTTCTTTAAACTACCTTTCCAACGAGAGGCAGCAGAGAATTGCAAGGGAGACTTTGGATATTTTTACCCCTCTTGCAGGCAGATTGGGTATTTCGCAGGTTAAATGCGAATTAGAAGATTTATGTTTAAAATACCTCGACCCCGAGGCATACGAGTACCTTGTAACAAATATTCACCAGAAGTTGGAAGAGAGGCAGCAGTTCGTAGACACCGTGGTAACTCAGCTTAAAAAAATGCTCGAGGATCACGACATACAGGGCGACGTGGTAGGCAGACCCAAGCACTTCTATTCCATATATAGGAAGATGAAGAACAAGGGCTTGACCTTGGATCAGATTTACGACTTGACGGCTGTCAGGGTAATTGTAAACGAAATCGAAGAGTGCTATGAGGTCTTGGGAGTAATCCACAAGCAGTGGAAACCCGTACCCGGAAGGATTAAGGACTATATCGCAACGCCTAAGCGCAATATGTATCAGTCGTTGCACACAACGGTAGTAACCGACTTCGGTCAGTATTTTGAAATTCAGATAAGAACGGTAGAAATGCACAAGATGGCTGAATACGGTATTGCCGCACACTGGAAATATAAGGAACAAAAAACTACTTCCGAGACGTCGTTCGACCAGCGTTTAAGCTGGATAAGGGACGTTATGGATTGGCAGGGCAGTCTTGACACCTCAAAGGAATTTGTGGACTCGTTGAAAAACGATCTGTATTCCTCCGAGCTTCTCGTCTTTACTCCTCACGGCAAGGTAATTTCCCTCCCTGTAGAGGCAACGCCCGTAGACTTTGCGTATGCCATTCACTCCGAGGTGGGCAATAAATGCGTAGGAGCAAAGGTCAACGGCAAGATTGTGCCTTTAAACAGTGCCTTGAAGACGGCAGACGTGGTAGAAATTCTCACTTCGCCCAACTCCAAAGGACCTTCGTGGGATTGGTTAAAGTTTGTTAAATCGGGTTCGGCAAAGGCAAAGATACGGCAGTTCTTCAAGCATGCAATGAAGGATGAGAACGTCAAGACGGGCAGGGCTATGCTCGAAGCCGAGGCAAAACGCCGCGGCTACACGCTTGCGGACCTGTTGACCGACGAGTCGTTTGCCAAGCTTTCGGAAAAATTGGTTTTTGCCTCGGTTGACGAAATGATGGCTTCCGTCGGCTACGGGGCAGTAAGCGTTAACCAGATTTTATACAAGCTAATCGACTTCTACCGCAGGGAACAGCCGTTGCAGTTACCTGCAACAGAGGTGGAAAAATTAAAGCATACCCCTGCAGGCAGCGTATCCATTAAGGGTATGGAAGGACTTTTGGTCAAGTTTGCGCACTGTTGCAACCCCGTACCCGGCGACCCTATCGTAGGCTTTGTTTCAAGGGGCAGGGGCGTTATCGTTCACCGCAAGGACTGTCCTAATTTAAAGGATTACGAAGCGGACAGAATTCAACCTGCCAAGTGGACGGGCGAGGTTGAAAACGGCTTCCTTGCAGGTATCAAAATACTTGCTACCGACGACGCAGGTTTAACGGCTTTCGTTACGTCTGAAATTTCGGCTATGCGCCTGTATATGACCCAGATAAACGGCAGAATAGGCAAGGACGGTAAAGCCGTTTTCGACATAATGGTCAAGCTTAATAAACTCTCCGACCTCGATTTGCTCATAAAGCATCTTAAAAAGGATAACCGTATAATCGACGTATTCAGGACGACAAATTAATGAAGGTAAATAAGATATATCCCGTGGGCTTTGCGAGCAACAGCTTTGCCGTAACAGCCGACGGAAAGAACTGCATATTAATCGACTGCGCTCAGCCGAGGGTGTACAAAGAGTGTTTAAGTTTAGGTTTAACGCCCAAGGCGGTGCTTTTAACTCACGGTCATCTCGACCATATATGCGGTTGCGGCGAATTTTATGCAAAAGGTACGGATATATATTGCGGCGAAGGGGAGGAAGAGCTAATATACTCTGCCGGTTACAGACAGATTTTCTATGGCGAACCCATTCCCGAGTTCAAGATTAAATCTACCTTTTCCGACGGGGAAGAGGTGGAGCTGTACGGTTTAAAAATAAAGGTTATTGCCACCCCCGGTCACACATCGGGGGGAGTGAGCTATTTAATTGAGGATTGTCTCTTTACAGGCGATACCCTCTTTTTCGAGAGTATAGGGCGTTCGGATTTTTATACCGGTAACGCTAAGGAACTGTACTCTTCAATTAAAAAGCTCTACTCTTTAGAGGGTGATTATAAGGTCTATACAGGTCACGGCGAGGACACTTCTTTAGCTCACGAACGCCGTTTTAATCCGTACGTAAGGGGTTAAAAAATGTTTGAATATTGCAATTGTGAATGGCTTTTGCCCGAGATAATGGACGTTATTCGCCTTTTTAAAGCGGAGGAGGAAGTCTTTGGCTACCACTTTGAATATTCCGCCTGTAACTATTACAACTGTATAGAGTACGGCGGAAATTTTTACGATTATAAAAATACCGTTTTTACTGAGGATGAGATTGAATTTAAACGCTATGCAAAGCGGTATGCAAAGCTTGCGTTTTACAATCTCTTATCTCAGGCAAAGGGCGTTAAAATGCCGTACGGCGCACTGACCGGAATACGCCCTACCAAGCTTGCATATATGGAAAAAGAGGCAGGCAGAGACTTTAAACAGCTTTTCGACGAGTGTGGGGTGGATAGTCAAAACACCTCCCACGTTGAAAGAATTTTGCAGGTTCAACAGCCGTATTATGAAAATAAGGGCGGTCAGGATTTATTTGTTTCTCTGCCGTTCTGCCCCACTAAATGCGAGTACTGTTCGTTTATAACCGCACCTATTTCATCTACGAAAAAGTACCTCGACGACTATGTAAGCTGTGTTGAAAAAGAGCTTGTTTCCGTCAAGCCTTACCTCAATAAAATTAAGAGTATTTATATCGGCGGAGGCACTCCTTTTGCGGTAGAGATAAGACATTTGGAGCGCGTATATGCCGCAATCAACGCACTTTCGCTGCCAAAATGCGAATACACCGTAGAGGCAGGCAGACCCGATACTTTCACCGAAGAAAAACTAAAGCTTTCCAAAGATTACGGCGTGACGAGAATTTGTATAAACCCCCAATCGTTCAAAGACGAGACGCTGAAAAAGATAGGCAGAAAACATACCTCTGCCGATATATATAATGCCTTTGATATGTCTGCAAAGTACAACTTCGATATCAACGTCGATTTAATCGCAGGGCTTGCGGACGAAACGGCGGAGGATTTCGCCCTTTCGCTTAAGAAGGCAATAGAGCTTGACCCTGCAAATATCACCGTGCATACCCTTTCGCTAAAGGCAGGAGCAAAATTAAAAGAAAACTGCGACAGGTTGTACGTTGACGGAATAGGGGAGATGATTAAGCTCTCCCGTCGGATGCTCACCGAGGCAGGCTACAGACCGTACTATATGTACCGCCAGAAGTACCAGGCAGGCGGATGGGAAAACTGCGGTTGGGCAAAAGAGGGTAAGGAGTGCGTCTACAATATCGACGTTATGGAGGAGATTGCAGACAACGTTGCGGTGGGTGCAAACGCCATTTCCAAAAAGTTATTCGACGGCGGCGAAAGGCTGGAGCGGTGCGCCTCGCCTAAAGACATACCCACCTATATACAAAAAGTCGATAAAATAATAGCGGATAGAAACGCTTTATTCGGTAAAGAATAATAAGAGAAATCAAAGGTATAAAGCTCTTAAAATTCTTTGTGAAAAAGTCGGTTAAATCAGTTGCTATTTATAGTAGTATGTGTTAAAATATCAATGTTACGGCTACAAAGCGGTGCGAATACTCTACGCCTGCCTTTGTTGACCGCAAATAATAAGTTCCATATGGAGGATAAATTAAATGGACAAGCAGGAAATCATTGCAAAGTACGCAACTAAGGAAGGTGACACAGGTTCACCCGAAGTGCAGATTGCACTTTTGACCGAAAGAATCAATCACCTTAACGAGCATCTTAAGACCCACATTCACGACAACCACTCAAGACGTGGTCTTTTGAAAATGGTTGGTCGCCGCAGAGGTCTTTTGGACTATCTCAAGGAAAAGGATATCGAAAGATACCGTGCGATAGTCGCTGCTCTCGGTTTGAGAAAGTAATTTAAAAAAGGGCGGGCAGGCGTTTTATAAGCTTTGTACGCCCTTTTTCATTATAAACGTGCAACATATACGTGCAATCGGCACGAGAGATTTTGTTAGAAAGAAGGAGAGTAAAATTTAAACAATGGCAAACGCAGAAAATTTCAGGCAGTTTTCCTTTACCGTCGGCGGTAGGGAAGTTATTATTGAAACGGGCAAGTATGCCGAACAGGCTAACGGTGCGTGTGTAGTACGCTGCGGCGACACGGCAGTTTTGGTTTCCGTATGTATGTCCGCTTCTCCCAGAGAGGGAATGGACTTCTTCCCTCTCCAGGTAGACTATGAAGAAAAAATGTACGCCGTAGGCAAGATCCCCGGCGGTTTCAAAAAGCGTGAGGGCAGGGCAAGCGATAAGGCTATCTTGACCTCCCGTCTTATCGACAGACCCTTACGTCCCCTTTTCCCCAAGGGACTTTACAACGACGTAGTTGTTATCGCGCAGGCTATCTCGGTTGAACCCGACGTATCTCCCGAGCCTCTCGCAATGATAGGTTCGTCCGTAGCAATTGCAATTTCCGACATTCCTTGGGACGGTCCTACGGGCTCGGTTGTTGTAGGTATGGTAGACGGCAAGTACGTCATCAACCCCGACCTTGCACAGCGTGAGGCGAGCGACATTCACCTTAACCTTGCAGGTACCAAAGATGCAATCTTAATGATTGAAGCTGGTGCAAACGAGGTTACCAACGACCAGATGGTTGGCGCAATCATGTTCGGTCATGAAGAGATTAAGAAGATTTGCGCATACATTTCCGACGTAATCGTACCTGCTGTAGGTAAGAAGAAGTTAGAGATGGAGCTTTATCACATTCCCGAAGAACTTGACAAGGAAGTACGTGCATACGCTTCAGAAAAGGTTGATTGGGCAATTGACACCTTCGACAGGAAGGAGAGGGAGACCCGTCAGGCTCAGGTTGAAAAGGAAGTGCAGGAGCACTTTGCCGAAATCTATCCCGACAACAAGAGAGAGGTTGGCGACAGCCTTTACTATCTCACCAAGGAAAAGGTTCGTGCAAAGATATTCGACAAGGGTATCCGTCCCGACGGAAGAAGCTTAAAGGAAGTTCGTCCCATCTGGTGTGAACGCCACGTATTACCCCGTGCACACGGCTCTGCAGTCTTCACCAGAGGTCAGACTCAGACTATGACCACCTGTACCTTGGCTATGCTCGGTGAGGCGCAGAAGCTCGAGGGCTTGGATGAAGAGACCTACAAGAGATATATGCACCAGTACAATTTCCCCGGCTACTGCACGGGCGAGGCAAAGGCAATCCGTTCCCCCGGCAGGCGTGAGATAGGTCACGGCGCACTTGCAGAAAGGGCGTTGGTTCCCGTTATCCCCTCCGAGGACGAGTTCCCCTATGCCATAAGGGTGGTTAACGATATCTTATCCTCCAACGGCTCCAGCTCAATGGCATCTGTCTGCGGTTCCACCATGGCACTGATGGACGCAGGTGTTCCCATCAAGGCACCCGTTGCAGGCGTTGCTATGGGGCTTATCAAGAACCAGGAGACGGGTGAATTCCGCGTTTTGACCGATATTCAAGGTTTAGAGGATTTCCTCGGCGATATGGACTTCAAGGTAGCAGGTACCGTTAACGGCATCACTGCTATTCAGATGGATATCAAGATTAAGGGCATTTCCGAAGAGATAATGCACACTGCAATCGAACAGGCAAACGAGGGCAGACAGTTCATTTTGAACAAGATGCTTGAGTGTGTTCCTGCTGTTGAACCCAAGCTCTCCGACTATGCACCTAAGATTATCGGCTTTGAAATCAATCCCGACAAGATCGGCGACGTCATCGGCAAGCAGGGTTGCGTAATCAAGAAGATTATGGAAGAGACCCACACCCAGATTGAGTTCAACGAGGACGATTCAGGCAGAGGTTATATCTCCTGTGTAGGTCCCATCGAGAACGCAGAAAAGGCAAAGGCAATCGTTCTTTCAATCGCTCACGAGCCTGAAGTCGGAGATATGTTCATCGGCTCCGTAACCAAAATCTTCAGCGATAAGGGTGCAGTAGTAGAGTTTGCCCCCGGCAAGACCGGCTTTATCCACATTTCCAAGCTCTCCAACAAGAGGGTTAACAAGGTTGACGACGTTCTTTCTATCGGCGATAACGTCAAGGTTGAAATCATCAAAATCGGCGATAAGGGCGTAGACTTCAAGCTTTTAGAAAAGTTGGCTTAATTTCGTCGTTTTAACGAAAATAAAAATGCAAAACCACCGTGTTAATGATATGCACCCCAAAAGTTAGACAAACTTTTGGAGGTGCATATTTTTATGAAAAAGAAAGGAAGAACGAACAAAATTTATAGTGCAGAATTTAAAATAGCTGTTATAATAGATATGCGTGAAAACCATTTGGCATATCGAGAAACGGTAAGAAAGTATTGGAATACACATTCACGCTCTGAAGAAGATTTGTATGTGCATACGGTAAAGAACTGGGAGCGCATATATTTAGAAGAAGGTGCAGAACGACTTATGACAGAACGCCGAGGAAGAAAAAGTACAGGTAGACCGCCAAAGAAACCGTTAGATAAAAACGTAGAAGAAGATCTAATCGCAGAGA
>JBJEVD010000018.1:0-11685 GCA_051884175.1 Candidatus Coproplasma sp.
ATGGAAAGAAAGGAAGATACGCCTGTACGCAAGACGCGCAGGAAGTATGAAGAAAAGAATAAGGAAAAGAGAAAACAGGCAAGCGGAAACTTCGGCACGATGATACCGAGAGCGCTTTTTAATGAAATAAACGAATTTCTCGAAGAAAACGATATTACCAAAGTCCGCCTCATCAAAGAGGGATACGAGGCTTTGAAGAAAAAGAAAGAAAACGGCACTTTGACTACTGATTTGCCGTAACTTATTTCCTGCCGTTTTGCGTAATTGAAATCAATGATAAGGAGATTAAAATTACGGAAAACCAAGCAAAAACCAACAACCTGCCATACGAACGGGTAGAATACCACGTTATCGGCGACAAGACGTACGTCGTCGTAGCCGAAGAAATGAAAAATGCGACGGATACGCCGCTGGATATTATGAAAAGACTTATATCCCGCCGAAAAGACGGGATGATAAGGGAACAAACGGAACGAACTCGCTGTTTGCCTTTTAACGGAGGTAAATAAGATGTTAGGACAAATAGCGATAAAAAACAGAAATTACAATTACGGAGGTGATGTTACCGCTCTCTACTGTCGCCTTTCCAAAGACGATGAACTTGTCGGCGACAGCAACAGTATCGTTCATCAAAAGGAAATGCTTGCAAAATACGCCAAAGTACACGGCTTTACGAACACCGAGTTTTATGTGGACGACGGCTATTCGGGAACGAACTTCAACCGCCCCGACTTTCAGAGAATGATGTCGGACGTGGAAGAAGGAAAAATCAGGACGGTTATCGTCAAGGATATGTCCCGATTCGGCAGAGATTACATAATGGTCGGTTATTACACGGAGATTTATTTCGGGAACTGCAACGTGCGGTTTATCGCCGTGAACGACGGCGTTGACAGCAACGTACAGCCGGAAAACGACTTAACTCCGTTCAAGAACGTGTTCAACGAGTGGTACGCAAAGGATACAAGCAAGAAGATCCGCGCCGTATTCAAGGCAAAGGGCAATTCGGGCAAACACCTTTCTTCCAATCCCCCGTTCGGGTATATCAAAGATCCGAACGATAAGGAAAAATGGATCATCGACGAAGAAGCCGCCGAAACGGTGAAACGAATTTTTCAGATGTTCGTGGACGGAATGCGTATGCCGGAAATCGCAAGAAAGTTGACGGAAGAAAAAGTTGAAACGCCGCAGTTATACAATCTTCATCGCGGCAGAAAAATTCACCGATTAAGCGAATTTCCCGAAATATGGAGCGTAGCAAGCGTAAAAGGTATTCTTGACCAGATAGCCTATGCCGGTCATACGGTAAACTTTCAGACGACCAAAAAGTCGTTCAAGAATAAAAAACAGGTGCGTTTACCCAAAGACCAATGGGTTATCTGCGAGAATACCCAAGAGCCGATCATAGACGGAAAGACTTTTGAAACGATACAACAAATGCGAAAGACCAAACGGGCATACACGAAATTCAACGAGCCGAATATGTTTTCGGGGTTACTCTATTGCGCCGACTGCGGAAACAGGCTTACCATTCAACGGGTGGCAAAGCACAGGAATATGGATAATTTCACCTGCGCTACCTATCGCAAGAAGAAAAAAGGATTGTGCAGCAGTCATCGGATTTTGGTATCCGACCTCGAACGGGTTGTACAATGCGATTTGCACAAGGTTTGCGAATACGTTATTTTACACGAAAAGGAGTTTGTGGACGAATACCTGTCGGGCTCGAAAAAAGAAACGGAAAAGTTTCAGGCGAGAGCGAAAGCCGAGTTGAAACGGCTTAGCGACCGACAAGACGAAATCGGCAGGATTATCCGCAAACTTTACGAAGACAATGTAAACGGCAGAATTACAGACGAGAGGTTTGATTTTCTTGTGAAATCCTACGAGGACGAAGGGCAAGAATTAAAAAGGCAGATGCAGGATTTAAAGCGGAGCCTGACCGATTCCGAGCAGGACGAAGAAAAACTGTCTAAGTTCCTTAAAATGGTAAAGACCTATTCCGAGATACGGGAACTGACGCCCGAAATTCTCAACAGTTTCGTGGAGAAAATCATTATATCCGAAACGGAATGGTATGCGGGCAGAAAAATGCAGGAAGTGAAAATCATCTACAAGTTTGTAGGGGCAATCCGTCTCCCACAGTACGACGTGTCATAAAAAGCACAGGGAACAAATAACGGGTAGGCAGTTAAAACCTACCTACCCGCAAATTCCCCAAGAGTATTTAACATTTGGGGTGCATATCAAAATCGTGCCGCTTATTTTTTCGACAAAACTTCCTAAAAATTACAAACATTTGTTCTGATAATCTATTGACTTCCTGCTTTCGTTGTGATAATATTTATACGGCATAGGTCGTATTGTAGCCTTTTGAGAGGGGAAGCCGAACGGAAAACGGTTAAGAATACGGCGAGTTCCGCTAATATATGCGGAAAGTTTTGGGCGATATAGTCGCCCCTGCCTTAGCTTACGAATTGCGCGTAGGTTTTGTTTTGTTACGCAAAATTTGCGAGCCGCGATAGGCTATTATTGTTGTACAATTTTTACAGCAATGAGTATGAAATGCGTCCGGAGTTACTCTATGTTTTTTGAAGAGTAATGTTGATGGTCTATTTTGTTATACAATTTTTTTGGAGGATTAAACCTTTAATTAACATTCTAACTTAATCGAATGGCTAACCACCATAGAGCAAGCAGAACTTGCTAAATAAGGTTCAAGTCGGTGAAACGTTAAGAGTTTCAGCGACTTTTTTCACGTTCTTTTTCGGCTATTAACTTTCTACTATGTGGGTGGTTAAGCAGATAATAATAATCAATCAGGAGGTAATCAATTTTCATTTATGGAAGTTTTTAAATTCCTCAATATAGCAAAATAGCCCGTAAGGAGGGCACCGCCCGACGGAATAGCGATTGTTGCGGCAATTCCGCAAATCGCGTCACGTTTTCTCAATGAAACTTTTCAAACTCCTTCATAAAACAAAATAGCCCGAACGTTCTTTTAATAGTAAAGAAGTTCAAGCTATTAAGACTTGGTGCGGATGACAGGAGTTGAACCTGCACGGTCGCCCACAGGAACCTGAAGCACTCCAGAGGCGACAATTACGCAAAAAACGCTGAAAATGGGCGTTTTTTTATTAAAAAAGCGGTGTTTTTCTCGTTTTTCAAGCAAATTGAAGTTGGGAACGTCTTGGGAATTGCTATTTTACCTTATTATAATAGTCAATTTTTGTCCCCTCTTTTATCATAAAATCGGCTGAAAAATGAGTATAGACGGTTGACGTCATAGTGCTATCTGCAGCGTGCCCTGCCCAGACCGAAACGACTTCACGGGCAACGCCGCATTCCTGGCAGCGAGTGACGAACGTGTGACGTAACTCGTGCAGGTGATGAGAAGGGCAAAGCTCCTTAAATGCACGGCTTAACGTATCAGAACTAAAGCTGATCGCTTCTTTAAATTCTTTAGCGGTTGCGCCGTTCAAATACCTTTTAAGCATTGGCGTAATTGGAATACGTCGCACGCTCTCAATGTCGGAGAGCCTTTTTTTACCGTTTTTGACTGTGATAAACTCGCCGTCAATAGTGGCGGTGCAGAGTTCACCGCGTCGCATACCGCAAAAAAGCATTAACGTAAAGGTTAACCTGTAGCGGCTATTCTCAAGCTTTTTCAAAAAGTCTCGTTCTTCGTCATACGTTAAAGCGGTACCGTTTTTGTAGTGGTGCTTTAAAACCTTTACACCGTCCATAGGGTTAAAGGTGATAAGCCGTTCTGCAATAGCCGCTTTAAAGACCTGGTTTAACAGCACTTTTACATTTTGCGCAGTGCGTGTTTTGCCTTGACTAAATAACTTTGTAAATAGTGGCTGTATCTGCATAGCCGTAATTTCACTTATAAGCTGTTTTTTAAAAAACGGTTTAACGTGCGCTCGATACAATATAACCAAAGAATCGAACGTTATCGGCTTGACCGTCGGCTTTTTTACCTGTTCAAGGTAAGCTTCTGTAAATTCATTCAACGTAACGGGTTTAACCTTTGTATCCTTATTCTTAGCTCTGCTTTTGAAGTTGGCGAGCTGTGCAATAAACTTTTCTGCAGCAATCTCAGGGGAAGCTCCTGAACCTGATATTGCAACCTTATCTATTGTGCAGCGTGTTTCATACGTCTTGCCGTTGGGCTTAAGGCGTGTATGTGCCTTAAACCACTCATCATTAAAAATATCTCTAAATTTTATAGGCATTTTCTTAATCTCCTTTTCAGTTAGATGAAATGCCGCGCGTTCTTCAGTATTATTAACCCCCTTGTTTATAAATTTTAATACGTTACAGCTATTTTTTTTACTTCAGAATTCGCAGGCACGGGTGCGCCCACGAAATGCAGCTGCGGCAGCTCTTCAGACAGTTGCCCGTAAAGCTCCGCAAGTTCGGAGATTATATCTCCAAGCCTATTCAGTTTTTCATAAGTGTTCATAAAAAATTACTCCTTCGGCAAATACGCCTACGGAGTAAATTCTACAGCATAAAAACGGTAAAAAATTACCCACTTTTTTATGTAAAAAGTGGGTACCAAAAATGCGTTGACAAACGCTGCTATTTAAAGTAATATATCAATCGGCAAGGGCGACCTGGCGGTTAGCACTCTCTATAAAGGGGGTGATACTTATGACAGATGAGGAAATTTACCTTTTACTGCGACTTGTTCGCAGCGGAATAATCTTCTCCGTAACGGTAAATCAAAACACCGTAATCATTCGTATAAAAAAATAACTGCCTCGTGTCCTGAGGCAGTTATAAAGAAATTTACCTAAACTCAGGCTAACCGCCTACTCCGGTTTCGCCCTTGCTCACTTAGATTATACTCAAACCGCCCGTGTTTGTCAATATATTTTTCCACTTTTTTTGCTCGGTAACCGCCGAGCGTTTTTATACCTTCTTTTTCTGTTCGCTCTCTGCTTCGGCAGGGAGTTTATTAATCATAAATTCAAATTACCAATATTCGGAAGGATATTTTGAATTTAATAATATTTTACCTTCTTCAACATCTATTCGATAACGTCTAAATTTAGTATCCCAATCATTATACTCTTGTGTTTTCTTATCTAAAATTAGGCGGGCAGATGTTTCTTCAAATTTCATCGGCACTTCCCTTTTTATGTTATAATCGTACAATTGTCTAATAACCTGCCATTTAGCTAATTCTTTTCTGTAATGCATTCCGTATTCTTCATACGAAACAGGTTCAGAACCGTTATCTAAATGCTTATGATTAAAATCTACCTGACGCCATTCATTAGCGTGTTCGTCTCTCATATAAATATCAAAACCAATTCCCTTATAGCTTTGGTGTGGTATATCGGTTAAAAGAGGCATAGTTTTTGGATAATAGATTACTAACTTTAGATATTCTCCGTTTTCAATGGGTGGAATAAATACTAATTCTGAAAAGTACTGCAGATAGTGTCGATTGCCTTCAAAAAAATCACCTAAGTTATATAAATTGACCCACGCTTTATAAGTTGAGTGAATAAAACCGTTTGTAATTTTACCGCCAATGTTCTTCAAAATTACGTTATAGCTATCCCAAAAATCATCTTCAAAAATTTCAGGTGGGTAATCGAATATTAATTCGTCTTCGTAGGGGCTCTCAAGTATATTATTAATCGTAAAATTAACGAACGGCAAAAGTTTAACGGCTAAAGTATTATCTATTCGTTCAGCGTCATCAACAATAATTAGTTGGGGTTTGCCTTGCATTATTACTTCATTCTTTTCTTTGTTTTCTTTCCACTGTTGTCTTTTACGTTCTTCTTCTCTCTCTTGAAACTCTTTTTTGAACATTTTATTTGAGTGACATATTGTAATAATAACACCAACAAGCGTAAGCCCACCGCTAATGAAAGCCCCAATTAAAGGAATGACTACGTCATTTAAACAACTCATAATTACCCTCTCTTTTTCTGTTCGCTCTCTGCTTCTGCAGGGAGCATTGCTTTAATGTTGTTTTTTATAAGTTGCTGCTTGTAATAGTTTAACTTGCGGAAGTCCTCGATAAGCTGCCGTTCTTCTGCTGTAATGTCGGTAGAGGTTGCCCCCATCGGCTCAACCTTAGACCCGAAATCGTCCTCCAAACCTAAAAGATAATCTACAGTTACGCCAAAAAATTTAGCATAAGCAATGAGAGTTTCTATAGGTGGTTTTATATTTCCTTTTTCGTATGCCCAGATATTCTTATCAGTGCTGCCTATTTGTTTTGCTAACTCTTTTTGAGTTAACCCAAGTTCAAGCCTTAATTCACGTAACTTAGTATTCATAGCAGTATTATCTAATAAATTTAGAATAAAATCTTGACAATCTAAAATTATTCGATTATAATTAATAAAAATCTAATTTTATTAGAACAGGTTAAATACTATGAACATTTGTGAAGTCCTGATGATTTTTATGTTTGCATTTATTGCAATCTTTTTTTTGTTCAGTGCGATTGGTGTCTCTTTAATTTTCAATTTATCTAAAAATGAAAAGAAGAGAGAAAAAATCTCAGATGTAGGACTTATATTATTGGTCATTGCAGTTGTAAGTGCTTTCATAGGAGCACTAGTAGGTATTTCAGCTATTGGAATTTCTTTCTTACAGCAGTAAGAAAAATATACGGTAAACAACCACAAGGAGCAAATTATGCCTTTTATAAAACTGAGCAAATCTGAAAAGAAAAAAATGTTATCTACAGCAGGCTATCGTGAAAGAGATATTGTCGACAATGCAAAATGTGTTGTCAACGTCGGCAATGGCGGTCGCTATATAAAGGTCGTTAGCAAACCTGACCGTTATGGTGATACAAAGACAGCTATTTATGATACAAAAACTCGCAGTTGGCGCGGGTAACTCTTTAAACAGGAAGGGGAAGTAATGAATTACACACGGATAGGGCAGGACGGGAAGAAGTACTTTTATTATGGCTTAGGTCAGACTTGGAAGTTTGATAAAGATTCAATTACCGAACAAAGTTTGAGAGTACTTGCCAGGCTTGAAGGTAGAAAACCTCAGTTTAACTATAAGTCAATCAGAGTTGAACGTTGCGAGCTTGTAGGCGACGTGCAATATTACTACGTAGAAATTAACGGTATCAGCTGTCTTAAGCCTATGTCGGCTGCGAGGCTGCATTTCATTTTATATTCACAGCGTAGCCGTATAGCCGAATCGTCAAGCGGTCAGCTTGTACCGTTACCAAAAGAGGGCATTATAGCTATCTGATTATTACGTTATAAGAGGTGATACTATGGCAATTACAAGAAAAGATTTACAGCGAGAAGTAGACATTTTAAACGAAAAATACTGCAAACGTACAAGTAACCACTTGGTTGTAAACAAATCTGGACTTGGATATCAGGTGCAGCTTACAGGTAAACCCAGGAAAGACGGCAAGGGATATCGTGGAATGGGTACGGCAAATTCGGCGATTACAAAAGGTCGTAATTCAGCCCGTGATACCATAAAAAGCTTATGGAATGAAGAAGCACAGGGTGAAATTAAGCGCAGAATTAAATACCGTGAGGAGCATAACAAAGATTTAAAGCCTAAAAAGAAGAAGTAATGCCCGTGCAGGTTTGCGTGACGGGGTACGTTCCCGTTGCGGTGGTTCAAGTCCATCATTGGTAAATGTGGTGGTTTAACCCCATCATAGATAAATTTTTAGTCACGCCGTGAGTGAGGGCGAATACTCACTTCTCCTATGCCGATGTAGGTTACGTGACGGAATCTCCTCATAAAATTTGTTCAACAACCAATCTTTTCCTCACAGGCGGTTCGATTCCGCCAATCGGCAAATATCTTCCTGAAATCCCCGTCCAACGACGGTTGGACGGGGTACGGGAAGTATTAAGGCAATTATCCCTTAGTGGGTAAAATAAAATTTTAGGAAGGTAAACAAAATGGAACAATTAACTTTCGCTTCGGCAGAACACAAAAGGTTTTATGCCGAGCAATTAGCAAAATGTCAAAGCAAAGACTGCTATCACCGTGCGTTGATTTACACGTTGGGAATCTCTGAAGATATCCGAAACCATATTAAACAGGTGTTCGACGTTGCAAACGACAGAATTAACCCCAACGCAATAAGACAGGGGTGGGTAACGGGTACCGACGCCAGGGTTCTCAAGCTTGCGTTTAATCTGTATAACAGCAATAACAAGTGCGACGTAAGCGACGCGTTTCGCTTTTATGATGACGTTTCAGAATATCTCCTGCAGGGCATAGCGTTGGGGTATGAGGTTTATGAGTGGTGATGTCTATGGACGAGAAAGTAAAAGTAACCTTAGATTTTAACGGTGAGCTTGTTACAGATATTAACAAGGTAGTAGCTGTAGTTTCACTAAATAGAAATATCATTGCTGGTAATTGTAACGGAATAGACCTTCTTAAGTTAGCAGCACAACTTGATATAGCTTTAGATACGACAGTAAAAATGCTAAGTGAAGACTACGCTATGAGTCACGAAGAAATTTTAATTAACATAGCAGGGTTCAAAAAGCTGTTGAAAAAGGTAAAGGAATAATGTTAAAAATCAGGTTACACGGTGAAAGCCACGAAATAGAGGCTATGGTAGAGCATATCTGCAACAATATGCCGAACGTTCGAGTTCTCTCGGTAAGCGGACATTATAAAGACCGTGGTGCAAGCGTTTATGAGCGTTGCTATCTTGACGTTGTGTTGAACGAGGTGCAGCCTTCAGAGGCACAATGCATAAAGCAGATAACGGGAACAGCGAAAAATGAGCGTTGACACAATCATAGCACATAGAACGCAGGCGAAGGAAATTCGGCTCTCGGGTGAATTGTGTTTGACCCGTGAGCAATGGCAGAAAAAGGCGGAATCTATCACGGCACTATAAGTCAGGCAAGCAAGGAAGGCTATTACACGGTGAGACGTTGCGAGCTTATGGGGGAACCCGTAAGCTCGGACGAGTTCCAACGTTGTAAAGATTATGCAATGTACAAGGGCGTATACGTTGAAAATATGATACAAATCAGCTCATCAGAAAAGGTATGCCCGTGCTTGCCTGTATTTTATAGGGGCAAATAATTAATTATGGCTAAATTTATTGAATTACATACAAATAATAAGGGTGAAGTTGAGCTGATAAACGTTGAAAGCATTGAACGTATTGAGCCAAGCGGAAATCAAACGAGTATTAAATTCATTAATCAAATGTCAGCAACTTATTTTAATGACGACTACGAAACCGTTAAAGCAAAAGTTTTAAGTTTGCAAAATTTTAAATAAGCCTATGTTACATTCAAATTATAAGATTAAGAATACTGCACAGCGGATAGTGATATTTTTTATCGCTATCTTTTGTGCAGTATTTTTTCTAATAAACTGCGTAGGGAAAGCCTTTGCTTCCGAAACGGGCGACATAATGCAGGACTTAAGCACCCTAACGATAGACGGAAAGGCGTTTAATGCAGAGGACTATCCCGCCGATGCAGAGGGAACACCGCAGCTTATTGCCGCCTACGAGCTTGGTTATTCGTTCTACATAAATAACCAGGACGATTTTGGTTTGTTACTTTACATATACAACCCCTCGCAAATTGAGGTTGTGGACGATATCCGAAACGCCGTGCAGCTTAAGACGGGCAACGCCTCACGTTACGACAAATACGCCCTTAAGCTTATAGAGCTTAGCGAGGACAAGCTGTTTTGCAAGTTTAAGGTAGATTTTACGGACGAAGAGAAGGCAACCGTATTGGAGAACGTAGACCGTGACAGCCGACGTTACGAGGTTAGCTCAATTGAAATTTACGAAGACGGCACAAATGCAACGTCGTATCCGATAGAACGTGTATACATATTTACAGGCTATGGTAAAGGTTACGGACAGTCAGACGGTGAAAGCACGTTAAGCGGTACCTTAAACTACACGGAAGAGGGCGGAACGGAAACAGTACCGCTTGAGGTGCACCACACGACATGGCGACCTGAAGGTAGCAAGGAAGGCGCAGGAAAGTACGTGCAGGATAGTATCCACAGCGTTTATTTTGCTGTATCTAACGACGTGGCGTCGCAATACGACTATTTAAACTCAGTTAAATGCGAGTGGTTAGAAGCGTTAACGGCACCCATATTCGTAACAGGTAACGCCGAAGTATACAAGGCGGTGCAGGATTTAATTGTTTTCCAAATTCTAATAAATACTAACCCTTACAATGAAGCTCCAGAAGAGTTTGATTTGTCGCAATTTAAATATGCCCTAGCAGGCGGTACAACGTATGACGTGCAGCGAGAATATATCCCGTCGACGTGCCTTGCTGGTGACTGTATGCTTACAAATGATTTTAGTCCGCCGTCGTTGGTATACGATAGCGAAACGGTAGTGTTAAATACGTTATTTTGGAATATATTTGCCGGCGAGGTTGTAGACGGTGAACTTATCGGAGACAGTGAAGTTGGTGATTATACCGTTACTTCGGGAGAGATTGCAAACTATGCAAAGAACTATAGACCGTTTTTAAACGACAACAAAGTTGCAGGGAAGTATCCGAGTTATCTTTTTGAGAGTTGGGAATCGCAAAAGCACGTTGAAGTAATACCTGTTGGTAAGGAATATACGTTAACCAGTGAAAAGATAGTGCAGAGCTTTTGGGAAAAGATTTTCGGCGGAAGTCACGTTGAGAACAAGGAAAAATTTAAAGCATACGCCATACAGGAAGTGGAGAGTTTAACATACAATCAAACAACGGACTGTGCAAATTATTACATATCAGAACGTGACTATGACGAGTTTAAGGCGTTCTATAAAGCTAATAAAGATGATGCAACAATCTATCTGTTAAGATTTGCAACAAGTGAATATACGCAAATGCAGGTTATGCAATTTGACGCTCAACAAAATTGGCTTGGACTTAAAGAACTGCATTTAATAGACCGCAACGCCTACTTCGCTCAAACTAAAACGTATCTGAACTTTGACATAATAGACCTTGAATACGTAAAGGAAGACATAAGCTACGTTATCCCTGTTAATATGTCGCCCATAGACATATTTCCCAAAGTCACGCCGCCCGTGTATTGGGATACGTCCGTTAGCGACTTTTGGAAATACGGCACAGTAACAATTGCAGGACTAATCGCGTTTTACGTTGTTTATAAGGTGGCAGATAAAACTATTAAGGAGAAAGCTAATGGTAGGTAGTTTCATTATTTTAGCAATCGTAATAATTTTTCGGGTAATTGCGGAAACGTTGTTACCTAAGTACAGTTGGTTAGCAAAAGTTACGCCGTACATAAATTATGCAATAATCGGTTTAGCGGCGGTATTTGCACTCTTCGTCATAATCGCAATCGTAAAGGCGATTTTAACCTCAGGCAGAAAATAAAAATCTATATTATAAGGAGACATATAAATTATGGCAAACAAGACTTATTATTCACAGCCTAAACCTAAAAAAGGCGTAGGCAAGATAATTGCGGCAACGGCTTGCGTGCTTGCGCTGGCGGTTGGTGTAAGCGCAATCGGCGTAGGTACTTCGGGGTTTAAGGACTGGGCGTTCTCTCGATGGTTTCCTAAATCAGAGCAGACGGCAGCCGATATAAACGAGAATGGCGGTGCAACGATTACCGAGGGCGAATCAAGTGGTATGTTATTGTCGGCAACTGCTATTCCGCTATCTGACTACGAAGAATACGGCG
>JBJEVD010000019.1:0-11651 GCA_051884175.1 Candidatus Coproplasma sp.
CGCCGACTACGTTAAGAACATGATTACCGGTGCCGCTCAGATGGACGGCGCAATCTTGGTAGTTGCAGCAACCGACGGTCCCATGCCCCAGACCAAGGAGCACATCCTCCTTGCTCGTCAGGTAGGCGTTCCCTACATCGTAGTATTCCTCAACAAGATCGACCAGATGGACGACCCCGAACTTTTAGAGCTCGTTGAAATGGAAATCACCGACACTCTTGAAAGCTACGGCTTCAAGGATTGCCCCATCATCCGCGGTTCCGCTTTGAAGGCACTTGAAAAGGCAACCTCCGGCGCATCCGATGCAGAAGTTCTTGCAGCTCCCGAATGCCAGTGCATTCTTCAGTTGATGGACACCGTTGACGCTTATATCCCTACTCCCGAAAGAGATACCGATAAGCCCTTCCTTCTTCCCGTCGAAGACGTATTCACCATTTCCGGCCGTGGCACCGTTGCTACCGGTAGAGTAGAAAGAGGTGTAGCTCACGTTAACGATCCCGCAGAAATCGTTGGTCTTATCGACAAGCCCGTTGGCACCGTTATTACCGGTCTCGAAATGTTCCACAAGAGCGTTGACGAAGCTATCGCAGGCTTCAACATCGGCGCACTCCTTCGTGGTATCGACAGGAAGGGTATTGAAAAGGGTCAGGTTCTTGCTAAGCCCAACACCGTTAAGACCGCAACCAAGTTCGAAGCTCAGGTTTACGTTCTTAAGGCAGAGGAAGGCGGACGTCACACTCCTTTCTTCAACCACTATCGTCCTCAGTTCTTCATCAGAACTACCGACGTTACCGGTTCCATCGAACTTCCCGAAGGCACCGAAATGGTTATGCCCGGCGACCACGTAACCATCACTGTAGAGCTTATCAAGCCCGTTGCAGTTGAAGAAAAGCTTAAGTTCGCTATCCGTGAAGGCGGCAGAACCGTTGGTTCCGGCGTTGTAGCAAAGCTTCTTGGCTAATTAAATCGCTAATTATTAAAATTACAAAAAGCGTTTATGTGTTTCGCATAAACGCTTTTTTCTATACTTTAGCCTGACCAAACCTCATAAAAATAACACTTGCAATATTACTTATAGTGTTGTATAATATTACCAACCCCTTATCGGAGGTAAAGTTATGAAGAAGTTTAAAATTAAAAGTATATTTGCTGCGCTTGCGGCGGTTGTTTTTGCGGTGCCCATGTTTTGCGCACCTGCATTTGCATTTACCTATTGTCCTCCTTTTGAAGATGGGGTAGCCTCAACGGGTATTCATTGCGTTAACGAGAACAGTGTTCTGCAGGTGCAAAGCGAAACGTTAACCTTCAATATCGGCACACCTTGGCACGAATTGAAAGAGGGGGAGAAGTATAATTCCACCGTCACTGCGGAATACACCTTCTACAACCCCACCGCTGAAACTGTAAACACCAAAATGGCGTTTCCCGTTCGTACGGTGCCCTACTATGCTCAAAATAACGAAAAGGTAAACAACGTAGAAAATCCCATAACGGTAAACGGTCAGCCGGTGGAGTATACCACTCGCCACACCTACGGCACCTATAATTCCTTTGAAGAGGACGTAAAGAAGATTAAGGACACCTACTACGAAACCGAATTCTTCAAAACCGACTTGCCCGTAACCGAATACGTCTTTAAAGTTAATCTGGAGGGCGACGATTACGCAAACTTTAAGGTTAAAATGCCAAAGGTCGACGGTACTCGTTATTTCAGTGCCACGGACGGCAGCGGTAATTTCAGTTATTCGCTGTATAACGGAGAAAAATTTTCGATTTTCGTGCTCGGCAACGACTACGATTTGTCGGATTTAAACTGGTCAATCACCCGTTACAGCTCGCTGTTCAACAGGGAAATACAGGTCAACGGCTCGGTTACGCTTGAAAAGAAGATGGAGCGCAAGACCTTTAAAAGCTACGTTTTACAGGGGTACGACTCCAAGAGCGATATAAGCGAAATAGACTACTACAACGCAATGTTCGAGATGATCTACACGGACGGTATCTGGGCAGGTACGGGTATGACGCCTACAATTAATTATTTTACCGAGTGGTGTATGTACGAAACCTCGGTTGAAGCAGGCGGAACCTTTAAAAATGCGGTGACGGCAAACCTCTACCCCACGATTTATTTCAACTACGCCCCCTATATCTACGAATACAATTACTACCTTTCACCTGCAAGGGAGTGGGCTTCGTTCGGCAGTTTGACGGTCAATATTAATACTAATCTGTATATGCAGAAGTGCGAATACTACGACCCTGCCGATACGGAAAACAGTACGTTTAAAAAGACCGAAACGGGCTACAGCGCAACCTTCACCTCGCTGCCTACTACGGAGTTGAACTTTAAAATCTGCTCTGCCGAAACGCCCGGCATACCCGAATACAGCACGAGCAATGAAGGGCTTATTGTAGTCGGTATAGTCTTTGGTATATTCTTCGTCGTCGGACCTTTAATTACAGGTTTGGTTATGCTAATCATCTTCCTCGTTCAGAGAAAGAAGAAAAAGAAGAAGGCTGTAGCTAATTCTCCCGTAACGCCGTCCGACCCTACCCCTGCACCCGAGTTGCCCCCTGCGGCTGACGATATCGACGACGGCATAGCCACCGATAATCCGTCAAACGAGCAACAAGCAAGCGGAGAGACAGATGGAGCTTCAAACGTTGCAGCAGACGCTTCGCCTGCCGAAATTCGTACAGCAGCTGAAGAGCAGGTTGAGCATAACTTCTGCGTATATTGCGGCAGCAATTTGGAAAAAGGTGTAAAATTCTGCCCCAACTGCGGAGGTGCCGTTCACCCCTCAAAACCCGTCCAACCCGTGCAGAGCGCACCCGTACAGAATAGCGGTAAAAGGACAAACGTCCTCGGTATTTTCGGATTTGTGTTAAGTTTGGTCGCCGTATTTTCCTTATACACCCCCTTATGTATACTGATCGTGGGGGCGGCGTTCGGATTAAGCCTTGCAGGCGTAATTTTAAGGAAGAAGTACCAAGGCGTTTACGGTCTTGCAATCGCAGGACTTGTAATTAGCTCGGTCGTCATTGTTAGCATCTTATTACTAGCCTTCTTTTCTATTATAGGGCTGTTATATTAGGGCGGTATGTGATAATTGAATTTTTAATTAAAAACAAAAGGCGTACCGCTTACGGCGATACGCCTTGACTTTTCACAAAGGATAATTATTTTCTCCTCTAAATTTTATTGCTTTTACATAAAACTAACATAGTCAATACACAACGGCGTAGTAAAATAGCGGTATAGAAAAAGGAGATTAACCATGAAGAATTTTAACGAATTATGCAAAATCGTAGAGGAGCTTTCCCCCGAGGAATACGCAGGGGTAATCACCGCTAAGACGGCGGAAGTTCTGCCTGCTTTACATAACCTTTCGGGCGGCGACGGAGCTGTGGAAATATTGACGACCTTCTTACTCGCTTCGGTTGTGGCAGACGGCAAGTTTGACGAGGCGGAGTATATGCTGATGTACCCCCTTTTAAAATTTGTGTTCGGCGAGGGGATAAGCTACGAATACGTCAACGACGTTGCCAAAAGACTGCGTCCCGAGATTAACGAGCTTAAAAAATCCACAAAGGATATGTTGGACGAAATAGGGGAGATGGATGGCGATTTAAAGGACGATTTAATTATAATCAGCCTTTTAGTCTGCGCTATCGACGGCAAAATTTCGGCTAAGGAAAAAAATTATATAAAACAGCTTATCGCTTAAAAAAGTTTTCCGTACAGCGTTAAAGGGAGCGGTTTTGCAAATATTTGCAAAACCGCTCCTTAACCATATTATTTATTATTATAATACTTGCACCCCTCTTTCAAGGTGCAGTTTTCGCAGTCCGGCTTTCGGGAATGGCACACCCGTCTGCCGTGGTAGATAAGCCAGTGGTGGGCTTTCGACCAGTCGCTTTGCTGTATAACCGCTTTAAGCTGCTCTTCCGTTTTTTCGGGGGTGGAAGCGTTTGCAAGCCCCAGGCGGTTCGACACTCTGAAAACGTGTGTGTCTACCGCGATGGCATCACCGCCGAAGGCAACCGACCAAACCACGTTAGCCGTCTTTTGCCCAACCCCTGCCAGGCTTTTAAGCTTGTCGAAGTCGGAGGGAACTTCGCCTCCGAACTTTTCGCAGATGTCATAGCTTGCAGAGAGGATATGTGCCGCTTTAGCACGGTAAAATCCGCAGGAGAATATAAATTTTTCAAGCTCTTCCTGCGTTAGTTTAAGCATATCTTGGGGTGTATTGTGGTTTTTAAACAGTTCTGCCGTAACCTTGTTGACCCTCTCGTCCGTACATTGTGCGGAGAGGATAACCGCGATTAACAGCTCGTACGGGCTTGTAAACTTAAGCGCGGGGCGTGCGTCGGGGTAAAGGCGTTTAAGCTCTGCCAAAATCTCGTTATTTTCCATATCCGTATTTTATCACAGTCAAGCCTGCATTGCAAGGTTATTTTTTATATTAATTAATAACCGTCCTGCCGCCTAGCGACTGAATTTTTAAATACCCTGCAAAGGAGGGGTAGTTCTCCCTTGCGATAACCTGTTTAACTTTGGCAAAAGCCGAGTAGGGCAGTTTGACGCTTAAGCCGCAACCCACGTTTGCCTCTTTGGGCGTGCCTATCAGCGAGCAGGGGACGTTCAACGCCTTTAAAATTCGGTTGCAGTCAATGGCATGCGAACGGGAGCGGAAAACCGCAATAATTTCTGTCATAAATTTCTTCCTTAAGTATATATATTTATTATAGTATATGAAACGGCGCAGATTTGCGACAGCAGGGGGTATTTATGATTTACATGGACAATGCGGCAACGGGCGGTCACAAGCCCGACGGGGTGGTAAGCGCAACGCAAGCGGCGTTAAGGGTGTGTGCAAATCCGGGCAGAAGCGGACACAAGCTCTCCATTGCCTGCGCAGAAAGGGTTTACGCAGTCCGAAGACTTTTATGCGAGTTCTTCGGCGCACCCTCGGCAGACAGGGTGGTATTCACAAAAAACTGCACCGAAGCGTTAAACGTTGCCATATTCGGTACCTTGCGCCCGGGGGATAAAGTCGTATCGACCGTTGCGGAGCACAACTCCGTACTTCGCCCTTTGAATTTTTTGGAAAAGCAGGGGGTTAATATTTCGCTTGCTCCGCTCGATAAAAACGGGGCAATAGACGTAAACGCCCTCGCTTCAATGTCGGTAGGGGCAAAGGCGGTAATTATAACCCTCGCCTCCAACGTTACGGGTACCGCGCCGCAGATTGCCAGGGTACGCTCGGCAATCCCTGCCGAAACGCTGCTTATCTGCGACGGCGCGCAGGCATGCGGACACGTGCCTGTAAATATAGGCGAGAGCGGTATCGACGCTCTGGCGGTGGCAGGGCATAAAGGTATGCTGGGTATTCAAGGCAGCGGTGCGTTAATCTTCTCCAAACGTTTTAACCCCTCCCCCGTACTCTTCGGGGGAACGGGCAGCGAAAGCTTTAATTTAGATATGCCCGAATTCTACCCCGACAGGTTGGAGAGCGGAACGCTTTCCTACCCTGCTATAGTATCTTTAGGCGAGGGAGCGTTATATTTAAACACCCACCTCTACGAGCACAGGGACAGAACGGAATATCTCATCTCTAAGCTTTACGAGGGACTTATGAATATCAAGGGTATTTCTCTATACTCCGTTCCCAACCCCTACGGTATTATCTCGCTTGCGTTTAAAAATATGCAGTCGGAGGTTGCCTCATACAGATTGAGTGACGAATATTCCATATGCGTCCGCGGCGGTCTGCACTGCGCTCCGTTAATGCACGAGGCTCTGTCCTCTTCCGGTCTTGTCCGCATCTCTCTCTCGGCGTTTAACAGCGAAAGGGAGGTGGAGAGTGTCGTTCGGGCGGTTGAAAAGTTAAGTGCTTTGTAAATATGCGTCGCATTTCGGTGTTGCAGTCCGTGCCACCTTGGTCATTTACGTCATTGTAAACTCCCTGCGGTGCTACTCCTGCGCCTTGAACTGCTCGCATCTTTCCAAAGATACATATCCGAATAAGGTGAGTAGTAATTAATAAGCTGTCATTGCTGGGAGTAATACCCAAGCAATGACAGCTATTTTGTTTTCAAATCTCCTTCAACTTCGCAATAATACTCTTGAGCTTTTGTCGTTTGACGCCGTCGACGAGGGGGTATACCGTCTTATAAAAATTGTCTAAATCATCGTTAGTCAGCGTACCGTTTCGCTTGCCCTCTTCAGCCTGGGCAAGTATGGTCTGCCAGACGTCTTTTTGGCTTTTGCCGTAAAACGCCTTTGCTATTTCCGTGGTTAAGTTTGCTACCGCCTGTGGGTCGCCTTGACCCGTTTTGGAAGCCGTTTTTTCCTTCCGTATTTCTTCCTTACGCGCTCCTTTTTCCTGTCTGCTTTGGTTAAAACTTTTAAAATCGCTCATCGCCACCTCTGCATATTATGTATTGTTAAAGCTTTTTATTTGCTAATACAGTTTATGACGGGGGTTAAAATAATGCAACTTGCAATTTTAATAGCAATACTATTGCTTTCCGGGCAAAACAGTTTTTCGCAGATTAAACCGATTATAGAAGAGTTCGGGGGCGAAGAGGCTAAGTCGGCAATTAAGCAGGCGGAGGAGCTTAACCAGATAATCTCCGCCGTTCAGACGCTCGCTTCAAGTCAGGCGGACAGCGGCGAACAGCCGCAGGACAGCGAACGGCAATCAAGCGATAGTCAACCGATAACGGCAGAGCAAACCGAAAAAAATTCCCATCCTCTCGACCCCGTAAAGAGTATTGCAGACGATAAAATTTTATCTGCTCTTTCAAGGTACGTCGCCCTTGGGGAATAGACGGCGTTGATTAACCGTCCCTACTGCAAGCCGATAAATAAAAAAATAAAAATATTTTTTACAAAATTCAACAAAACGGCGTTTTTATCTGTTATAATAGTGAGGATATGAAAACTTCCTTACTCGAAGAAAAGATCGCAAGGTATAAAAACGGAGATAAAACCGCCTTCGATTACATATACGAGCAGACCTATAAACCGCTGTATTTCA
This sequence comes from Candidatus Coproplasma sp., assembly GCA_051884175.1. GTDB lineage: Bacteria > Bacillota > Clostridia > Christensenellales > Borkfalkiaceae > Coproplasma. The sequence goes on from JBJEVD010000019.1 coordinate 7,047, forward strand.
ATATCCTCTACTACGTCAAGGATAAATCCTGCGCAGAGGATATCATGCACGATGCCTATTTAAAGGCACTCGCAAATCTTGAAAGCTACCAAAGCGGAACCAACTTCATAGGTTGGCTGTGCAGGATAGGAAAAAATCTTGCGTTAAATCTTTTGGAAAAGCGGAAGAGGGAAGTTTTAACCGATTTTTCCGAACCCTTCTTCGGGGAGAGCTACGAGCAGGAAGTACCGTATATCTTTGAGTTGGCTCAAAAAATTCTCTCGGAAGAGGAATATCAGATCGTAATGATGTGTCAGGTGGCAGGGTATAAAAGGAGAGAGGTTGCCGAAATTCTCTCCCTGCCCATAGCAACCGTGACTTGGAAGAATAACCAGGCTTTGAAAAAGCTCAAGCAATCGTTAGAGGACTGACAGAAGTGAACGTTAAGAAATTAATAAAAAAACAAAAATCTGCCGTTATGCCTTCGGACAGCGTTAAAAGGCGTATTGCAGCCGATTGCGGCGTTAACGAGGAAAACGTATACAACGCAGGCGGCGGTGCTGCTGTAAAGACAAGGCGCAATATCGCCGTTTCGGTTTGCGCTTGCTGCTGTGCGGCTGCTGCTTTAGTTACGTGTGCGATTATCCTTTTAAATCCCTCAGCCCCTGCAATCCTGCCCGACGTAATTGAAACAAATTTCGGCACGGTATCTTCGGCAACCGAATTTTATGCGTACAGTGCAGTATCAATCGGCAATATGTTAGACGGAACTCAATTTACAAGCGTAGCTTCGGCTTTTGCTTTGGCAGACAGCTATGACGTAACTACCACCATAACAACAGAGATAACCGACCTGCAGAAAAAGATATTGGACAAATATGCCGTGTTTGCAACGGGTATGCTCGGCGAGGGCAAGATAACCGGCTCATGCACGGCTGCGGACAGGAAAGATTACGAGTTTAAGCTTGCAATAGGCTACAACGACGTTTTCGGCAGTTCTGCGGAAACGGTGTTGTATTTCAATAAGGTGGAGGGCACCGTTAAGGTAGATGACGACGAAGAAAAGTATGAAATCGAGGGTATCTTGGTTAAAGGCGACGTAGCCTTCCCCGTAGACGGCAAGTACAAAGCCGAGACCGACGATGACGAAACCAAGAGCAAGACGGAGTTTATCGCCTACACTTCTCCGGACAGAAATTCGTATATAGTAATGAAATACGAGTACGAGAGCGAAGAGGACGAGACGGAGAGCAAGGTAGTAGTTACGGTTCGCGAAAACGGTGACGACGTTGAAACGGCTAAAATCAAGGGTGAAACGGGTGAAGACACCTCCTTTGAAGTGGACGTGGAACGCCACGTCGATGATGAAAAGGTACAGATTAAATTCAACCCTTACGACGATAACGGCACTAAAATTATGCAAGTCGATGCGTGGTTTGGCGAAAGTAAGCACGAGCTTATAATGCAGAACCGCCCCGAAGAGCAGGGAGGCGGCTTCGATTTCATTCACCGCGGCAACGCCAACCCGGGCAGTAACCCGGAAGGCGGCTTCGAGGACGACAAGGAAGACAAGGAAGATAAAGAGGATAAAGAAGATAAAGACGAACCTGTTATTCCATCTCCCGATTTTCCCGGTTACGAATGGGATAAAGACGATATAAAAGATTGGGAGGACGATAATGATTATCCCTTTGTCCCTCCTTACGGGTTAGGTTTATAATTATTTCATCATAATAGCAACAGGGGCGGAACGATATAGTTCCGCCCTATAATTTTCACTCTGAAAAAATAATTTAAAAATTTTTTATACATTTACCAACAAAAACACAAAGCCGTCTGTTATATAGGTGTAAGTAAAAGCGATAAAGGAGAAAACAAAAATGAAAAAGCTTATTACGTCAATAGTTTTATCTACCGCACTTGTCGGCGGTGCTTGCATGGCAACGGGCTGTACGTCAGTAAACAGCAATTCTACGGGTAACGACGTTGCTACCGTAGAAGAACTCAATTCGGCTACCGAATTTTATACCTATGGAGCCGCATCAATCGGATCCATAATCTCTGCAGCGGAAGCGGCTGAAGCTGCTCCCGAAACCCCTGCAGAAGGTGAAGAGGGCACAACCGAAACTCCCGAAACCCCTGCAGAAGGTGAAGAGGGCACAACCGAAACTCCCGAAACCCCTGCAGAAGGCGAAGAGGGTACAACCGAAACTCCCGAAACCCCTGCAGAAGGCGAAGAGGGTACAACCGAAACTCCCGAAGTTCCCGAAGTACCTGCGGAACCCGAAACTCCCGAAGTTCCCGAAACACCTACGGAACCCGAGACACCCGAACAGACCACCGACGGACTCACCGAAGGACAGCTTGCAACGGTCAACAGCTATATGGGTCTTGTTGAAAACCTGCTTGCCAACGGCGGTTTAAGCTATATCCGCACAGAGTCCGACAGGGAGGGTTACGAGGTTAAGGAAGTAATATCCTTCAGCGACTTAGAGGGCAACGTCATAACATACGTTATGTACTACAACTCCACCTTAGACTACGTTGAAACCGACTTCGACGACGATAAAGAAGAGACCGAGTCCAAGTACACCATTGAAGGCATTATGATAATCGACGGCGAGGAATATGCGCTTGAGGGCTACAGCGAGGTTGAAATCTCCGAAAAAGAGAGCGAAAGCGAAACCTATTTTAAAGTTACCCTTGCTGACGGCAGTTATATAATTATGGAGCAGGAAGCAGAAGCGGACGAAACCGAACTTGTCTACAAGGTTGTACAGGATAAAAAGGTTGTAGAGAAGATTAAGTTTGAATACGAAACCGAACACGGCGAAACCGAGCTTAAGATGTCCGTTGAAAAGGACGGAGTAAAGACCGAGCTTAAATTCACCGAAGAGACCGAGCAGGGCGTAAAGGTTATAAAGGTAACCGCTAAAGGCGGAGAAAGTCAAACTTCATTCAAAATCGTGGTAACGCAGGACGAAGAGGGTAACAACGTCTATCAGTACACGTTTGGCGATAAAATCAAGGAAATGCAAAGGCACCATTTTGAAAAGGGACACTTCGACGACGTTCAGTGGGGTGACTTACAGTGGAACCACGGCGAATGGCACCAGGGCAATAACGGCAAGTGGCAGTGGCATGTGGAAGATAAAGACCGTACGCCCGTAGAGCTGCCTGAAATTCCCGAACTCCCCGCAGAAGGTGAAGAGGGCACAATCGAAACTCCCGAACTCCCTGAACTTCCCGAACTCCCTGCGGAAGAGCTTATCCCCCAGGACGTTGAAACTCAAATTATCGAACAGATTAAAGATTTCGTTAACAAGCAGGGCGGTTATAACAAACACTGATTATCAATAAAACTACAGTTGCTTAAAAAGTAATTTATCTCCTCAAAAAATATCTTCGCGACGGCGAAAATTCAGTTAAATTTGATTTGAGTATTGATTTTTTGTAACCGATGTGTTATTATTCGGTTATGAAAATAGGTATATCTACAGCCACACTCTTCCCACAACTTCCCTCGGAGGAGTCGGCTCAACAAATCAAACAGCTGGGTGCGTCTGTTGCGGAGATATTTTTTTCTTCCTTCTACGAGTACCGTCCGGAATTTTCCAAAGCTCTCGCCCCCTTGATTGACGGGTTGGAGATTAACTCCGTCCATTCAATGCCCTTGAATTTCGAGTGTAACCTCTTCAACGCCTCACGCAGGGTGAGGGGAGACGGCTATTATTGGCTGGACCAGCTTGCCCGTTCCGCACAGCTTTTGAAGTGTAAAAATTACACCTTCCACGGCTTTGCAAGGGTAGGCGGCAGCAGAGGTGAGGATTTGGGCTTCATCGGTGAAACGATTGCCCAGGCGTACAACTTCGTCGCAGGGTACGGCGTAAATTTATGTCTGGAAAACACCGCACACTATGCCTATAACCGCCCCGGTTTTTTCACGGCGGTCAGGGAAAAGTGCCCGAATATTTACGGCGTGTTCGATATTAAACAGGCGCGTAAGAGCGGTTACCCCTACACGATGTATTTAAAGGAGCTGGAGGGGGCAATCGCCTACGTTCATATAACCGATATCAACGCAGACGGAAAGCTATGTCTCCCCGGTGAGGGAATAACCGACTTTGAACTGCTTTTTAAACAACTCAGGGATTGCGGATTTGACGGCAACGTGCTGATTGAAAATTACAGGAGAGACTTTGAAGAAATCTCGGAGCTTAAAAAGAGTTTGGAATTCTTGACCGAACTTGCCTATAAACTTAATTAATGTAAAAATTTTTATAATAACGTTCGCCTTGCCGTCCTTAAATCAAAGGGGTGCCAAGGCGATTTATATTTAAAAAGCCCTCAAAAGTGAAAGAGGTTAACAAAGCTTGTTACCGTCAAACAGTCAAACCTGCTCAATGTGTAAAAAATAGAATTATTACAAAAAATCTTTAAATTCTTAAAAAATTTTTAAAAAAGTACTTGACTTATCATTTAGACTTTGATATTATATAAAAGCTGTCGCGAATGACAGCTTGGTTTTTCTTTAAAAGATAAGTAAAACCGAACACCGCTTTCGTCGGTGGAACGAAGATTGACAACTGCATAAAGAGAAGAAACAAGTACAAAAAAGGCAATTTT
>JBJEVD010000020.1:0-139973 GCA_051884175.1 Candidatus Coproplasma sp.
ACCGTATCGCTTGAAGAACTCGAAAGTTCAACCTTGTTTTCAAGCGGTGCACCAACTTATGGTGACAAAATAGCTGTCGCTGAATAAAAAGACCGAAATTATGCAATTCGGTCTTTTTTATTCATTTTTATGTGCATAAAATGGAAGAACGTGAATAATTATGCGGTCGAAAAGTTTGGCAAAAAGGTTAAGAATTTGAGCTGTCATTTTGGGGATTTTGGCATTCTATCGGACTTGAACCGATACAGGTAATGTTTGACGAATTTTTTCGGTTGATGTTCCAGTCAAGGGTATTGATATTTAGTTGCTGTATAAAGAGGTATGGTTAAAGTTTTATATAAAATAATTAATGCTTGCGTACCTTTGTCAAGAGTAAACGGCAGCGACAATCAAATATGTTTTTTTAACGCAAATAAGACGTTTGCCTATTGCTTTTTTTGTCAAGTATGATATAATGTTGTCAATAATTAAGAAATTCAGGGAATAAAATGAAAAAAATAATTGGAACGGGGCGTTGTTTGTGGGATTTTTCGCTGAGTGGCGAGGCGGTGATATTCGATGACGAAGTGTTCCCGCCGTTGGATGAGTGCATAGGAAAGATTCTTATTACCCATATTCCCTCACCCGATATCGTTATCTATATGCGTACTGCAAAAGCTATCGTGGCGGAAACGGGTGGGGTGCTTTGTCATGCCGCTGTTCTTGCTCTTGAGTTGGGTTGTCCTATTATAGTTGCCGCCGATGGTGTAAAGGAAAAGGTAGGCAACGGTGATCTTATTACGGTGGAAGGAATTGACGGAGTGGGTACGATTTATGTATAAAAAACTTTACACAGACGTGTCGCAACCTGTAGGAGAACTTGCCTCCCTTGTCTATCATCACTTTGGAAAGGCTCCAATGGGGTGGACGGGAATTGATAAATTGACCGAATATGCCCACAACGAACAATTTGTAGAAAAGGTTCTCTTCCTTTATGATAACCTGAGCAATCGTCGTGATTTATTTTACGGAATTAATCCAAGTCAATACTATAAGATAATCTATAAGTTTCAGCTTGCTTCCAAATCCTTGCCGTATGCGACAGAAAAGCTCACGGACTGTTATTTATTTTTAGCAAATTATGCCATTCGCGTTTACAACTGTAATCTTGAACAGATAGAAAACTTTGTGAAAACTGATCCTTTTACAAAAGCAGTAGATAAACGTGCTGTTACCGACGTCGTTTATCTTTCAGCGTTGCTCCGCAGTTTCAGCGAAACGCTGTATTGCGATGAGCATACCATCGCCGGTGAGATTTATTCTCCCATTGAATGTGGCGACGATGTCGTAATTGCTCGTAAATACAGTTTGCTCAATGCAGTTGAGTTGCGGGGTGAGTTGTCAAATTGTAAGTATGCCAAAATAAATATCTATACAAAGTATAAGGGGCTCAGGCAGAGGGCGGTTACCGATATCGTGGGCAACCTGCTAATAAACGAAAATATTGCTCCGTACATGTGCGGATATTATGCGGAGACAACCTTGACGGATGGCAGCACTTGCAGGATAGACGAACCTGAAAATCTACGTGAAGCTTGCGAGTATTTTGAGAAAAAAATACCTTGCCTTGTAAATGCATATAAAAATATGACCGAAGAAGATAGGCTTTGGAAAAAGATTGTCTGCGAGTTTTATGCGCTAAAACCGTTCTGCGATGAGATAGGGCAAGATTGGCAACCGTATAGTTATCAGCTCGATATAAAAAAGATAGCGGATATATCCCGTCCGATAGTAAGGGCAAACGAAGAAATAGCTCTGCTTAGCGGTGAGAAGGAAATAAAGCAAAAGCTTTTTACGTTAAACGACCCCAGAGTTCACTGGTAGTTATATAAGGAGATAATAAGATGTTGGTTACTATTTTAGGTTCTTGTGCAAACCAGATTTCAAACAGGGAAGGAGTTGCTATCCTTGTAGAAAGTAAAAACGATAATTTACTTATCGATTGTGGCCCCGGTGTTGTTGCCGCATTCGGGCGTGCGTGTAGAAAGGCAAGCGATGTTAATAACGTGTTGCTTACGCATGTACATGGTGACCATACTTCCGGTTTTGCATATTTTGTGTGGAATAGAAATTTTGAAAGAATGGGGGCTGAACCTGCAAAAGATTTACACGTTTACGGGGCGAAAGAGACGTTGGAATTAGCAGAATATTCATTAAAACACAGTTATCCTGAGTTGAATTTTCCCTTTAAAGTTATATATCACATTATTTCTGGCGAACGTAAAGAGGAATTCAATCTGGGTGAAATAAAGGTGAAAACGTCACCTGCAAATCATGCGGTTCCTTGTGTTTCTTGTTGTGTTGAGTGTGGCGATAAAAAAGTTGTTTATTCCTGCGATACTCTTCCAAACGACAATCTGTTGGAACATAATAATCCTGATTTGCTTATTCATGAGGGTATGATGATAAATGCGATGGCTCCTCTTTCTGCAAAGGTTAAGCACTCGATGGCTTCTCATGCAGGGGAGTTTGCAACAAAAGTTAACGCAAAGCATCTGGCGTTGGTACACATTGCGCCCGTTCTGTTAGGCAAGGAAAGTGTATTGCTCAATGAAGCCGCAGAAAAATTCAGCGGTATGATTTCTGTTCCTTTCGACGGAACGGTATATAGAGTATAAGTAGAGGTAAAGAATATGGCTTTGACCGTTCAAGAGGCACAAGAGACAATCGATTGTGGAATATGGCAAGGAAGATTCCAATTTGTACACAACGGACATGTTTCAGTATTCAAAAGTGCATTAAGGGGATTTAGAGAACGATTTGTAGCTATAGTTAATCCTAATCCTTTGGTGCCTGTTGAAGATTTTACTAGATTTGATAAGAGTCTAAATCCTTTCAACTATTTTAAGCGTATGTTGCTTTGGAAAACTATAGCTGATTTCGAGAGACAAAGCATATCTATAATTCCCTGTTGGCATGCTCGTAAAAGCGTACAATTGGAAAATGAGTTTCTTCCGTATCATAGCGATGATAATCCTGGTAGATGCTGGATAGTGCCTATTGGACAAGATGATAATGAAAGAAAAAAAGAAGCTGATTTAAAAAAATTAGGCGAGATTGTATGCGATTCTAATTTTAGTAATGAACCATTGGATTGTATGGCTTGTTCGGCATCACTGGTTAGGCAATGTTATGATAACGAAACATGGGAAATATTTAATAAATGTGTTCCTAACTGTATACAAGAATTAACAAAACGGTTAGCAAGGAATAACGACCCTAACGAATATCAGATAGTTCCAATTGTTGACGATGAACTTGATTTTACTTCATTGCAGGCAGCTATAAATTGGGTTAAGCAAGCAGATAACCGCTACATTGTGGTGGCTATATCGGTTGGTGTTGAAAATTGTAATCAATGGTGGTATCAACCGGCAAGAAGGTTAAACAGCACCTCTACTTTCTACAACAAATCAAAGGCTTTACGGGAATTATTTGGTAGGTTATATGTTTCGAAGTATCTTATAACACCATATTTTATTCAGGAAAATGACGTTGGAAGAATCTATCAATATTCAGAAGCGTTTTTACCTTCTAGAAGGAATTCCAAATGGGTTATCAATGGGAAACTGAATTATGGTTATAGGCTAAAAGAGTGCTTACAGAATATGAATATAGAAGATTGTTCAAGTACATATGTAGACGATCTTTACTTTAAACATTTTTCAGAAAAAGATTTGGCATATTATATTAAGCCTATTCGGAGAGATCGGACGCAGTTAGAGGGTGACATAACCAGATTAAAAGAGGAGATAAAAAGTTTTTTATCTTTACAGATAGGTTCTAGTGATGATCTTAGTGAGTTGTTTAATAAATTTAAGGATACGCCAAACGACCTAGAATCTTTATTGATGAAAATAAAATACAATGCAATTTCAGATAGAGATGCTAGTGAAATATTCATAAAAATCAGGAAGGAGTGGGTTGATAAATAACTATGATATTAAACTCAAAGGACAAGAATGATAATAATAAAAAGGGACTTATCAGAAAATTATTTGAAGATATAGATGAGAATTGGTTCTCTTTTTTAAGCGGTGTGGTCGCCAACATACCTATAAGTTTATTGTTTTGTTTTCAATCATGGGGCAATAATATATATGCTAATGCGTTTTTCATTTTACAATGGGTCGCATTTGCGTTATCTGTTGGATTATTGATTTGTTCATTTAACATAACAATTTTGAAAATAAGTATCAACAAAGAGGCTCAGGAACGCTATGAAAAATGGGTGTTGGAGAGTAAAACGCAGTCTGTTAAAGCTCAAAATAAAAAAAGAGAGACAGTGGTAGAAGAAAAGAAGGAGAAAATAAAACCCGTTTTAATAGCTTTTGTAATTCTCGCAGCGCTAACTTTGGTAGCTATAGGCATTTTATGGTGGCTTTATAACTGTATATAGGAGATAAATAATTGATAGAAAAAGATAGTTATCCCATTATTGAATTTGACCCGGTTTCTCCGGTGGTAATTGATATTAAAAAAAATATAAAGGAAAACGATATTTTACCTGAAAGGTGCGTGATTTCTTTTTTTGGAAAGGCTGTAAAAGATTTTGCGGAGGAAAACGGCTGCCGTAGGATTAGCAGTTTAATTATGGAATCTATTGAGTTGCCTATTTATGAAACTATTGTCAATGGGCAAAAAGTTGCCTTTATGCACGGGTTGGGCAGCGGTCCGTATGCCGCAGGACAAATAGAAAAATTATCTGCTATGGGTTGCAAAAAGTTTATGGTCTGCGGCGGTTGCGGAGTGCTTGAGAGAAATTCAACCGTCGGAGATATTTTCGTTCCGATTTTGGCAGTGCGTGACGAGGGAACGTCTTATCACTATGTGGATCCTTCAAGAGAAATAAGCATAGACCCTGAAGTTGAGAATAAAATCTGCTCTTATCTCGACAGTAAGAATATCAGCTATAAGAGGGTTAAAACCTGGACAACGGACGCAATGTATCGTGAAACAAAGGCTATGATAGAGCTACGAAAAAAAGAAGGGTGTCATGTCGTTGAGATGGAATGTGCTTCCTTTTATGCGGTAGCTCAATACAAACAATTAACTTTGGGGCAGTTGTTATACGCAGGGGATGATTTGAGCGGAGAGAAATGGGATAGCCGTAATTGGAAAAATAATCACTCTGCCAGATATAATTTATTTACTCTTACATTAGATATAGTTTCAAATATTTAGTTTAATTGCAATATTATTATGATTATTTACACAGGAAGATTTCAGCCATTTCATAACGGGCATTTGCAACTGATTAAAACTTTGCGTTCAAGGTACTCTGCGCAGAGAATTTGTCTTGCCATAATTAAGGACGTTCCACTCAGTACAAAGAGCGAGTTTGACCAAACTGTTGACCTGATGCTGGAAAAAAGGCGTAATCCGTTTAATGCGGAAGAAACGCTTTCTCTTATAAACCAGGCTTTGCATGTCGAAGGAATTGACGACGTCATAGTTACGCTTATGCCTCGAGCATCAATTGAAACCTGGCCGACAATAACTGCTCTTTTTGACTGTGAAAGAATTTGGGCGTTTACCGAAAATCAATCCGAAAGGGACGAATGGGAGGATAAAAAGTGTGCCTTTTATGAAGCACAAGGCGACAAAGTGGTGCGCATTCCTATAAAAAAAGATATAAGCGGAAGTAAAATTCGTGAACTGATCGGGGCTAAGAATTATGTTGCTTTGGAAGGGTTATTGCCTGAGTGCATATTGAATTATTTAAAAAATGACGGAGTTTACTAATGTGAGGGTTTAAGGGCGATAAAGTCAAAATATCGCTAATAAAAAGATTGATAGCGGTAAATTCAAGATAAGTTAAAAAACATGACGCCGGGGGCGAAGAGTTGAATAAACTCTCCGCCCCCGGCTATTTATTACAATTTAAATTCATTCCATTTCATTTCTTATGTGCAGTTGATGAACGCAATGATAGCTTTTTGATTACGTTTATCAATCTGTTTAGTGTCGAAAAAAAGGGTCTTGCAAACCTAACAGTTCATAAAGCGTCACGCCATAAATATCGGCAAGTTCAATAAGTTTCTCGTATTCGGGGCGAGAAACGTCGTTTTCCCAATCGCTGATATTCGATTGATGTATATCAAGTTTTTCGGCGACTTGCTTTTGTGATAAGCCACAATTTCTGCGAGCGTCTTTGAAAAATTTGCCGTACTGCATATTTTTATTGTACTAAAAATGTGCATAGCACATTGACAAATATGTGCATTGCACATATAATTTTAGTATATGCAAATGGGTAAGCCTTATGACAGATAACCAAAAACAGACAAAATCCAAGAGCAGGGTTAAAGACCACGGAGAAGTGTTCACCGCAGAAAGAGAGGTGAATGCTATGCTTGACCTTGTTAAAAACGAAACTGAACGCATTGACAGCCGATTTTTAGAGCCTGCCTGCGGAAACGGAAATTTTTTAATTAAGATACTTGAACGCAAACTTGACGTCGTTGACGGGGTGTATAAACGCAGTCAGTGGGATTGGGAAATTCACGCAATGGTTGCGGCGTCATCGCTATACGGTGTGGAGCTCTTACCCGACAACGTAACCGAGTGCAGGCTACGACTTTTCGACTACTTCAAAAAGAGATATAAAGCCTTGTATAAGAGTAAGGTGTCGGCTAAATATCTTGAAAATATCGAGTATCTGTTCAATAAAAATATCATCTGCGGAGACGCACTCACGCTATTGCAGGCGGACGGTTCACCCATAATCTTTAGCGAATGGGGCTTTGCTGGTGCAAGAGTTACTCGAAGAGATTTTACTATGAGCAACCTTTTGGAGAGTGGGCAAAATCAGTCAAAGGATACGCTTTTCGATTTGCAGCCCGAAGAGAAACTGCCCGTACCCGTTAAACAATTTGCCGCAGTCAATTACCTGGAGATAAAGAACTATGCTTAAACAAAAGTATAACCCCGACGTGCTTTCCTGTCTTGCCAACTTATCAAACGACGAAGTGTTTACACCGCCCGACTTGGCAAACGCAATGCTCGATACTCTGCCTGAAGAGATATGGCAGGACGAAGATATCACTTTTTTAGACCCGTGTTGCAAGTCCGGTGTGTTTCTTCGTGAGATAGCAAAGCGGTTAATCGTCGGGCTAAAGGATAAAATCCCCGACGAGCAGGAACGTATTAACCACATATTTACCAAACAGCTTTTCGGTATTTCTATAACTGAAATGACGGGGCTGTTAGCTCGTCGCAGTGTGTATTGCTCTAAGACGGCAAACGGCAAATATTCGGTATGTACGGAGTTTAAAAGCGAAGTCGGTAATATTGTATTCAACGAAGTTAAGCACACTTTTAAAAACGGCAGGTGCGAGTTTTGCGGTGCAGCGGAAAGCGAGTACGGCGAAACGGTGAGGTTGGATTTAGAGAGCCATGCCTATCAATTTATACATACCATTAACGCAGAGGAAATTTTTAATATGAAGTTTGACGTAATAATAGGCAATCCTCCATATCAGTTATCGGACGGCGGGGGAACAGGTTCGAGTGCAATTCCTATATATCAATATTTTGTAGAAGCAGCAATGAAATTATCACCGCGCTATATATCTATGATAATGCCGTCAAGGTGGTTTGCCGGTGGTAAAGGGCTGGACGAATTTAGAGAAAAAATGCTAAGTTGTAAACAACTTTCCCTTTTGGTTGATTATGCAAATAGTGCAGACTGTTTTCCCGGGGTAACAATTGCAGGTGGCGTATGTTATTTCCTGTGGGACAAACAGTATAATGGAGATTGTCTTGTTGTAAATAAAATCGCTGACAAAACTATTTCAGAGAGCAAAAGAATGCTTAATGAATTTACAGTTTTGGTCAGAGACAATTTGGCTGTTTGTATTATCAGAAAAATTAAAACATTGCAAGATAATACGATTGACACTATAGTACATTCAAGAAATTGTTTTGGACTTGCAAGTAAACAAGAAGGGCATTTATCACAAATGTCGCAAGATCTAACGTTGTATTCACTGAACGGGAAATCATATATTGAACCGGAGTTAGTAATTGATAGAGATAATCTAATTGATAGTTTCAAAGTCATTATGACAAAAGCAATGTCTGGTGGTAACAAACCGGCTGCTGACGGAAAATATCTGGTAATTTCAGCAACGATGAGAGTGTTGATTCCACAAGAAGTCTGTACAGAGACATATTTGTGTTTAGGTGATTTTGATAATGAAATAGAAGCTAAAAACTTAATGCTATATATGCAGACAAAATTTTTTAGATTTTTGTTGCTACAAGCCTTGACCTCAATTAATATTTCAAAGGATAAGTTTTGTTTTGTACCTATGCAGGATTTTACCGATAACTCGGATATATGTTGGGGGCAATCGGTGGAAAGTATCGATAAACAGCTCTATGAAAAGTATAATTTATCGCAAGAAGAAATTAATTTTATCGATTCTATGATAAGATCTATGGAATAAGACAGAGGATAAAATATGTCACAAGAATTTTTCCCGAACAGACCAAATAGCGAGCCCAAGATTTATGCCTACAGCGATATACGTTATCCCGGTATGCTTAAAGTGGGGTACACTACCAAAAGCGTTGCCGAGCGTGTTGCCGAGCAGTATCCTACGCTTACGCCCCAAAGGTCTTATAAAATTGAATATTCCGTGTCGGCAATGAAGAATGACGGCACTACCTTTACCGACCGTGACGTGCATAAAATCTTGAAAAAGAAAGGTTTTTTAAATCCTAACGGTGAATGGTTCAAATGTACCGTTGCAGACGTAGAGGCGGCAGTATATGCCGTTAAAACGGGTAAAGTTAACGTTGAAAACCGCAATCGTACCTTTAAGATGCGCCCCGAACAGCAAGAGGCCGTTCAAAAGACGGCAGAGTACTTTTTGGAGTATATGACTGAAGAAGACGGCAGACCGCCCCACTTTTTATGGAACTGTAAAATGAGATTCGGAAAGACGTTTGCAACCTATCAGCTTGCTAAGGAAATGGGTTTTACAAAGGTCTTGGTTCTCACTTTCAAACCTGCCGTTCAGAGTGCGTGGGAGGAAGATTTACTTACCCACGTCGATTTTGAAGGTTGGCAGTTTATTGCAAGAAACGGGCTTACTTACGAGCAGATTGACCATAATAAACCTTTCGTATGCTTTGCGTCTTTTCAGGATTTTTTGGGCAAGAATAAGGCAGGCGGTATTAAGTTAAAAAATGAATGGGCGCACACCGTTGCTTGGGATATGGTCGTATTTGACGAGTATCACTATGGAGCCTGGAGGGAGAATGCCAAGGAGCTTTTCGAGGCGGAGGACGATAGGGAGGCAAAGGCAGAAGAGGGCGGACAGGAGTTCTTTAACGAGGAGTATATGCCTATATCTACCCGTTCCTATCTCTATCTTTCGGGTACGCCTTTCCGCGCCATATCTTCGGGCGAATTTATCGAAGAGCAGATTTATAACTGGACGTATTCCGACGAACAGCGTGAAAAGGTTGAATGGGATATATCAAAGGGCCAAAACCCCTACGAGAGTTTGCCGAGAATGGTGCTATTGACATATCAGTTGCCAGAGAGTATAACATACATAGCATCCGGCGGTGAGTTTGACGAGTTTGATTTAAACGTGTTCTTTTCAGCAGAAGGGGAGGGTGAATTCGCTCGGTTTAAATACGAGGACGAGGTGCAGAAATGGCTTGATTTAATTCGGGGCAACTATCTTGAAACGAGTGTGGATAACTTAAAGTTAGGTGCAAAAAAGCCACCGTTGCCCTTCAGTAACGGGCAATTGCTAAATCTGCTTGCCCATACTTTTTGGTTCCTGCCGAGTGTTTCAGCCTGCTATGCAATGCGCAATCTTTTAGCGCAGAGACAGAATAAATTCTACCATGATTACAACGTTGTGGTTTGTGCGGGTGTTCAGGCAGGAATAGGCTTAAATGCGTTACCGCCCGTCAAAGCGGCTATGGAAAACCCGCTTTCAACCAAGTCGATAACTCTTTCCTGCGGTAAGCTGACTACGGGCGTTACCGTAAAACCGTGGACGGGAATTTTTATGCTACGAAATCTAACCAGCCCTGAAACCTATTTTCAGGCGGCGTTCCGTGTTCAATCACCCTGGACGGTTAAAAATCCCACCGAAACTAATCCGGATGAAGAAGAGATAATCAAGCGTGAGTGCTACGTCTTTGACTTTGCTCCCGAACGTGCGCTAAGGCAAATTGCAGACTATTCCTGCCGATTGAACGTTGACGAGGTTAATCCCGAAAAGAAAGTGGCGGAGTTTATCAAGTTCTTGCCCGTACTTGCCTACGACGGAAGCTCTATGAAACAGATTGATGCGGCGGGCATACTCGATATTGCAATGAGCGGTACGACCGCTACGTTGCTTGCAAGGCGTTGGGAATCGGCTTTGCTTGTCAACGTGGATAATTTAACGCTTGCACGGCTTATGGCAAACGAACAGGCGATGACTGCACTCATGAGTATTGAGGGGTTCCGTTCTTTAAATAACGATTTGGAAACTATCATCAACAAGGCGGATAAGATTAAAAAAGCAAAGGAAAAGGCAAACAATGGTGAACTTACGCCTAAGGAGAAAAAAGAGCTTTCCGAGGATGAAAGAGAGTATAAATCCAAACGAAAAATGATTCAGGAGAAGTTGATTAAATTTGCAACGAGGGTACCCGTGTTTATGTATTTGACCGATTACCGTGAACAGACGTTGAAGGAAGTCATAACGCAGTTGGAACCGGGGCTTTTCAAAAAGGTTACGGGCTTGGACGTAAAAGATTTTGAACTTTTGTGCAGTCTTAACGTGTTTAATGCACCATTAATGAATGATGCGGTTTTCAAATTTAAACGCTATGAGGACAGCTCGCTATCGTATACGGGTATAAACAGACACGGTTCGGATACCGTTGTCGGCGGTTTCGATACGGTAATTGTCAATACCGATACTGAGAATGTATCATAAAAATAGAAACTTAATACCTGACAGCTATTTTGTAACTATAAGCCAAAAATTGAGGTTTTTTTGACAATTACAACCTCTATTTTTTGCTTTTGGAGACACATTTTCTTTAGTCTTGACAAGCTCACGCATAACTGCCATTTGACTAAAATATATGAATTAAAGATTAAATTTTAGCTTTCAATCATCTGCCACAGTGCCCTTTGCTTTTTTATAGCGTCTTTTTGTCAATTGATTTCTTATGGCGTTTTGATAGTATAATATACAATACTTGCTCTTAACGCTTGTATTTTATGTTTTTTGTACGATAAAGCCTTATTTTTAATCCGTTCTTACTCCAAGTATATGTATTCCACGGACTGCGGAAAAATTATAACTATAGAGCGGTCGGTTATATGCGTCGTAGGTGTGGGCGGCTATGTAAATCTGACCGTTGCGCCTGCCGACTACTACGGGAGAATGATAAAAGTCACCCGTACCTGTGCCAAGCTGAACTACGTCGCCTGTTTCAAGCTTATTCAGCGGTGCATCTTCTGCAAAAGGTCCGTTACCTTTATTGTTTATAAGAAAATTATACAAGTATTCTACGCCCGTCCAAGAGGGAGAGCGGTCGTTAGCATTAATATAATACCAACCGAAAACCTTTGTATAGTTCATGATTTCGGACCCGGCAAAGATACATTGCGATGCGAAATTCGTGCAGTCTCCGCCTATATTGCTAAAATCGTAATACCGAGGATTTCGGCTAAACGCCCATTTCTTTGCGTATTGCACCGCTGCTTCCCGGTTATAAGTCAATACCGTCATAATTCATTTTACGTAGGCGCAATAAATTAAGTTCAATTTTATTGTTTTGTTTTTATCGGCAAAGATATGCTGAGGTCAGGGTTAAAGAAAGGCAAAAAGAAACAGTATTTTATAAAGTGAAACCTAATCGCCTTTGAGGGAATAAAATAATTGTCAATACGCCGTATTTTTTCTTGCCATATATATACATATATGGTAATATATCGTCGAAAGAGATAAATTATTGTCTTGATAAGGGGAGCCGATGTTTGTCAATTCGGTTCCCTTTTTTATATAAAAACGCCCTTGAAAGCTTGATGAAAGTCTTTAAGGACGCTTAATTTTTATTTAAATATCCAATAAAGGAAACACGAAAGAGAATGAAAAAGAGAGTAACCGCACTTGTACTATCGATTTGCGCTTTGTTCGGCACCCTGTTCGCTTTTGCAGGTTGTAAAAACGTGAAAACGGAAATTACAATGTGCCTTTGGGATAAGTCTATGACCAAGACGCTTACGCCCTGGCTGGAGGAGCAGTTCCCCGAATATAAACTCACCTTCGTCGTGGGTTACAACACAATGGATTACTACACCGATTTAACCGGAAGGGGAGAGGCTATGCCCGACATAATCACCTGCCGTCGCTTTTCCATAAACGACGCGGCGCATTTATCCGACCGGCTTTTGGATTTGAGCAGTACGGCAATAGTAGGCACCTTCTACGACAGCTATATAGAAAACAACCGTGAAACGGACAACTGTATCCGCTGGTTGCCTATGTGTGCGGAGGTAGACGGGTACGTTGCAAATCTCGATTTGTTTGAGAATAACAATATCGAAGTTCCCACCAACTATGCTCAATTTAAAGAAGTTTTAACCGCCTTTGAAGAGAAAGGAATAAGGGGGTTTGCAGGCGATTGGGGTAACGACTACGCCTGCCTTGAACTGTTGCAGGGCAATTCCATTCCTCTGCTTATGAGCAGGGAAGGCAGGAATTGGCGTATGGAATACGAAAGCGAAACGGATGAAAACCCCGTAGGGCTTGACGAGACGGTATGGCCTCAGGTCTTTGAAAGGTTTGAAAGCTACTTGAATGACGTTCACTATAAAAAGGAAGATTACAGCAACGGTTCACAATCGTATGCGTTCTTAAACGGCAAGCTTGCGATAATGAGGGGTACGGCAACTGACTGCGCAGCCGCTAACCAAAACGGTATGAACTGCGTTATGCTCCCCTATTTCGGAGAAACGGAGAGCGAAAATTGGGTGCTTACTTATCCTATGTGTCAGCTTGCAGTGTCAAAGCAAGTAGGTGAAAATTCCGCTAAGAAAAAAGCCGTTATGCAAGTGGTTAACAAAATCTTCAGCGAGGAAGGGCAGAAAAAACTCTCTTCGGACAGTTCGGTACTATCGTACAACAAGGAGATAAACTTCGATCTGGGCAAACCGTTTGATAGGATTATGGACTGCATCGAAGGCAACCGCCTGTATATGCGCCTTGCTTCCACCGAGTTTTTCTCCATCTCTAAAGACGTAGTGAGAAAAATGCTTAACGGTAACGTAGGCTATAAGGGCAGTACCTACAACGCTGAGGATGCATACCCTGATTTCAACGGTCAATTAAAAGCTTTAAAGCAGACCGCCATGGCTGCCGCAGTAATAACACAGGAACGGGCTTACTCCTCGGCTTTCGGCGAACACGGCATTCCTGCCGCATCTTCGGTAATGAACACTATGCGCCAGGGCAACGAGTGCGATATATCTATAGGTTATTCCCCCCTGCTAAGCTCTCCTATATTTGCAGGCGACTACACTTTGCAGCAGCTTACATGGCTTTTGACCCCCAAGACGGGCGGCTACACTGCCGAGTACACGGGTGCGGAAATTATAAGCTATATGGAATGGCTTATCAACGTCAAAGAGGACGGTTCCAACCCCGTCCGCAACTACTACTTTTTGCCTGTAACCAGCGGAATGGAGTACTCAGTCAAGGACAACGGAAATGGTAAGTTTACCCTGTTAAACGTAACGATAGGCGGTCAGTCTATCGAGGTCGACAAAACATATAAGATAATGATTTTAAGCGATGACAGCTATATTACGGACGCAGCTTACTGCAATTGTCCTATGCCGCAGGAGTTAAAGGCAAAACGTACGGCGTTGTCCGGCAATAATATCAATATTTTGCTCAACAGTTTAAATAAAATAGAGGAACTTTTAGAAACAAAGCAACTTCTAGAACCTGAACAATATATCACTATAACCAAATAACAAACTATTATTTAAAGGAGGGCGTGTTATGAACTTGAAGAGAAGAATAATTGCCATAGTTACAGCCGTAGTTATAGCTTTGGGCATAATCGCGGCAGGCTTTTTCTATTTCAATTCTGTCAACGAGACGATATATAATGAAAGTTCTGCCCACCTTACCGAGATTTATCATCAGGCTAATCAATCGTTTAATAGGCTTATAAGTAATACTTGGAGTTCGTTACACGCCTGGGAACCCTATTTAAGGGAGGCGGAGGACGATAATAAAAAGGTTGAATACATAGAAAAACTGCAACAAGAGGGTAAGTTTACCGACTTTTATTTCATCAATGGCGACGGAAATTATATGACCGTCGACGGAAGAAGCGGGTATTTAGACCTCAAAGGCAAGTTAGATGAGCTTGTTGTGCATAAAAACGACGTCGTCATCTATTCGGTAGTACCCGGCAAGCCTGAAATAATTTTATTTGCCGTCCCTGCCGAAGGTACGTTTACGTTTGCATCCGAAAGCCACTCCGTAGTATCCTTCAGTTACAACACCATTGCAATAAGCTTTGACAATACCGACCTTGTTGCAACGTTGACGCTTCAGGCATACGAGGGGACTGCGGGCAGCTACGTTGTCCGCGGTGACGGCAGGGTGTTGGTGCATAACTCCCCAGAGTCTCTCTCTGAAATAAGTAATTTTTTAGCTACGCTGAGGAATAGCAGCAACTTGAACGAGCAACAGATTGCAGCCATAGAGAACGATTTTCAGCAGGGTAAGTCGGGCGATACCGCGGTTGAACTTAGCGGGGTAAGCTATTATCTCGTCTATCAGAAAACGGGCGTCGACGACTGGATGCTGCTGGGGTTGGTGCCTACCTCGGTCGTAAATAAGAGTATGCGCAATCTGCAGATTAGCTCTGCTCTAGTAATTTCGGGAATTGCCCTTATACTTATCGTTGTGATTGGTGCGTTTATCTTCTGGCGTTACCGCCACAATCTGGAAGAAAAGGACAGCGAGCTTAAATACCGCGAGGAGCTGTTCTCCATTCTTTCAAACAACACCGACGATATCTTTATAATGGTCAACAGCGAAGATCTGCACGTCGACTACATAAGCCCCAACATAGAAAGACTGGTTGGTATTCCCGAAAGCGAATGCAGGGAGAACTTACGCGTGGTGGACAGGCTGGTAAGGGATAAGGACACCGTGCTTATTTTGGATCAGCTTGAGGGGATACGCCCCGGCGAGCAGAAGGATTGGGACAGGGAGTATATCCACCAAAAGACGGGTAACGAGCGTTGGTTCCACGTAGTAGCTCTCTGCAGAAATTTCTTAAAGAGGAAAAAATATATCCTCTTCCTCTCCGATAGAACAAAAGAAAAGGAGATTAACCAGACTTTAGAGGGTGCGGTTGCCGCCGCACAGAGCGCGAACCGTGCGAAAAGTGCCTTCCTTTCCAATATGTCGCACGATATCCGTACGCCCATGAACGCAATTATAGGCTTTACCACGCTTGCGGCGGCGGACGTGGAAAATAGCGAAAAGGTAAAAGACTATCTGTCCAAAATACTCTCTTCGGGCAATCACCTGCTCTCGCTTATAAACGATATTCTGGATATGAGCAGGATAGAGAGCGGTAAGATAAGCCTTGACGAGAGCGAGGTCAACCTCTCCGACCTACTCCACGATTTAAAGACGATAATAGGCGGACAGATACACGCAAAGCAGCTCGATTTGTTTATGGACGTAATAGACGTTGTTGACGAGGACGTCTACTGCGACAAGATGCGCATAAATCAGGTTTTGCTCAATCTGCTTTCAAACGCCGTTAAGTTTACCCCTTCAGGCGGCACCGTATCGGTAAGGGTGGCGCAGCTGGGCGGCGCGCCCGAGG
Organism: Candidatus Coproplasma sp.; assembly: GCA_051884175.1. GTDB lineage: Bacteria > Bacillota > Clostridia > Christensenellales > Borkfalkiaceae > Coproplasma. The sequence continues at coordinate 15,934 of JBJEVD010000020.1, forward strand.
GTATGGGCAGATATGAAATCCGTGTCAAGGATACGGGTATAGGTATGAGCGAGGAGTTCGTAAACCGCATATTCGACCCGTTCGAGAGGGAGCGTTCCTCCACCGTAAGCAGAATTCAGGGCACGGGGCTGGGTATGGCGATTACTAAAAACATCATAGATATGATGGGGGGAACGATAGAAGTCAACTCGGAAAAGAACGTTGGTACGGAGTTTATAATTAACCTTACCCTCCGCCTGCAATCCGAACACAGAACGGTGGAAAAGATTAAGGAGCTTGAGGGACTTAAAGCCCTTGTCGTTGACGACGATTTCAACACCTGCGACAGCGTAACCAAGATGCTCGTTCAGGTGGGTATGCGCTCCGAGTGGACTCTTTCGGGCAGGGAAGCGGTTCTCAGGGCAAAACAGGCGATAGAGCTGGGCGACGGGTTCCACGCCTATATTATCGATTGGCGTCTGCCCGATATGAACGGCATAGAGGTTACGAGAAGAATAAGAAGTTTAGGCGACAGTACGCCCATTATCATTTTAACCGCCTACGATTGGCAGGATATCGAGGAGGAGGCTCTCGCCGCAGGCGTAACCGCTTTCTGCTCCAAGCCTATGTTTATGTCCGATCTCAGGGAATCGCTGCTTACAGCGTTAGGTCAGAGCAAAGCGGAAAAGGATAGCTCGGTTTTCGCTCCGGAGGATAAGCAGTCCTTCAGGGATAAAAGGGTGTTGCTCGTCGAGGATAACGAACTCAACAGGGAAATAGCATGTGAATTGCTCTCCGGCTACGGCTTTACCGTCGACGTTGCGGAAAACGGCAAACAGGCGGTGGATAAAGTTTATGCCTGCAAAGATGAGGTATACGACGTCGTGCTTATGGATATTCAGATGCCCGTCATGAACGGCTATGAAGCGACGAGAGCTATTCGCGGTATAGCGGACGAAAGGCTGGCGAATATCCCCGTAATAGCGATGACGGCAAACGCCTTCGACGAGGACAGGAAAGCGGCTTTAAGCAGCGGTATGAACGACTTTTTATCCAAGCCCATAGACTTGAAGGAATTGATCGCAACGCTGCGAAATATATTTGAAAAATAAAATCGGAACGGTCGCATACTTATACGCGCCGTACCGTAAAGGCATAATTTATGAACATAGAAGAGTTTTACAAAAAAGTAGGCGGTAGCTATGCCGAAGTTTCAGGGCGTTTGCCATCTCTTGCCCTTGTGGAAAAGTTTATCGGCAAATTTTTGCAGGACAAGAGCTTTAGCGATTTGTCTGCAAGCATGAAAATCGGAGACCGCAAAGCCGCGTTTCTCGCCGCACATACGCTTAAAGGCGTCTGCGCAAATCTCGGGTTTACCGCGCTCCGTCAATCTGCTTCCCGTCTTACCGAAGAGCTTCGCGGCGAGGGTGAAGCTGTATCCGATACCGCATATGCCTTAATGAACGACGTGGAAAGAGACTATGCGGTTACAGTTGCTGCAATCAGCGAATACTTTAATAAGTAATTCTTAAAATTACGCTTTGTAAATATACGTCGCATTTCTGTGTTGTGTTCCGCTCCGCCTAAGTCATTTACGTCTATGTAAACTCCTGTCGGCGGCGCTCACACGCCTTGAACTGCTCGTATCTTTCCAAAGATACATACCCAAATAAATGAAGACACTGCCCCCCCAAAAAAATCAAGGTGAAAACGTATGAAACGTAAGAAAGAAATATTAATAGTCGACGACAACGAAATAAACCGCGAGATGCTCGTTGAAATACTCAAGGATAAATACAGCGTATTGCAGGCGGAACACGGCGCAGAGGCTCTTGAGCTTTTAAAGAAAAAAGAGGGTATAGCGTTAATACTGTTGGACGTTATGATGCCTGTAATGGACGGCTATGCCTTTTTAGATAAAATAAAGGAAGATAAGGAGCTTTCGCTCATACCCGTAATCGTGCTTACGCAGGGCAACAGCGAAGAGGACGAGGTTGCCGCACTTGCGCACGGCGCAACCGACTTCGTGCCCAAGCCCTACCGCCCTCAGGTAATTTTGCACCGCATTGAAAGCATTATAAACCTGCGTGAAACGGCGGCAATGGTCAACCAGCTCCGCTACGACCGCCTGACGGGTATTTATACGAAGGAGTACTTTTTTCAGAAGGTACAGGAAAGGCTGCAGGAAAATCCCGATAAAGATTACTGCATAGTCTGCTCCAATATAGATAATTTCAAGCTGTTCAATGACGTGTACGGCGTGGAGGCAGGCGACGAGCTGTTGAAAGAAACAGCCGTTCTTATGCGTAAAATGATAGGCGAAAGCGGCGTCTGCGGCAGATTTTCTGCTGACAGGTTCGTCTGCCTGCAGGAAACCGAAAAGGAAAAAGCAGACAGGGCTAATTTCGGCAAGTTCAACGAAGTTATTTCGCCTTTTATGAAAAAGGTGGTTATGCGTTGGGGCATTTACGATATCTGCGACCGCACCGTCTCCGTAGAGCAGATGTGCGACAGAGCTATGCTTGCCGTAAACAGCATTAAGGGTACGTACGATAAGTTCTTCGCCGTCTACGACGACCTTTTAAGGGATAAGCTGTTAAGGGAAAAGGCTATAACCGACGCAATGGAAAACGCCTTGGCTAACGAGCAATTCGTGGTATATTATCAGCCTAAATACAGCCTTAGCGACAATTCTATGGTCGGTGCAGAGGCGTTGGTCAGGTGGAATCACCCTGTCTACGGGCTTATTCCCCCTAATGAATTTATACCTCTTTTCGAAAAGAACGGGTTTATATCCCGTCTGGACAAGTACGTCTGGAAACGGGTTTGCATAAAGCTGAAGCAATGGAAGGATAAGGGATATCCGCTCGTTCCCGTATCCGTCAACGTTTCAAGGACGGATATATTTAAACCCGATATCGAAGAGACCTTCCAAAAGCTTATTAAAAAATACGGTGTAGACCCCTCTTATCTCCACCTTGAAATTACCGAAAGCGCGTATGCGGAAAGTCAGGAGCAGATTATAACCGCGGTAGACAATCTCCGTAATTTAGGGTTCGATATAGAGATGGACGACTTCGGAAGCGGCTATTCGTCGCTGAGTATGCTAAGCCGAATGAGGCTGGACGTCTTGAAGCTGGATATGAAGTTCGTCCGCAACGAAACTGCTAAACCCCTTGAACACAGCATATTGAACGACGTAATCAATATGGCGCACAGGTTAAATTTAAAAGTAGTTGCCGAAGGCGTGGAAACGAGGGAGCAGATGCGCAGGCTTCAGACGGTGGGCTGCGACTTTGTGCAGGGCTTCTTCCTCGCAAAGCCTATGCCTGAAGGGGAGTTTGAAAAGCTGCTTTCCGTTCAGCGCGAAAATTCTTGCGTACTACGCAGGGAAGATTATTTCGCCTTACCTGAAAGATACGGCATAATTATTGCCGACGAAGACGTAAACTTCTGCAAAAAAATAAGCCTTACCTTTCAGGACGAGTATAACGTCGTTCAGGCGGCAGATGCGCAGACCGTAATTGACAGCGTAAATAAGAACGGAGAGGGTATAGCCGCAATTATTTTGAGTATGTGTCTGCCCGACGGCGGTGTAGAAAAGGTTATGCGGTATCTAAGGAGCGAATCGGGCTATTGGCAGATACCCGTGCTTGCCACCATTCCCGGCAGCGCGCATATGAAGGAGCTGCCCCTCGCGTTGGAGGCGGACGACTTTTTATGCAAGCTCCACCCCGTTTTCGATTTGCGCAAAAAGGTTCTGCGTCTTGTAGACGAAGCCGTAACTCACAGGCGAGTAAACGCACTGTTAAACGAGGCGCATCACGATTTTATGACGGGGTTGTTAAACCGTAGGGGGCTTAACGCGGCAATGGAGCAGTTAAGAAAGGAACATACGCCTATTGCCCTTTGTATGTTCGATCTGGACAACCTTAAAAAGGTAAACGATACGTACGGGCACGAAGTGGGCGATTTAATGATTACGGCATTTTGCGATTTGCTTAAGCGTTGCACCCGAAGCGACGATTTTGTATGCCGTTACGGCGGAGACGAATTTATAGTTATTTTCAAGCGCATGACAGGGGAAGCGGCTATTAAAAGGGCAAGCGAGATTTGCGCAAAGTGCCGTGAAAGCTACATAATCGAAAGCCTTTCTTTGTCGTGTTCGGGCGGCGTGGTAACGTGCGGCGAAGAGGACGTGCCGTCTTTGGAGTTAATCGAACGCGCGGACGAGGCGTTGTATAATGCCAAGCGTGAAAATAAAGGCAGCTGCCGCGTCTGGATAAAAGACTGAAAAACCCGTATTCTATATTAACGACAGCTGTTTTGTGAACGTAACCGCAAGAAGAAAAATACGAACCGTTGTTCTTTCAACGGTTCGTATTTTTTACACGTCTGTTTATGAATAATTATGCACGATTATACAAAATTATATTTTTTTTATAGATTTTTCTTGATATGATTGACAAAATAATTTATAATAATAAGAAAAAACGGTCGAATAATGTATGAAAAAGGTTGATTCGGGAGAATTTCATAATACAAATCAGTACAACGATTTTTCCGAGTACCAGCCTTTTAGCGCGGAACAGTACTATTCTTTCGAGTCGCAAAAGTCACCTGCGGAAACTCAGCCGTACGACGAATCGTTTAATAATCAAGGCGACAGCTCAACCGATGCGAGAGCTGACGGGCAGACCGATTTTAACGATATAAAAAAGGAATACGATAAATTAAACGCCGATTCCTCTTCCGCCTCCAATCCGTCTGCAAGTGCGGATACTTCTTCCTTGACCACGTCTACGCAGGCAGCAGGCTCCGCGCCCGGCGGAGCCGCCCAGGCTGGGAGTGTAGCAGGGGGTACCGCCGCAGGTGCAGGCGCAACTGCAGTAGCCGCCGTGGTAATTGTAACCGTTGCGGTGGGCGGTGGCTTTATTGCCGATTTTGATAAGTACGTCGAAAATAATACGGGTATGGATTACGTATCTATAACCGTCGATATGGATGAAATTATATCTCAGTCGGATAAGACGTACTCTCTCAGTACGGATAATTTTTTCATTGAATTTGCCCAAGGCGATTCGCCGTTGATTGTTCCCCTTTCGGGCGGCAAGCACAGCTATCTTATAACGGGGTTACAGCCCGATAAGACTTATACGTACAATCTAATCTGCAATAATCCCTCTTTAGGCAGCAATTCTTCTTGCTATTCTAAGACGTTAACCACCTTAAACTCCGGCGAGCCGACGGGCGTTTACGACGAGCTGAATAACTATATTACGTATGACGAAACTACCCGAACCGCTTCGGTGTTTTATTCCGTCTATCTCTCTGACTGCGAAAAGGTTTTAAGTAATTCAACGCTTTATATCTGCAGTAGCGAACAGACGGATTTTTCAAACGTTAACCATATAGTATACTCGGACGACGAGCTTGACGAGAACAATTTCTTTAAGGGTTCGGCGGACGGCATAACCTATGACGAGTTGTATTTGTACGTGGTCGGACAGCCTACTTCGGGGGCACAGACGGAGGCGAGGTGCCTGTTTTCGCACAAGATAGAGGTGGGGCTTCCCGAAGATTGGGTTAAAGACGTAGCCCCTGCCTTTGACGTAGACGAAAGCGGAGAGGAAGTAACTGCCCAACCGGACAGTTTTTCAATTAGCGGAGCGTTGAACAAGCTCAATGAGAACTTCAATTACTATGCATACGTAACCCAATACAACGAGGACGGTACGGAGCTTGTTGCAAAGCAGGAAGTTGATTTAACAATAGACACCGAGAAGCTGACCTACAGTCTTGAATGCGTGGCATACTACGGGGTTAAAGCGTTTAAATACGTAATCTACACGTATGACGAAAACAGCGACCAAATAACCGTCTATGAGAGCGGAGAAAAGGCATTTACCGCAAGCCAGGACTATAGCGCAACCTATACCAAAGTTCAACCTGCGGACGCTGCTCTAGAATACAGCGCAAGCGGCGTAACTATAACCGTAGATACTGCATTCACCTCTACATATAACAACTACAGCTACAAATTAGTAGTAACCAACAGTTTAGGCGAAGTATTTGGCGAATATACGGGCACGGGTATTGCTGTGATTGAGATTGCGGACTTTGCAGGACTTGACCAAATCAACTTTACCTATTACGACCTCGGCACGTTTGCAGACGGAGAATACGAGCTTGCCACCCACACAACCACGGGCGTTGAATTCAATTATATCTTTATAGACGTAGATGAAAGCGCGGAGGAAGTAACTGCCCAACCGGACAGTTTTTCAATTAGCGAAGCGTTGAACAAGCTCAACGAAAACTTCAATTACTTTGCATACGTAACCCAATACAACGAGGACGGTACGGTACTTGTTGCAAAGCAGGAAGTTGATTTAACAATAGACACCGAGAAGCTGACCTACAGTATTGAATGTGGGGCATACTACGGGGTTAAATCGTTTAAATACGTAATTTATACGTATGACGAAAACAGCGAGGCAATAACCGTCTATGAGAGCGGAGAAAAGCAGTTTACCGCAAGCCAGGACTATAGCGCAGCCTATACCAAAGTTCAACCTGCGGACGCTGCTCTAGAATACAGCGCAAGCGGCGTAACTATAACCGTAGATACTGCATTCACCTCTACATATAACAACTACAGCTACAAATTAGTAGTAACCAACAGTTTAGGCGAAGTATTTGGCGAATATACGGGCACGGGTATTGCTGTGATTGAGATTGCGGACTTTGCAGGACTTGACCAAATCAACTTTACCTATTACGACCTCGGCACGTTTGCAGACGGAGAATACGAGCTTGCCACCCACACAACCACGGGCGTTGAGTTCAATTATATATTCATTAGCGTAGACGAAAGCGCGGAGGAAGTAACTACCCAACCGGACAGTATTTCGATTAGCGGTGCGTTGAACAAGCTCAATGAAAACTTCAGTTACTATGCATACGTAACCCAATACAACGAGGACGGTACGGAGCTTGTTGCAAAGCAGGAAGTTGATTTAACCATAGACACCGAGAAGATGACCTATAGTCTTGAATGTGGGGCATACTACGGGGTTAAAACGCTTAAGTACGTAATTTATACGTATGACGAAAACAACGAGGCAATAACCGTCTATGAGAGCGGAGAAAAGGCATTTACTGCAAGCCAGGACTATAGCGCAACCTATACCAAAGTTCAACCTGCGGACGCAACCATTGAATACACCGCGGCAAAGATTACTATAACTGCAAACCCCGAATTCACTTCGGAGTTTGATAATTACTCCTACAAATTAGTAGTAACCAACAGTTTAGGCGAAGTATTTGGCGAATATGCAGGCACGGGTATTGCTGTGATTGAGATTGCAGACTTTGCAGGACTTGACCAAATCAACTTTACCTATTACGACCTCGGCACGTTTGCAGACGGAGAATACGAGCTTGCCACCCACACAACCACGGGCGTTGAATTCAATTATATCTTTATAGACGTAGATGAAAGCGCGGAGGAAGTAACTGCCCAACCGGACAGTTTTTCAATTAGCGAAGCGTTGAACAAGCTCAACGAAAACTTCAATTACTTTGCATACGTAACCCAATACAACGAGGACGGTACGGTACTTGTTGCAAAGCAGGAAGTAACGTTAAATATTGACCCTGCAAATATGACCTACACCCTTGAAAGCGGGGCATACTACGGGGTTAAAGCGTTTAAATACGTAATCTATACGTATGACGAAAACAGCGAGGCAATAACCGTCTATGAGAGCGGAGAAAAGGCATTTACCGCAAGCCAGGACTATAGCGCAACCTATACCGAAGTTCAACCTGCGGACGCAACCATTGAATACACCTCGGCAAAGATAACAATCACAGTTAATCCTGCATTTGCTTCTACATATAACAATTACAGCTACAAATTAGTAGTGACCAACAGCACGGGCGAAGTATTTGGCGAATATACAGGCACGGGCGTTGCTGTGATTGAGATTGCGGACTTTGCAGGACTTGATCAAATCAACTTTACCTATTACGACCTCGGCACGTTTGCAGACGACGAATACGAGCTTGCTACCCATACAACCACGGGCGTTGAGTTCTGCATGCCTACAGTAAGCTTTGATACTGAATACGGCTTTAACGGGCAGTACTTTACCGTCTCCTACGTTTGCGATATGATTTACGACTATGCAAGCGCGAGTCTGGATATCAAAGTGATAGACAGCGACGGTACCGCCTACACAAAGCACGTAGACGGCGTATCTGAAAAGGGAACTATCATACTTGACAATATCGAGGGCGAGCCCGGCAACGTAACGATTACGGGAACGTTCAACTTCACGGACAATCAGTCGGACGGCGCAACGCACTCTATAAATGTAAATCAAGCCGAATACGCAATGAATTACAGCTTTGAAGTAACCAACGTTGTGGCAGACGTTTCGGGGTATTCGACTGAAATGCCCGTAACATTAGGTTTTGACTATCTCCTCCCCGACGGCTATCAGATTAAGATTTCTGATGCAACAAATGCAATAGATTTAACTTCCGATTTGACCCAAGAGTATTCAATAAGCAGTCTCACAATGGATACCGAATACAACTTAACTATTCAGGTGACGGACGCAGACGGCAACGCCTGGGGCGAGGGTAAGAGTATAACTATCTCCAAATCGGCGGCGGAGGCGGAGTACTCAGGCATTTCTTTCTATATGTCAAGCCCCAATCCCGGCGATGCGGTGGTAACCTACAACGACGATGGAACTATTAATATTTATCGTCAAATAATACCCGATGCTTATGGCAGAGATACAATCTCCGATGATGAAAGGGTATACTACAACGCCTATATATATGCAGGTTATTACGATGCGGAATATAACTTCATCGAAACGCAATCTTACGACGTAATCGGCAGGGGCAAGTATGCGGTAATCGAAAATATTCCCAGAGAGAATTATATGTTTACCTACTATAAGGTGTTCGACTATAACGGTGTAAACTACGTTATGTACGGAGAGACGCCGTCGGGTTCAGTTGAAACGGTTTACGAATGCGGCTCGGCAATCGTTGACGTTGCGGGCGGGCAGACTACTATTACCGTCAGCTTGTCAAAGTACGGCAAGCTTGCAAATAAGATTTTGGTTAACGGTACAGAATATACCTACACCACCTATTCGGACGAATCCGAAACCAACCCTACGCTTGTAATAGACGGAGAGGTGGCCGTAACCGAGGTGACGATTTTCTTCACCGAGCAGGGTGGTTATTACGATACGTACATCGAAAGCGGTGAAATAACAATGAAAGGAAGCAAATACGGCGAATACACCATAACGGTGGAGACGGCGGAAGCTTAACGGAGGATAAATATGGAAAAAAACTCTATTGACAAAAAGAAGGTTAGAAAGGCGTTAAAGATAACCGGCGTTACGATATTCGCTCTCTTTATTCTCTTCTTTATAATCGGCGTAATTATCGAGGCTGCTGCGCCCGAGCTGCCCTTTTCCCTGTGGGTAAAGGAGAATATGTGGGACGTTTCCACATTGCCCGACGCGTGGAATACGCATAAGAAGACGGTTATTCATTGCTTGATTTTAATTTCCGTAATCTTTTCGGTAAGCGCGTTACTGCGGCTTATCTTTAAAAAGATGATGGCAAAAAGCAATAAGGCAAAGACGGTTATAACGCTTTTAGACGGGCTTATCAAATACGGCTCTGCACTCGCGTTAATCTTCCTAATACTTCAGGCGTGCGGCGTCAATACCGCCGCTATTTGGGAGTCGGTGGGAATTATAACGTTGATTATAGGTCTCGGCGCGCAGTCGCTTATTGCCGATATTATCGCAGGCGTGTTCATTATTTTTGAAAATGAGTACAGCGTAGGCGAAATCGTGTCGATAGACGGCTTCAGGGGTACCGTTTCCGAAATAGGAATAAGGGCTACTAAGATTTTAGATATGGCAGGTAATATTAAGATTATCAACAACTCTGACATCAAGAACGTAGTAAACCTTTCAAGAGAGCTTTCTCTCGCCATAGTGGACTGCGAATTCCCCTACGACGTGCCTTTGGAGTTCGTCGAAAAGCTGCTAAAAGATAATCTTGAAAACTTCAAGAACAGTATTCCTGCCATCGTTGAAGGTCCTTTTTATAAGGGCGTGTCCTACTATGCTGCAAGCAACGTAGCCGTAAAGCTTGTTGCGCAGTGTGCCGAAGAGGATCGCTATCAGGTTCAGCGCGATTTGTTAAGAGAATACCGTCAGTTATTCGTCGCTCACGGAATTGATATAAGCTTTGACCAGGTGGTTATTAACCAGGCTGTAAAGAGGGAAATTAAGGCGACTAAAAAGATTAAACAAGAGGCAGAAGAGTTCGTTGCAGAACAAAAGGCTGCTTCGGAAGGTTTAGAGGAACAGCAACACGATTAACCGTTTTAGCAATGGGGATGGTTTAATTTGGACGAAAGCACGGTCGAAAGCCGTGCTTTTTGCTTATCCCCTTTAAACGAGGATTAAAAACTTGAGTGTTTAAATTGCCGTAAGGACTTGAATTTGCAATAGGTATTTGATATAATAATTGTCAATAAAACAGTTTTGTGCTTTAGACCGACTGCGACGACGGGAAAGGGGATAAACGGTTGTCGGGTTATATTTATTACGCAAGCGAGAGGAGGGCGACGTATGATTACGATTTTTGTTTCGAGTACATTCAAGGATATGCAGGCAGAAAGGGACGCTCTGCAACAGACGGTCGCGCCTGCGTTAAACGCCGCCGCCGTAAAATACGGCAAAAGCGTATCCTTTTCCGATTTGCGTTGGGGCGTTAACACTCTCGATCTTGACAGCGAAAAGGGAGCCAAAAAGGTGTTGGACGTATGTCTTGACGAAATAGACAGGTGCGAACCGCCTATGATAGTCATTTTAGGTTACAGATACGGCTGGATTCCGTCGCAGGAAACCTTGAAAAACTCCGTCGAAAGAAAAAACCTTATATTGCAGGATTTGAATATGAGCGTAACGGCGTTGGAAATAGAGTACGGAGCGTTGTGCAGAGCACCCGAAAGAACGCTGTTCTACTTCCGTGAAATAGACAACGACGCCCCTGAAAGATATTTAGGCGAGGACGAAGAGCATATAAAAAAGCTCAACGAGCTTAAACGCAGGATAGAAAATCTTGCAGGGAGAAACTTGCGCACCTATCACATGAAGTGGAACGGGGAAAGGCTTGAAGGCATTGACGAATTCGCAAAGCTGGTTGAAAAAGACGTGCTCAAGTTATTACAACCCGAATGGGAGAGGGATAAAAATTTAACGCCCTTTGAACGTGAGCGCAATACGCAGTGGGCATTCGTTAGGGAAAAGGCTGCTTTCTTTCGTGCCAAACTGCCCCTTCTCGAAGAGCTCGTTCAAAGGGTGAACGGCGGTGCCGAAAAGCTGATTATCAAGGGTGCTTCGGGTATGGGCAAAAGTACTTTGTTCTCTTCGCTTGCCGTAAGGCTCAGGGAAGAGGGCTACGACGTGCTGCCCTTTATCGGGGGCTATACGCTCGAGAGCAACACCGCCTTTGACGTACTTAAAAACACCGTGTATTACGTAGAAGATAAGCTCTCGCTCGACCACTTTGCATTCGCTGCAGGGGAGGCTTTGGAAACAGGAAGGAAGCAGGCAACCGTCAAGGATTGGCGCAACCGACTCGAAGAGGTGTGCAGGCTGTATGCGGAGACGGGCGTAAAGCTTGTAATTATGCTCGACGCCGCCGACCAACTCAACGACGACGACAACAGGGACGACCTCGTGTTTATTCCCTACAACCTATCCTCAAACGTGCGGTTTATAATGACCTGTATCGACGATTTTCCCGTTTTAGGCGACTGCGTAACCCTTGCACCGCTCGACAAAAAGGACAGAATGGAGATAATAAAGGGTATACTCTCGCCCATAAATAAGGAGCTTGACAAAAGGGTGGTAGAGGAGATTATCTCCAAAAAGGGGGCGGGCAACGCGCTCTATATCAGCCTGCTTGTTCAGCGTCTGTTGCTTCTGCGCGCCGACGATTTTGACAAGATGACAGACCCGCAGACCATCTCTGCGCACCAGAGGGATATACTTGCAGCCTGCCCGGACGAGCTCGAGGGAATGAGCGTCGCGCTCTTCAGGGAGGCGGGTACGCACGTAAACGGCAAACTCATTCAGCAGTGTATGGAATACATTGCCGCGTCGAGGCACGGTCTGCGAGTTTGCGACCTGGCGGCATTGCTTGATAAGCAGTGGAACTATCTGGACTTTATACACTTCGTTTACTATATGAACGATTGCTTTATGGTACGTGACGACGGGCGTTACGATTTTACCCATAAGAGTCTGCGCTTAGGTCTTTTAAAAACGGGGAACAGGAGCGACGTTTTAAAAAAGCTTGCAGACTATTTCATAGGGCTTCCCCCTTCCGACGAAATAAGAATAAACGAGCTGGGTTATCACCTTATCCGGGACAACAGGTACCGTCAGTTCGTCGAGTGCGTTAACGCAGACGGCGGTGCAGACCGTGCATATCGCAACGCGCTGAGCAACGATTTATACGAGCAGTGCTGCCTTGACGGCGGAGACTGGGCGTTAAAGGTCTTGCAGTCGGGTAAAGAGTACGGAGTCGGGGTGGATTTCTGTCTGTTTATAGGCGAAGAGGTAGGCTTACGCTTCAATTCGGGCAGAAAGGAGCTCGAAACGGTTGAGCGGATTATGCTTGCAGATATTGCCCTGCTTGAAGAGTTAAACAACGTCAACGGTCAATTTCTGCATGCGGCTGACGCCGTCGGGCAGGAAGATATTCCGGAAACGGAAGAGTCGCTTGCTTCATATACGGAGATGATGAACGGAGTGTTAGGCGAGATGTTCAGCCGTGGTCTGCTCGAAGGCGCAGAGGGGTTGACCGCCGAGGATTTGCTTATAGGTGTCGACGAGCTTAAGCAGACCGTCGCTCAAACGGGGGGAATTAAGAGTTTTCTGCAACAATCGTCAACGGCAATGGCTTACGCCGAGACCGTAAAGGGGAACAGGAGCGACGTCAACGCTCTGTCGTCCTGCTACCGCATACTTTCAAACGTCTATTCCGATTGCGGCGATATCGAAAGGTTGAATAAAGCCATAGATATACGCGAACGAAGCATATTGCTCAACCAGGCTCTGCTCGTGCTTGACGGGGACGACGCCGTAACGTCCTTGCTTTTGTGCAGCGACTACACCGCTATATCAAAGCTCTACGCAGCGGTGGGTACGGCGGAATTTACTGCAAAAGCCGAGCAGACTGCGGAGGCGGCTGTGGATATGGCTAAATCACTGAACGCAAGCCTGAAGGGAACGGGAATGGAGGGGTTAGGCGTTATGAGCCTGTCCGACAGCTTGGCGACGATGGCTGACGTCAAGACGACCGCTTCCGAGTACGACGTCGATGCCGTTGAAGAGAGGATCGCGCTGTACAATAAGGCGTTGGATTGGGTAAAGACAATGGAGGAGGGTACGGATAAAGCTTTCGCAACCGCCGACCTCTATAAAAAACTCGGTGCGTCTTACCGTATGCTGAGCGTAATGACTTTAAGGGGTAAGCACAACGGCAAGCTGGCATACGATTACTACCTTAAGAGCATTGCCGTCTACGAAAGGCTGTATAAAGAAAAGCCCGACACCGATACTTTAGAGGCACTTGCGTCAAGCTATAGGGATATAGCCTGTGATTATAACGCCGACGAAGACAACAAAAAGGCTGTCGCCTATTTTAAGAAGGCGATAGACCTAAGAAAAATTCTCCGCGAAAAGCTCAATACGGACGCGAGCGCGCTGGAGCTTGCAAGCGCGTATTCCGAGCTGGCAGGCGTCTATCTGGATAACGGGGATAAGAAGATGTACGGCGAAGCTCTTGAGGCAAACAGGCAATATATGAGCGTCGTGCTTGAAATCGCGAGCAAGAACAACACCGTCTCCTCAAGGCGAAGGGTATCTGCCGCCTACGAAATTCTCGCGAGAACCTATCGCGCTATGGGCGGTAAAGAGAACCTTAAGCTTGCTTACGACCTGCTTAAAAAGAGAAAGCAAGCAGAGCGTACCCTGGAGATTGAAACGGGCATACTCTGCGACGAAAACCGTATAAATATCAACTACCTAAGTCTTGTCGACGTCGTCAAGGAGATGGGCGGCGACCGTGAACTTACCGAAGAACTGCTGGCAATCGGCGAAGAGGACGTCGCCTTTTATTCGAAGGCGTGCGGTAAGGAAGAGGGCGACGCTGCTCAAAGATTGCTTGCAGGGGTGCTGAATATGGTGGCTGAGGCGTATTGCGAATTCGACAGCGTAAAGCAGGGAAAGAGAATTACGGAGCTGTATGAAAAAGCCGCTTCGTGCGCAACCGACTTCTTTTCCTACTATTCGGCAAAGATGGGCGTTGTCAGAATTTTAGCGGAGTCGGGGGAAAAGGAGGACGGGTTAAGGGCAATTGACGTCTGCAAAGAAATGCTTGATACCGCCGACCTTGAAAACAACGCCGAAGAAATAAAGAGCGATGAGCTAAGCTGCTTATGGATAATGGACTGCGCAGACAATATGGTCAAGCTGTTTGAGAAGCTCGAACCGAACAACCGAGCAGAAATTGATTATTATAAGGCTCTGTCCGAAGAATATCAGCTGGCTATGATTTCCGCGTCGGGACTTGACGATGACGATTAAATTTTTAGGTTGACTTACGCAAAACATTGTTTTTACACAAAAAATTCTCTGCTATTGATTTGCGTAAAAATATGTGTTACAATATACTATATTTGTAAAAATACCCTTTCAGGGAAGACGGTGCGCCGCAAAACGCGTAACTTCGGAGGATAAAAATATGCAAACGCCGTGTCTTATTGCACTGATATTATCGGCAATTCTGTTTGTCTTTTTTATAGTTTTCGGTTGTCTTATCCATTTCAGACATATCAAAATCAGCAAAAAATCGTCAGGCAGAAAGACGTTTATATTGACGTCTTTCCAGGTTTTCCTGGTCGGCTTTTTCCTCTCTGCGGTGGTAATGTTCTTTCCCGTTTACTACCACTACTATTTCGATGGCGACGCCGAGGTCTTAAGGGGTATTAAATCCGTCTTGTTGTCTATACACAACACGATGAGGTTGTTCATCTTGGACGGTGACTTTGAAATTATTCAAACGTCGGTTAACAGTGCCACCGTCTCGGCGGCTCTTGAGAAGGCGTTCTCGCTGTATGCGGCTATGCTGTTCGTCATAGCCCCCGTGCTTACCGCAGGCTTTGCGCTGTCGTTTTTTAAAAACGTATCGGCTTCGGTTAAGTATCGTTTAAGTCCTAAATCGGATATTTACGTTATGTCTGAACTCAACGAACGCTCTATAGCTTTAGCGGAGGATATACTCACCAATCCCGAAATTAAAGGCAGAAAGACGGTGCTCTTTGCCGGCGTCTTCGACAAAGAGGAAGAGGAGATGAACGAGCTTGTTGAAAAGGCGAAACAGCTAGGGGCTATTTGCTTTAAAAAAGACGTGACGGAAATAGGTTTAAAACCTAAATCCAAGGGCATTAAGCGCAAGATATACTTCGTTGGCGATAACGAGGACGCAAACGTTCAGCAAGCCCTAACTATGATTTCAAGCTGCCGTGAAAATCCAATGCTGAACACCAAGGATACGCATTTATACGTCGTGTCGAGCAACGTTGAAAGCGAGGTGCTGCTCAACTCTGCCGATAACGGGCAAATGCACGTGCGCAGGGTGCGCAAGGCGAGGAACTTTGCCATTGATACCCTCCGCAGATATTCCATATTCGATACCTCTTTGACCAAGGACGGTAAAAAGCTTATAAGTATAGTTATAGTCGGCTTAGGTCATTACGGCACGGAACTGCTCAAAGCAATTTGCTGGTGCGGTCAGATGGACGGTTATATTCTGCAAATTCACGTCTTTGAGGAGGACGGCGAGCTTGAAAAGAAGATCGAGAGCTTTGCTCCCGAGCTGATTAAATATAACCATATGAAGATAGAGGGCGAACCCTTTTACGACATATTCTTCCATGAAAACGTCAACGTTAAGAGTCAGGATTTCCTATACGAACTCTCCTCCGTCAAGAATATCTCAACCGTGTACGTATGCCTCGGCGACGACGAGCTTAACATTGAAACGGCAATGCGTATGCGTATGCAGTTCAGCAGAGACGCTATAAAGTTTAACAGAATTCAGCCCTCTATTTACGCCATAGTCTACAGCTCTATAAAGAGCGAAACCTTCAGCCAAAACGGCGGTTTAAAGAGTATAAAGGGCGTGGACTACGATATTAAGTTTATAGGAAGTATGAAGGAGCGGTACACCCTCTCCTTTATAGAGCAGAGCGAGCTTGAAGCAGAGGGCTTGAAATATCACCTTGTATGGGCAAAGGGCGAAGAAGAGGTGGAGAAAGAAAAGGCAAATTACGATAAGTACGAGTATTACAGAAGGGCGTCTATCTCCAAGGCTCTGCACGTCTATTACCGCAAACAGCTGGGGCTTATGGATATCCCCGATTTGCAGGATAAAATGCTTGAGCATAACCGCTGGAACGCGTATACCCGTGCGGAAGGCTATATTTACGACCCCGTCAAAGACGACATTGCAAAGACGCATAAGGACCTTATCCCCTACGGGCAGCTCAGCGAAAGGGAAAAGGCAAAGGACAAAATTATCGGCGTAGGTTAAGACTTATCAATTTAACCTGCGTCCTTTCCGATAACCGGACAGACTAATTTATACGAACCGTTTAAAGACAGCGGTTCGTATTTTTTTGCATAAGTTGAACTGACGAAAATATTACAATAAAAAATGTCTATATTACCTTTATTTTCCTTGATTTCTAAAAAAGAGTGTATTACAATATAAATACGTTTAGTTAAAATAATCTATTTTTACAGCGGATGGACAACTTCAATGAAGCAAGAATTATTCAATAAAATAAATACCTTCGTTCAGAGTAATAATTATACGGAAGAAACGGAGGAGAATATAGCGGCTGCGGCTCTGGCAAAATTACAGTGTATTTTGTCGGCAGAGGGCGAATTGGGCAACAATTCACGCAAGGCTGCAATCAGGGCTGTCAGCCAATTTTTAGAGGGCGGCGAGCTTCAGAGGAAGAAGCTTTTGTGCTTTTGCGAAGAGTTTTACGATCCCACCGCAGCAAGGAAGAACAGGGGAGCTTCAGCAGCGTGCCTTAGCGACGACGAGCTTGCAATGCTGAACAAGTTTGTCAGAAGGCACAAAAGCGATAAAACTTTCGGAGACGCCGTGTATACTATTATGGATAAGCACGGTATGACCGCTCCGCAGGTTTACAAAAACGCACTTATGCGCAGGCAGGATTTTGCGCGCGTAACCGATACCAAATGTGAAAACGTCACCAGAAAAATGGTGTGGCAGATAGTAATAGGTCTGCACTGTACTCTGGTTGAGGCAGACGAATTGCTGTTCAGTGCAGGATATATCCGCAGGAACAACAAATTCGATTTAACTTTGCAATATTGCGTAGAGCACGGGATATACGATATCGAAGCGATTGACGCCGTATTGTCGGAGTATAATTTGAAGACGTTTGCCTGCTGAAATATCGGACGGTTAACGGCAAATAGGTTTTATGCGACTTAAAGTGCGACGGGCTGGGTAAGCCCTGCCGCACTTTTTTTGTCATTTTAAATATGACGGGTTTTATAACAACGGTATTGTATAATCATTTCAGATAAATTTATTAAAGCACAACAAGGAGGAGAGACGGATGGAACCTAAGGAATTATTCTCGCGCGATTACGCGTTGGAGAGGAACACAATCAATATTTTCGGTGTGATAGACACACCTATGGCAGATCTGGTTACTAGCGAGTTGCAGTACCTTGACGATAAGTTCAAGCGCGGCGGCGTACCGCAGGAAGAGAGAATAATCACTATTCAGATCAACTCCCCCGGCGGCAGCGTGACGGACGGGCTGGCTATCTACGATACCTTAAACTACATAGAGGCGAAGATAAGAACGGTGGGGCTGGGTATGTGTGCAAGCATGGGGGCGTTTTTGCTCTCGGCAGGCAGCCGCGGTATGCGCACAGCAACCGCCAACTGCGAGATACTCATCCACCAACCTCTAGGCGGTGCAAGCGGACAGGCAAGCGACGTCATAATTGCGGCAGACCACATCAAGAAAACGCGTGACAGGCTTAACCGAATTCTATCCGAAAATACGGGTAAGTCTATAAAGACCATACAAAAGGATACCGACAGGGATTACATAATGACCGCCGAAGAGGCTCTTTCCTACGGTATTATAGACATGGTTATACCCGGAAAAAACAAAGCGAAGGAGAATTAGAATGTTTAACTGTTTAACCGAAACTTTTTTATTTGAATATTTTCTCGCCGACGCAATGCTCGGTGAGTTTTACGACAGAGAAAGGCTGTTTACGATTTTAGGCGAAATCTTTTGCCTGCCTCAAGGTCAAACGGACGGGCTGTTCCGCCTGACCGAAAGCGAGGCGGTCGGGGAGATAAAGACGGAGGAGGGTTATAAACGCTACAAGCGTATCAAGCAGTATAACCGACTCGTCGGCAACGAACAAGGTTACACCGAGGATGAAGAACAGCTTATTGCAATAAAGGGCAACGCCATAATGACTGCCGCTAAATACGGAATAACTGCAGGCAGGGAGTCGACGCAGACTCAGGTTGTAAAGACGCTTATGGGCGGAGCAGAGAACGGAAACACGCTTGCACTGAGGATAACGGGCATACTTAAATGCGAGGGTATCCTCGTTGCAAGAGAAAGAGAGGGCGGAGTTAACCAACTGATAAAGGCAATGCAGTGGGGCGACGTAACCGCCGCGCTTGCCATGTTCGCCTATTCCGATAGGGATAAAACCGAGCTTCTTAAGATTTTAAACGCCTCGGTGAGAAATACGCCCTACGTTTTTTTACCTCAGATAATTGCAGAAAGGTACGGCGTAAGCGCGGAGGGGTGCGACGAAGAGGTCGCGCTCATTCGCCGGGCGATAAACGCCAACAAGCTCAATAAGGATACGTATGACCCTATGTACGCCAGGATAATATTCAGCGATGCGATAGGCATCAAGGACAAGAAGGAAATTCTCTTTTCTGAAAACAGAGAGGCTATTTCCGAGACCTGCGATCTGCCATTACGCCTTAAATATGCCGATATGGCTGTAGACGAACGTGCAATCGCCGGTATGTTTTTGAACAGGCAAAAGGAGATAGACGGCGTACTATGCGGACTTTACGGCAGCGATCTGCGTTCTTTGGACTCCTTCCGTCCTATTTGCCTTTGTTCGGATTCGGACTACGTGCTTGACAGGTACGTGGAGGCAATAGAGAGGGCGTTGCCTTCGACGCATATAGAGCGTATCGCGGTAGGCGAGCTGAGAGATTTCGATTTCGAGCCTACCAAAAACAACGTGTTCGTAAGGTGCCTTAACGAAAAGAAGAACAACGCGTATATCTTAGTGCTAAAAGGTGAGATAAGCGAAAGAGAGATAGAGTTGACGAGGGCGTTGTTAAAGAGTGAGAACAGGCGTAAATTCCGCCTCTATCAGCCCACCGTCACGCTTGATTTGTCGTCTGTTCTGCCCATCTGCGTATGCGACAGGGAGAACGCCAAAAAATTAAAAAACCTCGTTGAGATAGTAGAGCTTGCCCCCCTTAAAGCGGCTGAAAAGCCTGAAGCTATATACGAAGTCGTAGAGAGAAAACGCACCGATTACAATATCGAAGAGGTGACGGTTGCAGGAGATGTAACCGAAAGGCTTTGTTCTCTGCCTGTAGAAACTGCGGAGAAGATACTCGATAAGGTAATCCGCGAAAACCGCAGGGTAAGCGCAAAGCTTCACCTCAATATGGATATAGTAAGACCTTATCTGGACAAAAACACGGGCGGAAGCAATTCCTACGGATTCGGAGGTGTAAACGATGAAAGCAAGTAACAGCATATTACAGGGGTATGAGAATACCCGTCTTATACGCTATAGCGATATGCCCGTCGACTTTGGGAACACCGTGGAGTATAAGCAGCTCGGCAACTTGTGCGTAAAGGGCGTACTCAAGGCTGACAGGTACGTCGACGGGGAGCTTATACAGACCTATTCGGAAGATGAGAACCACATATTGACCATAGCCGCAACGAGGTTGGGTAAGACGACTTCCTGCGTAATTCCCCAGATAATATCCTTTGCCAAACAGCAGGTTAAACGCAGTATGATAATCTCCGACCCTAAAGGCGAGCTGTACAGACTGCTTGCTTCGCTTCTCAAAGACGAGGGCTACGACGTGCTTATGCTCAACTTAAGGGATTACTCCCACAGCGAGCTATGGAACCCGTTAACGCCCATATTCAAAAAATATCAGAGGGCGATAAACCTCGAAGACGAGGTGGAGGCGGTTGAAACGGCTGAAGGGGCAAGGAACAGATTTCACGGGGTAATCTACGAAAAGCAGTCTGCCCTGGACGATGCTATCGAGGAGATGAGAAACCTGCTGCTTGCCGACGTGGACAGCGATATAGACAAGCTTATGTTCACGATAATTCCGCAGGACGATAGCAAGGACCAGTATTGGAACGAGGCTCCCCGTCAATGGGGCAAGGCGCACCTTTGGGCTATGCTGGAGGACAGCTCCCCCAAGGAGGGCAGGACGGCGATTTGCGAGGACACCTTCTCCTTCAATACTATGTTCACCATAACCGACTTCCTCACCGAGGACGAGCATTACGATAATAACGAATATTTCTCAAGCAGGGGGAACGGGTCAAGGGCATATAATTACGCCAGGGGCACGATAGAGAACGCAAGCGGAACGAGGCAGTGTATAATTTCCTGCTTTAACGCCAAATTGCAGGCTTACAGAAACAGTACTATAAGGCTTATTACAGCCTGTTCAAGCTTTGATATGGCAAGGCTTGCCTCGGATAAACCGACGGTGGTATTCATAAGCTACCCCGACGAAACCAAGGTGTATTATCAGGTAATAAGCACCTTCGTTCAAAACGCCTATACCTACCTTATCAACTACGCAAACGATATGCCGAGCGGAAAGCTGGACGTACCCTTCTATTTTATCTTGGACGAGTTCGGCAACTTCCCCAAGATTGTCGATTTCGATACCGTAATTTCTGCCTGCGGAGGGCGAAATATCTGGTTTGATATAGTGTTGCAGAGCTATGCCCAGCTCGACAACGTGTACGGGAAGAACACTGCGGAGATAATAAGGGATAACCTTAACGTACATATATTCCTCGGCAGCAACAACCCTGCCACGCTGGAGCTTTTCAGCAAGGAGTGCGGCAATATGACGAGAATTTCGCCCAGAAGCGCGTTGAACGGAAGCAAGGAGGAGATTGACAATTACGATATAGAGACCATCCCCCTCGTACCCAGAAGTATGCTTGCAAATCTCAAGCCCGGGGAGTGTATAGTAACTGAGGCAAACTGCGGCTACGTGCTGTTCTCCAGAATGGAGCGTTACTTCCTCTGCAAAGAATTTTGTAATTTACAGCTCTCGTCCGATAAAGATTACGTCTGCCCGTTAAACCCCTTGGACAAAAAGTATATCTACACCTTTAACAGGGGCAACGCGTTAAGGAATAGGCGGCCGTTTGACTTTTAACGGAGTTCGTTAGGTGATATATGGATATTAAAAGACTTGAAAAATTCATAAAGGGTAGAGACGGAGTAACCGTTCCCGAAGTGCAGATAAAGTTTTCTCTAGGGTATAAAGAGGCGAGGAGGCTGTTTGCCGAGCTGGAAGAGGCAGGCGCGGTTGAGCTTAAAGAGAACTTAACTTTCGTCAGCTGTAAAAAAAAGACGGACGAAAACACTTCGTCGGACGATAAAACTTTCCGCGGCTCCGCGTCAGACAGGCGCGAGCGTCTGGCGCAGTTGGAGCAACGTCGGCAAGAACTGTTGAGAAGGATGCGGGCTGCCGCCGGTTATAAAGAAGACGAGGAAGATGAAGAAGACGAAGATGAAGACGAAGATGAAGAAGACGAAGATGAAGACGAAGATGAAGACGACGACGAGGAAGAGAATGTAATTGACTACAAATTGTGCCTCAGAGTGCTTAATTTCTGCGTCGATTACAAGAGGGTGGCACCTTCGCTCATTCAACGCAAGTTCAATACGGGGTTTATGGAAGCCTGTAAAATAATCGATTGGATGCGGAGTAAGGACTATATAACCCAGTCGGACGGCATCGGAGGGGATAAAGTTCTGTTAAGCCGCGAGCAGTTTGACAGGCTCTACGGCGGTCTCGACTTTTCGGAAGAAGGGGAGGAAGAGAAACGGGAGCTTCCCGACGCGGGGGAGCTTATTGCCGTAATCAAAGCCGTGAGGGATAAAAAGCTACAGCCGATTTCCGCGGATAAAAAGCCGGACTGTTCGCTGTGGGAAAATAAAGAGGAGTTTATGCACGCCCTTAAGGAACGGTTTAACGCCATAGTAATAGCCAACGAGGAGCTTGGCGAGGCTATACGGGAAGCGGAGATTCGCCTTGACGGGGTGAGGGATACCCACGACAGGGCAATGGTTCAACTCTACGAAAGGGTGGTTTACGAGCTTAAGAATTTAACCCCCGGTATGTACTTTGTAATTCATAAGAAAACGTGCGGAGACTGAAAAAGAATTACCCCGAGAGGAAATATTTTCCGCTCGGGGCTGTATGCCGTCAGTTATTACCCGATAAAAGATCGCAATACCTTTTATAGTCGTCCTTAGGCAGGCTGCCGCCCGTAATTTCCGCGGCTTCCTCTTCGCTGATTTCCCTATACCGGTAATCGTGTATCATATTGGAAAAGGACAGCTTGGAGCGTTCCCATTGTCCGCTGCCCGTATCGTACATTCTGAAAAATTCATAGAAATCTCCGTACGCAAACAGCAGGACGGTTTTGTTAGTGACGTTGGGATGGTTAAACAGATAATACGTAAGCTTTTTTTGTTCTTCCACGGGTTTACTCCTTATAATTGAATTTTAGCGGTTTGCCTTCCACCTGCGGTAGCCGTCGTTGGATTGTAGGCAGGCTTTGAGCTTTTCCCTTATCTCCTGCGGCGCGAGTTCGTCCTCGACGAACTCGTCTATTCCTTCAAGGAAACGGACGTTTTCGCATTTCATTCCGACGTTCAGATAATCGTACAGCTTTGGCGCGGCTTTAACCGCCTGAAGGGCAAGGGAAGCGTCGCTTTTCATTTCGCCCAGCGCGTAGCGGTAGACGAACGCATTCTTCTGCATAAGCCGCGTAACCAGCTCCCTGTCCTCGCGCATACTCTTTGGCGCATACGCAAGGCAGGAGGGGTTGACCTCCAATATCCGCAGGACAAAGTCCGCGTCGTTTCTCAATCTGTAAGAGGCAAACTCAAACGAACGGTAAGTATTCTCCGCCGCCTTCAGGACGATTTCTTCATCGTCCCTCAGCTTTTTACCCATATAGAGCAGCGTCATACCGTTGATTGCCAGCAGTTCGAAAGCAAAGCCCCTGTTTTCGGGAATTAGTTCGAATCTCAATCGCGTTTTCACGTATCCGCAGGTTCGGTAATCGCAGGATACTGCGGCGGCAATCAGCTTTTTCTCCCTTTCCGTAAAAGGAGCAAAGTCTTTGAAATCGACCTGCCTTATAAACTCCCCGTTTACGCTCAACAGCCGCACCATAAAGGCTTCGTCCGAGAGCAATTCTTCGGGCAGCTCTATCCCCCATTGCAGCCAATCGCTGTTGGATGCGGCGGCAAGCAGAAGCTCCTTGTCATAGCGCAGCGGCTCTGCCGCTATCTCAAGGATATTCCCGTTTATTCTGACCGCCTCGGACATGAAATCCCTGTCGGATAAAAGCTCCGGGTTTTCAAACCGTGAAGGAGAATATCTTGCGCGTGACTTTTTACTGCAGATTTCGCCCTTGTGATTTCTGTAAATCATAGTGTTGAATCCGAACTCTTCAAGCATACGCATTTCAGCCAGAGCCTCTTCCTTAGTCATTTTAGTCGGCATATGCCGTCCTCCTTGCGCGTATGCGGCACAGTATTTTTGACCGCATTGATATTATAGCAGATTAAAGAGTAAAATTCAACAATTCGGCTTAATTTTTTTACATGGTTTTCAGCCTGCTTTTCAAAGGCTTAATTTAGAAATTTTAACAAAAAAAATTAAAAAATACTCTTGAAATAATACAAATGTGTAGTATAATCTTTATATAAGCCTTTCCGAAGCGGTCAGGCATTGAACTTATGAAAAATTAAACGAGTTTAACGGCGGTTAAACCTTTGGCGGTGAATATGAACAAAAGAAGTAAGTTGCTTGAAATAGTGTTTGAACGTTACGGCGGTGAGGATAGGGTTCCCCCGTCCTTGAACGCCTTGTTTACAGAGGTGCTTAAACTCCTGCTCTCCGGTGTAAAGATAGGTGGAATAGGCTTAGATAACGTCGTTGAGGTAATGGAGGAAATCAGTGCGACAAGCAAGTATCTCAAGGAACAAAAGATAGATATTCCAACCGTTTTAAAGGGTATGGAAGAGGCTGCCCAAAAGGACAACCATGATTTTCTGGATTCCATGTTGTTCAGAAAGATTATGAGGGAGCTGGACCTCTTTTCCTATAAAGAGGAGGACGTAACCGTAACCTGCCTTGACCTCTGCACCCGTATACTTGCCTCGCCGACGAGGGTTATCAGCAGTGTGCTTTCAGGCAACCCTGCGTCGGATGGAGAGGCGGAGAGTGAAGCAGTCGAAAGCCGTATGGTCAGGGAAACGTCAACTCAAAGCGATGACGAAGAAGCAGAGGATCTTGACACTTTGCTCGATGAATTGTTCGGCATCGTTGAAGAGGATGAGAAACCTAAAGAAAATAATGAAAATAAAGAAAAGCCCACTATGTCCGAGGTGATGGACAGGGTGGAAAAGGTTCGCACCGTCTTATCCGAAAATATTTTCGGTCAGGATCATGCCATAGCCTCTTTCGTGTCGGGCTTCTTCCAAGCCGAATTGACGGCAACCGTGTTTGAAGACAGGGATAAACCCAGGGCAACCTTTCTGTTTGCAGGTCCTCCGGGCGTAGGTAAGACCTATTTATCCGAACTTGCCGCAAAGGCGTTGGGGCTTCCCTTCAAGCGGTTTGATATGAGCGAGTATAACCACAAGGAAGCGAGCTTAGAATTCTGCGGTTCGGACAAGGTGTATAAGAACGGAGCAAAGGGCAACGTGACGAGCTTCGTCGAAGAAAATCCCCATTGCGTACTGCTGTTCGACGAGATTGAAAAGGCACACATTTCGGTAATCTACCTCTTCCTGCAGATGCTCGACGCGGGCAGATTGAGGGATAATTACACAGATGAAGAGGTATCGTTTAAAGACGCAATAATAATTTTAACGACCAACGCGGGTAAACGTCTGTATGAGGACGAGTCGGTTAACCTCGTCAGCACGCCTAAAAAGACCATATTAAAGGCACTTGGCGCAGAGGTAAATCCCGAGACGAACGCACCGCTGTTCCCCACCGCGATATGCTCGCGTTTTGCCTCCGGCAACGTGGTTATGTTCAACCGCATGCAGGGTGATTTCCTGTTGAGAATAGCCGAAGGCGAGATGAAAAAGCAATGTCGGGCAATTGGCGACAGTATGGGGGTTAATGTCACTTTCGATAACACCATTCCCTATGCAGTATTGTTCGGCGAAGGCGGTAAGGCAGACGCCAGAACCATTAAAGCAAAGAGCGTTAAATTTATCTATGACGAGGTGTACGAGCTGTTAAGGCTTTTGAAGTCTGACGGCAACTTCAGCAGGGTATCCGCACTTGAATCGGTAAACTTCACCCTATCCCCTTCGCAGGATTCGGACGTTTGCGCCCTGTTTAAAAACAAGGGTAAGACGAGTGTGCTTGTCTTTGCAGATAAGGGCAAAGCTGCAGCCTTGGGCAAAAAGTTAACCGGCGTCAACCTTTTGAACGCAGATAATATCCGAGAGGCAAAGGAGCTTATCGACACTAACGACGTGACGCTTGCGCTGTGCGATATAACCTACAATACGAGGGGCTTCGGGGAGATGTTGAACCGTGAGGACCTCCATTCCATGGGTATGGATTTCTTCGATTATCTCACTTCCCGCACCAATATCCCCGTGTATATCCTGCAGGCGGAAGAGGATAAGTTCAGCGACGAGGAGATACAGTCGCTTACTACCGCAGGTGCAAGCGGTGTGTTCGACGAGGCATGGTCAGTAACCGAGACCAGGCAATTTATAAAACAGATTTCGCTCGCTGCACATTTAAAAAAGAGTATGTCCTCGCTTGCAAGGGCAAACAAAGTCCTGTCTTTCGGGACGGTGCAGACGGTTAAAAATAATGGCAAAGAGGCCACGATATCCCTCTACGACTTAAAGCTCGTCACAGCGGTTGACGCAGAGGACAACGAGGGTATGTTAAACGACGTCTCCCGCCCCTCGGTACGCTTTGACGACGTCATAGGCGCGAAGGACGCAAAGGGCGAGCTGAAGTACTTTATCGACTACTTAAAGGACCCCGTCAAGTACGTTAAAAGGGGCATAAAGGCACCCAAGGGCATCTTGCTCTACGGTCCTCCCGGTACGGGTAAAACGCTGCTTGCAAAGGCGATGGCGGGCGAGTCCAACGTGACGTTTATCAGGGCTGAAGGCAATCAGTTCTTAAAACGATACGTTGGTCAGGGCGTGGAAAGTGTGCATAAGCTGTTTGCCACCGCACGCAAGTACGCGCCGTCAATACTGTTTATTGACGAGATAGACGCAATCGCAAAGAACAGACAGAGTTCTTTAGAGGCAAGCGGTTCCGACGTGCTTACAGCCTTTTTAACCGAGATGGACGGCTTCAGCACCGATAAGGACAGACCCGTTTTCGTGCTGGCTGCAACCAACTTCAGCGTCGATAAAGACGGACCGAGAAGTCTTGACCCTGCCCTGCTGCGTAGGTTTGACAGGCGGATTTATATCGACCTGCCCGACAGGGAAGAGAGAACTCAGTTTATAGATTTAAGAATTTCTAAGATAAAGAACCATTGCATAACCAGGGACGCAGTTGAAAACTTAGCGTTGCGCTCTACAGGTGCAAGCCTTGCGGAGTTGGATTCGGTGTTCGAGCTGGCTCTCCGCAACGTAATTAAGTCCGACGACGGCAAGCTTTCGGACAAGGTGTTGGAGGAAGCTTTTGAAACGTTCAGCAACGGCGAGGTTAAAAAGTGGGATGAGTCCGAGCTTTTGCGTACTGCAAGGCACGAGGCAGGTCACGCCGTCGTGTGCCGGGCTTCGGGCGAAAAGCCCTCCTATCTGACGATAGTAGCCAGGGCGGATCACGGCGGATATATGCAGCACGGCGATAACGAAAAGAAGGCTACATATACCAGGCAGGAGCTGCTTGCAAGGGTCAGGACGGCTCTCGGCGGCAGAGCGGCAGAAGTGGTTTATTACGGAGAAGAGGACGGTTTATCGTCGGGTGCAAGCGGTGACTTGCAGACGGCAACCGCAATCATGCAGGCAATGATCTGCAATTACGGTATGGAGATAGGTTTGTGTGCCCTCGACTTCGCTTCAATAACCGGCTCAGACTATTATTCACGGATAATTATGCGCACAAACGAAAGGCTTAACGAGGAGTTTGCCAACGCAAAGGCAATTATCGAAAGGAATAAAAAAGCGGTTGATCGCCTCGTTGAGGAATTGATGAGCAAAAACGCCTTGAAGGGAAGTGAAATCGAAGAGATTCTTAAAGACTGTTTCGTTGAGTAAGCTACTTAAAAAAACAAAAATCAAAGCAAGTTCAGTTGCTAAAAAAATAAAAAAGGAGAACGTATTATGGCAGATTTACAGGCACAGGCAAAGAAGGTCTATGCAACAATGGTCAGGGCATTAAAAGCCAAGGATTGGAAGTTCAGGGAGGAGGCGGAAAAGCTTACGATTGTCTCATCCTGCTCCGGCGACGATATCGATATGAATTTCATTATCGAGGTTGATGCCGAGAGAGAAGTTATAACCTTCCTTTCTCCTATGCCCTTTAAAACGCCTGAAGATAAGAGGGTTGATATGGCTATAGCCGTCTGCGTAGCTAACTACGGTATGGTTAACGGCTCGTTCGACTTCGATATCAACGACGGCGAGATAAGGTTCCGCCTTACTACCAGCTACTGCGGCTGCGAAGTCGGCGAACCCTTCTTTATGGATATGATGAGCACTGCGCTCTCCACGACGGACAGGTATAACGACAGGTTTATGATGCTGGCTAAGGGTATGATGACCCTCGAAAAGTTCATCGAAATGCGTTCCAATTAATATGGACGGCAACGTAACGATACGCCCCGAGCGGGCTGAAGATTTTCGCGAAGTCGAAACCCTTGTAAGGGAGAGCTTCTGGAACGTTTACCGCCCGGGGTGTTCGGAGCATTATCTTTTACATACTTTGCGCACCTGCCCCGACTTTGTCAAAGAGCTTTCTTTCGTTATGGAAAAGGACGGAAAAATTATAGGGCAGAACGTATTCGTTAAGGCATATATCCGGGCGAACGACGGGAAAGACGTGGAAATTATGACTATGGGTCCTATATGTATCGCCCCGGAGTTTAAGCGTAAGGGTTACGGTAAGATGCTGCTTGACTACTCATTGCAAAAGGCGAAGGAGCTTGGCTGCGGTGCAGTCTGCTTTGAAGGCAATATTGACTTTTACTCAAAGTGCGGTTTCAAGCAGGCAAGCGAATACGGCATACGCTACCACGGCTTACCCGAGGGGGAGGACGCCTCTTTCTTCTTGTGCAAGGAGCTTAAAGAGGGCTTTTTGGACGGGGTCGAGGGCGAGTACTCCACGCCGCAATGCTATCTTGTAGACGAAAGGGAAGTGGAGGAGTTTGACAGTCAATTCCCTCCCAAGAAAAAGTTAAAACTCCCCGGTCAGTTGTTCTGATTTTGAATGACGTTAAACGTACGTTACCGCCCTTGGATAACCAAAGCAGGGGCGGTAACTTATCCTTTACAAGGGTGCAAACGGTTGAGGGCGAAGTAAATAACCGTTAAAAGCAAGGGTGAATTTAGTACGGAAAAATATATATATTTTTCATTTTTCAGCGAGCAATGCGTTTTTCTCTTGCGTAAAAATGTTAAAAAGTATCAAAAAATTGTCTGTAAAAAATTTCACAAAACGCACATTGACATATTTTTTTACTTTTAATATAATATATTAAAAGTAAAAATCAGCGAAAAGGCAAACCCGAAGAAATTCGGCGACGCAAAACTATAGGGTCCGAAAGGATAGCCAGCCACCGCTTACCCAAACGTTTAATGGGGGGCGGTTTTTTATTTTCTTAGAAAACTCCGCCGCCCGTAAAGAAATAAAATGCGGGGCGCAATATGTCTAAAGACAGGTTAAAAAACTTAATAAAGCTTATTGCCGTCTGCGCATTGGCGGTAATTTTAACCGTTGCCGCGGTTGTTTTTCTGGTGCAGGATAACGCTTACGCCTGGTTTGCAAAGAACAATCTTGTCTCCGCAGACGGTATGCAAGTCGCCATAAAAGTCGATGAAAGCGTAGTCGGCTCGACGGAATATTTCAAGTTCAAAGAGAAAAGCGGTAATTCCTACACGTTCAAAAAAAGCACAAGCACCGAAATGGATACATACGACAGTTCGGAAAACAATGATTATCAGATTGTCGTTAAAATTAACCTGACATCGACAACGGACAGTGTAACAGTAAATGCATATACCACCGCTAAAGGTTATCTCGGGGCAGATGAAGCAGAGGAACTTGCTGCGACGGGTAATTCGATGAGCAGCGTAGTGGCTTTTGAAATTTATTACTCCGACACGGACTCTGCGATAATTGAGGAAGATACCGACACCGACGGCGTTGCTTTAGTTAAACTTACACCCCCCGACCCACTTACGGATTATTCCTTTGTAACAGAGGAAAAAACGCTTTCAAGCTCTGTCTCGCTCGGCGAAACGCATACGCTTACAGGCACGGGCAGTAAAGCTGTCTACATAGTCATTAAGTATAACGTCAACGCAATAGACGAAATTATCAGCCATAATATCGGCAACAGCGTTTTCAGCGGTTCTACAGATATTACTTTCGACTGCGACTTCAGTTTCTCCGTATCATAATGTTGGTGCAAAATAGTGAAGAAAATTATTTTAAGCGTATTAGCCTTAATAATTGCGTTAATGTCTACAGCGGTAGCCGTGTTCGGCTGGCTGACCGTAGGCACGCAAATTCAGCCGAATTACACAGGTTCGGTTCTTTCAAGCTATTTTGCTTCAGGCGACGGGTTGACAAAAGAAAAGGCGTTTGAAATAAACAGACCCAATCACTTGTACAATCTCGCCTGGCTACAGAACAACGGGTATTTCGGTTCTACGCAGTATTATTTTGAGATAACCGATAATTTAAATATGTCGGGCTACGTCCTTCCGCCTATAGGCACAAAGGCTAAACCGTTTATAGGCATTTTGGACGGGAATAAAAAAACTATATCCAATCTAACCGTTTCAAACGTTGAAGCAGATAGCTCAAAGCCCAACGAAGTTTCGCCCGTACCGAAAAATATAAGTGAAAATGCAATCGGTAACGGATATACGGATATCGTGGGCTTTTTTGGCGTTATCGGGCATTATCCCGGTGCCGACACCTGCCCTAAAAACGTAAGCGTTTCAAATCTGTACCTCGATAATTTAACCGTGCGTACCCGTACTGAAAACACGTTGATAGGTCTGTTTGCAGGCTACGTCTGCGGAAACGTCAATAACGTTGGCGTTTACCGCTCTATGGTGTCGATAGGCAGCAAAGCAGATAAGCTGAATAGTACGTATTCTGCCCATTCAAACTATTCGTTGATTGGCGATTTTGATAAGAATTCCACGGGGTGGAAGGATACGGAAAGCGGCAGCAGCGAAGAGGGCGCAGGCTTCGGCGGCAGTATCGATATGCAACTATTAAGCCGCCGTGTCAACTATATGACTTCTCGTATGCTTAATACGGTAGGTGCTACGCCAAGTATACAACGTTATATGGTTAATGAGAATACAGGCTATAATAATGCAAGCCAAACGTGCTATACTGCGGGTACGAGTTTTAATATTAATACTTATAAATATAGCGCAACACCGACAACATTATCAACAGAATTCTATTGGAAGAGTGGTTTTTTAGGGACAACATATACACTTACTAGTCACCTTTTGAATCATACGTATTTGCCTTTAAATGTAGATTTAACAGCAATGGGGTTAGATAGTGATACTGAAATAACTCTGGGAACAACTGAAGGCTGGACAGATAAAAAACCTACAGGTTATCATAGCAACTTAAATTATTTAAGCTCAGCTTCTGAAATTATCTCTAATAGCAATACAGGATATATTGTAGGTGGTGCAAGTAGTGACACGGCATCTTCAGCTTATGTTCAATTACAAATACAACCTTTAAACTATGGCGGTAGTGTTTCAACAAATCAAAAAACTATTTTTAAGTCTCTAAGGTTTAGTTACGAATCTGGTGGGTATACCAACAGCGTTTATGGTAATAAAGTAACATATGAGGGTACCAATCTTGATCTGCTAACAAATATAGGTGGAACTTTTTTTAGAATTACTGACCAATATAACAGTCAAGAGACATCAAATGCTGTTTTAAATAACGAAAGTGTTTCGTCGGAAAATTTTGTAAGGTATAAAGATGTAAGAGACCAATTTGGAGTAATGTTAGAAAAGGATTTGATTTACGGCTTGCATTTTGTGAATGCAATAAATACCAATGCACATACTCAAGGTTCAAATGTAACTATAGATGGAACTAAGTATGATTTGTACGAATTTGTTAACTCCTCAATAAATTTTAATCTTCGCCAATCGGGATATATGACGGTTGTTTTGGGTGGATACGAATCGTCTACAAGTATTACGCAAGAGGCTTTTTCATTGTATAAAGTAAATCGAAATAATGTTAGTGGAGAAACCTTATCAAGTACGATTAGTAGTATTGAAGAAATTACAAGCATTTGGGTAAATAATAGTAACAGCAAAGATATTCGATATAATCTTGATTCTTCAACTGAATATAAAAAAGTATATGATAAAAGTTGGTATAACAGTCATATTGCCGCAGGTACTGCTTATTATGCTGAAATTCCTTTGACTGCAGGTGATTACTGTTTAGGCGGTGTCAGTTCAAACTATTCCGCGTACCTTATGTACCTCGATATAGGTGCTAACGGCGCAGAGGGCGGCAGCAGCGGTGGCGAGACTGAAACAACCTATACAATAGAGAGCGTCAGATTTGTCTATTTATTAAACGGAGATTACGACACTTTATCAGATTTTTATGCGTTTCAGATTGTGCGTAATGAAACTGGCGTGAATAATAGCGGTGTGCAGATTTACTTTTTAATGACAAGCAGTGCAATGTGTTATTATAAAGATCCTATTTACGATACCGCAAATACGGAAGTCAACCTTACAGATGCTACGCTTTCTGTAACAACAAACGATTCATCTTTAAAGACGGACTATGGCGTTACTACGTATCCACCCTCATAAATTAATCTTAACCGAGTTTTCTTTAAAGTATTGCAGTTAAGCTAAACAAGTGATATAATATACGAAAGAGGTATATTATTATGGCAGAAAATAAACGTGAAAACGAGTGCAAGACCTACTTGAGAATTACCGCCGACGAGCGTTATCTCGATAATATTATGGGGTGTATCTCCAAATTTACCCCCTGCAAACGGGAGAAAAACTGCGTCGTTGCAGGCGTGTGCGAGAGCTATGACGTCGACGTCAACGTAATGATAAGGCAGACGATTAAAGGTCTTTTGGGCAATGAAGAAGAGCTTTTATCTCTTCAGCAGAATTTTTCCGCTGAAATCTATTTAGTAGTCGTGCCGCAAATCGTGGCAGAGGGTGAAGAGCCCAACCAGATATTATCGCTTGAAAGTGATATCATAGAGTTTTTATATAAATCCAAGGTTAAGTACGACCTGGACTACTACGTTTTGTAAGCCATTCGGCGGATTAAAGTTAATAAATTTTTTAAGGCACGGTCAACGCTACCGTGTCTTTTTTTGTGGCGTTTATTCTTCCGATATCCCGCAGTAGACTGATTTTTTTTAAAAGTACCTTTTAAAAAGTCTGCGGTTTGCATACTTTCTGCATACTGTCAGACGTTATAATGAAGTTAAAATGAGGGGTATTATGAACGATAAACTTTTCAGAAAAAAGAGTGTAGACAGAATGTCCTCGCCCGAGGACTTGAGTGACTATGTAAAAGTGACCAGTCCGGGCATATGGATGGTGCTTGCGGCTATTGTTATCCTGCTTGTCGGCTTTTGCGTGTGGGGCTTTTTCGGCAAGCTTGAAACCAAGCTCAACGTGGTAGCTGTATGCGAAAACGGCGAGACGGTGTGTTACGTCAAGGAGGAGGATATCTCTTCCGTCAAGGAAAAGCTGACGGTGCGGATTAACGACAAGGATTATACCGTAACCTCGGTTGCCACACGCCCTGTAGCGGTGTCGGAGGAGTTCAGTGAATACGCCCTGCACGTCGGCGAACTCAAGATGGGCGAATGGGTGTACGTCGTGCGTTTAAACGCACAGCTTGCAGAGGGAGATTATAGGGCGCAGATTATTTTAAACAGCGTAACCCCTCTGTCCTTCGTATTTAATTAAGGGGTGTTTAAGACATGAAAAAGAGTGTAAAAATAAAACGCCCTTTAGTTAAAGGCGCAGCTAAAGTCCCCGTCGTTATGCAGATGGAGGCACTGGAGTGCGGTGCCGCCTCGCTTGCGATGGTTGCGGCTTACTACGGCAAGTGGGTGCCTTTAGAGCAGGTCAGGAGCGATTGCGGAGTATCGAGAGACGGTTCCAACGCAAAAAATATTCTGGTTGCGGCACGCAGCTACGGGTTTATCGCAAAGGGCTATAGATACGAACCCGAAGATTTAAAAGCCAACGGAAAATTCCCCTGTATCATTCACTGGAATTTTAATCACTTTGTAGTGTTGTGCGGTTTCAAGGGCAAAAAGGCGGTAATTAACGACCCTGCCAAGGGTACGTATTCGGTGTCAATGGATATCTTCGATAAGTCCTTCACGGGCATATGCCTTATGTTTGAGCCAAACGAGGACTTTACTCCGTCGGGCAAGAAGAAGAGCGTTGCCGCCTTTGCCTTAAGCCGCCTTAAAGGAGCCAGGGCGGCGGTGGCGTTTGTCGTAGTAACCACGCTTATTGCCGCGCTTATCGGCGTTATAACCCCCGGGTTTTCACGCGTGTTTATGGACAGATTGTTAACGCAGGAAAACCCCGATTGGTTCTACCCGTTTATGATCGCACTGGCGTGCGTCTTCGCGCTGCAGATATTCGTCGCCGTGCTTGAAACCTACTACAACAACCGCATTAACGGCAAACTTGCAACCGTCGGCAGCTCCTCGTTTTTATGGAAGGTGCTGCATCTGCCTATGGAGTTCTTCTCCCAGAGGCTTGCAGGCGATATACAGGGCAGGCAGAGTTCAAACGCAGGTATTGCTAACATCATAGTAAACACCTTTGCACCCTTAGCGTTAAACGCCATAATGATGGTGTAATATCCAAAAAGCGCATTAACATAACCCGTGTTATGATGAGGGATTCGGGCAAGCTTGCAGGCGCGACCGTTGCAGGCGTGGAGATGATAGAGACCATAAAGTCAAGCGGAGCGGAGAACGGCTTTTTCGAGAGGTGGGCAGGCTACCAGGCGAGCGTTAACTCCCAAAAGGTAAGGTACGCAAAGCTCAACCAATACCTCGGATTATTGCCCTCGATAATTTCCACCGTCACAAGCGAAGCGGTGCTTATCCTGGGGGTATGGTTTGCAATGCAGGGTACGTTTACCGTCGGTATGATTATGGCGTTCCAGGGGCTGTTAAGCTCCTTCTCCGCCCCTGCCATGACCTTTATATCCGCAGGGCAGACAATTCAAGAGATGCGTACCCAGATGGAGAGGGTAGAGGACGTTATGCAGTACCCCGACGACGTTTGCTACTCAACTTCCGTCAATGAGGAGAGCTATGCCAAGCTTAAAGGCGAGATAGAGTTAAAAAACGTTACCTTGTAATGTACTACTTCGCAGTAGCGGGAAAGGTGTCGGTTGCGGATTATACCGCGTTCAATGCGGCATACGGAATGTTTTCGGGTGCATTAATGAGCGTTGCCGGCATAGGTCTGACGGCGGCGCAGATAAAGCCGATTATCGAGATGGTTAAACCCATTTTAGATGCCGTGCCCGAAGTTTGCGAAGGAAAGCTTAGTATGACCTCGCTTACGGGCGGGATAGAGCTTTGCAACGTAAGCTTTAGATACAACGACAATTCGCCGCTGGTTTTGGACGACTTGAGTTTAAAGATAGGCGCAGGGCAGTACGTAGCCATTGTAGGCAAGACGGGTTGCGGCAAATCCACGCTGCTAAGGCTGCTGTTAGGCTTTGAAAAACCGCAAAAGGGTGCCATATATTACGACGGTAAGGATATAGCCACGGTCGATTTGAAGAGTTTACGCAAAAAGATAGGCGTGGTTACGCAGAACGGCAAGCTCTTCCAGGGCGACATATATTCCAATATTGTTATATCCGCACCCCGCCTTACTCAAGAAGATGCGTGGAGGGCGGCAGAGATTGCTGACATTGCGGACGATATTAGAGCAATGCCTATGGGTATGCACACTATGATTTGCGAAGGTTCGGGCGGAATTTCAGGCGGACAGAAGCAGAGGCTTATGATTGCCCGTGCCGTTGCGCCCAACCCTAAAATTTTAATGTTCGACGAGGCAACCAGCGCGCTCGACAATATAACGCAGAAAAAGGTCTCCGAGGCGTTGGACTCATTAAAGTGTACCCGTATCGTAATTGCCCACCGTCTTTCCACTATAAAGCAGTGCGACAGAATAATAGTTTTGGACGGCGGTAAGATTTGCGAGGACGGAATGTATGACCAGCTAATTGAAAAGAAAGGATATTTTTACGAGCTTGTCGAACGCCAGAGGCTGGATAAAGATAACGGTTAAAAATTTTTAAAAATTTTTCGCAAATCAGCAAAACGGCGAGTATAAATATGTGAAAGAAAAATTAAAGGCGAAAGCCAAAGGAGAATAAACCATGAAAGAAAAAAAATTAGTTACAGACAATCTCAACGATGTTAATGATTTGTACGAACTTTCCGACGATTTTTTGGCCGAAGTAAACGGCGGACAGCTGGAGGCGGAAAACAAGTCGGTTAACGATTATTGCCAGATATTGCTGGATATGTTTTATGGCGGTAAAATCAGTAGGGATAAGTTCCTTCGTTTAAGATTAAATGCCAGAGGCTATTTAGCGTACATAAATAGACTAATAGCTTTGGGTATGTATAACGAAACTATTCTTTTCGATCAAGACGTAAATTGGCTTGATAAGATAGATAGCCTGGAAAAATAAATGTACTATATACTATCCAAAAACATTGCCCTGCGTTCGTGGCGGTTGGTGCCCTATGCCTATTACGTAAGGCACGATCGCACGGCACACGGCTTAAAAAGAGAAGAGTTTGAACTACTGTCCTTATGCGACGGTCTGCACGAAATAGAGGAGTGTGAGCTTGTAAAAAGCCTTGAACGCAGGGGAATGATATTCCCCGTCCAGAGGGGCGAGGAAACGCTTTCCGATTGGCAAAAGCCGCTATTTTGCGACAACCGCTATATGCCCTCTATGAATTGGATGATAACGGGCAGGTGCAATTATAACTGTCTGCACTGCTTCAATGCGAAAGACAATGCACCGTTGCAGAGCGAGTGGTCGCTTGAAGAGGCGAACGCCCTATTGGACGAAGCGCAGAAGTGCGGTATTAACGGCTTTACCATAACGGGCGGCGAGCCCATGGCACACAAGCATTTCTTTGAGATATTGCAGGGCATATATAGCCGTGGTATGTACGTTTTTGAGCTCAACACCAACGGCTTTTACATAGACCAAAACGCCCTCGATAAATTCAAACAGATAGGCTGTTATCCCTTAATCAAAATTTCGTTTGACGGCTTCGGCTATCACGATTGGATGAGGAATAGAGAGGGTGCGGAAGAGGACGCAATCCGTGCAATAAAGCTGTGCGTGGAGAACGGTTTCAGGGTAAAGGTGCAGACCAATATCAACCGCAAGAATAAGGACAGTATTTTAAAGAGCCTTGAATATCTCGACGGTCTGGGTGTGGAACGCACGAGGGTTATCTGCACAACCGAGTCCACCCGTTGGGCGGAAAACGCCGCAGGACAGTCGTTTACCGTACCCGAATATTACGAGGCTTGCATTGCAATAGCTAAGGGATATATTGGGGGCAACCATAAAATGTCGGTTGACTTCTGGCAGATAATGGATATCGACCCGCAGAGGAAGACGTACTGTCTTGCACCTATGAGAGGCTGTTTGGATAACTACAGGGAGTCCCGACCGCTGTGTCAGGGCAACAGGGGAATGATAGCCGTTGCGGCAAACGGAGAGGTGTATCCTTGTATGCAGATGTCGGGCTGGATGGAAGCACATAAAATTTCGTTTGGCTGCTCAAGGTAAACAAAAAGTGTGCAGAGTGTTCTCACCTCACCTATTGCCGTGGCGGCTGCCGTGCCTTGGGCGGACTTACGCACAACGGTGATTTAAGGGCTCCCGATTTATGGAAGTGCTTTTTCTTTGAAAACGGCTACGATAAAAAATGCGAACAAGCCCTTGCACCCTATAAAAATTTAACTAAGATAGGTTAAAAATTATGGATATTGCTTTCAAGTTAAAAAGGCTTTTCGACTTTCAGCGTTTCGAAGGCAACGAAGAATTGCAATCGCTCATTGACGATACCGACAGCCGCAATTCTTGCGTTTTGACCGACGACGATTTGCAGTGGGTAAGTGCGGCAGGCGAGGAGACCGACCTTAAAGATAAGAAGGACGGCGACGGCAATGAGTGAACCCGATTGCGGAGAAATATACGAAAAGTACCGCAAAAAGGTGTTCGGCTATGCTTATTCCAGGCTGGGCAACGCCGCAGAGGCGGAAGATATCGTACAGACGGTGTTTTTAAAGATATGCAACAGCATTTCGCGCTATGACGAGAAAAGGGCAACGCTATCCACCTGGATATACACCATAACCCGAAATACGGTATACAGCTACTTAAGCAAAAAGAGCGTACATACGGAACTTGCCCTGACCGACGATTTAAGAGTACAGGGCGAAAATGCAGAGGAGTACGTGGAAAAGAGCGAGGCTCTCTCTGCCCTTGCAGACGCGCTGAAGACGCTCCCCGCCGAGGAGAGAGACGTAATAATCTTAATATACTACCATGGTAAAACCAGAAACGAGGCTGCCGAAGCTATGGGTATAACCTATGCCCAGGCGAGATATCTGCACGATAAGGCTTTAAGTCGATTGAGCAAACAACTATAAAATACGTTGATTTTTTTGCAGTTTAGTTGTACAATTAATATAGATAAAGGGATAAAGAGGTTATGAAAGACATAGCTAAAAAGACAGATTTTAAAATCATAATTTATTTTGAGTTGGCAATCGGCATTTTGTGCTATCTGCTTATTGCAGTGGTTACGGGGCTTATAATCTACTTTGCCGTAACGGGCGGTTTTGCAAACGTGGATACGGTGGTAACAATCATAATACTCGCGGTATTCTATCTCTTCTTCCTGTTCGGCGGTTGGTGGCTTATTCACCGCTTTATAGTGTACAGAAAATCCCCTCAAAGGCTTATATGGGCAGACGGGGAAAACCTCTATTTCTACTCTAAGACAGAGCGCAAGGCGGCTTTAAGCGACGTGCAGTTTGTCTTTGCCGCACCCGAAACGCTGTTTATACACATCTTCGGCGGCGGCTACGGCATAGTAAAAATCACGGTTAGCGGCAAGACCTACAAGGTTTATTTCGTAGACGAGGCAAACCGTGTTCCCGACGAGATTGCGGCATTAACGGGCGCAACGGTAGCCGAGATTTAAAAGATAAAAGCGTAACAAAATACAACCAGAGTAACGGCGAAACGGCTTTTTTAGTGGAAATTCGTTTTTGCCGTTATGCTGTTTTAACTAAAAATAAAGGAATGGCATTATGACGGTTATTAAAAATCTCGATGGTGATAGGCTTACGATAGAGCTTTCGGGCAGGCTGGATACCAATACCTCGCCTCAGCTGGAGGCGGAGCTGTCCTCCTCTATTGGCGGCGTAAAGCAATTGACGCTTGATTTTAAGGGGATAGAATACATATCTTCCGCAGGGTTGAGGGTGCTGCTGCAGGCGCAGAAAATTATGAATACGCAGGGCAGTATGCGCCTAAAAAACGTAAACAGCGGCGTAATGGAAATTTTTGAGATTACAGGCTTTGCCGATATCTTAACCGTGGAATAATTTATGGGATATTTTAAACTGAATAAGCTATACTTATCTTATGGTCGGCACGGCGCAATTTCATTCAATGACGGATATAACAGACGAGACGGAAAGCAATTTAATTTGTAAAACCGAGTAATGGTTATGAAAGAAAATAGAAAATTTACCAAATCATTGATACGTCCGATTTTCAACGCTTTGATAGGACTTATTATGCTTTTGTCTTTTGCAATCGGGACTGTTGGCTATTTTGAATTTTCGAATGCTCTCAAAGAACAGTATGCGGAAATTGCAAACGGCATTGCAAAATATATCGCATTCGAAATCGATGCTACTACGCTTGACGGGTATCTGGAAAGTAAAACGACCGACGAGGAGTACGACAAGGTCTGTCAGCTGCTTCAGCATACCGCAGACGCTGAAGATTGCAAAGTTATCTACGTCGCAAAGGTGCATACCGATACGAAAGAGAGGGAATACATATATAACGTCGTCAGTAAAACGAGCGGCTATTCGCCCTACGCTATCGGACACAGGGATAATGCCAGCGAGGGAATTTTAAACGCATATAGCTCCATTTTAAAGGGAGAGTCGGATATTCAGAATTTAATGTATGTAAGAGAGGGCTATACTACAAGCGCGTATCCCGTTAAGGATAACGGCGGAAACGTAGTTGCAATCGTTGGCGTCGTTAAAGATATGACGCTTCTGAATACGGCAAAGAGCAACTATGTCGTTCAGGTCTTGCTGATTGAAGCCGCAATTGCCGTTATTAGCGGAATTGTATGGGTTATTTATATGAGGCGTCGTATCGTTATGCCTATAAGGCAGTTAAACCAAGCCTCGCTCAATATGGTTGAGCATCTTGAGGACGGAACGTCGCCCGAAATCATCGTGAAAAAAGACGACGAAATTCGCGACCTTGCGGACTGTTTTTCTAAAATGTACCGAGAGATAGGCGAATATATTTCGAAGCTTAAGACCATAACCGCAGAGAAAGAGCGCATCGGGGCAGAGCTTGACGTGGCGGCAAAGATACAATCGTCAATGCTGCCCTGTATTTTCCCGCCCTTCCCGAACCGCAATGACTTTGAAATTTACGCGTCAATGGACGCCGCAAAGGAAGTGGGCGGTGATTTTTACGACTTCTATATGTTGGGCAGGGATCACCTCGCCATAACAGTTGCCGACGTTTCGGGCAAGGGTATTCCTGCGGCAATGTTTATGATGAGGGCAAAGACCTTAATAAAGAGTTTTGTCGAGAGCGGTCAGCCTATTGACGAAACCTTCTTCCTCACCAACCAAAGCCTGTGCGAAAACAATACGGCGGGAATGTTTTTAACCGCTTGGTTCGGTATACTCAATTTAGTCAACGGCGAACTTACCTTTGTAAACGCAGGGCATAATCCGCCCCTAATTAAACGTGCAGACGGGCAGTTTGAGTATTTGAGGGTTAAACCCAACTTTATACTTGCAGGTATGGAGGGGACGAGGTACCGCAAGAACACCTTGACCTTAAACCCCGGCGACAGCCTGTTTGTATACACCGACGGCGTGACGGAGGCAATGAACGGCGAAGGCAAGCTCTACGGCGAGGAGAGATTAAGAGAAGTTCTCAACGCCTGCAAGGGAGGAACTTGCGAAAATATTTGTAAGGCAACGCTTAACTCCATTGTAAGCTACGCCGACGGTGCGCCTCAATCGGACGATATAACTATGTTATCAGTGAAATATAATTACCGCAAAAACGGAGAGGGGATAGAGCTATATCCCGAACGCTCCTCAATAGAAACCGCGCGCGTCTTTGCCGAAAAATTTATAGGGGAGAACAATATCCCCCCTGCGGTTGCCAATAAGCTGTATATCGCTATAGACGAGATTTATTCCAATATAGTCTATTATAGCGGCGCGACCAAGGCGGAGATGGCGATATCTTTAAGCGAGGGGAAGGTAACTCTCTCGTTCAAGGATAACGGCAAACCCTTTAACCCCTTAGAGGTCCCCGAACCGGATATAACGCTCTCCTCCGAGGAGAGGGAGATAGGCGGATTAGGCATATTTATGGTTAAAAAGACGTGCATATCCTGCGACTATGAATATAAAGACGGCAGAAACGAGTTAAGCGTTTCCTATGCCGTTTAACCCGACAGAGATAAAATCATATGGATAGAAATTTCAATAAGCCGTTTTTAGAAGTGGTTGCCGCATTGATTTGGGAAGAGGATAGGTTTTTAATCTGCAGGCGTCCTGCCCATAAGGCGAGGGGGCTTTTATGGGAGTTTGTCGGCGGTAAGGTTGAGAGCGGAGAAAGCAAGGCGCAAGCCGTTGTAAGGGAGTGTAGAGAGGAGCTGGATATTTCAGTTCAGCCGGGTAGCATATTTTGCGAGGTGGAGCACGAGTACGAGGACGTGACCGTACACCTTACCCTGTTTAATTGCACCATAGTCGGGGGTGAACCCACCCTTTTGGAGCATAACGATATGCGGTGGATAACGGTTGAAGAGATACCCTCTTTCGATTTCTGCCCTGCCGATACGGAAATTTTAGCTCTGCTCTGCGGCAAGCGTTAAGTTAATTTTATAAGCTGTAAGTGTAACCGCCCCGACGCTTTGGATTTTAGCGTCGGGGCGGTCGTGCGTTCGGGCGGCGTAACCCGTCGGAGGGTACGGTTGTACGGAAAGTTACGTTATTTTATAACTTTTCGTGCCCTGCGCTTGACTTTAGCAGGGTAAAGGATTATATTGTAATAGAGGTTCTAAAACGACCGTTCTAAAATAAGCGTTTTAAAATATAATTTAAAATATAATTCAAGGGGGAGTTATGCCGCCTAAACCTAAATTCACCAAAGAACAAGTAGTTAAAGCCGCCTACGAGATAACCAGGCGGTGCGGAATAGAGGGGGTCACCGCCAACGAGCTTAAAAATGCCCTGGGCACTTCCGCAAGTCCGATATTCACCCTGTTTTCCTCAATCGAGGAGATAAAGGGCGAGGTAATAAAGTACGCAATGCAGCTGTACACTGAAGACACCGACAGGGCTTGGGAGTATACGCCTGCGTTCAAGCAGTTCGGCAACCTGATGATATCCTACGCCTGTAAAGAGCCGTACGTCTTCAAGCTGTTGTTTATGCAAAAAAGTCAAAAGGAATGCACCTACGACGAGATGATGGAACGCTTCGGCAACGGCGTTAAGCAGTGTATACCCCTTATTGAAAGGGATTACGGCTTGAACGAAAAGCAGGCAAAGCTTTTATTCAAACAGATTTGGCTGTACGCCTATTCGCTTGCGGCGTTGTGTGCAAACGGTGTGTGTACTTTTACTCCGCAGGAGATAAACCAGATGATAGGTCAGCAATTTATGGCTACCTATAATTATATAACCGACGGCAGGGAGGACGAGATAACCGTTATCCCTGAAAAAATTAAAGGAGAGAGCAAATGTTAAAAATTGAAAATTTAAGTAAGAGCTACGGTGACAAAAAGGTGCTGGATAACTTGACCCTGCAGATAAACGCAGGTGAGATTTTCGGCTTTATCGGGCACAACGGCGCAGGCAAGTCCACTACTATCAAGTGCTGTGTGGGCATTTTGAAGTTCGAGGGCGGCAATATCTATATCGACGGAACGTCTATTAAGGATAACCCCTTGAAGTGCAAGGCATCTCTTGCCTATATTCCCGACAACCCCGACCTGTACGAGTATATGAAGGGCGTTGAGTACCTCAATTTTATAGGCAGTATTTTCAAGGTCGAACCCTCGCTTTTATCGCAGAGGATAGAGAGGTTAGCCGCCGACTTCGAGTTGACTGCAAGCCTTGCT
Organism: Candidatus Coproplasma sp.; assembly: GCA_051884175.1. Lineage (GTDB taxonomy): Bacteria > Bacillota > Clostridia > Christensenellales > Borkfalkiaceae > Coproplasma. The sequence continues at coordinate 59,165 of JBJEVD010000020.1, forward strand.
CAACCCATTGCATCTTACTCCCACGGTATGAAGCAGAAGCTTGCGATAATCTCCGCGTGGATTCACGAGCCTAAGCTCATCATTATGGACGAACCGTTCGTAGGGTTAGACCCCAAGGCGGCGCACACGCTAAAGCTTATGATGAGGGAGGTGTGCGATAACGGAGGTGCAATCTTTTTCTCAACTCACGTACTTGAGGTTGCCGAAAAGCTGTGCGATAAGGTTGCAATCTTAAAGGGCGGTAAGGTTATCCGCTGCGGTACAATGGAAGAGGTAGTAGGGGGAGAATCTTTGGAAGAGGTATTCCTCGCAGGGGCTGACAATGATTAAGAGCTTAATTAAAAACGAGTTTATCAAGGTTATGCGCCTTTCGGGGCGTACCAAGGATAAAAAGAAGGGGTTAGGAAGCTTTGCGAATTACCTCGTACTTATGGCTATATTAGGCTTACTGTTTGCGGCAATGGCGTTCAGTATGTTTATGTTTATGGCACCCGCCTTTATTGAAAACGGCATAGGCTGGCTGTGCTTTACCTATGCTGCTATTATGGCGATAGTGTTCGCAGTGGTAGGCAGTGTGTTTATGGCGCAGTCGCAGCTTTACAGGGCAAAGGATAACGACTTGCTTTTATCCCTTCCCATTCCCTCCCGTCTGATACTCTTTTGCCGTATGCTCCCCTTATACGTGCAGAATTTCTATTTCTGTTTCGTTATACTCCTGCCTGCATATATCGCATTCTGCATTGCAGGCGGCTTCAGCGTGTTGGGACTTTTGTTTGTAGTAATTGATTTGCTTGTAATACCCCTTTTCACGCTTACGCTGTGCTGCCTATTAGGCTTTGTCGTGGCGTTTATAGCCTCAAGGGTTAAACATTCGAATATTATAACGGTAGTCCTTTCTATATTATTGCTTGTGGCATACTTCCTGCTCTATTCGCAGATGGATACCGTTTTAAAGGCTATGATGGAGAACGGGGCGCAGGCTGCCTCGGGCATAAAGGCGTATGCGTATCCGCTTTACCTTGTCGGACGCTCGGCGGAGGGCGATTGGCTGGGTTGGCTTGTAACCTTTGCAATCTGCACGGTGCTGTTCGGTCTGCTTTATCTGCTGCTGTCTAAAACCTATCTGGGCATAATAACGCGCAAGGACGCCGCCTCGAAGGCTGTCTATAAACAGAGTATGGTCAAAAGTCGTTCGGTTTGGCGCAGCCTGATAGGCAAGGAGAGCAAGAGGTTTTTCCGCAGCACGGCGTACCTGTTAAACTGCGGTATGGGAATAATACTTTTGCTGCTTGCGGCAGTCTGGTTTATAGCAATGGGCGGTTCGCTATTTAACAATTTGGCGGCGTCTGCTCCCGATATAATGAGTATTATCGCGCCTATGATTTGTATAGGTATATGTATGATATCCTCCATGGACGGCATAACCGCCCCGTCTGTTTCTTTGGAGGGCAAGAGCATATCTATTTTGCAGTCGCTCCCCGTGGAGAGCTATAAACCGCTCTATGCAAAGGTGATATTCCACGTTATATTCAATACACCCATGGCGATTATCTGCGGTATAGTAGCGGCTATAATGCTGAACGCTTCGGTATTGGGATATTTTGCGTTTATCTTAATGCCCGTTGCGACCAACGTATTATTCGGGGCATTGGGAATTATCTTCAACCTTAAAAAGCCTATGCTCGACTGGGATAACGAGACGGTGGTTATTAAGCAGAGCATAAGCGTATTATTTTTAATGCTTGCCGTGTTTGTAATCTTCGGGGCAATGGCAGGGCTGTTCTTCGCGGCAAGGCTGATAATGAGCGGTGAATTGTACCTTTTAATCTGTACCGTTCTTCTGTGTGCAGGTGCTGCAGGCGCGCTTTGCTGGATAAAGCGCAGGGGCGTAACTATTTGGGAGAATTTGTAAAAAAGGGGGCATAATATGGACCAATTAATAGCTTGTTGCGGATTAGACTGCTCGGCTTGCGAGGCGAGAAAAGCTACGGTAAATGACGATGACGAACTTCGTTTTAAGGTGGCGCGACAGTGGAGCGAGTTAAACGGCGTAACCATAACTGCCGATATGATTAACTGCTTAGGCTGCAGGACGGAGGGGGTAAAAACTCCGTTTTGTCAAAGCCTTTGCCCGATACGCCAATGTGCTATAGGTAAGGGTTATTCCTCCTGCGGAGACTGTGAAGATCTGGACGGCTGTTCAACCGTAGCCATGGTTCACTCCACCAACGCAGAGGCGAGAGAGAGACTTAAATAAGATAATATGTTAAACGTTAAATTGCAGGCGGCGTGCCTGTTCATAATAATCTACATATTGATATCCTGCCTTAAGGAGAGGGCGAGTGGGGAGCGGAAGAGAAGCGGAATATTCTTCACGCTCATTGCGGCAGGGATAGCCGAAATTATCTTCGACGGCGCGACGGCGTACACGGTTAACGCCTTGGACGTCGTTCCCCCTGCGTTAAACCTCGTTCTGCACCTTCTTTTCCTGTTGAGTCTGGATCTGTTTATATTTATAATTTTTATCTATATCTTAAGCATATCCGAGGGTCTGCCGCAGAAAAAGGGGTGGATAGCGTTAATCGTTACTCCCTTTATCGTAAACGTCATAGTGGTATCTGCGTTTATATATCAGCTTGAGTACAGGGTGGGCAAAGTTACCAACTATTCAATGGGCGTCTCCGTTTACGCCTGTTTCGTTATGGCGGCGGTGTATATAATTATGTCGGTTGTAACCGTACTGCGCAGGTGGCGTTACGTTGAAAAACACAAGAAGATAAGCATATTAACCAGCCTTTGCGCAATGACTGCGGTAACCGTTATGCAGATGATTTTCCCCGAACTGTTAATAACCGCCCTTGCGCCTACCGTAATTATCTTAGGCGCATACTTAAACCAGGAAAATCCCTCTCTGCAACGGCTTGGCAGGTTTCATAACGATATGGTAACGGGGTTTTCGACCCTGATTGAAAACAGGGACGACAGCACGGGCACCCACGTTCTGCGCACCACTGCGTACGTCAAGCTCATTGCAAACGAGCTGCAGAAAAGGGGTTATTATAAAGAGCAGCTGACCAAGGACTATATATCCGATTTGGTTATGTCCGCACCCATGCACGATATAGGCAAGATTGCCATTCCCGACAATATCTTAAAAAAGCCGGGCAAACTTTCCGACGAGGAGTTTGCAATTATGAAAACCCACGCGGAGAGGGGCGGCGAAATAATAAAACAGACCTTCGGGCATACGGGCAGAGAAGAGTATTCGCGTATGGCTTACGAGGTAGCCCGTTACCACCACGAAAAGTGGAACGGCAGGGGATATCCCGAGGGGTTGAAGGAAGAGCAAATACCCCTTTCAGCCAGAATTATGTCGGTTGCGGACGTGTTCGACGCAGTTTCGGCAAAGCGGTGCTACAGAGATGCAATGCCATTAGATGAGTGTTTTAAGATAATTGCAGACGGTTCGGGCAGGGATTTCGACCCCGTAATCGCCCAAGTATTTTTGGATATGAGGGAGAGCGTTGTTGAGATATGCCGTGAAGGCGTTGAACGTGGAATAGCAGACGTATCACAATAAAAAGGAGAAATAGATATGAAAATATTTAAAAAATTTACCGCATTAACCGTTGTTGCCCTGTTTGCGGTCGCGCTCTGCGCCGTTTGCGGCTGCGGTATTATCAGCGGCAAGCTGTGGACGGACGTAAGCTATGATAACGAGAGTGCCTACACCGTAGGCGGCGGCGAGATTACGGATACGATTACGGAAATTGAAATAGATTGGTCGGACGACGGCGTAACCGTCAAGTATTACCAAGGCGATTGCATAAAGGTGGAGGAGACTGCGGACAAGGAGATAGAAGAGGGGTTAAAGCTCAGATATCTTGTAGATAACGGTAAATTAACCGTGCAGTTTGCCACAAACGGTAGGCATGATATCAGGGGGTTGAATAAAAAGCTCAACGTGCTTGTTCCTGACGGGTTAACCTTGGATAAGCTTACCGTAGAGAACGTTTCGGGCGAAATAGATGCGCAGATTGCCGCCAAAGAGTTAAAGGCGGAAACGACTACGGGCAACGTAACCGTGGGCGGCAGCGTGCAGACAATAGATACGAAGACCGTATCGGGCAGGATAACCGTCAGACAGACGGCTTCGGCGATTATTACGGCGGTGAGCGTTACGAGTGATATAGACGTTTCCTTCGACGCTGTCGGCGGGTTGGTTGCAGGCACCGTTTCGGGCAAAGTGAATATCAGTCTGCCCGAGACGTTCGGCTTTGAGCTCACCCTTGACACGACGAGCGGAAAGCTTAATACCGAACTTGAGCTCACCCTAAACAACAATAAGTATACCCGTTTAGACGGCGGTGCGATTTTCAGCGTTAACACCGTTACGGGCAACGTTACCATAGCTAAAAAATCTTAACGGTAAGAGGGCATATATGAACGAAATAAAGATTAACGGTATTTACAGACACTTTAAGGGCGATTACTATCTTTTATGCGAGGTGGCAACCCACTCCGAGACCAAGGAAAAATATGCGGTTTACCGCAGACTATACGGCGACGGAAGCTTATGGATAAGACCTCTGGATATGTTCTTAAGCGAAGTCGACCATACCAAATACCCCGACGTCAAGCAGAAGTACCGCTTTGAATTACAGCAAATTGAAAGTGTAGTAAAATAGGGAAAATACGATGACCTTAAATCAGATTAAATACATTATAACCATAGCCGAAAGGGGAGCCTTTTCCCGTGCGGCAGAGCAACTGTATATCTCCCAGCCCTCCTTAACCGAGGCGGTCAAGGACGCCGAGAGCGAGTTGGGCTTTACCCTCTTCAACCGCGGCAATAAGGGCGTAACGCCCACTGCGGAGGGAGCGGAATTTTTAAAGTATGCCCGTCAGGCGTACGCCCAATTCGAGGCGTTGGAGGAAAAATTCGTCGGGGGTAAGAACTATAAAAAGGCGTTCTGCGTGTCTACCCAGCACTACTCCTTTGCCGTCAAGGCGTTCGTTGAGGCGGTCAAGGCGTTGGATTCAAGCAATTTCGAATTCGCCATAAGGGAGTGCAAGACGAGGGACATAATCTCCGACGTGGCGTCACTGCGCAGCGAGATAGGCATATTATATATAAGTAATTTCAATAGGTCTGCTATACAAAAGCTGCTCAACCAGAACGAGCTTATATTCAAGCCTATAATCAAATGTAAGGCATACGCATATTTATGGAAGGGTCACCCTTTGGCGAATTGCAAGGCGGTTACCTTCGAACAGCTTCAAAAATACCCCTGCCTGTCCTTCGAGCAGGGCGACGGTGCTTCCTTTTACTATGCGGAGGAGATAATAAGCACGAGGGTGTTTCCCCGCGTCATTCACGCCTGCGACAGGGCGACTATGCTCAACCTAATGGTGGGTTTAAACGGCTTTACCGTCTGTTCGGGCATAATCTGCGAGGAGCTGAACGGCGACGACTTTATTGCCGTGCCTCTGGATGAAGGCGACCCTGAATTTGCCGAGGAGATGCAGATAGGCTACATAGTCCGCAAAAACTGTGTGTTAAGCGAAATCTGCCTTTCCTATATAGAGGAGATTAAAAAGTACCTCGGCGTAGTCTGAATTTGCCATAGGTTAAGCCTATAGCTAAGTATATTTTTTAAGTATTTTACAAATAGCAAAGCTGTTGTTATAATAGAGCCATCAAAAACGCAAAGGAGCTAAATTGAAATGGCAATCGATATTAACAACAGCAATAATTGGAGTTTTGAAACCAAACAGTTGCACGTAGGTCAGGAAAAGGCAGACCCCGTAACGGACGCAAGGGCGGTACCCATCTACGCTACAACCTCCTACGTATTTCACGACAGTCAGCACGCGGCAGACCGCTTCGGTTTAAGGGATGCGGGCAACATATACGGAAGACTCACCAATCCCACGCAGGATATATTTGAAAGGAGAATTGCCTCGTTGGAGGGCGGCGTTGCTGCATTGGCGGTGTCCTCGGGTGCGGCGGCAATCAACTATGCTTTACAAGCTCTTGCTAAAAGCGGCGAGCATATAGTTGCGGCAAAGAACATCTACGGCGGTACCTATAATTTCCTCGCCCACACCCTGCCTTTGACGGGCAACGTTACCACAACCTTTGTAGACCCCTATGAAGATGGTGCGTTTGAAAGGGCAATAAAGCCTGAAACCAAGGCTATATTTATCGAAACGTTGGGCAACCCCAACTCCGATTTATCGGATATCGAGGGCATTGCAAAGATTGCGCACAAGCACGGTTTACCCCTTGTGGTGGACTCAACCTTTGCAACCCCCTATCTTATCAGACCTATAGAGTACGGTGCGGACATAGTCGTACACTCCGCAACCAAGTTCATCGGCGGTCACGGCACGGCAATCGGCGGCGTAATAGTCGACGGCGGCAAATTCGATTGGAAGGGCAGCGGCAGATATCCGTGGATATCCCAGCCTAACCCCAGCTATCACGGTATATCATTTGCAGATGCTTGCGGTGCTGCGGCATACGCAACCTATATAAGGGCAATCTTACTCCGTGATACGGGTTCCACCCTGTCTCCCTTCCACGCATTCATCTTCCTGCAGGGGTTGGAGACGCTCTCGTTAAGGTTAGAGCGGCACACGTTTAACGCCTTAAAGGTAGTGGAATATCTCTCCAACCACCCCCAGGTGGAGGCGGTTCATCACCCCTCGCTTGCAAGCTCGCCCTCGCACTATCTGTATGATAAGTACCTGCCGAACGGCGGCGGTTCCATCTTCACGTTCGAGGTCAAAGGCGGTGCGAAGGAAGCGCAGAAGTTTATCGACAACCTGCCCATATTCTCGCTGCTTGCCAACGTTGCGGACGTAAAATCCCTGGTTATCCACCCTGCAAGCACCACTCATTCGCAGCTTTCGGAAGAGGAGCTTGCCGAGTGCGGAATTAAACCCAACACTATCCGCTTGTCGATAGGTACCGAAAACATTAACGACTTGCTCGCAGCATTAGACGCAGCGTTCGCAAGCATAAAGTAATTTTAACAACATATATACCGCATACCGTCTCTGTGGAGATGCGAGTAGTTCAAGGCGCAGGAGTACCACCGCAGGGAGTTTACAATGACGTAAATGACCAAGGCGGCACGGATTGCAACGCCGAAATACGACGCATATACGCAGAGCCACAAAAAAGGAGAATAATATTATGTCAAAAATCTATACGTCAGCCGACCAGTTAATCGGCAAAACACCACTTTTAGAACTTTCCAATATAGAAAAAGAACTCGGATTAAAGGCAAAGGTCTTGGTTAAATTAGAGCTGTTTAACCCTGCAGGTTCGGTTAAGGACAGGGTTGCGAAATCCATTTTGGACGACGCCGAAAGGCGTGGGGAGTTAACCCCCGATACCGTAATTATCGAACCCACCTCGGGCAACACGGGCATAGGTCTTGCCTCGGTTGCGGCTGCAAGGGGATATAAGGTTATCCTGGTCATGCCCGAAACTATGAGCATTGAGCGCAGAAAGCTTATGAAAGCATACGGCGCGGAGCTAGTGCTCTCCGACGGCAAGAAGGGAATGAAGGGCGCGATCGCTAAGGCGGAAGAGCTTAAAGCAAGCCTTCCCTCGGCAATAATCGCAGGGCAATTCGTAAACCAGGCAAACCCTGCCGCACACTATTCGACTACGGGACCTGAAATTTTAGAGGATACCGAAGGCAGCGTTGACGTATTCGTGGCAGGCGTAGGCACGGGCGGTACGGTAACGGGTGCAGGTAAGTATTTAAAGGAGCATATACCCTCGCTAAAGGTCGTTGCGGTTGAACCGGCAGGCTCTCCCGTACTCTCGGGCGGCAACCCCGGACCCCACGGCTTGCAGGGTATAGGCGCAGGCTTTATCCCCGAAGTTCTGGACACCTCTGTCTACGACGAAATAAAGCAGGTTAACGAGCAGCAGGCGTATGAAACTGCAAGGCTGATAGGCAAAAGAGAGGGCGTACTCGTGGGTATAACCTCCGGTGCGGCTGCGTTCACTGCGATTGAGCTTGCAAAAAAAGAGGAGTATGCCGGCAAGACTATAGTAGCCATTCTCCCCGACGGAGGCGGCAGGTATTTGTCTACTCCTTTATTTGAGGAATAAGGTGGGTGCAAATCCAAACTGAAGTTTGATTCAATCCACGCTAAAGCGTGATGCAATCCAACAGCAGAGCTGTTGATTAAATCCAACGGCAAGCCGTTGATAGCGGTGATTATTATTTCTTTACTGAAATCCCTCTCAAACGGAGAGGGATTTCACCGCATTAGTTGTTTGCCTTTTATCCGCAAAAGTATTATAATATCCATAACTTATGGATAAGATTATTAAAGATACCTCATTCGATGAAGAGAGAGCTCTGTACGCAAGTGAAAATTTAACGATAATCAACGTTCGTTTCGACGGAGCGGCAGACGGCGAAAGCGCGATTAAGGAATGTAAAAACATAACGGCAGAAAACTGCTATTTCAACCTGCGATATCCGCTCTGGCACGTGGACGGGCTGAAAATAACAGGCTGCACTATGACCGAAAACTGCAGGGCGGCGTTGTGGTATTCAACGGGCGTCAACATTAAGGACACCGTTCTCGGCGGCATAAAGGCGGTAAGGGAGTGTAAGGGCGTAAAGCTTAGCGGCTGCACCATAGTATCCCCTGAATTCGGTTGGTTCACTAATCAGGTAAGCTTTGAAAACTGCCGTGTGACAAGCGAATACTTTCTGTTGAAGGCGGGGGATATATCCTTAAAGAACATCACATTTAACGGCAAATATTCCTTCCAGTACGTGGTCGGCGGTACGATAGAAAACTGCACCTTAAACACCAAGGACGCCTTTTGGCATGCAAAGGGGTTACGTATCAAAAACTGCAAGGTTATCGGCGAATATCTCGGCTGGTATTCGGAGGACTTAACCTTTGAAAACTGCGAGATATACGGCACTCAACCGCTGTGTTATTGCAAAAATTTAAAGCTTATTAACTGCAGTATGCAGGGGTGCGATTTAGCCTTTGAAAAGAGCGAGGTTTACGCCTCCGTCACCACGAAGATAGACAGCGTTAAGAACCCCTATTCAGGTGAAATACACGCCCCCGAAGTGGGTGAAGTGATTATAACCGACCCCCTTGCTAAGGGTGCGGTAACGGGTTGATATTCGCGCTCTGCGTATATACTTCGCAGTAGTAACGAGAAAGACATTGTTATAGCCTTTCTTTTTTTGTTATATTTTTTCAATGAATACCTTGACTTTAATATAATAACGGAGTAAAATTAAACTGTATCAATATTTTTATGATAAGGAGAGGAAGATGGACAAAAAACTAATAAGGCGCATCGTCGCTACGGTGATGGCTTGCGCTTCAGTCAGCGTGTTGGCGTTTGCAGGCTGTTCCAAGAAGCCCACAAACGACAATCCCGGCGGCGGTGATATAGAAACACCCGAAAAACAGAGCGTTTCTTTGAACAAGACTGCGGCGTCGATTGCGGTGGGTGGCGAAGGTTTATTTTTAATTGCAACCGTAACCCCTAACACTGCAAGTCAAAGCGTGACGTGGACAACCTCTGACGCGGCAATTGCAACTGTAACCAACGGCTACGTTGTGGGCGTCAGTGCAGGAACCGCAACCATAACCGCAACCAGCGAGGACGGCGCAAAGGCAACCTGTACCGTAACGGTAACGGCTTCAGAAGTTGCGGTAGAGAGCGTAACGCTCAGCGCAACAACCTTGTCGCTAAAAATGGGCGGAACGGCTACAGCAACTTTAATTGCAACGGTAGCTCCTTCCAATGCGACTAACACGGCAATTGCTTGGGATTCTGATAACAAGGCAGTGGCAACCGTTGACCAGAACGGTAACGTTACGGCAGTTGCGGCAGGTACGGCAAATATTACCGCAACGACGGCAAACGGAAGGAGCGCGACCTGCGTTGTAACGGTAGCAGCGGCAAGCTCACCCGACCCCGAAACGCCTACAATAACGGGCGTTGTGGCAAGCGCGGATAAGACTAGTGCAACCGTAGGCGATACTATAACGTTGTCGGCAACGGTAAGCGGTACGGGCAGCTATAATCAAAACGCAACGTGGGCAATAACCGAAGGCGGCACGTTGGCAACTCTTAACGGAAACACTCTTACGGTAACGGGCGCAGGTACTGTAAAAGTACAGGCAACGGCAGTAGGCGATACGACGGTCAAATCAAACGAAATCACCATAACGGTAGCAGCTGTACAACCTCCCGTAGACGACAGCTATACCACGGGTATACATACGCTGACCTTTGCAGGCGACGCGGACATATTCACTTCGTCTATAAGTGCTTCAAGTACGGACAGCGGTTATAAAACAACCTATTTCAAGGTTGCAACGGGCGACTATCTGTACGCCAATATGAAGTTACAGAAAAATAAAATAATAAAGGTTTCAGGCAAGGCTGTAACCTCCAACAAGACCACTGCCGGTAAGAACACAACGCTCGGCGTATCGCTCGGCAGTGCTTCCGCGGGTACGGTAAGCGGTTTGCCCCAGTCGTTTACGTTTGATCAGGCGGACGGCGAAAAGGCGTTCAGCTTTGAATGTACCGTAACCGCCGAAGGCGAAATCGTACTTGCATTTACGAGGGATTCGGGCAGTACGGGCTGTGAAATAACCGAGCTTAAAATAGAAATTGCCGACGCTGCTCCCGTAGCCGTTACAGGCATAAGCCTCAACAAAACGACGGGTAACCTCACTATAGGTTCAACTGAAACCTTGACGGCAACGGTTACTCCTTCAAATGCGGACAACACCGCTGTTGAATGGTCATCTTCCGATACTACTATTGCAACCGTTGATGCAAACGGCAAGGTAACCGCACTTAAGGCAGGTAACGTAATTATTAAGGCAACGGCAAAGGGTGACTTGACAAAGGTTGCTCAATGTCAATATACGATAACCAACGTAATGCCTTCAGTCATAACGATCGACCGTGACGAGGCAACTATCGAAATAGGCGGTAATATTACGTTGATTGCAAGCGTCAGCCCCGACAACGCAACGGTTAAAACCGTAACTTGGGAGTCCTCAAACCCTGCAATCGCAACGGTTGACGCAAACGGCAAGGTTACGGGCGTTGCGACGGGTACAGTTACCATCACCGCAACCTCTACCGAGGACGATACGGTTAAGGCAACCTGTACGGTCAACGTGCTTGAAGAAATCGTCAAGGTTACGAGCGTTACGCTTTCCGACACAACCGCAACCATCGATATGGAGAATACGACTACGTTAACGTTGACGGCTACGGTTAACCCCGACAATGCAAGCAACAAGACGGTAGTCTGGACGACTTCCGACAAGTCGATTGCGACCGTAGCAGGCGGCGTTGTAACCGCCCGTAGGGCAGGTACGGTAACCATCACCGCAACGGCGGACGGCGTCAGTGCAACCTGTACAATCACGATAACCGCTCCCGCACCCGTTGCAGGCGCACCTGCGATTGCCGTAAGCTCCGCAGACGAGCTTGAAACGGCATACGTTGAGTGGACCGCTGAAAACTGTAACGCAGATTGGTTCAACGTATACTATAAAGCTGAAACGGCTTCGACCTGGGTCAAGCTTGACGACGCGCTTGTCAGACAGTATTCAAAGTACTACAGGGCTGATATGGTAGGTCTTAAGGCAGGTACTTATGCAATGAAGGTCGTTCCCGTAGTGGACGATGCGGAAGATACCGATCATGTGGCAATCTCCAACGGCATAACCGTAAAGGCTCACGACAGGACGGGCTTCGCATTTGTAAACGGCACGTCTTCGGGTGCATACAACGACGACGGTACGTTAAAGAGCAATGCGGTTGTTATATACATCACCGAACAGAATAAGAATACCGTTTCTTTGGAAGTAACGGGTGCGACCGCTAACCCCTGCGTCGGCTTGCAGAATATATTGAACGGCTTTAAGAAGGGCAAAGACTCCCGTCCTCTGTGCGTACGTATGATAGGCAATATCACCGATATGGCGACAATGGATAAGGGCGATATAGTCGTGGACGGAAACGCTCAAGGCGTTACAATAGAGGGTATCGGTGCGGATACGACGGTTAACGGTTGGGGTATCCGTGTTAAAGGTTCCTCCAACGTCGAAGTGCGCAACCTCGGCTTTATGAACTGCGACAGCTCCGAAGGCGACTGCTTAGGCTTACAGCAGGATAACGACCACGTTTGGGTTCACAACTGCGACTTCTTCTACGGCGACGCAGGCTCCGACGCCGACCAGGCTAAGGGCGACGGTTCGCTCGATACCAAGACGTCTACCTACGTTACTCATTCCTACAACCACTTCTGGGATAGCGGAAAGTGCAACTTGCAGGGTATGAAGAGTGAGTCAACCGACAACTACATTACCTATCACCACAATTGGTACGACCACTCCGACTCCCGTCACCCCAGAATAAGGACTTGTACGGTACATATCTATAACAACTACTTCGACGGCAACGCAAAATACGGCGTGGGCGTAACTATGGGCGCAAGCGCGTTCGTAGAGGCGAACTACTTCCGTTCGACCGCGACTATGAAACCTATGCTTTCCTCCGGACAGGGTACCGACGCACAGGGCGAGGGTACGTTCTCGGGTGAAGCAGGCGGTATAATCAAGGCGTTTGCAAACGTGTACGACGGCAACGTTTCACTCCGTACTTATGCAGATTTCGGCAACGACTCCGACTGCTACGTGGTTTCCAGCCGCAACGAAACCGTTCCTTCCACGGTTAAGACCGTTTCGGGCGGAACTACCTACAATAACTTCGATACGGCTTCAACAATGTATTCCTACACGGTTGAAAGTGCGGCAGAAGCTAAGGCAAGCTGCGAAAGGTATTCGGGCAGAATCGACGGCGGCGACTTCGATTGGACGTTCGACAACGTAACCGACGACCCTTACTACGGCGTGGATACCGAGCTCAAGGCTAAACTCAAAGCTTACGACGACGTAATCGTCAAGATAGGCAACGTTGCAACAGGTTCTTCCGGTGAATCCGGCGGCGGCAGCGAATCCGGTGGTGAAAGCGGCGGCGAAACGGGTGGAGAGACCGGTGGCGAAACAACCCCTGTTGAAGGCGAGATTATCTACATTCCTTCAAGGGACGGTTACACGGGCAAGGACGGCATAACCTTATCCAGCCAGAGCACGAGCAACAAGGCAACCGAAGACATCTACGTTCTCGGTGTTCAGGTTAAGGCTAAGACTGCGGCAAAGGTGGACAGCAACCAGCACATCAAGCTTACTCCTGCGGTAAACGCAACGCTCAAGCTGTATACGTTGGAAAACAATCTCAAGGTAAACGGCGTTAAGGTTACGGGTGTTGTCGAAGGCGACTACTACGTAATAACTGTAGACCTTACGGCAGGCACGGCTTACGACATAACCAAGGGTGACGGCGAAAACGCACTCTATGCGGTTCAGCTCATTCCCGTGGCTTAACAAAAACAGCTTAACAGCTAAAAACTAAACTTTCGGCAGTCGACGAAAACGTCGACTGCTTTCTTTGTATTAAAGTTTATGTTTCTAAAGAAAAGTGAGCTAATTTCAAAAAATACCGCCTTTTCAATCAACGGCTTGCCGTTGGATTTAATCGGCAGCTTGCTGCCGGATTACATCAAGCTATAGCTTGGATTGCATCAATGCATGAGCATTGGATTTCTACGCCGACTGCTTTTTGTATAAGCCTTGCTTATTTTTGTATAAAATTTTACAATATTATAAATTGCCTTGCGGCAAGTCATATCGTTTGCATAATTAAAAATTCTATGATAGAATAAAAATGTATAAGTACGTTTATGCACTTTTTTAAGGAATTTTATACTTTTATACAAAATCCGTAAGACGGGGCAGGTGATGGAAATGACCGACAATTTCAAGGTAGTTAAAAATAAATATATAATTATGGCGGTAGTTGCCGCCGTTGCCTTGGGTGTGTTCTGCGGTGTGATAACCGCTTGCTCCCTCCTTTTAGCGTTCAAGCTCTCCGAAATCGAGTTGCTGTGGGTTTACTACGTGCTTATCGGAGCAGCCGTTGCGGCTTGCTGCGCCGTGCCCTTTTATTTCCTGCTCCGCCCCAACGACAGAAAGCTTGCGGCAAAGCTGGATAAGCAATATTCCCTCAACCAGAAGGTGCAGACTATGGTTGAGTTTGCAGGCGCGGAGGGTGCAATGGTCACCCTGCAGAGGGAGCAGACCAACGAGGCGTTGGCGGTTGCGGCAAAGGCGCGTCCCGACTTCAAGGGGTTAATCAAGTTCGTCTTCATACCCGTTATGGCGGTTGCAATTGCCTGCGTAAGTATAATCATTCCCGCAAAAAAGACCACGGTGGTTCAGCCCGGATTTACGCTTACCGACGTTCAGCGTAAGGCTGTCGACAACCTCATCGAGGACGTAAACTCATCCAAGCTGTCCCAAGGGCTTAAGGTTGCTACAACGACGGCTCTTTCAGAGCTGGTGGTTAAACTTGAGGACGTTAATTTGCTTAGCAGAATGAAGAGTACCGTAATAAGCTCTATAAACGGTATAGATACGATAATTGCAGGTACCAACAGCTATTTGCCCCTCTACAAGACCTTAAAGGAAGAGGAGCTGACCAAGCCGTTTGCCGTATCCGTGGCGCAGGCGGTGGCTAATTACAAGTACACGTCTTCAACCTTAATCAAGACGTTGGGCGGCGTGGAAGAGCAGCACGAATTGTACGGCGACCAGATAAAAGACAGGCTCGTTGAATGGAAGGAAGGCGTGATAGATACGTTCTATCATACTGACGAGGAGTCGAACAGTGAACGGCTTTTCGAAAAGCAGGAGATAGTTGAGCGTATTCAAGCGTATTCCGCTGCATTTAAAGAAGAGCTTGCAAAGGTTACCTTTGTAGGAGAAAACGACCTGCTATTGACGGCAACCGCCGACTTTGCAGAAGATATTTTGACGATTAATTCCAACTACGGCGCAGAGAGCTATTTGGCGGAATTGGGCGCGAAGTGCGAAAGCTTTATCACTCCGTCCGTAGAGGATTCGCTGTATACTCAGCTCTACAGCTGTCTTATGGACGAATTTATCCGCAACCGTACCGCTGAAATTTTCGGACTTAAGGTAAGTGAAATAGGCTCTAATTCGACAGTCGTTCCCGACCATATCGAAAGCGGCAGCTCGGGCGGCGGAGGCGGCTCGGGCGATTGGGGCGATATCAAGCCTGAGTATGGCAGCAACGATAAGGTTTTAGATCCCGACACCGGCGAGTTTGTCGAATACGGCACTCTCTTAGAGAGCTACAGAAATAAGATAAACGAGAGGATTGCCTACTTTGAAGAGCTTGTCAATGACGAAAACGCAACCGACGAGCAGAAGGCGGAGGCAAAATACGTATTAGGCGAGCTGTCAAGATACGTAAGGCAGTACCTCGACAGGCTTGAGGGAAGTGCTAAAGAATAGTAAAATACTCGGCAGAAGTTTGACTGCCTGATAAAGAAAATAATTAAAGGAAAGGATAATATAATGGCTGAAGAAATAACGATTAATGAAAACATCGATGAAAATATCGAAAGGGTAAAGGCGTTTTCGACGGCGGTAGCCAAGGTTAAAGAGGAACTTGCAAAGGACGTGGTAGGTCAGCAGGACATAATCGACAACGTGCTTATTGCAATCGTTGCCGGCGGTAACGTACTTTTGGAGGGCGTCCCCGGCGTAGGTAAAACCCGTCTGGTACGTTCGCTTGGAAGAACGCTTGAACTGCCCTTCTCCCGTATACAGTTCACTCCCGACCTGATGCCTTCGGACGTAACGGGTACAAACGTTATAGAAAAGGGCGAAGACGGCAAGATGACGACGGTATTCAACAAAGGTCCCATATTTGCCAACTTAGTGCTTGCGGACGAAATAAACCGTGCGACCCCCAAGACGCAGTCTGCAATGTTGGAGGTTATGCAGGAGCACAGAGTAACCATTGCCAAGCAGACCTATAAGCTTGCAGAGCCGTTCTTCGTGCTTGCAACCGAAAACCCCATCGAGCAGGACGGTACGTATCCTTTGCCCGAAGCGCAGATGGACAGGTTTATGTTCAAGCTCATAGTTAACTTCCCCTCCGTCGACGAACTCAAAAACATAGTCAATATGACGCAGGTTACCATGGAGGAGACGGCTGAAGCGGTTATCGACGGAAATACCGTTCTTCAGATGAGGGAGCTGGCTAAGACCGTACCCGTCATAGACGACGTTTTAAACTATGCCGCAAACCTCGTTTCAATATCCCACCCCGAGCTTAAAAACACCTCTTCCACGGCGGAAAAGTACATAAAGTACGGAGCTTCCCCCCGTGCTGCGCAGGCGTTGGTTACGGCGGCGAAGGTAAGGGCTCTTATGTGCGGAAACTACAACGTTTCTTACGAGGATATAGACGCACTCGCAGCCCCCGTTTTAAGGCACAGGATTAAGATTAATTATGCTGCAATGAGCGAAAAACTGACTATCGACGACGTTATAGCTATGCTCGTGGCAGAAAACAAAAAATTGTGCAAATAAAACAGACAAATCTACCCCAACAACTAATTTCTTGAATGAATCTTTTTGCCCCTGCCTGCGTTAAGCGGTCTTGACGTACGTCCGTGTACGCCTGCAACCGCTCGCCTTGGCGGGAACAAAAATCTCCTATTCAAGACGCTTTGCGGTTTTAAGCGAAAAAATTAACAATTATAGTTGTTTGTAGATTTAATATAGAATTTTTTCACTTAAAACAATTAGAGATGGGATAGCTTCGTCTATCTGATAATTTAAGGATATATGGCAAGGAAGGTTATTGACGAAGAGATTTTGGGGCAGTTTGAGTTGCTCCAGATGCTCATTAAAAATAACGTTGCCGGAATGTTTGGCGGTAACCATAAGAGCAAGACGTACGGTTCCTCGTGCGAGTTTGCCGATTACAGGGAATACGCCCCCGGCGACGACATAACCAAAATCGATTGGAACGCTTACGCCCGTTTCGAAAAGCTTTATACAAAGCTGTTTCTGGACGAAAGGCAGATGCACACGCGCATCTATATCGACGCAAGCCGTTCTATGGGATTTGGTAAGGGTAAGAAAGACGAACAGGCTCTGCGCGTCGCAGCGGCGTTCGCCTATCTTTCCGTATGCCAAATGGACAAGGTCTCCGTTTTCACCGTTCACGGCGATAAGCTGGAGTGTATAATTAACGGTATGCTCGGCAAAGAGTCGTATTTTGCCAATATCGGTAAACTGAACGACGTGGAGTTCTTCGGCGACAGCAAGTTAAGCGAGGCAATAGTTCCCTCGACCGTGGGCTACGGCGACGGTATGTCTATAATAATCTCCGACTTTTTGACGGACAACGACTTCGGCGGAGCTATAGACCATCTGGCAGGCAAGAAGAGGCACGTTCTCTGCGTTCAAGTGCTTTCAAAGGAGGAGCTTAACCCCAAGGTAAGGGGCAAGATGCACTTCTTCGACAGCGAGGACGGCAACAGGTATTACCGCAAAAATATAAGCAGAGAGATAATTTCAGCCTATAAACAGGCGGTTGATTACGTTGTGGAAAACATAAGAGGGCTATGTCTTTCAAGGGGTGCAGACTATCTTTTGGTCGGTGCCGAAGATTCGATAGGCGATACGTTCTTCAACAAATTAGTAGGCGAGGGGGTACTCAAATGAGCTTTTTACAACCGCTTGGCTTCCTCGCGCTGCTTGCGATACCCGTACTTATAATAATCTACGTAATCAAGAGCAAGTATACCGAACAGGTTATACCTTCAACGTATCTGTGGGAGCTTTCCGAAAGGTTCTTAAAGCGTAAAAATCCGCTTAAGGCAATAACGGGTATTTTAAGTCTTATCCTGCAGATACTTGCGGTGGTATTCATCGCGCTTGCCATTGCGCACCCCACTTTCGTGGTTAAGGGCGGCGCGAGCGATTATTGTTTTGTTTTAGACTCTTCCGCAAGTATGAACATTGTGGAAGGCAATAATTCACGTTTTGATTCCGCAAGGAACGAGATTAAAAAGATTATAAATTCCACTGCGGACGGAAGCACCTACACGCTTATCGCCGCAGGGGATACCACCGACGTGGTTTTCCGTAACGTCGACGACAAGAAGTCGGCGTTAAACCAGCTCAATCAGCTTTCCGCTTCATATGCGGCAGGCAACCTTAATTCCGCACTGATGAGTGCGCAGAAGTATTTTAACGCCAACACTTCCATGCAGTTCTATCTGGTTACGGACAAGAATGTAGAGAACACGGAAAACGTTAACTATATACAGATTAACGGCGGAAGGAGCAACTACGGTCTGTCGGACGTCTCCTACGTATTCAATATGACGGGCGGAAGCGCGTCTGCCACAACGGTAACGGGCAAGGTCTTTTCATACTCGGGCGACGCAAAGTTGACGGTTGAAGTGTACGTAAATAACGGCTCGACCCCTGCCGACTCCGTACAGGTACAGGTCAGCGGCAATTCTTCAACGGACTTTTCGGTTGCCCTTTCTATAACCGATTTCTCCTCGCTCACCGTGCGTATCAAGCAAAGCGACGACCTGCCCGAGGATAACTCCGTAACCTTATACGGAGCCGTCGAGGGCGAGAGCTACGACGTTTTGATTATAAGCAAGACGCCGTACTTCATACAGACGGCGTTAGAGGCTGCAAATATGAATTGCGAGGTGCTTACCCCCGATAAGTACAGCAAGGAGCTGTGTCAAGGCTACAGCCTGTACGTCTTTGACAGCGACAACGACGCGCCCTTTGCCCCCGCCGAGCTGCCTTCGGACGGTGCGGTCTGGTTCATTAACCCCTCCAGCAGCGTAGAAAAAACGGGCTTTTCAATAAGGGGTAAGAGCGAAGGCATAATAGAAACCAAGTTGAGTACAAGCACTTCGACTATGGTTCGCAGACTTTTAAAGGGAACAGTCGCCGAAGATACCTCGCTTGCAGGCTACGTTAAGTGCGGACAGACGGGTCTGTTCTACAATATCGCGTACTACAATGAAGACCCCATAATATTTGCGGGTGCGAACGGCCACGGCAACAGAGAGGTTGTCTTTGCCTTTGACTGGGGGCTTTCTAACTTCCCCTTGTCCTACAACGGCAGGGCGATAATAAACAACCTTATAAACTATACCTTCCCTTCGTTGGCAGACGATACGCTTGCTTTCAGCGGCGAGACCGTTTCTTTAAACGTACTCCCCGGCTGTACTAGCCTTAAAGTCGTTTCGCCTTCGGGGGAGGAGAGCTTTCTCGATACTTCGGAAGTGGCAAGCGAATATATGCTTACGGAAGTGGGGGAATACACCGTAATCGCGGTTGTGGGCGGATGCCTCAAAACCGGAAAGGTGTATGCACAATTCCCGGAGGAAGAGAGAATATTAAACGTAACTGAAACTAACTTCGTAATTTCCGGTGAAGCCGGTAACGAGAAGCGTGACGGCAGGTATGAAGATATTTTATATATCTTTATAATTCTCGCCGTAATAGTATTAGCAGATTGGGCGGTGTATTGTTATGAGCAGTATCAACTTAGATAATCCTTGGCTCCTGTTTATCGCATTGCCGCTGATAGTGCTTCTGACCGTTCCCTTCGCTCTTGCAATAAGGAAGGATAACCTCAACGGGCATAACCTCGCTTCGGGCATTATCCATATCGTTATGGCGGTGATAATTGCCTTTGCGGCTGCAGGAACTTCGGTAATAACCACGGTGACCCAGACGGACGTCTACGTTCTTGCGGACGTCTCGTATTCGGCAAGCTTAAACCTCGATACGGTAGACAGGTATATAAATAATTTGGAATTACCGCCCAATTCAAGGAAGGGCGTTATATGCTTTGCAAACGGGCATAAGCTTGTAACCAGGCTAGGCGAAAGGTTTACCACCGTTAAAAATTCGGGTGTAGACGCGTCGTCCACCAATATCGTAGACGCTCTTTCCTACACGGGTTCGCTCTTCCGCGACGACGTCATTAAACGTATCGTGCTTATAACCGACGGTAAGGCAACCGACGGGTCGGACGACGGTGCTTTGAAGCGTCAGATTAGTTCGCTTGCGGAGCGTAAAATTCACGTCGACGCAATATTTATAGACGACAATATGCTCAGCGACGTCACTGAAGTGCAGATGTCCGACGCCGAATTCACCTCGTCGGTAAGCTTAAACCGTGACGAACGGGTAAGCTTAACCGTTCAGGCTAATTGTCCCGAAGGGCAGACGGTAGACGCGGTTGTAACTCTGTACAAGGACGGGGAGCTGTATAAGCAGACCGTCAATACGCTGGTCAAGGGCAAGAACGTGCTCTCCTATCCGCTTGACACGGAAACCGCAGGCGCGCACGACTATACCGCGGAGATAGAGTGCCAGGGTGACTTTAACGCAAACAACAACAAAATATCCTTTACTCAATCTGTTTCCGGCAAGACGAATATTCTGCTGATTGCAAACAGCTACGACGACTATGAAAGGGTAAACGATATTTATGCGGATAAAATTTCGTCGGGCAGTGCAGAGCTTACGCCCTACGTCAACAGAACGGATATACCCATAACCGTAGAGGAACTCAGTAAGTACGACGAAATCATACTTTCCGACTATGACGTATCCGCGCTTGACAACAGTGAGCTGTTCCTTAAAAATCTGGAAACGGTCGTATCTTTGTACGGTAAGAGCCTGTTGACCTTCGGCAATACGTATATACAAGGCAGGACGGACACCCTGCTCGACGGCTTAAGCGGTATGCTCCCCGTAACCTACGGCAAGACGGCGGACGCGCCCAAGCTGTATACCATTCTTATTGATACGTCCCGCAGTATGGGGCAGCTGAACAAGCTGGAGAACGCAAAGACGGCGGCAAAGCAGATTATAAATATGCTTTCAAGCGGAGACAAACTCAACATAATCGAGTTTAACGCCACCGCTACTCCGTTGCTTACGGACTATGAAATATCCAACGGCAGAGAGAGTCCGATTGAAAAGATAGACTCGCTCGAAATTGTTCAAGGTACGGTTATAGGTGCGGCTCTCGAACGCGCCCACAGCGTAATGAAGGGCGGTAACTACAGCGAAAAACGTCTGATATTACTGACCGACGGTATGGATTTAGGCAATTCCGACGTGGTAAGCGAGATTATCTCGATGAGGGCGGACTCCATAAACACTATGGTTCTTGACGCCGGCAGGGGCAACAATACCGACGCCAACGCAAGCGCGGCAAAGCTTTTGCTTGAGGAAATCGCACGCTATGGCAATGACGGCGTACCCTACGATATAAGCTCTACCGCCAATATAAAGGAAGTAATAGAGGGCGAGATTGCTACCGATATCAACGGCTATATCGGCGAAGAATCGTATATAACCGTCAACCGCCGCAGGGACGAAACGCTTACGGGGATTGCGGAAGGCGACGTTAATTCCTGTTACGTAAGCGGCTTTATCAAGTCGCAGGCAAAGGCAAACGCGAACACGGTGCTCAACGTAAGCTATTACTACATAGTTCCCGGTGCGTCCGAGACGCCCGAAGCCGACGTACCCTTGTACGCTTATTGGCAGTACGGAAACGGCAGGGTGGCTTCGTTCACCAGCACGCTTTCGGGCAGTTGGATAAACAGCGTAAACGAAGAGGTCAGAAATCAGCTGTTTACAAACATACTTGATACGAGCGTGCCCAAGGAAAAGACGGACTATCCCTTCCTGTTCGATATAGAAAAAGGGGCAGGCTCTGCAACGATATCAATCACCCCCTCCAACCTGAGGAACGACGGCTGGGCAAAGTATAAGATAACCGCTCCCGACGGTTCGGTCACGGAGGGAGATATGTCCTTCGGCAGTTTAAGCTACGGCTATAACTTCGTAACGCCCTCCGAGGGCAAGTATACCGTTACGGTGACGTACGGTTACAGTGATTTATACAGCGCAGAGGCAACTAAGTATTTCAACGTTGCATATTCGGCTGAATACGATAGCTTTGCTATCTACGACGCGTCTTCGCTTATAAAGGGCTTAGGCGCAAACGGCAAGGTAAGTACGGACGGCACCCTTAAGCTGGAAAACGACGATAAGGAAGTAGGCAGGTATAATCTGTCCCTCACTATGCCTATGTTATTGGTCTGCGTAGTATTGTACGCAGTGGATATTGCCGTACGTAAGCTTAAGTGGGAAGATATAAAGAGTTTGTTCGGGAGGGGTAAGAAATGATTAAGCTTAAAAAATTTCTGACGGCTTTTATCTGCGTTATCCTGTCCTTAATATGCGCTTTCGGCGTTGCTTTTTCGGGCTGTGCAGAGTATAAACCCCCTGAAGACAACGGGGGCAATACGCCCGTCGTGCCCGATGACCCCGACGACCCCGAAGAGCCTGTTGACGAGAACGTCAACGACTTCAGCGTTCAGCTTGTTGTTAAAAACAATAAGACGTGGCAGAACTTCACCTACGATTATTACGAGGCTTCCGATAACAGAGGCGGTGCGCACGAGCAGGGTTGGATTAAGTGGGACAGCATCAGGATACAGTGGACGAACGTCGAGACCAACGCAAGGCACTATGCCGCATTAAACAGCGACGGCAAGGCGGTGTGCCCCGGGTTGGACGGCGACTATAAGGTAACGATTTTTAACGTGCCTACGGGCTTTACCTACGAACCCAACGTAAACTATGCCGACAACATAAGCAAAAAAATCGAAATAATCGTATATAAGATACAGACGTATAGCTCTATTCAAACGCTTCACAACGTTAGCGACCATAGTATAATGTACGAGGTGCACGTGGTAAAGAATACAGGCGTATACAGGGCGGTGCTAGAAAATAAAGACGACAAGGTTATGTATGCTTTCCAGACAAACAAGCAGGGTACGTATTCGCTAACCTCGCTTGTAGACGTAACCGAGAACAAGATTAATCCCAAGCTCACCGTATATTCGGGTATTCTGGGCAATTACGTCACCAACGCGCTTGCAAGTAAGGACGACGGCGGTTCGGAGAATTCGTACACCAAGAATATTTACTGGGAGTACAAGATTTCTGCCAACGAGACGAAGGGCAGCAACGCGCTGTTCTTCGAGCTGTATTCAACCAGCGTGGACGGAAACGCAAGCTATCCGCTTACCGTCGACTTCCTCATTCAGAGGGACGGCGACTTTACGAGGCAGGAGTACGACACCTCCCCCGTGAAAGTTACCGAAGACTTTACAAAGACGCCTCCCACGCCCGAAGGCACGGCTACCGAGGCGGCGGACAGCCCCAATACGGGTACCAAATGGTGCGACAGCAGCGCGGTTATCCTCAATTCCGAAAGCGGAATTTTAAGCTTTAAGAGCAAGAATAACGTGTACGGCTCAAAATTTGTGAGGAGAGAAGAGTTAACCGACCAGATTATACTCAACACCGCGGAGGGCATAGCCGGGTTCAAGGAAAACTACTTGCAGCGTTTCAGCGATAAGGACGGCGTAGACGTCATCGTAAATACGGACGGCGTTACC
This sequence comes from Candidatus Coproplasma sp., assembly GCA_051884175.1. Classification (GTDB taxonomy): domain Bacteria; phylum Bacillota; class Clostridia; order Christensenellales; family Borkfalkiaceae; genus Coproplasma. The sequence continues at coordinate 82,684 of JBJEVD010000020.1, forward strand.
GCAAACGACGGCAATTACTATTATTACTCCTATAGCTATGCGGAAGGCGAATTAAGGGACGAGTTCAATGAAGTCATAGGAAAGACTAAAACATACACCTTTACGCTCACCGATAAGTACAGCTTTGAAATTCTTATGAACACCGCGGAGGGCATCGAGGAGTTTAAGACCAAGGTTAATAACCAAGATGCAAAGGTGGTAAGGAAGGAGATATTGAATCACGAAGTCGTACTCAACACGCCGCAGGGCATAGCCTCGTTCAGGCAGGCGGTAGGCGAAAACGCTACCGTAAGCTGGGGCAACGTTCCCCGTAACGACGGCAATTATTACTACGTGGTCTACGACGAGACGGGCGACACCTACACAATGACCGAAAAATTCGAGGTGTACGACGGTCAGAACCGCTACTTCACGTACAATGCGTCTACCGACACCTACGTGGTTGGAGAAAGGTATTACTCAACCGACGGGTATTACTATTTCTACGAATACGAAGAGGCGACGGATACCTATATACTGACCGACAGACTGTATGCGGTAATCGACGCGGCGGTCAACTCACTCGTGAACCTTACCGACACTAATATAAACTACAGATTCTTAAACGGTAAGAATTATTTCGAGTTCATAAATACGTATAGGGCGTATTGCAACAGCGACGGTGCATATCCCGTCAATGAGGAGTTGGCGCAGATGCTGAAGAATTATTGTCTTTCCACCAACATGTTCAACGACGGCTACGGTCAAGCCGAGTCGGCAGGCTATAACGCCGACGAGGACGGTATGTGGTTGTTAGCCTGCAAATATTACGCTAAATGATTATAAACAATAAATAGGGTTTTAAGATGAAAAACGGTAAAATTTTAAAGAGTTTAATTGCCTTGTCCTGTTGCTTGACAATGGGGCTGGGCGTCGTTACGGGCTGTAGCGGAGAGCCTGAGTGCGAACACGTCTACAACTGGTCGGTAACCAAGGAGTCTACCTGTAGCGAGCACGGTATCAATACGGGAGTCTGCGGACTTTGCGGTGACGTCAAGGAAGAGGAGCTGCCCATAGACGAAAGCAAGCACGTATTTACGGGGGAATGGGAGATAGCCAAACCCACCGAGGGTGCGGACGGACTTGCCGTCAAGACCTGCGCAAATAACTCCGAACACAAGGCAGAGGTTACTTTGCCTAAGGTGACCATTACGGGTAAGGGGTATGACGAGAAGGAATTTATAACCGTGCCTACGACTGCAAGGACGGGCGAAATGAAGCTTACGCTCAAAAATACCTACGGCGATATAACCTTCAACGTGGAACTTGCGAAGCGTAAGCTTGACAATATGGAAGATGCGGTCATATTGGCTTCGTCCTTACAGGAGAACGTGCGCTCCGTTACGGGTTCGTTCAAGCAGGCTATAGACTCTATCGACAACAATTTCTCCTACTATTTCGGCGACGACTACACCTATATCGACGATCAGGCGAACAGTATCGAGTATTGGTATTCCCTTGACGACGACGGCAGCGTATTCGCAATGAGCAAGGAAAACGGTTCGTCTACGGCAAACGTAATACTCCTGCCCGACGAGGGTTGCCTTAACGGCTTCCACTACAATTCGTCGGTCAGCGTCTCCTCCTTCTACGGTGCGGAACAAGGGCTTGCAAGGCTGTATGAAACGGCTATGAACGGTCTTGAAACAGGCACAACCGTAAACTATAAGCAGATAGATGAGGTAAAAACCGAAAGGGACGGTTCTCTTAAGGATATATGGTTCTCCTACAGCTATGACTCGGGCGACTGGTTCACGCGTTTCTACGTTAAATTTTCTACCTACAGCGACGGTACGTTAAAGGAGCTTTTCGTAGAGACGGAGGTTATCCGTTCGTATATGTACGTTACAGACGAGGCAGGCTCTGCCATCTTCTACAAGGAGGACGACGAGTCGGTTAAGAGCGGTAATGCAGTCGTTGGCGACGTAATCTTCAGCTATATCTATCCCTCCGCTGAAGGTGGCGGAAACGATTACGAAAGCTATCAGACTCTTGACGATAAAGGCAATGAAGTCACTATGTACGTCTATGAGCAGACGGACGAGGAAGGCAATCTTATATACGAAAAGCATACCCAAAGCGGAATCGAATATTACTCTGTAACCTATGAAAAGCTGAATTCCGGCGAATACGACCCCAATCCGATCTGCGTAAAGCTGGACGGCAAACCTGAGGGGCTTAAATACGTATACGTAACGGATAGGTACGGCAATACGGTGTATGATGAAAAGGGCGAGCCTGTCAAAAAGATTATGGCAAAGGACTGTTACCTCGTGAATGAACGCTACACCGACAATCACCCCGAAGTCAGCTATAAAACGGTAAATTTTGTTCAGACTAAAAAGGTAACTCAGGAGGAAGTAGACGCCGGCTTGAAAGACCCCGAGGTAGTACCTCCCAACCCCTATCCCAGCGACAGCCGCTATATCAAGGATTTCGATATAACGGGTGCGACGGCAGCAGGCGTCACCGTTGATATAAGCGAAGGTTTAATTCTGCCTACAAACAAGGCGATTAAGTTCACTTTAGGCAATATCACTCCCGCAACCGCAACGCTTAACACAGACGCTATTGCAAATATTTACGTCAAGGATGCTACGGGTGCGTTAATCAAGCTTAAACTCGACTTCAACAACGGTTCGCAGTATAGAATTCTAGGCTTCTTCACCTCCGCCGACGGCACTGTAACCGTCAACTCTCAATACGCAGGCGACGTTACGCTTGTATTTGAAACGCAGAGCGGTAAGTGCAAAAAGGAAGTCAATTTAACCTTCACAAAGAGTGCGCCTACCTCCCTTTCCGCTGAGGCGGACGTCTACACCGTGACGGACGGCAAGGCAGATCATAAGACAAGCGGTGTCAGCATTGACAGACCCGTAAGCTTGATAGTCGGTCAGCCTTTGATATTCAGGGCGGTTGCAGCCGCAAGCGAGGCGGCTTACGTCAGCACGGATTTTATGCCCACCGCCGATAGGACGGGTATAACCTTCACCCAGCCCGAAAAGGACAATTATAAAGAGTGGCAGCTTGTCGCTACCGAACCGGGTGAGTATACGGTCAGGATATCCTACTATGACGGTACTTCTTCAAGCTCTGCCGTATATGCGCAATTTAAGGTGATCGTCAGCGAAGCTATGGGCGTTACGGAAATGCTTTCGGGCAACACTTTCGAAGGTGAAGTGCTTATTGCACAGAGCACAGGCAACCCTAAAAAGACAAAAATCACGGCAGAATTTACTGCCGAAGGAAAGATCAATATCACCGTTGGCGGCAACGAAATCGTGTACACATACGGCGTAGACGGTTCGGACAATCTTATTACCGCGTGGGAGAGCGGGTTATCATCTGCAGATAATAAGTCCTACGACTTCTCCTTCTCCATAAACGAGGCGGGCGACCTTGTAATTAGCCATAGCACGGGTATGGGTACGAATATGGAGGATAAAGTCCTGTCTAAAGTCGTTGCGACGGAGGGTCAGGCTTAAACGCAGCGCGGACCCTGCGGTACGGCAGTCAAAATTTAATAAATTCAGCCATTTAAGGGGTAGCGGCGCAGCGATAAATTATCGCTGCGCCGCTCTCTATATTTTTGTATAAACAAGGTTTTATGCGCATAAATATTGCATAAAGTTAAATTGGTTGTCAATTTAAACCGCGCGTTTATCTTATATTAGGAACAATTATAATATAATTAAAAATATTTATATTAATTGTTATAAAAAAAATATGCATAAACGCGAAAATCTTTTGCAAAGTCGCGCTAATTATGGTAACATTATATAAGTATCAGAATAGGGTTATAGTCGGTTACTATGTAAAATTGCTTGAAAGGCGTGTAAAAAAACGTGCCTTAAAGCAAGCCGAACGGATAAATGCAAACGGAGAATGGCATATGAATAAATTTAAGAAAATTGCAATCGGGGCAATGCTTGCGGTAGGCGCAGGCTGTCTTACCGTTGCGGCAGCAGGCTGCAACAGTGAACCCGATTACTTCAAGCTCACCTTTGAAGGTAAGGGGCTGGATTACGTCTTCCAGGGCGAACTTGCTCCCGAAAGCGGAGAGCAGTTTGTAAGCGGCTATCTCGTTAAATCGGGCGTAGAGGTTCGCTTTACGCTCGCTCTTTCGGAGAACACGGAAGGTACCCCCGTCATCTTGTTGAACGGCAGCGAGATTACCGCAGACGAGGACGGCGTTTATTCGTTTATCCTTGATAAGGAGAGCGTTGTCTCCGTAAGCGGATTGACGGAAAAGAAAAAGATTACCTTCAGTCAGGGCGATTACTATAAGTTTATCGGCGAAGACGGTAACGAGATAACCGATATAATGGCAACCAAGGGCGACAGAGTTAAGTTCAAAGTATGGGTAAGCCCCTATATGGTGCCTAAGTTCACCATAACCGGCAATACCGAGGAGCTTACGGCAGACAGCGACGGTTATTACACTATCGACGTTGCAGAAGACGCAACCGTAAATATCAGTACTTTAACCCAGGCTGACTCCTTCCTTGAAAGGGGAGAGGGTACGGGTACCGAAGACGACCCCTATATCGTTAGAGAACCTATTGATATGTTTATGGTTGCCGCGCTTGTAAACAGCGATTTCTACACGGCGTACTCAACCGCATACTACAAGCTTGAAAACGATATAGATATGCAGGGCGAAAAGCTCTTCGTTATCGGGGATATGTCCAACACTAACGCAATCTTCTGCGGAAGCTTTGACGGTAACGGACATAAGATAAGCAACTTCTACTTAACCGACGAAGTTGTCGACCAGGAGTCGTACGCTAACGAATACCTGCCCTACGTCGGTGTATTCGGAGCTGCGGTGGCAACGACGGGCGGTCCTGTGGTAATTAAAAATTTAACCATTGAAGATTACGAAATAAACGTTCATCCTGTAAATGCGAGCAGCAACAATCAGCAATATATTTCAGGTTCGTTGGTAGCTTACGGCATTGGCGCGCATATAGACAACTGCCATGCTAAAAACGGTAAGATAATCGCCCAGAACGACAACAACAAGACGTGTAACGTCGGCGGTTTGGTCGGTGTGTTACAGTCTGCATATAGTGCCTCAGGTAGCACGGTTATTACCTATGACGCATACCTGAACGGCTGCTCGGTCGACGTGGATATAAGCGGCAGCGGCGTTCTCTACTGCGTAGGCGGAGCCGTTGGTATGCTTGCCACAGCCGATACTCAGGCTATTGCATACGTATCCAACACGGTGACGTGCGGCTCGGTAAGCGGTACGATTTTCGTCGGCGGTATCGTCGGTAACCTTTCAAGGTTCTCCTCCGTGGCAAACTGCTACTCTTCCTCCGCAGTGACGGCAAGGAATACCAATAACACCGCAGGTATGGTGGAATTGATCAAGAGTGCAAACGCAGGCGGTATCGTCGGGTATGCAGAGAACGATACGGTAATATCCGGCTGCTATTCTGCAAATACTGCTATTACGGCATCTTCTGCAAATAGTAACAAGTTTGCTTCATGGGATTATATCTGCGCAAGGAAAGAGGCTGCTTTAGAGGAGGCAAGCGATGCCGCGGAAGCCGTTTTTAATAATAATCTTGCATATGGGACCGGTGGCGAACTCTCTTCGCTCGGCTGGTCGTCGGACGAGTGGGATTTAACTGCTGAAATACCCGTATATACGGGTGCGTCAAACCGCACCGTTACCTTAACGGTTAAAAACGGCGACAGCACCGTAGACGCTTATGACAGAACTCTCTCGTCTCCCACACCCATATACGATTGGTACAATGGAACGATGGACGAATTCCTTACGTCCTCTTCAAAAAGGAGCTGGGGTTACTACTTCGACGCAGAGCTAACCCAAAGGGTTCCTAACGGCTTTATTCCTTTAATCGACACCACGTTATACGTCGGTCTTGCGGACTGTTCCGACGTAGAAGGTCAGTATTATCTCGGCGCAACGACCTACGGCGTAAACGCATATCTCACGCTTGATAACGAGGGCGGTTACTTCTTCCGTGACGGCGGTCTGACCTATACGGGTACCTATTCCTACGACGGAGAAAAGATAACGCTCTACTACAGCTGTTTAGGCGCGATGGCGTACACCGCAGAAGAGACCAACGGTTCGTATGCAACCGTGGTTATGGAAAAGGACGGCAGCGGCTATAAGCTCAGCGGTAAGATTTACGTAAGGCAGTTTACCAGCGATACCGATTACACGACCTCATTGCAGGAATTGTCCTTTACCGCAACAAAGAAATCGGATACGTTTGCCTATGGCGAATATACCAATTCCAACGACGCTAAGTTGGTGTTAAAGGAAAACGGAACGGGTACCTACACCGTAGGCAGAAACAGCATTGAATTCACCTTTACAATCACGGAGGACGGCGTAGAGAATTCCAAAGGCTTGTCTATAACCGTTACGGGCGACAAGGTTACGTCGTTTATGGGTTATTCCGCTTCCTTAAAGGACGGCTTTGCAGGCTCCTGGAAGATGAGTGCAGGTTCTGCCATAGAGTACGTCTTTAACGGAGAGGGCGAGGTTACTTGCGGCGACGCGACGGGTACCTATGAGTTTGTTGCAGACGATAAGGCGATAATCACCATTAGCGGCAAAGAGAAAGCGGCGGTGCTTAAAGGCGACGCTCTCTATATCGACGGCGTGGCATATTACCTCTCGGACGGCTTCACGGGTATTTGGACGGGCAGTGCTACGGCAAGCAAGGAGAAGTTCGAATTGAAGCTTGGCGGTATCGGCAAAGACGGTTACGGCGAAGCTGAAATAACCTTCTATGCGGGTGTATCCAGCACGGTATCCGGTCAGTATTCGGTGACCGACGACGGCGTTATGGTTCTCTACGTAGGCGATACGCTCTACGGCGAGCTTACTATCAATAAGACTAGCGGAATAGCAGAGGGTTCATTCTATTCGTTAAGCGCGTACAACTCCCGTAATGAAATAACCTACGTATCTGCCCGGTTCACTCTCTACGACCTGTTCAGGGGCGTATGGGAATGTAACGTAGAGGGGGTTGATAAAGTTAACTTTACAGGCAAAACGGCGGGCGGCAGCAGTGCAACCGCTATAGTAACCTATACGAACGGCAGAACGGGCGAAGCTACTTATTCGCTTGACGCTGCAACTTCCGGTCGGTTAACCATAGACGGCAAAACCTACGGCATATCCCTCGACGAAACGGCAAACAGGATTGCGCTCACCTTGGACGAAGCGGACGCCGGCAGTCTTGCGCAGAAGGACAGCTGGAGCGAAGTTACTCTCTATTGCGGCGAAACGGCTTATACGTTTGACGGCAGGGGCAACCTTGGCGGTAAGGTAACCGTGTCCGACGGCTCTGCTTTAACCTACGTTTTAGCAGACGGTATGCCCGTAATCGAAGGCACGCCTTTAGTTGCGGCGTCAAACGGATTTACCTGGGGCGACAAGACGCTCGTGTTCAAAACGGGCTTTGCAAACACGTGGCTCACTCCTGTAAATAACAACGAAATCACGATCAGCGAAATAACCGCCGACTTTACGGCTAAGATGGTTATCGACGGCGAAGTATATACGTTGATATACAATCCCGAGCGCAACACGCTCAGCTATACAGGTATGGACGCAAAGGGTGTGACAACGGTAGTTATCTTCTCCCTTAACGGTAGTAAGGAGCTGTCTGTAAGCGCAGTAGGTTCATACAACGGCAACTTAACTTTAATTGCCTACAACGCACTCGACTCCTGGCTGGGAGAGTACACTGCGGCAGACGGTTCTTCCTGGACGTTCGACGGTCACGGTCTTGCCGAATACGGAAGCGGTAAGGCAACGTATACTGATAAAGACGGCAAAAAGACGACCTACAGCTACAGGCAGAACAGCCTTGGCTTGGTACAGATTTTAACGGGCACGAGCAAGGGTATGGTGTTTACCGAGGTTGCAGACGGCGGTTATAAAAAGGACGGCTCTTCCGTATCTTACACCCCTGTTTCAGCAGACACGTTGTACCTCACCCAGGTTCGTTTAAACGGTGAGTTCGTAACGCTCGACGGAGTTGGCAACGTATGGAGCAGTACCGCCGTTAAGACGCAGTACACCTATAAATATCTGTTAACGTATTCGGGAGTGCCCTACTTAGTGGTTAAGGACGGTGAAGGCGCAAAGAGTTTGGCTACGATAACCAAGGAAGGCAGCATTAACGTGCTTACGCTTAACACCTACGAGGAATGGACTCTTAAAGATACGACAAAGAAATATATCTTTGTAGGCGGCGAAACGGGTACCTTATGGCTTGTTGACGGGGATATTTACGTCAGGGAATACTACTACGAAAGCAGCGAGTATAAGACTATTTTCTACTTGACCGATATGGACGAGAAGGAATATAAAATGACGCTCAAAACAGCCGATAAAACTTTTGAATTGGAAGAATTAAAAGATGAAAATTAAGTCAAAAAGCAATTTCTGCCGCAGAGCGGCGTGCCTGATATTGACGGGCGCAATGTGTGCAACCTTTGCCGCAGGGCAGTTGGTTTCTTCTGCATCTGCCTCAAGCGCGACAACTGACGCTTCGGGTTCAACGAGCTACGGACTCAACTTTAAGAACGCCAACGGCACCGTAAATTTGACCGATATCAAGTTTTCCAACTTCAGCGATAAGGTCTTTGATTTGGGGGGTACAAGCACTTCAAGCACTGCCCAGACGGTTATTGTCGGACTGGAGGAAGCCCCCGTTTCAGAAGGCGGTGACGTCGATAAGATCAACGCGCAGAAGAAAGCCTTTTTAAAGGAGCTTTCGGCAAGCGGTATCGACTATGAGTTGAAGTACTCCTATACCAACGCGATGAACGGCGTGGCGGTAACCGTACCCTTATCGAGTCTTGCTACAATCAAGTCGATAAGCGGTGTTTCCTCGGTATCGCTCAGCACCACCTATTACCGCCCTACAGAGGTTGAAGACAGCGGCAGTTCGGGTCAGACCAACTATTCCAAGATTTATGCAAACGGTATCTACGATTCCAGCGAATATACCGCACAGGGTATTGACGGTACGGGTATGACGGTTGCCGTTCTGGATACGGGTCTCGATTACACCCACGACGCCTTCAACCCCGAGAATATGAACGAGCAGTATCCCTCCGGCGGATTTACTCTTGACACCGTCAGGGAGACGTTTGAAAATAAAGAGCTTCTTGCAGAAAAACTTTCGGGTTCGACTGCGGAGGACGTGTATATCAACCAGAAGGTTCCCTTTGCATACGACTATGCGGATTACGACCCCGACGTCTACGCATCCTATTCCCAGCACGGTACCCACGTTGCAGGTATAGTTGCAGGTAAGACAAAGGAAAACGAGCACTATACCGACAAGGACGGCAACGATTCCGGCAATCAGTTCGTCGGCGTTGCCCCCGAAGCGCAATTGGTTATATGTAAGGTATTCACCGACAATCTCGACAGCCCCGATCTCGGCGGTGCTAAGAGCGAGGATATTATAGCCGCTCTGGACGACTGCGTAGCGTTAGGCGTCGACGTAATCAATATGTCGCTCGGTACCTCCGCAGGCTTCTCTTCCGAAGCACTCCGCATTTCCGAAAATATCAAGGGTATCGATACCGAAGGCGAGGATTTGAACAGAGTGTTCGAAAGCATAAGAAAGAGCGGTATCAGCCTTTTGGTTGCTGCAAGTAACGACTTCTCCGCAGGTTACGGCAGCCAGTTCGGTACCAACCTTGCAAGCAACCCCGATTCGGGTACGGTAGGCTCGCCTTCGACGTACGACGGCGCAATGTCGGTCGCTTCCGTAAACGGACAGATGGCTAACTATATGCTTGCCAACGCAACCGAGGGTGCGGACGGAAGCTATTCCGGCGGCAGTGCAATTTACTACGAGGAGTCGAGAAACGAGGACTCCGACGCCTACAACTTCCTCGACGATATGTTGGGCGAGGTCGGCAAGGCAGGTTCGGTCAATTCCGCAACGTTCAAATACGTAGTAGTTCCCGGTTACGGCAGCTCTACCGACTATACTTCGACTGTCAGGAAGGCTCTTGCCGACAAGCAGTCCGGTGAAAAGGTTATCGCCGTTGTAAAGCGTGGCGGTAACGGGCTTACCTTCAAAAAGAAAATTCAGACGGCTAAGAGCTATGGCGCGGACGCGGTTATCGTCTACAACAACGTGTCCGGTATGATAAGAATGTCGCTTGAAGACTTGCACGACCGTATTCCTGCCGTTTCGGTTTCCATCGACGCAGGCGAAATGCTTACGGGAACGGGTTCTTCCAAGAAGCTTACGGGTTATATAACCTTGTCAAGAGACTTCCAGGCAGGTCCCTTCATGAACGACTATTCAAGCTGGGGCGTAACCCCCGACTTGCAGCTTAAGCCCGACGTAACCTCCCACGGCGGTGAGATTATCTCCACCGTAGCAGGCGGCTATGCCGAGATGAGCGGTACCTCCATGGCTTGCCCCAACCTTGCAGGCTTCACTGCACTCTTAAAGGGCTATTTAAAAACCTATTATCCTAGCTTATGGAAGGGTGCAAACGACGATGAAAGTGCGGTTATGCTTGCAAACCTTACCAATAATATAATGATGAGTACGGCGACCACCGTCTACGACCAGAACAAGCTCCCCTATTCCCCCAGAAAGCAGGGTGCGGGTCTTGCAACGATGGACAACGTATTCTCCACGCAGGCATATCTGTACACCAAGCTTACGGATAACAAGAACGACCCCGAGTATATGTGTGCGGACGGCAGACCCAAGGCAGAGCTTGGCGAGGACGAGAACAAGACTGGCGTTTACAACATAGTATTCTACGTAAACAACTTCGGTCTTTCCGACATGAAGTTTACCACTAAGACCATATTTATGACCGAAACGCTGTCTAAAGACGGCTTGTCGGTTGCAGAAAAGGCATACCTTTTCGACAGCAAGGGTGAATGGAAGGTAGACGGCAAGTCGGTTGCCGAGGGCGGCGAAATCACCGTTGCAGGCGGAGCCACTTCTAAAATAGAGGTTACGTTAAGACTGTCTGCTTCCGAAAAGAAGTACCTCAACGATACCTTTAAAAACGGTATGTTCATAGAGGGCTTCTTGCAGCTTGAGTCCGCAACGGCAAATCAGTGCTCGCTCTCACTTCCCTTTATGGGCTTCTACGGCGATTGGGAGGCGGCTCCCCTTCTCGACTACGACTGCTTTGAAATAGCTGCGTTCGATAAGGACACTTCCTTAACCTACGAGACCCGCCCTAAAGAGAGCATCTGGGCAACCCAGGCTTATTCCTATTATTGGAATGAAAAGTATGCAACTCCCTTAGGTTCCTTCCTGTACGTACAGGATCCCGATAAGGAACACACCGCCGAATGGGTATATACCGAAGAGGAGCACGTGGCAATCTCCGGCTTCAACGAGTACTACGGAGACAACGAAAACAACAACTACTGCACGACGACGGGTATAAGGGCGTTGTACGCAGGTCTTTTGAGGAATGCCGAAATAGTAACCTACACCCTTACAAACGTCGACACGGGCGAGATTATCCCCGACGAAAACGGCAACCTGGTAAGGGAGATATACAGGGCGAGAAAGGCTCACTCCAGCGGCGGCAGCGCAGTGCCTTCGCAGGTGCTTATGGAGATGAAGACCGACGAGATGAACTTCGACGGCAACGGCAAGTACAGGCTGGACTACAGCTTCTACTTCAGCTCCGAGGACTACGCTAACGGTAAAGAGACGGACGACACGTTCTCTATGAGCTTCTACGTTGACTACGAGGCTCCCATTCTTCAAAATGCGAGGGTAAGGTATCTTGACGTTAAAGACGGCAACAAGACGACCCAGAAGATATTCTTAGACCTCGACGTATACGATAACCACTATCCTCAAGCGGTAATCTTATGCTATTCGGAGACGGCGAATAACGACGGTACGAATATCGAAGCGTTAAGGCTTGCAACCGAATATATCACCCCCGTACTCAACCCTAAGAAAAACGCTACGAATACGATAGCTATCGAGGTAACCGACTTCTATGAAGATTACAAGGGTAATCTCTTCGTCGAAGTTCAGGACTATGCAATGAACTATAACGTATACGTCATTGAAACGGGTTACTCCGAGGGGGCTTTATGTCCCTCCGACTGGACGGTTGACACTACGCTTACCGTCGATATGAACTCGACGGCAAAGGTCACCGTCAACAATATAGGCAAGGCAAACGCTTCCAACTTCGTATGGTCAAGCAATGACGAAAGTATCGCCATGGTCAAGAACGGCGAAGTGTTCGGCGTTAAGGCAGGTACCACGACTATTAACGTTTCCGGCGGAAACAAAAATGCAACGATAACGGTTACCGTTAACCAGTCCGACAAGAAGCTTAAGACTCCTTCCGTCTCCTTCGGTTCTATGCTCAACAGCGAATACAACCCCGTTAAGGCGGAGGGCATTGTAGAGGTTAACCCTGCACAGCAGATACCTTTAAGCATCAACGTTGACCCTTGGTATTACCCCATTGACACGCTGACTTTCACCTGGACCTCCAGCGATGAAAAATTAGCGACCGTAGACGAATACGGCAACGTGTCCGTACTCTACGAAGGCGAGGATATAAAGTCGGTTACAATAACCGCACAGTGTAACGAATACGCTTCCTGTAAGGCAACGGTTACGCTCTCCATTCAGGATCCCTTCACCGTTTCGGGCGGCACGCTCACCCGTTACCGCGGTTGGGGCGGTGAGCTTAACGACGACGGCGTAAGAGTTCTGACCATTCCTTCTGACAAGTCGATAACTTCAATCGGCGAAGAGGCGTTTAAAGACGTTGAGACGGTTGAAATAGTCGTTATTCCCAAGCTGGTTTCGTCTATTGCGCAGAATGCCTTTAAGAATTGTACTAACTTAAAGAAGATATGCTTTATCTCGGAAGAGAAAAAGGATATCGCAGACTCCTCGATGGAGATGATCCACCGCTATGCTTTCAATGGCTGTACCTCGCTTAAAACTGTAGACTTATCCAACTGTAAAGTAATTACGTTGGACAGGGAAGCTTTCTCAGGCTGTACGGGCTTGACAGAGGTTATCAAGATGACGGCTATAGGTACGGCAAACGATAGGGCGTTTGCAGGTTGTACCTCGCTTGAAAGCGCAGACCTTTCGGGTCTTCACATGGTGGGAAGCGGTGTGTTTGCCGGCTGTACAAGCCTAAAGAGCATAAAGACGGGCAGCTTCACCGCATTCGGCATGAATATGTTCAACGGCTGCAAATCGTTGAAGTACGACCTGGATACGGGTGCAGAGGGCATAGTAATCAATAACGCAACAATTCCTGCCTATGCGTTCTACGGCTGTACAAGCCTTACTAAAGTTACCTTCACCGCTAAAGACGTAAATATCGGCAGTTATGCGTTCTACGGCTGCTCGGCGCTTAGAGATGTTGAGGTGCAAAACGGTGTTTCCAAAGTGGGCGATAAGGCGTTCGGCAGCTGCTTCAATCTGGACGTAGCAGCTCTCCAATCCCGGATAGAGGGTGCAGAGATGGGGTACGACGTGTTTGAAATGAACAACGTCGGCGAACAGATTGTGGGCAATAAGCTTGTGTTTGCTGCAGATAAAATCACGAGCGAAAACTATCTTATCGAAAAGGGCATAACCGAAATCGGTTCCTATGCATTTGCTTCCTCCAGGTTTGAAGGTATAACCACCCTTAATTTAAGCGGCGTTCAAAAGATAGGCGAAGGCGCGTTCTTCGGCGTAAGCGGTCTTACCTCTATAATTCTACCCGAAGATATAAAAGAGATTGCAAACTTTACGTTTGCCGCTTCGGGCTTAACAACTATCGTTATCCCCGCAACGGTTAAAAAGATAGGCAGCTATGCTTTCAGCGACTGCGAAAATCTTACCAACGTAACCTTTGCAGAGGGCGGCTCTCTTGAAGAAATAGGCGCGCACGCATTCGGTTCCGCGGCAATTACAGGCGAGCTTGTTCTCCCTGCAACCGTTAAAAAGATAGGCAACTTTGCATTCTCCGCTTGTGAAAATATCACTTCCGTTACCATTCCCGCCGTTGAACAGATGGGCGAGGGCGTGTTTATGAACTGCATTAACCTCGCTTCCGCAACCTACGGCGACGAGGCAACGGTTACGGGTACCTACACGTTCTACGCATACGACGAGCAAAATAACGTCAAGATGCAGAGCAGCTTAACAAGCGTAACGCTCGGCGAAAAGATTACAAAGCTTGACAAAGGCGTGTTCGCCTTCTGCGATAAGCTTGAAGAAATAGATTTGAATAACGTAACCTTAATCGGCGACGAGGCGTTTGCCGGCTGCAGTGCGTTAAAGACAATTTACGGCATAGATAAGGTAACCGACTTCGGTGAAAACGCTTTTGCGCAGGCAGCTTTTACAAGTCTCGATCTTGCGGCGGCAAAGACCATAGCAAACCGTGCCTTCTACATCAATGCCTCTTTGGCAGAAGTAACCTTCTCCTCTGCACTCAAGAGCATCGGCAACGAGGCGTTTGCAGGCAGTACGCTTAAAAAGGTAACAATTCCTGAAAACTGCACTTCTATCGGTTACTCGGCATTCAGCGGACAGGCTACCATCAGCGGCACGATTGTTCCCTGCTTTGAAGGTTACACCGTAGATGAGAAGAATACTGCATACTTTGCGGAGGACGGCGTTCTCTACGAGTACGTAGGCGGCAAGAAGGAAAACGAGGCGGACAACAAGTACTCGCTCGTTGCATATCCCGACGATAAGACGATGAAGGCAGACGATGACGGCAACCGTACTTATACGATTATCGATAACACCATCTCTGTAGGCAAGTATGCGTTCAGCTCTATTGCTGCAAGCAGGGTACAAAAAGTCGTATTCCCCTACACGTTAAAGACCATAGGTCACGCCGCGTTCTATGAAAGCGGAATATCGACGTTCGAGTTCCACTCCATTAACGCGCCTACGCTCTTAGAGGATTTAATCATAATCAACGGCGTCGCTCAAAGACCTCTTTCGGGTGATTATTCTGCGAATTCGTTCTTCTATCTGAACTTCCTTAACGGTATGGCGGATTACGCTCCCCACTACCCCGGCGATACTTCTTATAAGCAGAATTCCAATACGCTTACAATCAATTACCCGGCAAACGGAAAGGGCTACGACAACTTCGTATACACCTACTATTTCGGCACGAGCGTGGAGCTTGCAGAAATGCTCGAGGACGATACCCGTACGCTTATATCTATGCTTGAGGAGATGACCGACGCCGACACGGTTAAAGGCTGGAACAGCTCCAACAAGGACAAAGCCGAGGTAGAGGAATTCCTGGCGTACGTCAAGCAGGCACACGCCTACAAGAACAAGCTCACCTCAACGCAGAGCACGCTTGTCGGGGCAGAACTTTTAGCAAAGCTTACCGACGTAGAGGCGGCGTTAAAGCCCGTCAAGGCGGCGTTCGGCATTATCGTTGAGATAGACGGCTGTGCGATTGTAATCGACTCCGGCTATAAGACAGAGTACAGGATAGGAGATACTTTCAGCTTAGACGGACTTAAGATTAAGGTTACCTACAAGGATTACTCCGAAGAGATTGTAGAAGCTAAGGGCAACTTCGTGCTGTCGGAAAGCTATAACAGACCCCTTGAAGCAAGCGATAAGAGCGTAATCTTGACGGGTATCGGCGATTATGCAGGTGCAAGTCTAAGGATAAACGGCTTGACCGTAAGCGAAAACGCACCTTCAAGCGGAGAGGGCGAATTCCCTGCATGGGCTATAATCGTAATAGTCGTAGGCGTTTGCGCTGTAATCGCTGCGGCAGTCGTAATTTTAATATTTGTAAAAAAGTCAAAGGCAAAATCACTTAATTCGGTAAAATGCGAAGAGAGTGAAGAGCAATTAACGGACGAAGGAAATAACGATGACTAAGAGGCTAAAACTGTTATTGGCAATCATTCTCGGCTCGATAGCAATTGCTTGTTGCGTCGCAGGTTGCAGTGTAGGCGAACCCGGAAGGGATGAAATTCTTGCCGACTATAAGGGCGGTCAGGTTACCTACTATGCAAACGGCGGTTGCTTCAACAATAACTCGTCTATCGTTGTAAGGGATTTTTACTTTAAAGAAGCCGACGTGCCATTCTATGACATGCCCGAAGGGGAGAGCAACGGCGTTCTCTACGGTGGTTATGACTTTACCGGCTGGTATCTGCCTGCCCGTTACGAGAGCGGCGAACACGAAGGCGAGGTTATGTACACCTACACCTATAAAACCTCTTCAGGCGAATCGGTGACGGTACCTGCATATCCCAAGCTCAACGAGGACGGTACGCCCGTAACCGATAAGAAGGAGTCAAGACCTCTCTTCTATATCGACGGTTCGGACGAGGATATATTTGAAAAGAATATCGCAATCGTTCCCTCCGATACGCCTATCAGCTCCGAACGTACTATCGGTGCAGACGAGCACCTTATCGTGTGCGCAACCTGGAAACCTGCGTTAAAGTTCGTATATAAGCTTGCGGTAGACGAGAGCTTTACCATCGACGGAAAGACCTACAAGCAGGGCGACGAGATAACTTCCATGGCTTTCGGCAGGGATGAAACGGCTTCACCCGGACAGACGACGACGGTCAATTTCGACGGCATGACCTTCGTCTCCAACTATACGGACGAGAGCTGTACAACCTACGCAGGCACCTACAACAGGGCGGACTACGAGGGCAAGACAGAAATAGTCGTCTGGTCTAAGTTTATTAAAGGCAGTTGGACGGTTATTAAAAACAACGCCAACAGCATTAGAGATATGTTCACAGGGCTTAACTCCTCATCCAGGGCATATTACCTGTTGGAGGACGTCGACTGCTCGTCGATTTCTCTCGGTATAGTCCAGGGCGTCAGTGCAAAAATCGAGGGTAACGGACATACCTTGTCCAACCTCAAATTCAGTGCTTCCTCTTTGGCTAATAACGCAAGAATTGCACCGGTATTCGGAGATATTTATTCCTCGGCTGAGATTAAAAACCTCAAGCTCCGCAATATAACCATTTCGGTAACAGGTAAGGGTGATTTGACCTTCTATGCAGTCTGCAAATCGATAGAAGACGGTGCTGTTATTGAAAATCTTACTGTAGAAAACATATCCGCAACGGTAGATATCCCGTCTACAAATATAGTTAAAAACGCCCAGAACGGTGACAGAACTTCGTGGATATTCGGCGGAAAGGGTACGGACGAAGCCTTTAAAGCCGTATACGGCATAACTTGTACGGGTGCCGAACTCAACATTAAATAATCAACAATTTTCAGGAGGTTAATTGTGAAAAAACTATTAAAAGGAATTGTATGCGCAGGTATATGTGCTTCCTTTGCGTTGACAGGGCTTGTCGGCTGCGGAGGCATTGAATCTGCCCACAGAGATTCCGAAAAGGACGCTTTAAGACTGGCAATAGGTGCGGCTGACGGCAACTTCAACCCGCTCTTCTACACGTCTGCAAACGACGGTACGCTTGCCAATTTAACGCAGGTATCGCTTATGACGACCAATGAAAAGGGCAAGCTTTCTTACGGTAATGATTACCCCACCGTAGCATTGGACTATAAGGAAACCTATTATTCCGACGCTGAAGGTACCATAAAAATCGGCGAGGGCGACGGTGAGAAAATCACAGGTTCCAGCGATAAAGAAGGCAGTACCGCATACGAGTACGTAATCAAAAACGGTATTAAGTTCTCCGACGGCGTAGATTTGACGGTTATGGACGTACTCTTCAACCTGTACGTCTATCTCGACCCTCTGTATTCCGGTTCTGCAACCATCTACTCAACGAAGATCAAGGGCTTACAGGCTTACCGCCAGCAGGATCCCGACGCTGAAGACGATGCAGATGAAAGCTTAACGGAGTACTACGCAAAAGCCGAGGAGCGTATCGCCGACCTTATCAATTGGAGTAACGGCGATTACAAGGGAGAGGTTACCGATCAGATGAAGGAAGACCTCAAGACGGTTAGAAAGCTCTATAAGCAGGAGCTTGAAACCGACTGGAACAACCTTTCCACCGCTTGGGAGGATACCTATAAGGATTATTACTTCACATCCGCTTGGCAGGCTTTCTACTTTGCCGAGGGCGTTGTCTCCACGCAGACCTATAATAAGAAGGTCGGCACGAGCGACACCTACGTTACCGCAGACTTATTCTACGACGTAAACGGCAACGAAGAGAGGGACGACGGTGAAAAATATCTTACCGAGTTCGACCCTGAATTTACGGGGTTGACCTCTTCGCTTAAAGAAAACCCTGCTAACAGTTCCAACCCCATTAGCCAGAGGGGACAGCAGTTGACCGACGAAATAAACCAAGCTGTTACCGATAAAGCGGTACAGGACTTTATGGCTGCAAACGAAGGCTACAGTGCAGAGGAAGCAAGGCTTAAGCTTCAGGGTGATTTCGCAGTAGAAAGCGTACTTGAAAGCCGTGCAGGTTTGGAAACCGACACCGAAGCCGGCGCAGGTATATCCTATATCTTACAGTACTGCGCAACCGCTTCTAACGCATTCGACGAATTCGTAAGGGACGAAAGAGGTAAAAACGTACCAACCGGCAAGCTTCCGGTTGAGACCATTAGCGGTATCACGGTAAGAAGGTCAAGAGAGTTCAACGGTAAAGATTTAGGCGAAGAGCACGATATAGTAAGGATTTTGATTAAGGGCGTCGACCCCAAGGCTAAGTGGAACTTCTCGCTTGCAATCGCGCCTATGCACTACTATTCGGATAGCGAGCATACCAATGCGGCAATGGCAGATTATGCAGCTTACAAGCAGGCATATGCTTCAGGTACCACCTATACTTTAACCAAGTTCGGCGTACAGTACAAGAGTGCCGACTTTATGAACAACGTGCTTGCGGCTTCTTCCAAGACCAACTTACCCGTAGGCGCAGGTCCCTACAAGGCTTGCAGCTACAAGATGAACGGCGAAGCCGTTACTGGCGGTACCTTCCACTATAATAAGAAGGCGTATTACGAGAGGAACGAGTACTTCACTACCTTAGGTTCGGGTATTGAAAACGCAAAGATAAAGTACGTTACCTATAGGGAAATGTCGGACGATAAGATAGTATCCGCATTGAAGGCTAACGAAATCGACTACGGTACCCCTATTGCTAAGTCGGCAAACCAGAAAGAAGTTAACTACGGCAACTTAAAGCAGACTACCTATCAGACGGGCGGCTACGGTTACGTGGGTATCAACCCCAAGAGCGAAAAGCTCCGCAGCGTGTACGTAAGACAGGCTATAATGTACGCTATGGATACCAGCTCCATAATTCAGTATTACGGACAGGGCTTGGTTAGCCTTATCAACAGACCTATGTCTTTAACCAGCTGGGCTTCACCTGAAATTGAAGCGAATATTCCCGTTGGACAGAAAGCTCCTTCAAGGTACTATGAAATGACCGCAGACGTGCTTAACGGCAAGAGCGAGGAGCAGTTTATAAGAGATCTTGTAGGCAAGTCCGGACAGTATTCCTATAATGAACGCACGGGTAAAATAACCGACTACAGCGGCAACCAGTTGGAGCTTACCTTCACCATTGCAGGCGAAAGCACCGACCACCCTTCCTACAATATGTTCATCTCCGCTAAGGCATTTTTGGAAAGATGCGGTTTCAAGATTAACGTAGAGCACAGTGCCCTTGCACTCCAGAAGCTCACCACCGGTGACCTCGAAGTATGGGCGGCAGCTTGGTCGTCTGCTATCGACCCCGACCCTTACCAGATCTACTCTATGTATTCCAACGCATCCTCAACCAAGAACTGGTATAAGAGCGGTATCGAGCAGGACGGCGGCAGCGATTCCAAGAACCTCGCTTATGAGTATAATATTGCAGTCGAACTCACCGAGAGAATAGAGACGGGTAGAGAACAGCTCGACCAGACCGACCGTATCAACACCTATTCAAGGAGCTCTACGACCAAAAAGCTCTCCGATGCGACAAGCGATACAGAGTGGGAGCAGATTTTAAATCAGCTCTGCTGCCTTGACCTTATAATGGAATTGGCGGTTGAGTTCCCCACCTACCAGCGTAACGAGCTGTGCGTATACAACGCATCCGTAATAGATGAAAGTACTATACGTACAGGAGAAGATGCATCCTACAATATGGGTCCTATCGACGAACTCTGGAAGGTTGGTTACAGAAAGTAATATAACCTTTAGCGCGAAACAATTTATACACTCGCCGTTGCAGATAAATGCAACGGCGGGGTATGCGCAAAATTCAGGCGCAGTTTATTCACTTAACAAAAAAAACTCTTTTACGGAGTAAAAAATGGGAAAATACTTTAAATACATAATCAAGAGATTGCTGCTTGCACTCTTAATACTCTTCGGCGTATCGGTTATACTGTACGTACTTATCAGGCTTTCGCCAAACGATGCGTTTGCAGACCTTATTTGGGCACAGCATAAGGATTACAGTGACGATCAGATAGAAGAGCTGCTTCGTGAACAACTCACCCCCTACGGACTTTACGATAAGTCGTTCTGGGGAATTCTTCAAGGTTACTTTATCTGGCTTGGCAAATTCTTATCGGGCGATATGGGTATATCCTACGCATACGGCAACAGACCTGTAACCGAGGTTATCGGGCAGTATATGTGGATTTCGTTCGGCATATCCTTTGCCTCGCTCATAATCGAGATGATTATAGCAATCCCCTTGGGCATCAAGTGTGCGGTCAATCAGTACGGCAAACTCGACTATATTGCCACTATACTGTGTATGGTGGGCATAGCCTTCCCGTCCTTCTTCCTCGGCAATCTTTTAATCAAGTGGTTCGCCGTCGATTTAGGTTGGTTTGAAACGGGCGGTCTGGGTAACGGCGGATTTTTTGATACTATCTGGCACTTAATTCTCCCTATGACCGTACTCGTCGTACTCAACATAGGCGGACTTATGCGTTATACCCGTACCAATACGCTCGAGGTATTGAACGCAGACTATATCCGTACCGCAAGGGCGAAGGGTCTTTCCGAGGGAAAGGTTGTCTACAAGCACGTCTTCCGCAACACTATGATACCTTTGGTTACGCAGCTTACCTTTACGCTGCCGGGACTATTCGGTGGTGCGATGATAACCGAGCAGATATTCGATTTGCCGGGCATAGGCAACATTGCATACCAAGGTCTGTTCAAGGGCGACATATTCCTTTCAATGGGTTACAATATGTTCCTTGCAGTGCTTACGGTAATAGGCGTTTTGCTTGCGGATATTATGTATGCAGTCGTTGACCCTAGGGTCAAGCTTACGGCATAATCGGGGGTGTAATTATGAAAAAAGAAAAAGATAATTTAATTGAAGAAGCAGCACCCGAAACCCAAGCAGAAGAGACCACGGCTGCAACCGTTGCAGAAGCGGTAGAGACCCCCGAAGCTGTCGTTGAAGAGGTTTTGCAGGAGGATATCCACGGCGAAAACCTGCACGACAAGGTTAAAGTACTTTCCCCTATGGCGACGGTTATGAAGAGGTTTTTCCGCTCCAAGCTGTCGGTAATCGGACTTGTTACGATTGTTCTGTTGTTCCTGTTCTCGTTCTTAGGTCCCGTTTTCTCGCCCTGGATGGCAAATCAGGGTACGGTGCTTGACTACAATACCGCTCTTATCAAAGAGAGTATTGCTACGCAGCCCATAACCTACACCGTTAACGGCGTGAAATACGAGGCGCTTGCAATCTCCGCGACGCTGCCCGAATTCGTATCGCTCGGCAATATCTCCGCGTCGCACTGGATGGGTACTGATTCGTTCGGCTACGACGTTTTAACCCGTCTTATGTACGGCGGAAGAATTTCGCTTACGATAGGCTTTGTCGTCGTCATCTTAGAGACGATTATCGGCGTAATAATGGGCAGCCTTGCAGGTTATTTCGGCAAGTGGGTAGACAACCTTATCATGCGTATAGTCGACGTGTTGAGCTGTATTCCCTCATTGCCCATAATGCTTATCTTATACTCGGTGTTCTACAATATCAAGGACGTATCCAAGCTGTACTATATGATGATGGTGCTCTGCCTTATAGGCTGGGTAGGTACGGCAAGGCTGGTGCGAGGTCAGATACTCTCGTTAAGGGAGCAGGAGTTTATGCTTGCCGCAAAGGCTTCGGGACTTTCGACTGCGTCTAAGATGTTCAAGCACCTGCTGCCCAACGTAATTCCTCAGCTCATCGTATCAATGACCTTAGGTCTTGGTAACATCATACTTATGGAGGCAACTTTGGGCTTCTTAGGCATAGGCGCACCTTCGGATACTCCCACCTGGGGTAACCTCATCAACCTTGCAAACAATGCTACGTATAGGCAATATTACCCCAACCTATGGGTGGGTGCAGGCGTATGTATTACGCTGGCAATACTCGCGTTCAACTTCGTCGGCGACGGCTTAAGGGACGCGTTCGACCCCAAGATGAAACGGTAGTAAGATAAAGACTGTGCGTTTAATAATTTCAAAACGGCATATTCTGTAAAAAGTATAAGGAAAAACAGCAATGGCTAACGAAAAGGATAATAAACACTACATATCCCGTTCCGAATCACGCAAGATTGCAAAGGAGAATTCCAAAGCGATCCGCTTTTTCGAAAAGAAGAAAAAGAGAAAGGCTAAGATAGAAGAGTACACCTGCGAGATGACTGACGAAAACAACGTCGTGGAGTTTGAGGATTTACACACCTATTTCTTCTCCGACGCAGGTTGCGTCAAGGCGGTCAACGGCGTAACCTTCTCTATCCCTGCAGGTTCGACGGTGGGCGTCGTAGGCGAATCGGGTTGCGGCAAGAGCGTGACCTCGCTTTCGCTCATGCAGCTTGTTCAAGCCCCCAGCGGACAGATTGTAAGCGGTTCTATAAAGTTCAAGGCAAGCCTTTTTAAGCGTGACAACAGGGGCAGAAAGATACCCGTGTACGAGACGGACGAAGAGGGTAACGTCAAGCTCAACGAAAAGGGTAAAAAGATAATAAAGAAAAACGCACTCGGCGGCAACGTCTACGAGATGGAGGACAGGGTGGTAGATATTGCAAAGATGCCCATAGAAGCTATGCGCTCTATCCGCGGCAGAGAGATTGCAATGATTTTCCAGGAGCCTATGACCTCGTTAAATCCCGTGTTCACGATAGGCAATCAGCTTGACGAGGTGGGACTTTTACACATAGAGGGTATCTCCAAGGCACAAGTTAAGGCACACAGCATTGAAATGCTCAAGCTTGTCGGTATTGCCGACCCCGAGGGTGTTTATAAAAAGTACCCCCACGAGCTGTCGGGCGGTATGCGCCAGAGGGTTATGATAGCAATCGCCCTCGCCTGCAACCCCAAGCTAATCATTGCGGACGAACCTACCACGGCGTTGGACGTTACCATTCAAGCGCAGATACTCGACCTTTTAAGGGAGATAAAGACCAAGATAAACGGTTCTATAATGTTAATTACTCACGACCTCGGCGTCGTTGCCCAGATGGCGGATTACGTCGTCGTAATGTACGCAGGCAAGGTTATAGAAATGGGTACGGCGGAGGATATCTTCGATAGACCCATGCACCCCTACACGATAGGCTTGCAGAAGAGTAAGCCCACCGTCGACGAGGAGGTGGATAAGCTGTACAATATCCCCGGCTTCGTACCTAACCCCATAAATATGCCCAACTATTGCTATTTCAGGGACAGGTGCGAAATGTGCAAAGCCGAGTGTGCAGGCGAATACCCCGAGTACGTTCAGGTATCCCCCACTCACAAGGTGGCGTGCTATTTATACAAAGATAAAAAGGAGAATGACTAATGGAAAATATAAAAACGGATCCCGAAATTCTCCTCGAAGTCAAGAACTTAAAGAAATATTTCACTGCCGAAACGAGCTTTTTCGGCAAACCTACCAAGTTCCTCAAGGCGGTAGACGGTATTTCTTTCACTCTAAAAAAGGGTAAAACGCTGGGTATAGTCGGCGAGTCGGGCTGCGGCAAATCGACTATGGGAAGATCGCTTCTCCGTCTTTACGACGGCGTTCAAGGCGAGGCATACTTCAAAGGGCAGGATATTTTAAAGCTTTCCAACAGGGAATTCGATAAACTCCGCCCCCAGATTCAGATGATATTCCAGGACCCTTACGCCAGCCTTTCGCCCAGAATAACGGTAGGCGAAATAATAGGCGAGTCTGCCCGTCAGCATAAGCTCGTCGGGAAAGAGGGCTATCATCAGTACGTTTTGGACGTAATGGAGATGTGCGGTCTGCAACCTCACTACTTCGAGAGGTACCCCCACGAATTCTCGGGCGGTCAGCGTCAGCGTATCTGTATTGCCCGTGCTTTGGCGTTAAAGCCCGAGCTCGTCGTTTGCGACGAACCCGTTTCCGCACTCGACGTGTCCATTCAGGCACAGGTTATCAATATGCTTATCGACTTAAGGGAGAGGTTGGGGTTAACCTATATCTTTATCTCCCACGACCTGTCGGTAGTAAAGCATATCTCCGACGACGTCGGCGTAATGTACCTCGGCAATCTGGTTGAGTACGGCAGCAAGAATGCTATATTCGAAAATACTCTGCACCCCTACACCAAGGCGTTGTTCTCTGCGGTACCCGTACCCAACGTACACGTCAAGATGAACAGAATTGCTCTCAAAGGCGATATTCCTTCGCCCGTCAATCCCCCTGCAGGCTGTAAGTTCCACACCCGTTGCGAACACTGTATGGATATCTGTACGAGGATTGCTCCCGAATATAAGGAGGTAGAGGAGGGGCATTTCTGCGCCTGCCACTTATACAACAGCGAGGAAGATACCGCAAGGCTTGAAGAAGAGGAGGCAAAGAGGCTGGAGGCAGAAGCTCTCGCCGCTCAAAATAAAAAAGCGAGGTTTGCTTTAGGTAAGGGGAAAAAGGCGGAAGCAGTTTCCCCCGAAACGGAAGCGTCAGCCGAAAGTCAACCCGAAACGGAAGCGGATAATGGCTAAAAAGCAGAAAAAACACGACGACCTAGATACCGAGACTACGTTTGCTGATATGAACGTAGAGGGGTTCAGATGGTATGACCCCTCTCGCAAAAAGAACGGCGGAAAAAAGACGAATAAAGAAAAGATATCCCGTAAGGAATACTGGGCAATGGTGCGCGCGGCGTTCGTTGCGTACATACCCGTCTTTTTGATAGTAACTGCGGTTTTCGGCATTGTGGCCTGCATAGCATGGCTGTGGGTAGGGTAATAGGATAATTAATCGAAGACTTTAAAAGGGCTGCGTACCGAAAATTTCGGTACGCAGCCCTTTGCGTTTAAATCAGATTGACCGCCGTATATTACGCCGCGAACGAGAGCTTACTTGCTCTCCTTGAGCATAAGCTTGATAATCTCCTCGTCGGTGCCCTTCATACCTACACGGGCAAGGTCGGAGACGTTGTCGATAGTGTTTTCAACTCCGCGTAAAATTATTCCGTCGCCGCCGTAGAATTGACTGCCGTGTCTATACATCTCGTAACCCAAGAGTCCGGCGTCCACCGCAGAGGCAATTTTAGCGGCACAGCTCGACTTTGCACCGTCGCAAATCAAGCCGGAGGTAATGGCAAGCGCGTTGACTATTGTGTGCGCAATCTCCTCGAAGCCGCCGCCGTGCAGATAGGCGACGCCTGCCCCTGCCCCTGCCCCTGCGGAAACCGCGCCGCAGTAGGCGGAAAGTCTGCCTATGCCCGTCTTCAGGTGTATGGTGATCAGGTCGGAAAGGGCAACTGCACGAAGCAGCTTTTCTCTGCTTGAACCGAGTTTATCGGCATATACCTTGACGGGTAGGGAAGCGGTCATACCTTGGTTGCCGCTGCCTGAAACAATTACTACGGGTAGGGAACAGCCGTTCATTCTCGCGTCGCTGCCTGCCGCAGCCGTCGCCCTTGCAAGGTTGTGGACGTCGTCCTTGCCAAAGCTTGCTAAAAGAATTTTACCGATCCTTGCACCGTAGTCGCCCTTTAAACCCTCTTCGGCTATTGCGCAGTTGTACTCCAACTGCCTTGAGATTAGCTCCTCGATATCAGAGAGAGAGCAGGTATCTGCAAACTCAATAATTCCCTTGACGGAGAGTTTACTCCTATCGGTTAACCCCTCGTCGGCGTTATCCAAAACTGCCTTATCGACAAGCTTTCTGCCGTTTTTGCTTATCTCCACGACGTTGGTATGGTGCCCTGCAATTCTTGCAAACGCCTCGTTTTCGCCGTTGAATACCCTGACGCCTATATCGAAGATACAACCGCTATCGCTGTGCCTTACTATAAACTTTGCGCTCTCGGAAAAAGCCTTTATTTTTTCGTGGTCTGCCTCGGTTATGCCCGAAAGAACTTCGAGCTTTTTTTCGGGATCGCCTGCGGCAATGCCTGCAGCGGCGGCAGAGGCAACGCCCCGAAGTCCCCCCGTGGAAGGTACGACAACGCTTTTAACGTTCTTTAATATGTTGCCCGAAACGCAGATTTCCACCACCTCGGGCAGACAGCCCAGCGTCTTTTTCGCGAGGGCGGCGGCGTAAGCCACTGCAATTGGTTCGGTACAGCCCATAGCAGGCAAAAGCTCTTCTTTTAAGATGTTGAGGTAGTCGTTGTAAATTTCTTTTTCCATAGTAAGTTTTCCGTTTAACCCAAAGATATGGTCGAACAACTGTGGGTTGCGGTAAAATTATAAGATTATTATCTGAGTTTGTCAAGTTATTAATTCTTGACATTATAAACGTGTGATATTATAATAAAGCTATGAATATTCGCAAGGCAAGCAAATCCGTAAGGCTGTATTACGGCATATTTTTAGGAGTGTTCACGGTCGTCGTGGGTGCGCTGTTTGCGTGGCAGATACTGTCCATCTTAAATTCAAGTGCGGAGCCCATACTCGAGCGCAAGCCCTTTTCAAGGGAGATAGTCCTTGCCGCCCTGTCCAAGATAGATCTGTTCTTCTGGCTTTGGATAGGCGCGATAGTCGTCGGCTTTGTGTTGTGGGAGGTGTTTCCCTTAAAGGAAAAGGCGAGGAAAATACACCCCGACTTGCAGTATGCCCGTTTAATCGACAGGCTGCCCGCCGCTGCGCCCGAAGGGTTGGAGGGGGAGTATGCTTTGGTTAAGGATAGCCAAAGGTTAGCTTTCAGCGTTAAAATAGCCGGTTACGTCCTCGCTGCAATAGCCGTACTTACGACGGTAATATACCTTTGTATTCCCTCCAATTTCAACAACAAAGAGGTAACGCTTGAAATTCTGGATATGGCAAAGGTAGTCGTACCCGTGTTCGTTGCCTCCGCGCTGCTCTATTCGGTAGGCGCGACGCTGGTTAAATACAACGTTAAAAAAGCCCTACCCTCTTTGCAGAAGGTGACTAAAGGCGTTAAACAAGGTCAAAACACAGCTGCTTTAACGTTTTGCGGTAAAATAGAAAGTTTTTTTGAAAACAAGACTGTACTGCTTGTAGTAAGGATAGCTTTAGCGGTTATCGGCGTTGCTCTCGTCATATGGGGTAGTTTAAACGGCAATATGCAGGCTGTGTTTATCAAGGCTATAAATATCTGCACGGAGTGCATAGGGTTGGGCTGATATGAGAAATTTTTTCACTAAGGTAAAAAACTGGTTTATCGCACACAAGCCTACCAAGCGCAGACTCATTCAGCTCTACGCAGCCCTCTTGTACAATGCAAATATCAAGGGGTTTGTGTCGGGTAAGATTTACACGGGCGACACCAAAAAGATGTGTGTACCCGGCTTAAACTGCTACAGCTGTCCCGGGGCAGTCGGCGCGTGCCCGTTAGGTGCCCTGCAGGATTCGCTTGCAGGCAGCAAGACTACCGCTCCTGCCTACATATTCGGCATATTAATTCTATTCGGTCTGCTTTTGGGCAGGGTAATCTGCGGATTTTTATGCCCTTTCGGTCTTATACAGGAATTGCTGTATAAAATCAAAACACCCAAACTCCGCAAGAGCCGTTTCACCAGAATTGCCTCTTACTTTAAATATATACTGCTTATTATAGTAATTGCAATTCCCCTCATCTATTCGGGTATACCCGTATTCTGCAAGTACATCTGTCCTGCAGGAACTTTAGAGGGTGCGGTCAGCCTGCTTGCAAATATAGAGAATTCGGGTTTCTACGGAATGCTCGGTTATCTGTTCAGCTGGAAGTTCTGCGTACTGCTCGTCGTCATTGTGGCAAGCGTATTCATCTACCGTTTTTTATGCAGGTTTATCTGCCCGTTAGGTGCCATATATTCGCTGTTTTGCAAAATTTCGCTGCTCGGCGTAAAGCTGGATAAGGACAAGTGTATCAACTGCGGACTGTGTATCCAAGGCTGCAAGATGGATATCAAGCACGTCGGCGACCACGAGTGCATACAGTGCGGCGAATGTATTTCAATCTGTCCCGTACAGGCAATCAGCTGGAAAGGCAGCAAGATATTTATAAAAAGTACCGCTCCCCAAGACCAGGCAGTGGCAGAGGTGGGCAAGATTGACCTTCTCGCCCTCTCTAAGTCTAACGCGGACGAGGCGTTGACCTCTCCCGTTCAAACGGAAGGCGAACAAGCTCAAACCGCAACGGTTGACCAAGGCATATCCCTTGACCAAACCGCAGCGGTCAAGGCGCAGGAACAAGAGCAGGAGACAACTCAAAACAAGAAGGTTAAAAAGTCCTGCAAAGTATGGTCAAGTATCAAGGCAGCGTTTAAAAAGCCACGCTTCGTCGTGGAGTTCGTTGCATGGGTAGTAGCCCTTGCAGTGCTCGTCACCGCACTTGTCTGCTACAACCTGCCCGAAAAGAAAAAGGTATTAAAGGAGACCGCCCTTTCCACCTACGAGGACGGCGTACTCACCGCCGAGGGATATACTACCGCCTCTGCGGAAAAGAAGGTCAGGGTGCTGTACTTCTGGCGTACGGATATGCCCGAAAGCGTAACGGCTCTGCAGACGCTTAACGAGTATGCCGCTCGGACGCAGATAGCCACAGACTTTGTCGCAGTGCACTCTATCTACAAGGACGGCAGGGACGTTGGAAAGTATATAACCGACAACGGCTTAGCAGACTTAAGCAATTTAATATTTGCGCAGGACGATAAGAATACAAATCTGTACTCCTTCTTCGGCGGTGACATCTCCGTACCTCATCCCATAACGGCGGTAATTGCGGCTGACGGCAGCGTCATCTTTGAAAAGCAAGGCGAAGTAACCGAGGAAGAGCTTGAACAGAACGTAGTCAAGGCGCAGAGCTCCGTCGTGTACGAAATGGGCGACGCAGCCCCGTGGTTCAGTTTAAACACCTACACCTCCGCAGGCGGTCAGGCAGGCAAATTCACCCTCGACGATTGTTTAGGAAAGGTTACGGTTCTGAACTTCTGGTATACCGACTGCGACCCCTGCAAGGAAGAGCTGCCCGAATTCAACGCGGTGTACAAAGAATTGAGCAGTGAAATAAATATGTATGCAATTCACAACACGTCCACGCCCAAGGGCGGCGTGCAGAGTTGGCTGGATACAAAGAGCGATAAAAACGGTTTAGCCTGGTGTGACTACGATTTAATATTTGCGCACGACACAGAGCAAGTCAATTTATATAATATGGTTGGCGGCAGGGGGTCCTACCCTATGACGGTATTGCTCGACGCAGAGGGCAAAATTTGTCAGGTGGTTCACGGTAAGTGTTCGGAGGAAACTCTTCGCCAAGCTATTGCCAATGCGCAGAAAGCGAAATAAATAATAATTTTCTCGGTATTGCCCTTCGGCGGTACCGAGTGTTTTATTTTTCAACAGAAACAATAATTATTTCTTAAACAAAAAATAATTAATAATTATATAGTAAAAATACCAAATATTTAATATTTATAAATAATTGCTTGCTAAATAGTTACAAAAAATGTATAATATCACCCAGAAAAATTAAAAATCCATATATTGGAGGCAGAAAAAATGAACAAATTTACTAAATTGCTTTCTGTTTTCGTTATTGCCGGTGCGGTTGGCGCAGGCGTAGCAGGTTTAACCGGCTGCGGCTCGACCCCTGCAACCCACACCCATAACGGAACACTTCACGAAGCTGTTGCTGCAACCTGTACACAGGACGGTACTATCGCATATTACACCTGCGACGGTGCTGACTGCGCAGGTAAGTACTTCGAAGACGAGGCTTGCACAAAGGAAATCACCAATATCATAAGTCCTGCAACCGGTCACACCGAGAAGTATACCGACAAGGGTGACGGTACTCACGGCATTACCTGCGAAAAGGGCGACTTAGCCGAAACTACCGCAGCTCACGTTGACGAAGATCACGACGGCAAGTGTGACGACTGCGAAGCTACTGTAGAAGGTACATATGTGGCAGAAGTTGCCGCAACCTGTGAGTTGGAAGGTAAGAAGGCACACTATATCAAGGGTGACGGCAGCGACGGCAAGTTCTACAGCGACGTTAACTGTAAGACCGAAGTTACCGCAGAATCTCTTGTAATTGCAAAGCTTCCTCACGCATATACTCATACTCCCAATGAAACTTATGCAAAACACACTACCGTTTGCACCGAGTGCGGAGACACGGATAAAGCCGATTGCGTTGACGAGAACAGCGACGGCAAGTGCGACGTATGCGGAGGCGACCTGACCTTCCTTACTAAGACTGCTATTCCTGCAGGTTCCTATTATAATAGTGTGTATGATTATGACCTCATAATAGCTAATGACGGCACGGTAAGCTTCTCTCCCAACGGTTATTCGGCAGATAACGTACAGCTCTCCGCATTCGCAATTGATACTGTAACCGGTCTTCCCACCGCAACTTTAAGCTATGAACTCTATGGATATTCGTATACGAAAAAAGTAGAAATCACAAGGAGCGGTTTTGTAGTTGACGGTGCGTTAATGCCTCTTATGCCCGCAGTTATCGTTGAGGACAAGGAAGCGTTTGAAGGCGTATATTCGGGCGAACTTACTTATAAAGACGGTGATAATACTTACAAGGTAACCGAATTTGCTATCACTGCAGACGGTAAAATCGTTTATACCCAGGTAATTACTGATAAAGAAGGTAACTCTACTTCTTTAACTCAATTGCTCAACGGCAGCTACTACGACGTCAAGTATAATGATTTTAAAATCAACAGCAGACACTTTGTTGCAGTCGAAGTAGACGAGACTACCGATATGGTTACCAAAATCGAACTTACCGACGAGGGCGTAACGGCTACGTTTACCTATAAGAGCGGTTATAACGGCGAAGGTTTTGAAATTCCCACCTTACCCGTTGAAGACTATACAATTTATAAGGATACGGCAGGTACCAACTCTCTCGTAATTAAGAACTATAGCACGTCGCCTAACTATTCAATAACGTTTAACGGTAATGACGTAACCATACTTAAAGGCAACGCAACAGACGGCTATGTTGGATACGTTTATTACTATGACTCGGCAGCAGAAAAAACAGTAGAAAAGAACTATGTGTTAAAGTTTAACGCAGACAGCACCCAGGTTGAAGTATTCGAGGCTGACGGCACGACTAAAGTTGCAACGCTTGCACCTTCCGCGGTAGAATATCCCACGATTAAGGTTGACGGTACGGCAAACAACAATGCAGTTGTTGACCCCTTCAATAGCTATTATGCTTACTACAAGATTGAAACTGCCGGCTGGTATAAGATTACTGCAGGTGCTAACGACATAACCATTTACACCGAAGTTTCTAACCACAGCGTAACCACTTGGGGGGCTACGGTTTACGATATAAGCAGCGGTAAGAGCAAGGCTATCGAGTTGACGGCTGGTCAGTATATCGCAGTTTACGTTGATTACGTCACCTACGGTTTCACCGCAACCTATAGCGCGACCGAACCCGAACCCGATTATGAAGCAGTCACCGGCGGCAAGTACGAAATAGCTTCCTTCAACGGTTCCAATACGTATTTTGTAAAGGGTACGGCTGCAGCTGCAGGAAAGTACTACGTTACCGTTGACACGTCGGCATTATTCGATAACAACGACAGGGGTGCTTACTTCGAAATCGGTGGTACTAAGTACGGTTATGAGTATGCAGACAGCTGGTCTGTAACTGCTGCCGGACTTACCTATGAAGCTACGTTAGCGGAAGGCGATGAAGTTAAGGTAAAGGTCGGTTGTGATAACGCATACCTTCTTAACGGATACTATGTAGTCGTTTACTTCGAAACCGAAGCAGAACACACTGCAAGGTTGGCAGCTGAGGCTACCGCTCCTACATTCAGCGGAGATCAGCTCGGCGATTATAAGTCAGGTTCTGACGTATATACAGTAGCCGCAGACGCTATCTCGTTAAATGGTGATGCGTTTACGTTCGTAGCGAATAAACTTGGTGCTTATTACTACTCGTTAAACGGTGCTATCTATGCTATTACCTTTGAAGAGGACGGTACTCTCAGCATTTTAACTGCAAACAGTTACGGTACCCCCGATACCGCAATTAAGGCAGTAGCATTATCATTCTCCGATGCAGAGCAGGGTTCTTATAAGTGTTCATTTGAAAACATGTGGGGTAACACAACTACCGTTATATACACTGTTGGCGCAGATTCTGTGAAGAGGGGTAGCGCAACTCTTACTTGCACTTCTGCTAAGGACGGCGTTTATACATTTGTGGACAGTTACGATAGTACAATATCCATCAGCTTCGACAATGATGGTAATATGGTTGTAACGGACGAATTCTACGGTTTGACTGACGCTGTTGTTTCAAAGCTTCCTACCGCAAACTTCAGCGAAACAGAGCAGGGCACTTACACTTATTCTTATGAGGATGATTGGTATGGTACAATAACCATAACATTTACGATAACTGCTAACTCTGTAACTATGGATAACGGTTTAGGTTATGGTTCTGAGGTACTTACTTACTTTGGCTGCACAGAGGGTGTTCACACCCTTTATAGTAGCGGTGATACAATTACGTTCAGCTTTAATGAGGCTGGCAATATGGCTGTAGCTACCGACGGCATGAACTACTATGCAGGTGCTCCTTACGTTGCAGTAAAGAAGACTTCAAGCGGTGACGAAGAAGGCGGTGAAGAAGAAGCAACAGGTGCTGTAGTTGGCGAAAACACCGTACAGGCAGGTATGGCTGGTTATGTGGAAGTAACCTTCAGCGTACCCGGTACTTATACCTTAAGCTATGACAGCAGTGCTGATAATGTAATGGGTATATTTGTAGGCACGTCTATGGTTGCAAACGGCGGTAAGTTTACCGTAACCGACAGTGTAACTATCACCGTTTATGCAAATGACAATTCGCAAACTTCTAAGTTCACGATTGAAGTAGCTGAAGAAGAAAGCGGTTCAAGTGAAGCTTTCGAAGGCTTCACGGCAGACCAGCAGGGCACCTATAGTTTAACTTCTCCTTATTCGGGTACTTATGTAATCGGTGCAAATACTATTTCCACAACAAGCTATGGCGTTGATTTGGTATATGAATTTGTGTCGCTTAATGAGGGCGTTTATGTTTTCAGTGAGTATGTCGAAGGAGAAGATGGCGGTACGTTCACTTTAACGTTCAGCTTTGACAATGATGGCACTATGGTTATCGAATCGGATACATGGAACTATTACTCAGATGTAACCGCAACCAAGGCATAACAACCAAAGCTTAAAAGCTTTAAACTAAATTAAAAATGCGGAGTGCGTGGCAATACGCGCTCCGTTATTTTTTCACCCATTTTTTAAAAAATACGCCCTTGACAAGTTAATTTACCCGTGATAGAATATTATATAAGTAAAATAATGTATAAGGGAAAACAGTTATGAAAGATTGGTGGATTTTTACTATTGCCGGCGTCGTTATCGCAATATTGTTAATCGTTGTAATTATCTGTATTATCAGAAACGACAAAAAGAAGAAGAACCAAACGGCTTCGGCTGAGCAGTCTGCACCCGTTGCAGAGGAAGAAAAGCAGGACGAGGCGCAGCAGCAAGACGTGGTTGAGCAGCCTGTAGCCGAACAAACCCACGCAGAGGAGGCTGAAAAGGAAGAGGCGGCTCCTGCGGCTGAGCCTGAAATCGCAGAGGCAGAGCCTGAAGAGGTGGAAAAGCCCGTAAAGGAAGAGAAAAAGCCTGCCCAAAAGAAGCAGACTCAAAAGAAACCTGCAGAGCAGAAGAAGCCTGTCGAAAAAAAAGAGGAACCCGCTCCCGAACCCGAAGAGGAGGAAGAGGACGAGATAGAGGTTGAGTCCACCGACAAGGAGAAAAAGACCACTAAGTCCTACCATATCTCCCTTAGAAAGTCGGACGGAATGTGGCAGATAAAGCTTGCAGGCGGTAAAAAGGCAATTAAGCTCTTCCGCACCCAGCAGGAAGCTATAGACTACTGCAAGGTGCTTGCCGAAAAGCAGGAGGCAAACTTAACCGTACACAAAAAAGACGGTTCTTTCCGTAAGAGAAATTATTAATATTATGGCGCAGCCGCAGGCTGCGCCATTTGCTGTAATTGCTCTCCTCGTCATTGCGAGTGGGGACGCCAATTCTTCACCCGTCATTGCGAGTGGTGCCTGTGCCGCCCCGTGGCAATCCCAGACTTCCTACCGTCATTGCGCCCCACTGTTTACAGTGGCACGGAGCGTAGCGGAAGTAGGGTGTTGTTTAGCAACCCCGTGGCAATCCCAGAGTCTTAAGCGAGTACTATTTCTAAATAATTTCCACCATAATTAATAATGTAAAATTAATATATCATTCCGCCCATACCCGCTGAGATTGCCACGCCGTCCGCAACTAGCGTTACGTCCGTCTCGCAATGACGGCTGAAAACTAAAGCGTGATATTATGTTTTTCCTTATGGTGTTTTAAACGGGCAAAAAATGTTTATAAAAAAGTGTAAGTAATACAAATAAAGAGGTTTTTTAAGACATGACTAAGATTGACGTATTTTCAGGATTTTTAGGCGCAGGCAAGACTACGCTGATAAAAAAGCTTATCAAGGAGGCGTACAGCGGTGAAAAGCTCGTTTTGATAGAAAACGAGTTTGGCGAGATAGGCGTTGACGGCGGTTTTATGAAGGAGGCAGGTATTCAGATTAACGAGCTTAACTCCGGCTGTATCTGCTGTTCGCTGGTCGGCGACTTCGCAAAAGCCTTAAAGCAGGTTAAAGAGCAGTACAACCCCGACCGTATTTTAATAGAGCCGTCCGGCGTGGGCAAGCTCTCCGACGTAGTCAAGGCGGTTGAAAGGGCTGACCTTTCGGACTGCGTAATTAACTCACTTACCACGGTGGTTGACGCGAACAAGTGCAAAATTTATATGAAGAACTTCGGCGAATTCTTCAACGACCAGATTGAAAACGCCGCTTGCCTTGTATTCAGTCATACGGACGTCGCCTCGGCGGACAAGATTGAAAAGGCTGTGGAGCTGGCTAAGCAGCATAATCCCAACGCAACGATAGTTGCCTCCGATTGGAATAATTTGACGGGTGAGCAGATACTCTCCGCAATGGAACATTCATCAACTCTCGCGGACGAACTTGCAAAGCTTACCGAGGAGCTGGAAGAGGAGCACGAACACTGCTGCCACCACGACCACGACGAGGAAGAGGAGCACGAACACTGCTGCCACCACGACCACGACGAGGAAGAGGAGCACGAGCACTGCTGCCACCATGACCATGACCATGAGGGACATGAGCATCACCACCACCATCACCACGCCGACGAGGTGTTTACAAGCTGGGGAGTAGAGACGGCGAAGAGGTTCTCTGAAAAGCTGTTAAAGCTCAATCTCGCCACGCTTGTCGATTCAACCCGTTACGGCATGGTTCTGCGTGCAAAGGGTATAGTAGAGGGGCAAAACGGCGAGTGGCTTCACTTTGACTACGTTCCCGGCGAAATCAACGTCAGAGTCGGCAGTGCGGAGACTATAGGCAGATTATGTGTAATCGGCAGTAAGCTTGACGAAGAGGAATTAAAAGAATTATTCGGTGTCTGATGGACGAAATAAGCGTATATATGTTCCTGGGTTTTTTGGACTCGGGCAAAACTAAATTTATTCAAGAGACCTTGGAAGACCCCCGTATGGAGAACGGGGAAAAGACCTTGCTGCTCGTCTGCGAGGAGGGTGAAGAGGAGTACGATACCTCCCGTTTCAAGGTCAAAGGCGTTGCGGTGGAGATGCTGGAGAGTGAGGAGGAGTTAAACGAAAGAACTTTAACCTACCTCGCCGCAAAGCACAAGGCGACAAGGGTAGTCGTGGAGTATAACGGCACCTGGCTGCTTGAAAAATTCTTCGAGGCTATGCCCGAAAATTGGGTTATCAACCAGATGATGACCTTCTTCGACGCAGCGACTTTTATAAACTACAACAAGAATATGCGTCAGCTCGTATTCGATAAAATCAATATGACGCAGATGGTCGTGTTTAACCGCTTCAAGGGCGAGTATTCGCAGGAAGAATTCCACAAGACGGTCAGGGGTATTTCACGCAGACCCGACATAGTCTACGAATATATCGGGGGTAAAGCCGTGTTCGACGACATTGAAGACCCCATGCCCTTTGACGTCAACGCCCCTGTAATCGAGGTTGCCGACAGGGATTTTGCCTGGTTCTACCGCGACCTGTCGGAAAACACCGAACAGTATATCGGCAAGACCGTGCACTTCAAGGGTATGGCGGCAGTTTCAAAGAAAGTGCCTGCAGGGCAGATAGTTATCGGCAGGTTTATTATGACCTGCTGCGAGGCGGACATTGCCTACGACGGGTTTGCCTTAAAGGTCAACAGGCTGCTTGGCGGTATTGCCACCAAGGATTGGCTGGACGTAACGGCGAAAATCGGCATGGAGTACAACGCCGTCTACCGCTCTCAAGGTCCCGTTTTATCGGCAATTAAAATCGAGAGGGCGCAGCCTTTGCCCGAAGACGAGGTTGTCGCAACCTATTATTGATTAAGGGATTAAAGCGTTTAAATAAACCGCCCAAGCCGAACTTGTTCGGCTTGGGCGGTACTTTTTTGGCACCCCACCGTCATTGCGAAGGGCTTTAGCCCTGCGGCAATCCCAGACTCCTAAGTGAGTACTGTTTCTAATATATAGACCATAATTTTAGTCTTGATTTTCGTCGCTCAAGCCAAGCGTTTTCGCGCTGTCCTCGCCCGTCAGCACGTCAACCGTTTTAAGTTTGCTTTCAATCATACGGCTGCGTGTACCTACCAGGGTGTCGAAGTCACGGCTGGTGCTTTCAAGCTTGCTCTGAATTTTTGCGACCAGCTCGTTATACTTTGCAAACTCCGCCTTAACCGCCCCTAAAATTCGCCAGACCTCTCCCGACTTCTTCTGAATGGCAAGCGTTCTGAAGCCCATCTGGAAGCTGTTTAATAGCGCGCTCATAGTGGTGGGACCTGCAATCGTAACGTTAAACGTCTGTTGCAGCTCCTCGATCAACCCGAGCTTAGCGACCTCGGCATATAATCCCTCGATGGGCAAAAACATAACGGCAAAGTTGGTTGTCTTTGGCGGGTTAATATACTTGGTCTTAATATCCTTTGCCATCTGGCGAATAGTGTTTTTAAGCTGTTCCCGCTTGAGTTTAACCAAGTCGAATTGATTTGCCTCGTAGGCGTTATACAAATCGGTGTAGACGGTCAAAGGGAATTTGGAGTCAATAGGCAGATAGACGCAGCCGCCCTCGTCCTGACCGGGGAGTTTTACGGCGTACTCAACAGGCTCCCTGCCCGTACCCGTAACGAAGTTGGTCTCGTACTGTTCGGCAGTTAAAATCTGCTCTAAGATTGCCCCGAGCTGAATTTCGCCGAAGATGCCCGTCGTCTTTACGTTGGTTAAAACCTTGGTTAAATTGTTGACGTTGCTCGCCACGTTCTGCATTTCGCCTAGGGATTTATACACGCTTTCAAGCTGGGTGCTGAGCACCTTAAAGCTCTGTTCAAACCGCTCGTTGATGGTCTTGGAGAGTTTTTCGTCCACCGTGGAGCGCAATTTATCCAGCTGTGCGGCGTTGTCCGTCTGCATAGCCTTCATCTGCGCTTCGTTGGTCAGCCTCATCTGCTCCAGCTTGTTTTCGGTTGCCTTGCTCATCTCGGCAAGCCTTGCGTCCGTCTGGCGCACAAGCTCCATAACCCTGGCTTCAAGCGACTGCTGACTTCTAATCATATTGGCTTGAAAGGCGTTTAAAAACTCCGTCGTCGTCTGCCCCGAAGCCCTCTGCGCGTCTGTTAAAGTCTTGGTTATTAAGTCGATATTGCCGTTAAACCCCTCTATTAAATCCTTTTTGTCGCTGTGAGTAAGCTCTACCTTTTTGCTGCCTTTAAGCTGCAGAAACAGGGTTATTAAAATGAGCAGTAGACTTATCCCCGAAACTGCTAGAGATATATATTCCATTATGCCTCCCGTATAAATGCCCCGACTGAAAGCAGTCGGGGCGCATTGATTTTAAGTTTTTTTTATTCCTTGTTAGCCTCTGCAATGACCTTTACGGCAATTTGAGGGGGAAGCTCTTCGTAGCGTAAGAACTCGGTGGAGAACTTGCCCTGACCCCTTGTCATACTCCTCAAATCAGTTGCATACTTAGCCGTCTCCGCAAGGGGAACTTCGGCAACCACGGTGGTTATATCGCCCTCGGTGGAGCTGTCCGAAATCCTGCCTCTGCGCTTGGATATATCGCCCATAACCGCACCCAGATACTCGCCGGCAACCTGTGCCTTCAACTTGACTACAGGCTCCAAAAGCACGGGTTCGGCATTCTTCATGCCCTCTTTGAATGCAAGCGCGGCAGCTGCTTTGAACGCCATTTCGGAGGAGTCTACGTCGTGGTAGCTTCCGTCGTATAAAACTGCTTTAACGCCCACTACGGGATAACCTGCAAGCACGCCCCTCGAAAGACATTCTCTCAAGCCCTTTTCAACCGCAGGTATGTACTGCTTGGGTACCGCACCGCCGACGACCTCGTCGCCGAACTCGAAGTCACCGTCATAGGGTTCGAAGCGCACCTTGCAGTGACCGTACTGCCCGTGTCCGCCGGACTGCTTCTTGTGTTTACCCTCAGCCTCTGCAACCTTTTTAATTGTCTCACGGTAGGGAATTTTAGGCTCGGAGAGTACGGTGTTGATGCCGAATCTGCTCTTTAATTTTGCGCAGAGAAGTTCGACGTGCGTTTCGCCCTGACCTGCTAAAATCATCTCGCCCGTTTCAACGTTTTTGGTGACGGAGAAGGTGTAATCTTCCTCCCTCATCTTAGCGAGGTTTGCAAACACCTTATCCTCTTCGCCCTTGTTAGCCGCCTTAACCGCCAAAGAGAGGCAGGGGCGGGGGAAGGAGATGGGGTCGAACACAATTCTCGTACCGAGTGCGCAGAGCGTCTGGTTGGTATCCGTTTCGGCAAGCTTGTTGACCGCGCCGATATCGCCTGCCGTCAGTTCGGACACAAGTTCGAATTTCTTGCCTTGAATGGTGAATATCTGACCGATACGCTCTTCCTTGCCCGTGTCTGCGTTGAGAACGGTGTCGCCCGTCTTCAACTTACCTCTGAAAATCTTGATATAGTTTAATTTGCCCGTGTAGGAGTCGTAAACCGTCTTGAACACCTGTGCGGCGAAAGCTCCCTCTTCTTCGCACTCGACTGAGATTAGGTCATCCTTATCCAAATCGGTGGCAAAGGCGTTGCGCCTCTCGTTTGCGTTGGGCATATATACGGCTATTTCGTCCAAAAGATTGATAACGCCTCGGTTGTTCAACGCACTGCCTGCCATAACAGGGATAACGTTGCCGAGTGCAATACCCTTTCTTATACCCCTTATTGCGTCTTGCTTGGATAGTCCGCCCTGCTCGAAGTACTTATTCAAAAGAACGTCGTCGTTCTCTGCAGCAGTCTCCACGAGGCTGTCCTGCATCTTATCCATTGCGTCTTTAAGCTCTTCGGGAACAGGTATTTCCTTAGGACCGGACGTGGAGAATTCATATGCCTTTTCCTGGAAGGAGTTGACGTAACCCGTCATCTTGCCGTCCTGCATAATGGGTATCTGAATGGGTGCAAGCTTGCTGGTATATTTTTCCTTTAAGGCAGCAACCGTGCCTGCGTAATCGGCATTGGGCTTATCCATACCGTTGATAAAAACGACCAAGGGCTTTTTAACCTTTAAGCAGTAGTCGATAACGCTCTCCGCGCCTATGGGCAGTATGCCGTTCGCGCCGATAACCAGCACTGCGCCGCCGGCGGCAGCAAGTCCTTCGTGTCTTTCGCCCTCGAAATCGTAGAAGCCGGGTAAGTCTAAAAGATTTATCTTCAAACCCTTCCATTCAAGGTGGGCGAGCGAGGTGTAAACCGAAATGCCCTTCGCCTTTTCGGTTTCGTCGAAGTCCATAACGGTGTTGCCGTCCTCCGTCCTGCCCATACGGTCTATCACGCCTGCGTTAAAAAGCATAGCCTCGCAGAGCGTCGTCTTGCCTTCGCCGCTGTGCCCTATGACTGCGACGTTCTTAATTTCTTTTGCAGTAATTGCCATAAATTTTCCCCTTTATCCGCAGGTTTGAAGCCCTGCGAAAAAATTAATCATACAAACATTATAATATAAAAAATCCCCCGTTTCAATACCTATTTTAAAAAAAAGTATCAAAACGGAGTAAAAAATCAATGAAAGGGCGGTTATTATGTGCACATTGCTAAAATATTGTCCTGAATTGAAAGAGCTTGCGGAATTTCCGCAAGCCTTATTCACTTTGTAATATCAATAATTTTAAGTTCGTTTATTAGTGCAAAAATAAGGGGATAAAATTTTTCGTCAATGTTCTCAAGTTGACTATAAATAAGTTCAAGTTGGCTTAGTTTATTTTCGTTATCTAAACCGAGCAAATAGTCGCTTGTGGTTGAAAGAGTTGTGCAGAGATTTTTAAGCGTTTGAAGTGAAACGCCAACCTTACCCGATTCCACTTCGGCAAGAAATCTCGGGCTTACGTCAATAAGTTCTGCTAATTTTTCCCTCGTTATCTTGTTGGCGTTACGCACTAGCTTAACTCTTTCCCCCAAAGTCACGTTTACGTCTTTCATTATTGTTCCCTTTAATAATATGAGCTAATACATATTTTATATGTATTAGCTGTTCATATCAATGAATTAAAAATACACTTGACATATGAATTAATAATTCATATAATTAAATTGTAGGATAGTAAAGGAGAATATTATGAAAAAGAAGTTTCTTGTAGTTTTCTTGGCAATCGTCTCGGTTTTCGCCCTTGCGTTCGGCTTAACAGCCTGTGGGTGCGGTAACGGCGGCGGCAGTTCGTCTGCAAACGGAACGTACTATTTGTACGAAAACGGCGATTATGATAAGTCGCAGTATATAACCATTAATAGTGGCAAATGGACCGATGACGATGACGCAAGTGGCACGTATACGATCAATGGCGAAAGTATCGTATTCTACGCTGAAATTTTCGGTAGTAACGAAGAAATGTTCAGCGGAACGCTTTCGGACGGTACGCTTACAATTTCCGTTTTCGGAGCAAATAAGACTTATTGCAAAGAAGGAAAGGCTCCTAGCGGTGATAATGGTGGTACGGATAAACCATCAACTACCGAATATACCATAACCTATGACGCTAACGGCGGAACATTTGCGAATGAAACTAATTCTACCGTTCAAAAGGCAAACGGCGGCACGACGCTCACTGCGCCCGCTTCGCCTTCTCGCACGAATTATTCATTCGGTGGTTGGGCAACCGATAAAAACGGCAACACGCTTTGGAAGTTCGCAACCGATACTGTAACTTCAAATCTAACTTTATACGCTGTGTGGAATGAAGAATCGGCGGTAATAATGAGCGTGGACGGCGCAAGTATAACCGACCGAACAATCAATATGTTTGTTTCTAGTGATGTCGAATACGTTTCGCTTGCGAATAAAGTAGTTTGCAGTTCGGACAGCACATGGAGGCTCTATTACGACAGGCTCGGTCTTACCGAAATTCCCACTAAGATAGCCGCACAGACAAGCGGCTCGCTCGGCAAAGGCGAAAACCTTTTTTATATCGTCGTTACCTCATCAAACGGCACTCAGGTAAACACTTACGAACTAACCGTCTACCGCAGTTTTTCAGTTTCGGTCAACTATTACGACAATAAGTGCGAATTAATGAAGACAGAAAAAACTTATACGGGCTACGAATATACAATTTCGTACACGCCTACGATAATCGGCTATGCGTTTAACTATTGGAAAGATTCTGTCGGCAAACAGTCCGCTTTATCTTTCACGCCCTATTCAACGGTCAATCTCTATGCCGACTGTACGCCAAACACGTATAAAGTAACGCTAAGCGCAAACGGCGGCTCGGTCAGCTCAACCGAAAAGACGGTATCTTACGATAAATCGTATGCCCTGCCTGTACCTACACGCACGGGATATTCCTTTACGGGTTGGTATTTAAGTTCAACGCAGATAACAGACTATAAGGGCGCAAGCCTTGAAAATTGGACTTATTCCTCTGACAAATCTCTTAGCGCAAAATGGTCGGCTAACAGCTACACTCTTACGGTAGCCGCAAGCGATTCAAAGGCAGGCTCTGTTACGGGCGGCGGTGACTATTATTATGACAGCTCGGTAACTGTAACCGCCACCACAAACAGCGGCTACACCTTCCTCGGCTGGTATGATAAGAGCGGAAATCAGTTGTCTGATAAATTGTCTTATACTTTCAAAATGGGCTTGACTGCAACCTATACTGCAAAGTGGACTTACTATACGTTAACTACGGCTACAAACGACTCCGAAGCGGGCGCCTTTACTGTCAAGAACGGGGTAAAAACGACAGCTGGTACAAATGTAACTCTTACTGTTTCAACAAACGTTGGCTATACTTGGCTTGGTTGGTACAATGGTGAAGAACTGCTCTCAACTGAAATAAGCTATACCTTTGCAATGCCTGCGGAAAGTGTAACCTATACTGCAAAGTGGACGTATTATTTGCTCACAACTTCAAGCAATAATGTATCTGCTGGGACAGTAACGAACTATAATAACTATAAAGTTACAGCAGGAAATGAAGTAACAATAACGGCTTCAACTAATATTGGATATACGTTTGTAGGTTGGTACAATGGTGAAACTATGCTCACTAATGAACTTAGTTATACTTTTGCAATGCCTGCTGAAAACGTAACTTATACTGCAGAGTGGACGTATTTTACGCTTACAACTAGTAGCAATAATACGTCTGCAGGAACGGTAACAAGCTATATTAATAAAATGATTACAGCTGAGCAGGAAGTAACTGTTTTAGCAACTTCAAATAATATATTAGGATATGTATTCTTGGGCTGGTACAATGGTAATTTGTTACTTACTAACGATTTCAGTTATACCTTTGCAATGCCTGCTGAAAATGTTACCTATACGGCAAAGTGGAGAATTGACGAAAATCTAAGTAAATTAAATTTCACTTCCACAATGAATACATGTAATATATCGGGCATAAAGGATAAAACCGCCACAGAAATAATAGTTCCTGATTATGTTACATCAATTTCAGAAGGTGCTTTCAGCGGTTGTTCTAATCTTGAGAGTATAACTCTTCCTTTCGTTGGCGGTTCTGTTAAAACGGAAAGCGATAATTATCAATATCCGTTAGGATATATTTTTGGCATGACAAGTTATGACGGAGGAACAGAAACAAAACAATATTATTTCGGTGACAATTTAAGCAGTGCAACAAATGA
The DNA here is from genome assembly GCA_051884175.1 of Candidatus Coproplasma sp. Lineage (GTDB taxonomy): Bacteria > Bacillota > Clostridia > Christensenellales > Borkfalkiaceae > Coproplasma. The sequence continues at coordinate 126,394 of JBJEVD010000020.1, forward strand.
TACATACTACATACCTACTTCATTAGAGAGTGTAACTATAACAGGTGGAAATATTCTTCGCGGAGCGTTCTATGGGTGCAGTGGTTTGATGAGCGTAACCATTCCCGACAATGTAACAAGTATTGGCTCTTGTGCGTTCTATGGGTGCAGTAGTTTGATGAGCGTAACCATTCCTGACAGTGTAACAAGTATCGGTTTTTATGCGTTCTATGCATGTGGTAGTTTAACGAGCATCAACATTCCCGACAGTGTAACAAGTATTGGCGAGGATGCCTTCTCTAATACGGCATATTATAAAGATACGAGCAATTGGGAAGACAATGTTTTATATATTGGAAAACATTTGATAAAAGCAAACTCTTCCATATCTGGTGAATATGCGATTAAAGATGGCACGTTAACGATTGCAGATATGGCGTTCGATTACTCCTATCATTTGAAGAATATAGAAATCCCTAACAGTGTAATATACATCGGAAATAAAGCGTTCTATGGCTGTTTCTCATTAATCGAAGTAAAGAATTTATCTTCGCTCACAATAACGACAGGTTCAATCAATAATGGTTACGTAGGATGTTATGCAAAAAATGTATATACTGATACAAAAGGTGAAAGCTATTTATCAACGGACGAAAACGGATATATAATCTACGATGATGGAAGTGATAAAATATTGGTCAGTTACGACGGTACGGATACTGATTTAACACTGCCGAGTGGTATAATACAAATCTATAACTATGCGTTCTATGGCTGCAGTAGTTTGATAAGCGTAACCATTCCCGACAGTGTAACAAGTATTGGCGGTTATGCGTTCTATAATTGCAGCGGTTTGACGAGCATAACAATTCCCGACAGCGTAACGAGTATTGACTCTAGAGCGTTTTATAATTGCGACAGCTTAACGAGCGTAACTATCCCGAACAGCGTAACAAGTATCGGTGGTTATGCGTTCGAGAATTGCAGCAATTTGACGAGCGTAACAATAGGCAACGGCGTAACAAGTATCGGTTTTTATGCGTTCTATGCATGTGGTAGTTTGACGAGCATCAACATTCCCGACAGTGTAACAAGTATTGGTCAGGATGCCTTCTCTAATACGGCATATTATAAAGATACGAGCAATTGGGAAGACAATGTTTTATATATTGGAAAACATTTGATAAAAGCAAACTCTTCCATATCTGGTGAATATGCGATTAAAGATGGCACGTTAACGATTGCAGATAAGGCGTTCTATAATTGTGGAATATTGACGAGCGTAACCATTCCAAATAGTATAAAAAGTATTGGCTATTGGTCGTTTAGAGATTGTAGCAGTTTGGCGAACGTGACAATAGGTAACAGTGTAACAAGTATTGGCTCTTGTGCGTTCTATGGGTGCAGTAGTTTGATGAGCGTAACCATTCCCGACAGTGTAACAAGTATTGGCGGTTATGCGTTCTATAATTGCAGCGGTTTGACGATGGTAAATTGGAATGCAAATGCATGTACAAGCGCAGGTGAATCATACTCTTCTATATTCTCAGGCTGTACAAATCTTACGACTGTTAATATAGGTTATAATGTTCAAATAATTCCAGCTTATGCGTTCTATAGATGCAGCAGTTTGACGAGCGTGACGTTTGAAAATACAAGCGGTTGGTTGTGTTCAATTTCAAGTACGGCAACGAGCGGTACGAGCATTTCAAGTACCGATTTAGCAAACACTTCCACCGCCGCAACCTATCTTACGTCAACCTATTACGGCTACTACTGGAAACGCAGTTAAAATCAAATAACAAATTAAAAAAGTGGAGAGGACGAAAAGTGATATGCACCCCAAAAGTTAGACACTTTTGGAGGTGCATATTTTTATGTTTAGAAAAAAGAAATTTAATACCAAATACTCGCCAGATTTTAAGATAGCTGTTATAATGGATATGCGGAACAACGGAATAAGTTATACTGCAACTATGCGAAAATATTTTCCAGATAGACCAAGTAAGGATTTTAGTTTCATAAAACGTTGGGAACGCATATACTTAGAAGAAGGTGCAGAAGGCTTAATGATAGAACGCCGAGGAAGAAAAAGTACGGGTAGACCACCTAAGAAATCATTAGATAAGAGCGTAGAAGAAGATTTAATCGCCGAGAATCAACGATTGAAAGAGCAATTACAGTATGCTCAAATGGAGATTGAGTACTTAAAAAAATTAGATGCCTTAGTTCGTGCGGAAGAGCAAGAGAAAAACAAAAAGCAATAATTGTTTTAGAGCTAAGGCATAAATATCCGCTTAACGCATTGCTTAAATTATCCAAGTTGCCACGCAGTACATACTACTACTATCTTAAACAGACAAAGATAGATAAGTACGCTAACGCAAAAATAGTAATTAAAGAGTTGTTTGAACAAAACAAGCATAGATACGGTTACAGGCGAATTACACTATTGCTTAGGCAAAGAGGAATAGTTTTAAACCATAAAACGGTACTAAAACTAATGAAAAGCCTCAATTTGAAGGGTAAAAAACGTAAAAACGATAAGTATCATTCATATAAAGGCGAAGTGGGAAAGATTGCGGATAATCTGCTAAACAGAAATTTTGAGGCAAGTAAACCGTTTGAGAAACTCGCAACAGACGTAACGCAACTTAAGGTTTTCGACGTTAAGGTGTATTTGTCCCCAATAATGGACTTATATAACGACGAAATACAAAGTTACTCTATATCATTAAGTCCTAATCTTGAACAGACAAGAGAGATGCTACAGGGGCTGTTTGAAAAGTTGCCTGAAGATGCAACGCCAATACTCCATTCGGATCAAGGCTGGCAGTACCAACACGATACATATCAGACTTTACTTAAAGAACACAATATAATTCAAAGTATGTCGAGAAAGGGGAACTGTATGGATAACGGAGCAATGGAATCCTTCTTCGGAAGATTAAAGGTAGAAATGTTTTATGGTGAGAAGTTTGACTCGGTTGAAGATTTTATAGACAAGCTACATACTTATATTTATTACTACAACAACGAGAGAATTTCTCTAAAACTAAAAGGAATGAGCCCTGTACAGTACAGAACTCATTCACAAGTAATTTAATATTTAATTTTTGTCCAAACTTTGGGGTTCACATCAAAGCCCTCTCCACTTTTTTATTTCAATAAAATTTAATCAAAGTTATTGACAAGGCAACGGTTAAACCTTTAAAATTTAAGTATGAAATTTTTTCACTTAGCCGATTTACATTTAGGTAAACGCTACGGCGAGCTGCCGCTTATCGACGACCAGCGGTATATTTTAAACCAAATCATATCCTTAGCCGAGGTGCATAAACCACAAGCGGTTTTAATTGCAGGCGACGTGTACGATAAAACCATGCCCTCGATTGAGGCGGTGGAGCTGTTGGATTGGTTTTTAAATTCGCTCACAGCTCTTGGCTTAAAGGTATTTATAATAAGCGGCAACCACGACAGTGCGGAAAGGCTTGCCTTCGGCGCAAACCTCGTTAAGGGAAGCGGAGTATATCTCTCCCCCGTCTTTTCGGGTAAGGTTGAGGGGGTAACCCTTGAAGATGAGTACGGCAAGGTCAATATATATTCCCTGCCCTTTATCAAACCTGCGACGGTTAAAAGGTTTTTTCCCGATAAGGAGATAACGAGCTATACCTCCGCAGTCGCCTGCGCAATCGGGGCAATGGAAATTAATACAGCCGAGCGCAACGTGCTGATTTCTCACCAATTCGTTACGGGGAGTCAAAGCGCAGGCTCGGAAGAGGTGACGGTGGGCGACGTGGGCAACGTCGACGCCGAAGTTTTCAACGACTTCGACTACGTAGCGTTGGGGCATATCCACGGTGCGCAGAATATCGGAAGCGAGAGGGTGCGCTATAGCGGTACGCCTCTTAAATATTCTCTCTCCGAAAAGGACAGCCAAAAATCGGTTACGGTGGCAGAGCTTAAGCAAAAGGGACGGCTTGAAATAACCACCCTGCCTTTAACTCCTTTAAGGGACGTGTACGAGATAAGGGGGAGTTATGACGAAATTTCCTCAAAGCCCTACTACGAAAACGCTCCCTTCAGAAACGGACTTTTACACGTGGTACTGACCGACGAGGACGAGGTGCCCGACGCCTTAGCAAAGTTAAGGCTGATCTATCCCGATTTGATGGGGTTAAGGTACGATAATATACGTACACGCAGCTCGGCACAGCTTGAAACTCTTGCCGCCACGGAGGTAAAATCGCCCATGGAGCTGTTTAAAGAGCTTTACGAAAAGCAGAACAACGGCACGATGAGCGACGAGCAGATTGATATTATACGGGAAATAATTGAAAGGGTGTGGGGTGACGAAATATGAAGCCTGTTAAACTTGTAATGTCGGCTTTCGGACCCTACGCAGACAGGACGGAATTGGACTTTACCCTTTTAGGCAACAGCGGAGTTTACCTCATCTGCGGCGAGACGGGTGCAGGCAAGACTACGATTTTCGACGCAATCGTCTTCGCTCTCTTCGGCAAGGCGAGCGGAGACAGCCGTCAGCCCGAGATGTTCCGTTCCAAGTATGCGCAACCGAACACGCCCACGTTCGTGGAATTGACTTTTAATTACAGGGGGAAAGAGTATACGGTTGTACGCAACCCCGAATACGAGAGGAAGAAGGCGAAGGGCGACGGGGTAACCAAGGAAGCGGCTAACGCCACCCTAACCCGTCCCGACGGCAAGGTGTTTACCAAGGTCAAGGAAGTTAACGAACAGATAACGCAAATCCTCGGTATAGACAGGGAGCAATTCAGGCAGATCGCCATGATTGCACAGGGCGATTTTTCCAAGCTGCTCCTCGCCCCTACGGATGAGCGCAAGGTCATTTTCCGCAAGATATTCCGCACCCAACGCTACCAGGAATTGCAGGAAGAGCTTAAAAGAGCCGAGAGCGAGGCGCGTTCTGCCTACGCTGCGGCTACGGATACGCTTGCGCATTACGCAAAGGGAATAGACTGTAATACCGACTCGCCCCTGTATCCCCTTGTACAGAAAGCAGGGTCGGGAGCTATGCCCGTTGCGGAGACGGTAAGCCTAATACAACGGCTTATAGCCGACGACGAGGGGGAGTTTAACGTATGCGAGCAAGAGCTTAAACGTATAGAAGAGGAGCTTACAAAAAAGACTGAACTTTCCGCCTCGCTTACCGTGAGGAATAACGTTGAGGCGTTAAAGGCGCAGGAGGAGAGAGAACTGCCTTTAAAGGAGCAGAGGTTAACCGAGCTTTCCGCAAAGCTCTCTCTGTGCGAGGAGGCGGCAAAGGAGTGTGGGCAGCTCGCCGACGAGATTGCCAAGATTAAAGAGAGACTGCCCCTCTACGACGAGAGGGAGGCACGCCGCACCGAGGCGGAAAAGCTTACCCTGGCAATAATAAACGCACAAAAGCAAATTGATACCGCCAAGGCAAAGGCGGAAGAACAAAAGAGGTTAGCGGCAGAGCTTGAGGGCAAGAGGGACGGTTTAAACGCTTTAAAGGTCGAAGCCGTCAAGACCGAAAACGAGCTGTCCGACCTGACCAAGCAAAAAGAGGAGATAGAAGGGCTTATTTCTTTAACCGCCGATTTAAAGGCGAAGAGTGTTGAACACAATGCGGCGGCAACGGAGTACCAACGTGCGCGAGGCGTCGCGCAGGAGTGCAGAAACAGATATAACGCAATGAACCTTGCGTATTTAGACGCACAGGCAGGCGTGCTTGCAGGCACGCTTGAAGAGGGCAAGCCCTGCCCCGTTTGCGGATCCTTAAGCCACCCTACGCCGGCAAGATTGCACGACGGCGCGCCTACGGAGGCGCAGCTTAAGCAGGCTAAAGCCGATATGGATAAAGCTGACGAACAGTTAAACCGCGCAAGCGATAACGCAGGGAAGTTAAACGGCGAATATATGGCACTCAATGCACAGTTGAAGCAGTCTGCCGCAAAATACTTAAGCGAGGATATCACCAATTTAAAAGGGGTTAAAGAGGCGTTGAACTCCGCATATGAAGGGGTTAAGCAAAAGCTTTCGGAAAAGGCAAAGCAGCTTTTTGCGCAGAAGGCTGAACTCAAGAAGGGTGAGAATATATCGCAGGATATCCAAACCGCCAAGGACGCGGCTGAAGGTTACTTAAAGATTGCCAACGAGGCGGTTTCAAGCTTAAGCAGCCACACCGCTCAAAAGGTGCAGATTGAAGAGCTTATAAAACAATCTGAAAGCAAGTTGACGTTCGCAAGCAAAATACTTGCACAGAATAAAATTGACCAATTGTCCGCAAGAAAAACGCTGCTTGAACAAGACCTCGCCTCTGCCCGTACCCTCTACGAGGAATGCAACAGGCAGACGGAGGCGTTGAAGGCAAAGATAGAGGGCTATACCCGTCAGCTCGCCGCGGCAAGTCAAGGAGATTTATCCGAGGTTAATGCGGATATAGCAACGCTTAACGGCAGCAGGCAAGCCCTCTCAGTCCGCAGACAGGCGGTGGACGTCCGCCTCAGTATAAACAGGCGTTGCCTTGAAAATATCAACAGCTCACGCACGGTTGCCGAGAGTGCTGAGAGGAGATATGCACTCGTCAAAAACCTGTCCGAAACGGCTAACGGAGGTCTTTCGGGTAAGGAAAAGGTGACGATAGAAGCCTACGTACAAGCGGCGTTCTTTGACAGAATATTAATCCGCGCTAACCGCAGACTTATGGTTATGACCGAAAATCAGTACGAATTAAAACGCCGAACGGAGGCGGAGAATAACCGCAGCCAGAGCGGTCTGGAGTTGGACGTGTTAGACCACTACAACGGCACTACCCGAAGCGTAAAAACCCTTTCTGGCGGCGAGAGCTTTAAGGCTTCTTTAGCTCTTGCCTTGGGTATGTCGGAGGAAATTCAGTCTACGGCAGGGGGGATTAAGCTCGATACTATGTTTGTGGACGAAGGGTTCGGTACCCTCTCCCAGCAGTCGCTTGACGCCGCTATGAAAGCCCTTGTCGGGCTGTCGGAGGGCAACAGATTAGTAGGCGTAATCTCCCACGTTTCCGAACTCAAGGATAGGATTGACAGGCAGATAGTCGTGACTAAAGACGTTACGGGCGGCAGCAAGCTGGAGATAAAGTAGGAGTAAGATTTGGATAAGGATTTCAGAAAGGACTGCATAGCAAGGTTCGAAAGCGGATACGTATACGATAAGGAAGTGTTGACTGTATTGCTGTCCAACGCCTTTTCGGGACTGGATGCGGAAAAGCTGGTTAACAATCTTCTATATACCTTTCCATCGGTTGCCGCCGTGCTGGAAGCGGATTACGCCGCCTTAATGGCTGTACGCGGCATGACTGCGCAGGTTGCGGAATATATCGTGGCTCTCGGCAAAGTAAAGCGGTTTTCCCTTCAGCCTTTAACCGCCGTATGCGACAGCGAACAGTTGATTGAATACGGCATAGGCAGGTGCAGGGGGAACGATTGCGAGGAGACCGAGCTGTACTGCGTAAACAAAAGCGGTAAAGTTATTGCGCACCGCGTCTACAAGTCCGACTATATGAAGAAGGTAGAGCTTAACTTCCGTACCGTTGCGGCAGACATAACCTCAAGCGGAGCAAGCGGTTTTTACATTCTGCACAATCACGTTTACGGTGCCGTTCTCCCCTCCGAGCAGGACGATATCTTTACCGCAAAGCTACTCTCAGTCTTCTCCCACGGCGATATAAAGTTTATAGACCACTGTATCGTGGGCGAAAGGGAAGGATTTAGTTATTCAAAAAGCGGAAGGCTGCAACTATTAAAAGATAGACTGTAATTAATTTTTCTTAAATATATACGTACCCGAATACGGTAATAATATAAAACGTAAAACCGCACGCCCCGACTTAAACGTCGGGGCGTGCGGTTTTACTGTCAATCAAAATAATCTACGTATTCAATCTTATACTCGCTGTTCGGGAACAGCTTTTTGTGCAGAGCAATAAAATAATCGTCGGTCATACTCGCTATATAGTCGATAACAATCTGCTCTTTCGCCTCTTCCGTGTACGGCTTACCGCGCTTGAAGTACGGTTTATCCACGTAAGAGACGTGGTGGCGGTAGATATAAGAGGAGGTATCGCCTTTGACAAGGTCGTCCAGCAGCCTTTTGAAAAGCTCTTCCATCATAGGTTTAATAGCCTCCGTCTGGTACTTTTGCGCATAGTCTGATTTGTACACCCGATTATAGTTGTCGCTCTTCACCTTTTGCAGAGCCTTATAGTGTTCCTCGTCCAACGAAATGCAATCCTTGCCGTAGCTGTTTTCAATTATGTTAACCGTCAGGTTGTTCATAATCTGGGCGTTGTACTCACCCAAGCCCTTTTCGTCGAAGTCGCTCTCGCAAAGCAGGTGCGCCCTTGCGGCGTCCTGCCTGTCCTTGCCAACGTAGGCAATAATGTCGGATATCCGCACCACGCACCCCTCCAAGGTGTTGGGTATCAGCCGTTTAACCGCCGTTTTATCAAGGTAGCAGTTCTCTATCATCTCGTCGAACGCGGCAAAGTCCCTAATCGGTTCAGGGCGGTAATTGCTAAGCTCCAGCTCCCCGTCGTGGGCGGCGATTCCGCATAAAGTTTGCAGAGTAATATTATAAGGAAATATTTTATCCAACACCCGAACAGAGTGAATATTGTGGGAAAATGCCCTGCCGAAATACTCCTTGGATAAGCCGTCCAAAAACCTCTCTCCTGCATGCCCGAAGGGCGTGTGACCTATATCGTGCCCCAAGGCAATGGCTTCGATCAAATCTAAATTGAGGTTTAACGCCGCGCCAATCGTCCTTGCTATTCGGGATACGAGTTGGACGTGCAGCCCCCTTCTTGTTATATCGTCGTTTTTATGCAGGGAAAAGACCTGCGTCTTGTCGGCATAGCGGTTGTAGTAGGGGCAGTTGATAATCTTATCTATATCCCTCACGAACGGAGGGCGCAGCACGGTAGCTTTATCCCTTGAAGGGTCGCGGCGCACTGCGTTCACGTTTTCGAACCCAACCTTAACAAAGCTGTTTGCTGCCTTTTCCTCGATTATTCTGTTTTCCAATTGCGTTGAAAGTTCTTCGTACATACCATATATATAATAGCATGTTCGGTTTAAAAAGTAAAGGGGTAGAGGCATGTAAAACATTACCCCGAAAATTTTGTTCAAAACTGTTGACAATTAATTTTTTGTTTGTTAGAATATAATTTGCTGTGAATTATGCCGTGGTGTATTATGCCCTTTTGACTAAAGAGGGGACAAGCCGATGGAAAATTCAAGCGATAAATAAGCTTTTTGAGTTCTTCCGCATTGTAAGGGTAGTGCGGCAGGATAAAGAAGATATATTCCACAGGTTTAAAAAACCGAGTAAAAAAAGGAGGAATCACAATGCCCACCATTAACCAGCTTATCAAGCACGGCAGAGAAAAACAGGTTTACAAGAGCAAGTCTCCCATTTTGGACAACTGCCCTCAGAAGCGTGGCGTATGCCTTTCGGTTACGACTACCACCCCCAAGAAGCCTAACTCCGCAATCCGTAAGATCGCAAGGGTAAGACTTACCAACAAGCAGGAAGGTACCGTTTATATCCCCGGCGAAGGTCACAACTTGCAGGAGCACTCTTCAGTTTTAATCCGTGGCGGACGTGTAAAGGATTTACCCGGCGTTCGTTACCACATCGTGCGCGGCGCACTCGATACTGCAGGCGTATCCAAGCGTAAGCAGTCCCGTTCGCTCTACGGCGCAAAACGCCCTAAGTAATTTAAGGCAGATAATTACGGCTTAAATATTAAGCCGGCAAGCAACAATTCTTCCTACTTTTCGGAATATATATTTCTTTACCCTTACCGTTAAAAGTAGGCAGTATTCGCAGAAAGTTCTGCGGAGAAGATTTGCTACCCCCGTGTAAATTAATCACGGCGGCAAGCATTAGCTTATTTAAAAACCCAAAATAATCAAGGAGGATAAAATTATGCCCAGAAGAGGTAACGTTCCCAAGAGGGACGTATTGCCCGATCCCGTGTACGGCAGCAAGGTAGTAACCAAGCTGGTTAACCAGATTATGTACGACGGCAAGCGCGGCACGGCGCAGACAATCGTCTACGACGCATTCAAAATTGCGAGCGAAAAGCTCGGTCAGGACCCCATGGATGTATTCAACCAGGCAATGAACAACATCATGCCCGTGTTGGAAGTTAAGGCAAGGAGAGTGGGCGGTGCTAACTATCAGGTACCTATGGAAATCAGACCCGAAAGACGCCAGACCCTTGCAATCCGTTGGTTGGTAATCGCAACCCGCAAGCGTTCCGAAAGGGATATGAGCGCGAAGCTCGCAGCAGAGCTTATGGACGCTTACAACAACGCAGGCGGAGCTGTGAAGAAGAAGGAAGACACCCACAGGATGGCAGAAGCTAACAAGGCGTTTGCACACTTCCGCTTCTGATAGAGGTAAATTATGGCAAGAGAATACGACTTATTACACACCAGAAATATCGGTATTATGGCGCACATCGACGCTGGTAAAACCACGACGACCGAGCGTATCTTATTCTACACCGGTATTAACCATAAAATCGGTGAAACACACGACGGTACCGCAACCATGGACTGGATGGTACAGGAGCAGGAGCGTGGTATAACCATCACTTCCGCTGCAACCACCTGCCATTGGACCCGTACCGGTAAGACTAAGGCAGACGAGTGCCGTATCAACATTATCGACACCCCGGGTCACGTTGACTTCACGGTAGAAGTTGAGCGTTCGCTCCGTGTACTTGACGGCGCGGTTGCTACTTTCTGTGCAAAGGGCGGCGTTGAACCCCAGTCCGAAACCGTATGGCGTCAGGCAGATAAGTACAAGGTTCCCCGTATTGCATACGTAAACAAGATGGACATCAACGGCGCAAACTTCGAAAGAGCCGTACAGATGATGAAGGACAGGCTTCAGGCTAATCCCGTTCCCATCGAACTTCCCATCGGTAAGGAAGACACCTTCAAGGGTATCGTAGACCTTATCGAAATGAACGCAGAAATCTACGATTCCGACGACGGCAAGCAGTATCACAAGGCAGAAATTCCTGCAGATATGTTAGACGCGGCTCAGGCTGCACACGAAGCCGTTATGGAAGCGGCTGCAGAAGGCAACGACGAGCTTATGGAGAAGTTCTTAGAGACTATGGAACTTACTCCCGACGAAATCAGAAAGGGCTTGAGAGAGGCTACCATTGCAATGAAGTGTACGCCCGTTCTCTGCGGCTCTTCCTACAAGAACAAGGGCGTTCAGATGCTCCTCGACGCAGTCGTTGACTTTCTTCCCTCCCCCGTTGACGTAGACCACGTTCAGGGCGTAAACCCCAGAACGGGTGAAGAGGAAATCAGAAAGACTTCCGACGACGAACCCTTCGCAGGTCTTGCATTCAAGATTGCAACCGACCCCTTCGTAGGTAGGCTTGCATACTTCAGAGCATACTCCGGCGTGCTTTCCGCAGGTTCCTACGTTTACAACTCCACCAAGGGTAAGAAGGAGAGAGTCGGCAGATTGGTGCAGATGCACGCTAACACCCGTATGGAAATCCCCGAAGTTTGCTCAGGCGATATCTGCGCAATCGTAGGACTTAAGGATACCACTACAGGCGATACGCTCTGCGACGAAGCTCATCCCATAATTTTGGAGCAGATGACCTTCTCCGACCCCGTTATCCAGCTTTCAATCGAGCCTAAGACCAAGGCAGGTCAGGAAAAGATGACCCTTGCACTTATTAAGCTCGCTGAAGAAGACCCCACCTTCAAGACCTATACCGACCAGGAAACAGGTCAGACCATTATTGCAGGTATGGGCGAGCTTCACCTCGACATTATCGTAGACAGACTTCTTCGTGAATTCAAGGTTGAAGCTAACGTAGGTAAGCCCCAGGTTGCTTACCGTGAGACCATCAGAAAGGCTTGCGACGCAGAAGGTATGTACAAGCGTCAGTCAGGCGGTAAAGGTCAGTACGGTCACTGTAAACTTCACATCATTCCCGGCGAACCCGGTTCGGGCTACGTATTCGAGGATTTAACCGTCGGCGGTTCTATTCCTAAGGAATACATTCCTGCAATCGACAAGGGTATCCAGGGTGCGGCAAAGAACGGCTTCCTTGCAGGCTACGAAATGGTAGACTTCAAGGTACAGGTATACGACGGTAGCTACCACGAAGTCGACTCCTCCGAAATGGCATTCCAGATCGCAGGTTCCATGGGCTTTAAGGACGGTATGACCAAGGCTAACCCCGTTCTCTTAGAGCCTATCATGAAGGTTGAAGTTATTACTCCCGACGATTACTTCGGCGATATTATGGGTAACGTAACCGCTCGTCGCGGTACCATTCTTTCCACCGACGACAGAGCAGGCGCAAAGGTAGTAGACGCAGAAGTTCCCCTTTCGGAAATGTTCGGTTATGCAACCGACCTCCGTTCCCGTACTCAGGGTCGTGGTCAGTTTACAATGCAGTTCGACCACTACGCAGAAGTACCTAAATCAGTAGCTGAAAAGGTAATCGGCGAACGTGCTAAGAGAAACGCTTAAGCTTTGATAAAGAAACCGTCATTGCGAGGCGTGAAACGCCGTGGCAATCCCAACGGGTAGGGGAGGACTATTCCTAAATAATTTCACCTTTATCAACGGCTTGCCGTTGGATTTAATCAACAGCTCTGCTGTTGGATTGCATCGTTGCTTAGCAACGGATTGAATCACGCTTTGCGTGGATTTAATCACCACAGGTGGATTATTTGATGACGATAGAGTTTGACTTTTGATAATCAAACCTTATTAATAAAAAGATACTCATACGGCGTTTTGGCATTGTGTCGTAAAATGCCGTATGGTGTCAATCAAAATTTTTAAAAACTTCGTCAAAATAATTGTGTTTTTAAAAGTTTTAATATATAATAAAAATAACGCTCAAGGTGTTATTAAATTGCAGCCCCAAAAAGACGTAATATGGATAGCTGCGACGCCTCAACAGGCGTAAGTTATCATTAAAATAAAAAAATAACAGGAGAAACAAAAATGGCAAAAGCTAAGTATGACAACAGCAAGCCCCACGTTAACATTGGTACTATCGGCCACGTTGACCACGGCAAGACCACTCTGACCGCAGCTATCACTATGGTTATGGCATGCAAGGGTCAGGCACAGAAGATGAGATACGACGAGATCGATAAGGCTCCCGAAGAGAAAGCTCGTGGTATAACAATAAACACCGCTCACGTTGAGTATCAGACCGACAAGCGTCACTACGCTCACGTTGACTGCCCGGGCCACGCTGACTACGTTAAGAACATGATTACCGGTGCCGCTCAGATGGACGGCGCCATCCTCGTGGTGTCGGCCGCCGACGGCCCCATGCCCCAGACCCGTGAGCACATCCTGCTCGCCCGTCAGGTGGGTGTGCCCTACATCATCGTGTTCCTGAACAAGTGCGACATGGTCGACGACGAAGAACTGCTCGAACTCGTCGAAATGGAAGTGCGCGAACTTCTGTCGAACTACAACTTCCCCGGCGACGATATTCCGATCGTCAAGGGTTCGGCCAAGCTCGCTCTCGAAGGCGACAAGGG
>JBJEVD010000021.1:0-2934 GCA_051884175.1 Candidatus Coproplasma sp.
AGTTTTTCTCTTTTTCGTTCGCCCTGAATATGTAGGCGAATGGTCTTGTTCTGTTACCTATAATACTTCCTCCTTTTCTTATTTCGTTCATTGATTTTCGGGGTCTTAGGGGTTTGCCCCTAACGAGGCGACTTGTAAAGTCGGTATTTGGCAATCCAAATACGTTCCTCGCTATGTCGTCAAATCAAATTTTAACCTCTTTTATTAAATTGTCGTTTGCCTGCGTTTTAAGGCTGTAGGCTTCGCCTTGTCTTTTCCTTTTATCACCTCCACTAAATTATTTTTGAGTTGCCCTAATGGGACAAGCTCGGATTTTTTGCCCTGTTCGGGCATAGAAAAAGCTCGACCGTTGTTCACAGTCGAGCTATGTTTTCACGCTCTGTACGAGCGAGTTCTATTACGCCGATTACTCATTTTTACGTTTTTGCAAGCCCTTCCCTTTCATAGAAAGGGAAAACGTTAATTTGAAAGCCTTTTAAGTATCTCCTTCAAAATATGTTTTTTCACTTTTTACCATATTCTTGCGAATTTCTTGCCATATACAACGAAGTCTCCGTCCTCTTTTTCTGCCACGCAACCTATAGGAAGCGCTGTACAACGAGAAAAATTTTTGAACTGCGGAGTGTTTACAATCGGAGCATAAATTCGCCAGTCAGAAGGGCTATTCTTTTCATAATGGCGCAATACCAATATAAGCACGTTTTCATTCGTTAGCCATTTTGAAACCAACCTGTCCCTTTCAAATTTTGCTTCCGCTATCTTATCGTAAACGAGCTCTTTTTCTTGTTCGTCCGCTATACGAAGCTCCATATATAAACGGCTAATCTTTGCCTTACACTCATTGCAAATCTCGATGATTTTATCTCTATGCCTATAATCGGTAGCATTATCCGAAGCCGTTTTGTCAATTATCGTCCAAGAAATGGGGGTATAATTTACCCTTTTCTTTTTACCTTTTTGAAAGTTGAATTTTTTAACAGCCTGATAGATATAATCCATCGCCGTATCGTAAAACTCGTACTCGTTTTCCTTATCCCTCTCGTCTATCTCCTTAAAGAACATAGGCGCAGGACGATTATACTTTTTACGCAGCGCGGAAAGTTCTTTCCCTACGTTCACGTTGTCGTAGGAGCGCTTTGCTTTGTCTATTTCTAAGCCCGAAAGCACTGCAAGTTTGCAGACGTCATTATAAATCTCCAAGATTTTGCCTACGGGCGCACCGTTATGTATTTCGTTCCATATGACACTGTTGAGCTTTTGAGAGAGGTTTACGATTTCTCCGATTTTGTTCTCGCTCGTATCATGGTCAAGCTCGGCAAGAGTTTGATCTGTCTTGCCAGCCGTTTCAATTTCGCATATGGGAACCTTGAAAAAGCCCTTGTACTTCTCGGCAGCTTCTACAAGCAGTTTATCGTCGGTTACGAGCATTGTGTCCGAATCGTAATCGCAACCGTTCAGGCGCTGTTGAACGTTCTCTCCGATAGCGTTTACGCAGACGATATTATTTCCTAAATCGAAGTAATCCCATATTCCGCCGTCAAGATTATTTTCTACACAGTAAAGATTGCCCATCGTGATATGCGGTGAACGTGCACACAGGAGTTTCACTTTATTATCAAATCGCTGACAGCGGATTTGCCCTTTCTTTAATTCACTTGTTACCTCTTCCTCTGCTATGTATTTTAACAGTTCCGGACCGTTACCGAAAAGCGTTGCGTTCGTACCGTTTAGAAGAATATGTCCACGACGCAAATTACCTTTTAACCCACTTACTACGTCATCACGAAAATTAGCGTATAGAGCTGTACTGTCAAAAGTCGTGTAACTCATTAGCAAGCGAAAAATAACTTCAGCGCGCTCGGCAAGTCCATCGGGGACTTTCTTTTCTTCTCCGTCCTTTTCTCTTGCATAAGCGTCGGTAAAGTGGTAACGCATAAATTCCACGTCGTTACGGATAAGCGAAATATAATCGAAACTCGGCTTTAATAATTCTTCCACCTGTGCTTTATCTAACCCCAGTGTGTTCAGAAGTTGATAACTGCTTTGAACCATATCGCCGTGAAAAAATTTCGTACCCTTATCCCATTTTACCACACCGAAAGTGTTGCTGGAGTTGTCCACCCATTTGCGAATGTTCTTTTCAGTAAGTCCACCTGCAAATTTAAGATATTTCAAACTGTTAGGTGTCGTCACCATTACAATTTGGCTAACGTTAGTTGCAAGCGTTACAAAACTGCGTTTTTTTAAATCGTCCAACGTGATATTTTTATCTTTTATCCACTTTTGAAGCTTAGTGCGGAAAGCGCAAGACTTAAAGAACTTGTTGCGAAGAAGTAGCATATGCTTGTCCGCATATCCGTTTTCAAACACTCTCTCGTCTAAAAGGCTTTCGCCGTCCCAAATATCGTTGGTAATTTCCGTTTGCTTTTGCTCGGCGGTCAACTTCCCGTCCTGCAATTCAACGGAAATAACTTCTTCCGTAAACGTGCTTCTATAATCGGGAACGAAGAGAATACCGTCCAGCGGAATTTCTGCCGTACCTTTGATACTGCTTAATGATAGGGCTTTATAGGATTCCCACGAGGCAAGGTCGGTTTGAGGTTTGAGACCGCAATCGCTCCATTTTGACATTGCTTTGTACAGGCGTTCGTCTATGAAAAGACATTTACCCTCTCTTGAGCTGCCTGCACTGCGCTTGTATCTGACGTAGTGAATACTGTCTAAATAAAAGCCGTTTTCGTAGAAATGCTCTCTAAGCTCTTTAATTTTTACAGGCTTGCCTTCTTCGGGCTTGTACGTATAGTTAAATTTTAAGTTAATTACGGCAAGGGTATATTCGTTTCCGCTCTTATCTTGAAAAGAAAATTTTTTACGGCAAATTGATGTGAACCCCAAAGTTTGGACAAAATTAAATATTAAATTATTTGTGAATGA
>JBJEVD010000022.1:0-2726 GCA_051884175.1 Candidatus Coproplasma sp.
TGGCGCAAGAATAAAAACGGCGAAGTCATTTACGGGTACAAATGCTATAATCAACTCAACAACGGTTCTAAGGATATCAGGCTTGAAGCTGGGATTGACGATTCAAAAACTTGTAATCTGAGAGAAATATGCGATTGGAAATTAGAGATGATGGCAAGGCATATTTTTGCAGGATTATGGGGGAGCAAGAAAGATATTCTTAACAACGTGTCGTCTTTATATCAAATCGGCGTGTTTGAAGAATATCAAAAAGCAGCGGAAATCAAGTCAACGGTTGATAAAGAGATAGAAAAATTGGACGAAAAACTAAAACGCTTAACTCGTATGCGCTTGGAAGACGAAATCCCAAAAGAATCTTATTTGGAACTCAAAAAGGAAATCGAGCAAGAGAAAATCGAACTTTTGGGCAAAAGGCGTATTCTTGACGCGGGAATGGTCCCAAACGAAGACGGGGAAGAAGAGCCTGCTAAAAAGGTGGAAGACTTTCTGTTATCAAAGATGGATTTTACCGAGCATTATATTGATAGGGAAGTGATTAATCAGTTCGTTCATACCATTGTTCCCGTGACGGAAACGTGTTTTAATTGGTATATGAACTTCGACTTAATTGACAAGCCTGACGATATGAAAAAGTTGGTATGGGAGTTTACGATTGATTATAAAGGGGCACGCTCTTACCGAAAGGAAAAAGACGGCATGCTAAGACCGAATCAATGGCAAGATTTAACGGTAAGGGTGTTTATATAACCAAAGAATGATAGGGGAAAAACGTAAAAAATTAAAATTGAATACAACCGCTTCGGCGGAAAAATATATGGGATATAGTCTTGCGATAACGGCGTACTGCCAGACCTGCAATCTGTCGCTCAGGGCAAAAGAGAACGAGCACAGGCGAATATCAAGAACCCTCGCAGTATCGAAGATAAGGTTGATAAGGTTGTCGAGAGTATCGGCAAGGGCATCAAGAGCATCTTCGGTAAAAAGAACAAATAATTAAATCAACACAACGTAAAAACAGCCGTTCCCGAAAGGGGACGGCTGTCGTCAATTTTCAGAATGGTTACAGATTTATAGACGAGAATAAAAAATTTTTACCTAAAATCTTTACTTTTTAACAATAATAAGCTATAATAAGTAAAGATAAGGAGGTTATTTATGATTTGTTACGATAAATTAGTAAAGATTTTGAAAGAACACGGATTGAAAAAGTCCGATTTAACAAAGCTGTTAGGCATATCGTCAAGGACGGTTGCCAAGATAGGCAGGGGTGAAAAAATTGCGGATAACGTCTTGAATAAAATCGCTTTGCATTTTGGCTATGCTGTGGAAGATTTGTACCAGAACGTCTGCGATAATCCCATCTTGCAGGCTCTTAAAGAGGAGATGGATGGCAAAATTTCAGGTGGACTCTATCACGAAACGCAGGTTCGTCTGACGTACAATTCCAATCGAATAGAAGGGAGCCGACTCTCTGAAGAGCAAACCCGATTAATCTTTGAAACAAATACTATAGGTGCGGAAGACGGGGTTCCTGTTGACGATATTATCGAAACGAGCAACCACTTCCGTGCGATTGATTATGTCATTGCAAATGCCGAAGAGGAATTGACAGAGGAGTTTATTAAGGAAGTTCACAGAATTTTAAAAACTGCAACGTCCGATTCTCGCATTGCCTGGTTCAGGGTGGGCGAGTATAAATCAAAACCGAATACTGTAGGCGGTCAAGCCACTGTTCCCCCTTCCAAGGTACAGGGCGAAATGCAAAAGTTGTTGAAGTGGTATGTGCAACTTCCATCGGTTAACTTTGAAAATATTGTGGAGTTTCATTTTCGGTTTGAGAAAATTCATCCCTTCCAGGATGGCAATGGACGTGTAGGCAGATTGATTGCCTTCAAAGAATGTCTGCGCAATGACATAGTACCTTTTATTATTGAGGACAGAAAGAAAATGTTCTATTACCGTGGCTTGCGTGAGTGGAACAACGAGCGTGGCTTTTTAGTAGAAACCTGCCTCGACGGTCAGGACACTTACAAAGCACTTTTGAAGTATTTTGAAATAGACTGTAACGAAACTATTTAAATACAAAGGGGAAGAAATGGAAAAGATTGAATTTGAAGGCGAAGTGTATTACGTAAATAAAAATGTGTTTTACGATAGCAGCTTTATGCAGGTGAGTAAAGAGATAAGTGATAAGCTTGCAGCTCATTACTTGAAAAATAAAGATGTGAGCAAACTAAACAAGGAACAATTGTTGGAATACATTAAAAGTATAAAAAATATGGAAGAACATGCCTTGTGTATAAATACGATAAATGATGGATTAAAAATCTATAAGGATACGTCATTTGTTAAGGATGTTTTGCCAATACTTACAAGCTGTTACAGGGCAATTGGTCGCCCGCGTGACGCCATATCAATTGCGAAGCAATATCTGAAAGATTATTTGTGTGATTCTGTCGCTCTGTTTACTTCTATGGCGGCAGCGTTTTGTGACGTTGGAGAGTATGAAGAAGCCAAAAAATATGCAGGGATAGCTTATGCACAGCAGGGCGGTGGAGTCGGCTACCAGAATGAATTGTCTTTGGTTTATGCAAGAATACATAAAGCATGCAAGGAATAAGCATTAATTCCCTGAATGGATCCAAGGTATAATCGGGCTAAATGTCCGATTTTTTTTGTTAAAAGTAAACCCCACGCTGAGCGTGGGGATAATAAAAAAGCGGTAG
>JBJEVD010000023.1:0-37105 GCA_051884175.1 Candidatus Coproplasma sp.
AGAAAAGCATATTTGGATTGATATGCTCTTTATCGGTCTATTACATTGTAACAGGTACGCATTTGGCGAGCCATTTGCCGCATTTTCAATGCGCCTCGTTGAGGAAACTACGTTTCCCCAAACCCCTTCTCTATGAAGGACAAAAAAATTTCGGAGGTAAAAATTATAAGCAAGACAGCAAAAAGAACAAGACCGTATTCCTACTCTTTTCGGGTATCGGAAACGGAAAAACAACTCATCGACGACAAAGTCAAAACAAGCGGATTGAGCCGTACGGATTTTCTTATCCGAGCCTTATCGAACAAACCCGTCGTGCAAGTTGAGAACGGCAATGAGATATTGGCAGAACTCAAACGGCAAGGTAACAATCTCAATCAGGTGGTGAAGAATAACTACTTCGGCAACGCCACAGAACGTGAGATTATCTCCGCCGTGGAAGAGTGTAAAAGGGTTTACCGTAAACTATCTTCCGCTATCGGAGGTGAATAATGCCGCTATTCAAAGGAGTGTCAAGCAAGAGTTCACCGAGGAAAGCAATCGACTACATAACAAGGGAAGATAAAGCCGCTTACGTTTCGGTGCGCAATCTGTTTGAGGACGAGGACTACGCCGAGCAGTTTGAGCAAACTGCAATGCTGTTCCACAAGGGCGAGAAGTTCAATGAACGCAAGTACTACCATTTCAAATTGTCATGTGCAAGGAGTGATAATGTAAATTCGCAGGAAGCGCATATCTATGCAACCGAGTTGGCGGCAAGACTGTTTAAAGACCTTGAATGCGTCATAGCCACGCACACAGATACGCAGACGGTTCACAGCCATATTATCGTAAACGCAATCAATCCCGTTACGGGGAAGAAGTTACGGATAGGTAAAGGCGATTATACGGCAATGAAGGACGAGACAAACCGTTTGGGAGAGGAAATGGGCTTTACCACTTTAAACTTCCGCAAAAAGTCAAGGAACAAGCGAACAGCAGAGGAACAGCACGTAATTCTTAAAGGCGGTACGAGCTGGAAGGAAGATTTACGGGAAGTCATTGAAGAGGCAAAGCGAACGGCAACGACCGAGAGTGAGTTTATAGCTCATCTCAAAAAGTACGGGGTGCAAGTTACAAGGAGCAAGACGGAATACTCCTATCTTCACCCCGAAAAGAAGAAAGCCATCCGAGGGCGCAATCTCGGAGAAAATTATACAAAAAGCGAGGTATTAAATGTCATTAGTAAACAGAGAAACGGGGCAGACGGCAACGCCGCTTGCCGAACTACAAGCGAGGAATGCGGAACGCAGAGGACAGACGGACAATGCACTACTCAAAGAAGCGTTGGCGATATCGAACGAGAAATGCAACGTCTTGATAAGCGAGCAGAATACGCTCGTCAAGGACTTGACCTACCAAGTGGGGAACATGAACTCGGACAACGATTATCACCAGAGGCGGATACGGGAAACGGTGCAGTCGGCGGTAACGGAAATGAGGGAGATAACCAGACAAGAGAGAACTTTCAAAGCGGAAATCAGTCAAAGCATAAAAGCCGCAGTGACGACTTCTGTAAATGAAGTCAAATCATACGCCATAAAAGCGGTTGACGAAAGCGTGAAAGAAGTCAAAGTGGAAATGAAGGAAACGGCTAACGAAATCAAAAAACAACGCATTGAAATGCAGATTGAAGGCGGTTTCCGTAAATTTATGTTCTGGGCAACTCCTATTCTTCTGCTTGCGCAAGCAGCTATTTCAGTATTTTTACTGCTGAAATAATTGGGATAATTCTCTAAAAGCCATTGACAAACTCTAAATTATATGGTATATATACGGTGCGCCAGTTCGGTGCAGACATTCTGGTTGAGTGAAATTCTCGACTTGGCAAACCATAGCAAGGAGCCAATATCCAGCCTTGGAGTCGAAACCGTGAGGTCAGGCTTAAGCGTAGGTAGGAGAGATTGAGAGCTTGAAGTAAAAAAAACTGAATCCAGTCAGCTTCGTTAATACGAAAAAAAACGTTCGGCGATACTGTCGTATAAGTAGCAGCCAGCAAGAATTATCTGTAAAGCTTGGATAAGGAGAGGACGTCGGAGTGTGTGTGGACAGGCGAGCAATCAAAGGAATGTGTGCATACCTGGGAGACCTTGCGTATTCTCAAAAAAAATGAAGGAGTATGAAAATCAATGTTAAAAGCAAAGAAATTCAAATGATATGCAAGGAGTCGGATTTGTCCATAGTAGCGTAGAAGTATGTGAAAGCATATGGAGCGAAGGGGCAAACAGCTAAATGTTCTCTTTAGCAAAACATAAACAATACTGGAGATTGATAAAAAAATATGGCAAATGAGCGAAAAGAGATTAGGATGTTAACGGAAAAGTACGCAAAATTGCAAACACTCATCAGTTACGTAAATCTTGAGACTTTAAAAGCAGAACATAAGAGACAGCTGAAAGCAAAAGCTGTAGGCGTAGACAAGGTAACAAAGGAAATATATGACGCAAATCTTGAAAGCAACTTGGGAAATTTACTTGAAAGAATGAAAAGATTTTCGTACAGACCCAAACCAGTGAAGCGGACATATATACCGAAACCAAACGGAATGTTAAGACCGTTGGGAATACCGAGCTATGAGGATAAACTTGTGCAGGGCTGTATGGCAAATATATTGAAAGAAATATACGAGCCGAAATTTATGGATTGCTCATATGGATTTAGGGAAGGACGTAGCGCACACGGAGCTATAAAGGCAATAAGTGATACAATAAGGTGCAAGAAAGTGAACTATGTGCTTGACTGCGATATAAAAGGTTTCTTTTATAACGTAAATCAAGAATGGTTAATTAAATTTCTGCGGCACGATATTGCAGACGAAAGCTTTATAAGATATGGTACTAAAAAAACATTTAGAATTTAGCTGAAGAGCCGTATGCGGGAAATCTGCACGTACGGTTCTGTGAGGGGTAATCACTGTGAAGTGCTTATCTACTCGACATAAAATATTTTTAGGAGGTTTGTTATGGTTACAAGAAAAGAAGATACCCCGCAGAGGATAGCTAATCGTAAGTACGAAGCAAAGAACAAAGAGAAGCGTCAGGCTAAAAGCGGTAATTTTCAGACTATGATACCGAGAGAGCTGTATGACGAAATCAATGCCTTTTTGAAAGAGTACGGATATACGAAAGTGCAACTTATAGAAGCGGGATATGAGGAATTATTAGCCCGACAGGATACCGCCTTTGCAAAGTTAAAAGACGGTTATGACGATTTTTTCGGTTTTGAGGAAAGCGATAAAAAGAAAACCGAATAACTAAAATTTTTTTATCATAAGGAGGAAACGCGATGGAAAGAGCACATAGTATTCAAAGCTATAAGGACGCGGAGTAAATCCGAAAAGCACGTCTGAATAAGAATACTTGAACAAAAAACAAAGAACAGAGCAATATGAAATCGGCGGTACGGTTTATACCGTGATTGCCGAAGAGAGCGAGAATGCAAGGGGTACGCAGTCAGATATAATAAACAGCTTACTCAAAAGGCATTTTGACGAAATCAATTCAACGAACTTGCTGTTTGCGACTAACGGAGGTAAAAAAGAATGTTAGAAATGCAAACGGTTAAAAAGAATAATCAATTTTACGGAGGTGAAAAAGTAACGGCACTATATTGTCGCCTCAGCCGTGACGACGACTTAAGCGGTGATAGTAACAGTATAGTGCATCAGAAAGAGATTCTCGGAGAATATGCAAAAAGGCACGGTTTTCCCAACCCTGCCTACTATGTGGACGACGGATACAGCGGTACGAATTTTAACAGACCGGATTTTCAGCGAATGCTAAAAGATATAGAGAGCGGAGTTGTCGGTACGGTTATAGTAAAAGATATGTCGAGATTCGGTCGTAACTACATAATGGTCGGGTATTATACGGAAATACTGTTCGAGCAAGCGGGCATACGGTTTATTGCCGTAAACGACGGAGTGGACAACGAGCAAGACAGCGACGAGTTTACACCGTTCAGAAATATCATCAATGAATGGTATGCAAGGGATACGAGTAAAAAGGTAAAAGCCGTGATTAAAGCAAAAGGAATGGCTGGCAAGCATTTGGGTGCGGTTCCGCCGTATGGGTATATGAAAGATCCTGTGGATAGTTCAAGGTGGATAATTGATGAAGAGGCTGCTCAGGTAGTGCGAGAGATATTCAAGTTGTTCGTAGAGGGTAAAACTACGCATCAGATAGCGGATATATTGAACGAACGTAAAATAGATTCTCCTCTCGTACATTTCACCAAAAAAGGAATGCCGAGCAGAGCGCACAAAGATAGTACTCCGCATTGGACTCCACCTTCGATTTACCGTATGCTTGGGCAGGAATCGTATACGGGCTGTACCGTAAACTTCAAAACGTTAAAGAAATCGTATAAGTCTAAGGAGCAGATACTTTTACCCAAAGACGAGTGGAAGATTTTTGATGGTACGCAAGAGGCAGTCATAGACAAAGAGACTTACGCCATAGTTCAAAAGATGCGTGAGTGCAGGAGAGTACCTCGAAGGAAAGACGCACAACCTAATATTTTTGCAGGGTTGCTGTATTGTGCGGATTGCGGAAAATCTTTATCTCGGCATATTGGTGCAAAAACAGATGGTTATCAGGCTTATACTTGTTCGACTTACAGAAAGAATACGTCTTGTTCACCGCATCATATTACGCTAAAAGCAATCAGCGAGGTGGTGTTGGCGGATTTACTCAAGGTATGTTCGTGTGTTCGGAATCGGGAAAATGAGTTTGTGCAGGCTTACCGCAACGATATGGCAAAGAGGAACAGTAGGTTGTACGGGGCGTCCAAAAGCGAGCTGAAACGTATAGAGAATCGTTGTGCAGAAATAGACGAGATAATTCGTAAGCTGTACGAGGACAACGTTCGAGGACGGATAACCGACGAGCGGTTCGACATTTTAGCCAACGGCTATGAAAAGGAAAAAGCAGAGCTGAAAGAAAGATCGGAAAAGCTACAAGTTGCTTTACAAGCAGACGCACGAGACGAGGAGAATCTCGAAAAATTTAAGCAGTTGGTACGTCGTTATACGACAATTACCGAATTGAACACGGAAATACTTAACGCTTTCATAGAAAAGATATACGTTGGCGAAACGGTCAGAACGGAAATGCCTTCTAAAAGGAAACGCAAAAAGTATATAAAAACGAGAACCATTCGGATAATTTACAAGTTTATAGGCGCAGTCAACCTGAATTAGAGCAAAAGGACACGGCAGGCGGTTAAATACCGTCTGCCAAAAGTGTCCTCTCCGATATCTTACGAGGTAAAGGAAAATGCAACAGGTTGGCATTTTCGACGCTTTCGCCAAGGCGAAATGAAGAATCGGGAAACCCGATTTTCAGGAGGTGATGAAATAATAAAACTATTGACAAACGGATAAAAATATAGTATGGTATATATACGATAAACATTTTTTGGAGGTTTGTTATGACGTTGGAAGAATTAGAAAGAAAGTCTGAAGCGGAAGGTCTTACCGTTGAGGAAGTTATGGAGTATCAAAAGCTTGTAAAACCCGTGCATCACGTTTATGGTAAGTATGGAACACTTGCTAAACATTATATCGAAGAACACAATTTCGGTAAATTGTTGAGTTTAGCTGGGCATCTGCCTGAATATCTGCACGGCGTTGATAAAGCGGCGAATGATCTCTATGACGTTATGTATGAAAAGCTGTCCAAAGACGAGCGGTATAAACGGACGGGGAATTATCTGGAAGACGTGCGTCGTAGGGAAGAAATACACCGTCTTATCGAAGAAGAAATCTTAAACGAAATCGTCTACGTCGATTAAGGAGGTTTGTTGTGGTTACAAGAAAGGGAGATACTCCGCAGAGGATAGCCAGCAGGAAGTACGAAGAGCGGAACAAGGAAAAGCGTCAGACGGCAAGCGGTAATTTTCAAACAATGATACCGAGAGAACTGTTTGACGAAATCAATGCGTTTTTAAAGGAACGCAAAATGACTAAGGTGGACTTCATAAAAAAGGCTTACGAGTACCTGAAGTCTACCGACAACAGCGGAATGTAGAAATAACAATTCTATACTTAATACACCCGTAATGCCGGGAATATGGACTATGATGATTATTAAACGCCGTAGTCCGCAAGGAGATAACGTGTATAGGAAACCCTGCTTATCTTTTCGCTAAAAGCAGGGTTTGCAAAACCTATATAAAATAAAAATGATAAGGAGAATTGAACAATCAAGAGTTAAATAACATTTTACAGACGATAAGGGCACTGCCGGAAGGAAACGACGAGATGGCAAG
The DNA here is from genome assembly GCA_051884175.1 of Candidatus Coproplasma sp. GTDB lineage: Bacteria > Bacillota > Clostridia > Christensenellales > Borkfalkiaceae > Coproplasma. Next base: position 6,307 of record JBJEVD010000023.1, read on the forward strand.
GGCTGTACTCAAGGCGGCGGTAGATTCCGTTACGCTTGAGACCTTGCAAAAGTTGTTGCCTACGGCAAAAGCGACAACCGATAAAAAGGTTGTCGGGGATAGAACTAAGGGCGAGGGTTCAACAGGTAGCCTTAAATTTACTAAAAAGGAGATTGACTCAATGTCTGAACCTGTAAAGATACTATTAATATACAGCGGTTACGAAATAAGATACCGTACGATTAAAAACACCTATCAGGTGCGTTTCCGCAGAGACGGTTACAACATAGAGCTTTGAGCAAAGGATTTGATTACTTTAAAGGCAAAATTTTTAAATGCCGTAGAGAAAGCTATACCGCATAAAAAGTCGGTTGCACCGCTTTTGAAAGACTTCATAAAAGAGTGGGTTGCAATTAAAAAGACGACGGTCAAGGAAAGCACTATGGCTGGGTATATGGATATCATTAACAAACACATTCTCCCTGTATTCGGGGATAAGCACCTGGACGAAATAACCAGAGCAGACGTGCAAAATTATTTGTCCGACTTGGTCAATAAGGGTAAATTCCGCACCGCAGAAAAACTCAAGATACAGCTCAAAGCAATTTTGGACGTAGCCGCAGCAGATTACAGCTTTAAATCGCCTATGGCAATGGTTGAACTGCCTAACTATGAAGCCAAGAAGGGCAAATCGCTTACGTTAGCCGAAGAAAAGACAGTTGTTGACTATTGCATTGAGCATAGGGAAGAGCCTGCAAGCAGTGCTATTTTAATACTGCTCTACACGGGTATGCGAGTGGGTGAGCTTAAAACCGCAACCTTTCACGAGAACTACATAGAGTGCGAAACCGAAAAGGTTCGTAAGGGTAAAGCAAGGGAGTTCAGGAAAATACCTATATCGCCAATGCTTAAAAGGGTAATTGAGTACGTAGACTTTGAAGCGGCTAAGACGGCAAAGAGAGATTATATCAACGCCCGTTTCAAAAAGATTTTGGCAGGTAGGCACACGCACGAGCTCAGATATACCTTCATAACCAGGGCAAAAGAAGCTAATTGCAATTTGGAATTGGTTATGCTGTGGGACGGGCATAAGTTTGACAAGGACGTTAAAAGTTCCGCCGTTGACCGTGGTTATACTACCTACTCCGATGAATACTACTTTAAAGAAATTGAAAAGATAGACTACGAGTTGTAGAAAAAACAAGGGGCAAGCCGTATAATCGGTTTGCCCTTTCTTTGTCTTTATGAGTAGATTTATTGTCCTAAAAGAATATTTATGTATAAATATGCAAAATACTATTATTATATGCAAAAAGTATAAAAAACGTTTCCCAAAGTTTCCCAAATTGTAGATATTAACTAAAAAAGTGAGAGGAATTTTTACAATTCTTCTCACTTTTTTCTGGTGCGGATAACAGGATTTGAACCTGCACGGTGTTATCCAACGGATTCTAAGTCCGTCTTGTCTGCCAATTCCAACATATCCGCAAAACTTTTTGTATAATTATTCAATTTTTTACTATCAACAGGATTCTAAGTCCTGCGCGTCTGCCAATTCCGCCATATCCGCAAATAGAAGGTATTAAGTTAGAAAATGAAAAAGCCAATATTTCATAAGCGCAGGACTTAGAATATTAAAAAACAGGGCTCCCGCAAAAGATTTGCTTGCAAAGATTTTGTGGGAAGAGGAGCGGCAACAAAGCGAAGTGGCAATTTGCCAACAGGCTAATTGCTTAAAGCGGTGTTTGCCGTGACGCGTCTGCCAATTCCAACATATCCGCATAAGATTTCAAATAATTATTCAATTGTTCACCGTTCGCAGGAATTTCTGCAACTATTATTATTTTAAAATATATTGCGGTAAAAGTCAACGCAAAAGCTTTTCTTTTTGCGTCAAAATTGATATAATCAAATTATGATACATTACATGGGCGGCGGAGTTATCAGTCAATACGAAAACCTCATCTACTGCTTTGTTGAGATTGAAGACGGGGCAGAGGTCGGTGTTAAACGCTGGTACATATCCCCGTTTGTTTTAATTTCAGTAGGCGATAAAGTGGTTGTGCCAAGCGGAAAAGCCACCGCCAGAGGGGAAGTAAAAAGGATAGAGAACGTCACGGCGCAGACGGCTCCCTTCCCCGTTAAACGCACGCAGGAAATATTATCCGTTACAGAACAATTATAACTTTATCACACTCTACGTTGAGGTTTGTCTTTGCTTGACTAATACGATACTTGAGTGTATAATACAATAATACATACACAGGCGTAAAAAGGGTATTATGAGTTTTTCGGGAGCAGTGGAAAAATTTAATATAAGTAAGGTTAAAGAAATAGCTGAAAAGGTGTTTTCTTCCTACGTGTTCCCTTTCGTAACGGCGGCGGTAACCGTGCTTAGCACAACCTTCGGGTTGGAGCCGTTAATTATATGGTATATTTGCCTTTGCGGTGCGGCAATAACGCTTTGCTGTAAAGATATTTCGCCCGTCATATGTCTGTTTGTGTTTATGCACATAATTATCTCCATGCGTCACAGTCCCTACTCCCGTGTTGAGTGGTGCGACCCCGCGTATATGACTTCACCTGCATTTATTGCCCAGGCAACGGTAGCCGTCGTGCTTTTTGCAGGATCGGCAGTTTATCGTATAGTTGACAGTATTTTAAAGCAGAGATTTAAGGTGACCCCGATATTTATCGGGCTATGCGCCTACGTTGCCGCCCTCGTTTTAAACGGGTTGTTTTCTACCAAGTACTATTTTATGGACACAGTATACGGCTTAGGTATGGGTGCCATTATGCTGTTTATGTTTGTGTACATAAGCGGTAACGTCGTGGTAAATCAAAGAACTTATAAACGCATAGCCGTCGTCTTTGCTGCCTTATGTTTAGCCCTGGCTCTGCAGCTTTTAGAGGCATATATTACCTTAGGCGTAGTCGTTGACGGGGTAATTAAAAGGAGTAAAATTCAATTCGGCTGGGGTACGTATAACCAGTTCGGTATGCTTATCACTATGTGTATTCCTACATGGTTTTATCTTGCCGCAAAGTGTAAAAACGGCTTTTTGTTTTTGTTGGGCGTACCCTTCAATCTTACAATTGTCGTGTTAGGTATGTCCAGGCAGGCAATATTATTTGCAGGCGTGCTTGCGGTGCTAAGCTGTATATGGTATTTAATAATCGCCCCCAAAAGGCAGAAGATATACGGCGGTGCGATTTTGCTTGCGTTTGCAATTGCCGCCCTCGTTGTGTTTTTAGTCAAAAAAGAAGAGATTGGGGAGATGTTTAAGGGGCTTGCCTCAGACTTCGCGACGGGTAGCGGAAGAACCGAAATCTGGAAGGACGGAATAAAGAAGTTTTTGCACAACCCCGTATTCGGCAACGGTTTTTACGACCTTACCGCAACGGAAATAAACACCCCCGGCTTCAACGGTGAGAGCTACGGCTTTACCGAGGCGGTACCCTTTATGTGCCACAACACCTTTGTTCAACTGTTGTTTGCCTGCGGAGTAGTGGGGTTAATCGCATACGTTGTGCACAGGGTGCAGACGGTGGTTTCGCTGTTTAAAAACCCCGATGACGGAAGGTTCTTTATTATGTTCACAATGGGCGGAATACTGTTAACCAGCCTTCTGGATAACCATATTTTCTATCCTCTGCCCCTGTTCATCTATGCTCCGCTTTTGGCGGTCTTTGCCGTCTCGGAGAATAAAGGGGAAGATAAGCCCGAGAGCAAGACGGAAGGAGCAAAAGCAAAAGGCTTGCAAAGCGTATAAAGAAAAGAATAATACCCGTTAAAAATAGACTGAATTATTATGACAGAGAAGAAACTTAACGTAAAGAGTTTAATATTCCTCGTATTTATCGCCGTAGAGGCGGTAATATATATTATTTTTAACGTTTTAGCGGCGGTGGGTACGCCAGACCCCGTCTACTTAAAATACGCAGGAGTTCTGCTCTGCCTTGCGGTATTGTTAGCCGTTTTGCTTATGCCGGGAAGCAGCAGGGATAACGCCGTTATGCTTGCGGCTCTCTTCTTTACCGCAATAAGCGACCTGTTTATTTTAGTTTTGGATAAGTACTACGAAGTAGGGCTTGTAACATTTATAATTGTGCAGACGCTGTATCTGTACAGATTGTATGCGGACAGGCTTAAAAAGGTTTTCATTACTCTCGGTGTTCGCATTGGCGTTATGGTTGCGATTATTATAACCTTTGCCGCACTCGGCAAACTCAACCTGCTGGTGGCGGAATGTGCAATCTATATAACAATGCTCGTCTGCAACGTGGCAGATGCCTTTATAGTTTGCAGAAAGGGCGTTAAAGATCTGCTGTTTGCAATAGGATTATTATTGTTTTTAGGCTGCGATATCTGCGTAGGGCTGCACAACTTGGGTTCAGTGCTGGGCGTTACGCTGCCCGGCTGGCTTGTTCAATTTGTTTCGGTGGCGATATGGGCGTTCTATCTGCCCTCGCAGGTGCTTATAACGCTTTCGGTAAATAAAGGCGGACTGCGCCTTATGCAGGAGATAAAGGGGGAGGAAGATGTCGCCCAAGGTTAAAAAGGGATTGAATATAAGTTTAACGGTTGTCTTCGTTGCTGCTCTCGTTATATTTATGATAACCTTTTCGATAGGTATACCCATCTACTGCAGGTTTTTGTATTATATTCAGATTAACACGCTTGACCTGCCGCAAAAGACGGGATGGAGTTATGAGGTTATTAAAGAGGCATACGACGATATCTTAAATTTCTGCACGCTTCCCGGCTATCCCTGTCAGACGGGGCAGTTGAAGCTGTCAAGCGAGGGAGCCGCACACTTTGCCGACTGCAAGGGTTTGTTTTCGTTAAACTTCTGGGCACTTTTAATATCGGGCGTAATTTCGCTTACGCTCCTGCTTTTAAACAGGTTTAAGGTTATCTCGCTTGCCCGTCCTTTCGGGCACGGCGCGCAGCTGCTTGCTGCGGTTATTGCCGTCGCGCTGCCCGTGATAATTATTTTATTGGTGCTTATAGTCGGTTTCGACGCGGCGTTCGAGGCGTTTCACGCCGTATTCTTTCCGGGCAAAACCAATTGGCTGTTTGACCCGAGAGAGGACCAGATTATCAACGTAATGCCCCAGGAGTTCTTTTTGAACTGCGCAATTATAATCGCCGTCGCCTTGATAACCTTTAGCGCGGTGTTGATAATTACGGAAGTTTTATTTAATATCAGGCGTAAAAAACAATTGGACAAAAAAGGGATAGACCCCGTAATATAGCATAATTAAAACATTTTTACAGAGGTTTTATAATATGAAAGAACAGAGTGTTGTTACCGATTTGCGTAAACAGGTATTTGCCGAGGTTGCCAAGGTTGCTTACGATTCAACCAACGTTGCCAGCGACATAGAGGCAATTCCATACAAGATAACCCCCGACGAGGTTCCCAAGTACAGGGAAAATATCTACAGGGAAAGACAGATTGCGGCAGAGAGAGTGCGCCTTGCAATGGGTCTTTCGCTTCGCCCTGCAAACAAGCCCGTACATATTACCGAGGGTATAGAGGGTAGTAATATTGCTGAAAAGTACTATGAACCGCCCCTTATGCAGGTTATTCCCTCGGCGTGTGATAAATGCCCCGACAACGAGTACGAGGTTACCAATATGTGCCGTAACTGCGTATCTCACGCTTGTATTAAAAACTGCCCTAAGGGTGCAATCTCCATTGTGGACGGAAAATCGTTTATCGACCAGTCCAAGTGTATCAAATGCGGCAGATGCAAAGCCGCTTGCCCCTATGACGCAATCGCACACAAGGTTCGCCCCTGCGCCTCGGCTTGCGGAATAAAGGCAATCTCCTCCGACGAGTACGGCAGGGCAAAAATAGACAACGATAAGTGCGTTGCATGCGGTCAGTGCATGTCGGCTTGTCCTTTCGGAGCAATCGCTGATAAATCCCAGATATTCCAGCTTATTCAGTCGATAAAACAGGGCAATAAAGTTATTGCAGCCGTTGCCCCTGCAATTGTCGGTCAGTACGGACCCAAGACGACTTTAGCGCAGATTAAAACTGCACTGTTAAAGCTCGGCTTTGCAGACTTATACGAGGTTGCAGAGGGTGCCGACCTCGGCTGTATTGCAGAGGCTAACCACTACGTTCACGAGGTTGCAACGGGCAAGCTGCCCTTCCTTTTAACCAGCTGTTGCCCCGCCTGGGCAGTGCTTGCTAAAAAGCAGTTCCCCGATTTGGTGGGAGAGGTCTCTCAGGAGCTTACCCCCATGGTAGCAACCGCAAGAAAGATAAAGGAGCAGTTCCCCGATGAGGAAACCAAGGTGGTATTCATCGGACCTTGCGCCGCTAAGAAGTTGGAAGCTTCCAGAAGGACCATTCGTTCATACGTCGATTTCGTGCTTACCTTCGAGGAGCTTGGCGGTATGTTTGCCGCAAAGGATATCGTGCCTTCCCAGATGGAAGAAACGCCTTTGAGAGTTACTCACACCACGGGTGCCGGCAGAGGCTACGGCGTGGCAGGCGGCGTTGCTGCGGCAATCGAGAGGACGGTTAAGGAGTACTTCCCCGAAACCGAGGTTACCGTTCACCATGCAGAGGGCTTGACCGAGTGCAAGAAGATTTTAACGCTTGCCAAGGCGGGTAAGATTAAAGGTTGCCTTATCGAAGGTATGGGTTGCCCCGGCGGCTGCGTTGCAGGCGTAGGCACGGTTATCCCCCCTGAAAAGGCAAAAATTCTCTCCGAGCAGTTTGCCAAGAGCAGTGAAGCCCAAGTCCCCGAAAAGGAATGGCTGGAGATGGCAGAAAGACTTACCAATATGGAATAAAATATACTTTATAGTTTCAGCAGTCCGCCGTGAGGCGGACTGCTTTTTTATTAAAGAATAAACGTGGTGGCAAATATTTTAGATATTACTTACCATAATTGCACTTTCCCTAAAGAATAGGGAAAGTGTCACGTGCATAAAGCCCGTGACGATAGAGTTTGAATTCTAATTATTCAACCATAAATTTAAATAATCCCGTCACTACTTGCTATTTATCGCTTTATATGTTAAAATGATACTATGAAATTTATTGAACTTACCGTACACACAACTTCAGAAGGAAGCGAACTCATTGCAGATATTATGTGGAGATACACCTCCTACGGCGTGGCAATCTCCGACGTTAAGGACGTTATAGCCCTGCAGAGGGATAAATCGTCCTATTGGGACTATATGGACGACGGGTTGATTGCCGAAAATTCGGGCGACGTTATGGTCAAGGCGTTCATTGCCGTATCCGACGCAGACGCCGTTCTTCCTCAAATAAGAAAGGATATCGAGGAGACGGAATTTAACTGCGCCGGCGCGCTCCCCCTCGGCACGCTTGAGACCACCAAACGTGAGATAGAGGGCGACGACTGGATAGAGATATGGCGTAACCATTTCCGCCCCATTCATTTAGGAAACGTTGTCGTCGTGCCCGAGTGGATAGCTTACGAAAAGCAGGACGGGGAGCAAATAGTAAAATTAGATAACAACATGGCTTTCGGCACGGGCGAGCACGAGACTACGTCTATGTGCGTGGAGCTGTTGCAGAAGTATATTACGCCCGAAAGCGTCTGCATAGACGTCGGCTGCGGAAGCGGAATATTAGGTATATCGGCGGTTAAACTCGGTGCAAAGTTTGCATATCTGACCGACATTGACGCCGTCGCTGTGGAGAGTGCAAAGCACAATTCCGAGCTGAACGGCGTATCGGAAAAGGTTGTAATCGCCCGTTCGGACCTTTTAGAAGACAGCTCTTTAAAGGGTGATATAATGCTTGCAAACATCACCGCAGATATTTTGGAGAGGCTTGCGCCCTCAATCCCTAAAAACCTTAAATCGGGCGGCACCCTTATCTTAAGCGGCATAATCAACGAAAAGAAACAGAGGGTTATCGAGGTCTACGAAGCGCAGGGGCTTAAATTATTTGAAAGCGTAAATAAAGGGGAGTGGAACGCGTTGGCGTTCAATGCGTTATGAGTACTCCGCACCGCTTTTTCGTAGACAAAATAAATTATCCTGAAGTGACCGAAGTGACTTTGGACGGCGAGGAGTTTATCCACGCAAAGACCGTGTTAAGGGTGGGCGAGGGCAGCGAGATAACTCTTTTGGATAACACCGCCAACGAATACACGGCAATAGTTACAAAGGTATCAAAAAACGCTTTGTCGGCACATATTACGGGGGTAAACAGAGGCGAGAGGGAGCCTAACACCCCGATTTATCTGCTTATAGGCGCATTGAAGGGCGACAAGACTGAGCTTGTCGTGCAGAAGGCGTGCGAGCTGGGTGTCTCCAAAATCGGAGTGTTTAACTCCAAATACTGCTCGGCGTATATGAACGCCAATAAGTTAGAACGCCTCAAAAAGGTTGCAAAGGAAGCGGCAAAGCAATGCCTGCGCAGCGTCGTGCCCGAGGTGGAATACTTCGAGAAGTTCGACTTGGCGTTAGCCTCCGCCGAAGCTTACGAGAACAAGCTCTTCTTCTGTGAATTTGCAGACGGGAGCGAGGTTGACTTTAATAATATTACCGGCTCAACCGCGCTTGTAGTGGGCAGCGAGGGCGGCTTTGCGGACGAGGAGTACGCACAAGCTAGAGATAAATTTTCTTTTAAGGGCATGAGCCTGGGCAAGCGCATTTTGCGTGCGGAGACGGCGGCAATCGCCGTGTGTTCCATTGCCTCGTTCAGCCTGAAGGAGCTGGAGTGAAAGCGGTAGTCTTTACCCTCGGCTGTAAGGTTAACGAGGTTGAAAGCTCCTCCATTGCGGCAGAATTGGAGAAAAGGGGTTGGCAGGTGTCGGACGAGCTGTCTGAAGCAGACGTCTACGTTTTAAACACCTGCGCCGTAACTAAAGAGGCGGAAAAAAAGAGTCGTCAGCTCGTTGCAAGGGCGTTGAAGTTTAACCCTGACGCGCTCATATACGTATGCGGCTGCGCCTCGCAGAAGAGCGAGGGTAGTTTTTTGGGCAAGGGCGTTAAATTCGTGTGCGGAGCAAGGAAGAAGGAAGAGGTGGTCAACGCCATAGCAAACGACTTCGGGGGCGAGGGCTGCCTGTCGCTCTGCCCGCCTAAACAGCTTAAAACCCGTGCCTTTATAAAGATTGAAGACGGCTGCAACAACTTTTGTTCTTATTGCGTAATTCCCTATCTGCGCGGCAGGGTAAACTGCCGAACGGTTGAGGATATTGTGGATGAAATTAAAAATTGCACCTCTCCCGAAATAGTGTTGACGGGTATAAATATCTCGGCGTACAACGCCCACCCGGACGGGCTTGCAGGGCTGATTAAAGCCATTAGCTTTACCGATAAGCGCATACGCTTAGGCTCTTTGGAGTGCAGGGTAATAGACGAAAAGCTGCTTTTTGCCTTAAAGGGGTTAAAGGACTTTGCACCCCAATTCCACTTATCCTTGCAGAGCGGTTCGAACGCCGTCTTGAAGGCTATGAACAGGAAATACACGAGGGAAGAATATTTAGCTAAGTGCGACCTTATATATAAGGTATTCCCCGACGCGGCGATAACTACCGACATAATCGCAGGCTTTTGCGGTGAGACGGAGGAGGACTTTTTGGACAGCCTTGCCATAATTGAGGAGGCAAAGCTTGCAAGGGTACACGCGTTCGCCTTTTCACCGAGGGAGGGGACAAGGGCGTATGATATGCAGGACGTGCCGAAGGATATCAAGTCCGAAAGGCTTCACCGCCTGCTTGCCGCTGCGGAAAACGCCTCCCACCGCTATATTAGCCAAAGGCTGGGTAAGGCGTACAGCGTGATATTTGAAGACTTCAACGGCGAATATACCACGGGCTATACCGAGGGATATATCAAGGTTTACGTTAAAGGAAACTTAAGCGGCAGGGCAACGGTTAAGCTAAACTCTTTACTCCTCGACGGGGCTGAAGGGGAGATGATTAATTGAATTTAAAAGGGATTAAATCAAGCATATTGCCCATCCAATCTCATTAAAAATTATTTGGCAAGGTATGATGAAGAGCAAGGTAAGAAACTTTTTTAAACAGACGTTCAGGCGTCACACCAATATGGAATATGCCGAACTGCTCACGAGGGGCATACGCGGCAAAAAGGGGGTTAACCGCAAATACCCCTGGGCGTATTGCCGTCTTTTTGCTTTGCTCTTCGTATTGCTTGCCGTATTTTTGCTCATAGTCCGTTTTACCTACAACGAGCTGTTTGCACCCACGATAATAGTTTTGTCGTCAACCTGCTTCAATTTAGCTTTTTTAATGCTTTTGTACGAGCTGTACCCCAAGCGTGATTTAAGCTATCTTGCCGTACTGCTTGCAATGCTTATAGGCGGTACGGCGGCAAACGTCGTTTCACAGATATTATTCGACGTGTTCCCCATAGAAAACAAATGGCTGTCTGCCGTCTGCACGGGTTTTTTTGAGGAGCTGCCCAAGGCGGTTGCAACGCTTGTCGTGCTTATTGCAGCTAAAAACCGTTCCCCTTTAGCAGGCTTTTTGTTCGGTGCGGCAATAGGCTGCGGATTTTCAATAGTCGAGGATATGGGTTACATATTCGTAAGCTCTAACGAGCTTTCCTCCCTAAACCTCACCACGGTTATCGAAATTGCCTTTTCAAGGGGTGCAACCGCGTTCTGTACGCACATTTTATGGACGGGTGCAATCGGTTGGGCGTTTAATATCTCCAAGCGGTTGATAGCCAACATTGTCGTATACCCCGTAATACTTTTAAGCTGCGGTCTGCATATCGCCTGGGATTTACCCTTAAACAACGTTGCAAAAGGTATAGTATGCGGTGCATGCGCCCTCGTTGCTCTGCTGGAGTGTGCGGTGATAATAAAGTTGGAGAGAAACAAAGTCTTTGCAGAGAGCGTTACGCCCGTTGAAACGGCGGCTTCTGCGGAGACGGCTACTTCCTCAGGGGCAGACGCGACAAATGCAGACGAGGACACTTTGCAAAAGACCGACCCTGCCTACTGGCGGCATTGGGGTTACGTATCGTTGGTTATTTCAGCCGTGCTGATGGCAATCATTGCCTGTATATACTGCTCTATACCCTTCCGTGAGAGATACGGAAGCGAAACCTTCTACTCTGCCGATACGTTTATTGAGTTTATGCAGGACGGTGCACAGCTTTCCGCAGGGGATAGGGCGTACGATAGCAGTATGTCCGCAAGCGATACTCTAAGCGGTGAATACATTGTTCAAAGCGTAAGTTCAACTGCGTTAATCGGCGGTGAGCAGCGCAGCGTGATATATGAATATTGGTACTACGGAACGACTAAAAAATACCTGTATAAGACGGCGGTTGAGATAGACGGCATTACCTATATGAGGGAGGATATCTACAACAACGGAGAGGTGTACGCCTCTTTCTTCCGCTTGACCGAAGCGGTTGTTACAGGTTACAACTTCGATTCACGGGGCAATATTACGGTGTTTATCTACGATGCGGACTACGCAAGGGATTTAACCGACCCCCGTTACACGTCGCTCTTTTATACCTTTGCCGCACTCACGGGGGCTGCAACGGTATGCTATATAGCTTTAAGAATGAAAAGTTGGAGGGTTAAAAAACTATGCTCGATGAACAGTGTATCTTCTGCAGAATAATCAAGGGTGAAATTCCCTCGTCCAAGGTGTACGAGGACGATATTATGTACGTCTTTAAGGACATTGAACCTAAGGCAAAGGTTCACCTTTTAGCCGTGCCTAAAACACATTTTAAGCTCTTGGAGGAGATGGGGGAAACGGAGGCGGATATGCTCAAATATATGCTCTCTAAAATTCCTGCCATTGCCAAGGCAAACGGCTGCGAAAACGGCTACCGCCTTTTAATCAACCAGGGCGACGACGCAGGGCAGACGGTGTTTCATCTGCATATTCATATATTGGGCGGCGAAAAGCTCTCCGACTTTTAGGCTTCTGAGTTTCGCTTTGTAAATATGCTTCGCAATACGGTGTCGGCTGCGGCAACCCTCAGTCACGTACGTCTGTGTACGCTCCTGTCGGGTTTTCCTCGCCTCCTTGTCTTGCTTGCATCTTTCCAAAGGTACATACCCGAATAAGGTAAAGATTATTTAGAAATAATAAAACCACATTTATTCTTTATTCTCTATTCTTTAAATATTGGTACATACTCGAATAAGGTGAAAAAATATGATATATTCAATAGAAAACGACTTAATAAAACTTTCTGTAAATTCCGAGGGTGGGGCGATGACCTCGCTTATATATAAACCCACAAACTGCCAAAGATTGTGGCAGGGTGACGAGAGGTGGTGGAAGGGGCAGGACGTGGTTATCTTCCCCATAGTCGGGCACGCAGGCGAATTTACGGCAAAGGGGCAGGAGTGCAACCTTAAATCTCACGGGCTAATCCGCTACTCAACGCTTTCCGTAAAGGAGCATGGGGAGGACTATATAACCCTTGCCACCCACTCCAACGAGGATAGTATTGCCCAATTCCCCTACGAGTGGGAGTTTGAGATTGGCTATAAACTTATTAAAAACACGGTTAGCGTGAGCTATTTCGTGCGCTCAAAGGGTGGAGTTCTGCCCTTCTATCTTGGCGGTCACCCCGGTATGGTTGCCCCTGAAGGCAGGGCGGAAATTACCTTTGAAAACGAGGAACACCCCGTTGTATATCCCCTCGAAGGCGAGCCCTATCCCGTAAGCAAGCTCAAAACGCTGACAATGGATAAGGAGTTTTTCGCAAGGCATAAGACCTACCAGATAGGCAGTCTTTCGGGCGGCGCGGTGTACGCAACCACGCAGGACGGCTACCGCTACACCTACAAATCCGACTGCCCTCTGTACGCCTTCTGGTCGAACGAGAACGGCGGCGACTATATCTGCGTAGAGCCTTGGTGGGGCATTAACGACTTTGCAGGCGCACCCAAGGATATAACCTTAAAACCCTTTATGAATTTCGATAGGGGTACGGGTTCTTCGTTTGGTTATGCATTAGCTGTTGAAAAAATCTAACATCTTGACCCAACAAATTTCAGCCCGATGCAAAAGTAATTTGCATCGGGCTGTTTTAATTATATTCAGTACCATATCAACGGCTTGCCGTTGGATTTAATCGCCGCTTCAGCGGTGGATTGCATCACGACTTTAGTCGTGGATTGAATCGTTGCTTTTGCAACGGATTGAATCACCCGTAAGGGTGGATTAATGTCCCTCAGCAATAGCCAGCGCGGTCTTTCTCACTCTCTCCTTTAGCGAGGCGGGGGCGATAACCTTGACCTTACCGCCGTAGCCGAGTATTTTATCGACCAACGTCTCGTCGTCGGGCAGGGCGACGGTGGCAATCAGCGCATTTCCCCTCGGCTCGACGTTGTCCACGCCGATAAGCTCCTCCACCTCCGCAAGGGCGTCTTTTCTTATCTCCAGCGTGACCGTAGTCAACTGTTCAGAGCTATATACAAAGTTCAGTGGTATGTCCTCACGTGATATCTCTTTCTTTTCAAACTTAGCACCGGTAAAACGAGCAAGCTTTATTCTGCCTATTTTAAACGTCCTGAACTCCTGACGGGAGTGGCAGAAGGCGTATACATACCACACGTTCTGTTTAAAGATTAAAACGTGTGGGTCTATAACCCTTCGGCTGTGCTCACCCTCCCTTGAAATATAGTCTATGTCAAGGCAAAGGCTGTCTTTAACCGCCTGTTCGCACACCCTCATCTTCTCCGAAAAGCTGCCCATATCTGCCCAGCTGCCGCCGTCGACTATGATGTTTCCGCAGACGGATAATTCCCTTTTGTCCTCTTTTTTTCTGCTTGCAAGCTTTTCGAGGGCGGAGGTTATGTTGTCGTCGTTAATCTGACCTCCCATAGCCTCTAAGGCACTTGTTATTGCAGCGTACTCGCCCTTGGTGAAGTACCCTGCAGGCAGGCGGTAGGTGTCGGAGATGAATATACCGCCGTATCTCCCCCTGACCACGTCCACGGGTACGCCGGCAACGTTCAACTCCTCAACGTATCTGTACACACTCCTCGTCGAAATTTCAAACCTGTCGGCAATTTCCTTTGCCGTAACCTGCCTCTTTGAGGTAAGCATAATCAGCATTTTTAACATAACCTGGTATTTCATAGAATAAGCCTTAATAAAATAAATTAAAAATTCTTGAAATTATTTTATCATATATGACAATATCTGTCAAGATTAAGCGATAAAATAAGGGTGTAAAAAACAAAGAGGTGGTTATAATGACAGTTTTAAGTTATATAAAGGCACAGGGCGAAAAAATAAGGGAGAGGCACGAAGGGGACACCTGCGTGTTTTTCAAGGGAGAAGCGGCACCCGTGTGCAGAAGCGCGAGGGAAATTTTAGCCGAGCTTGATTCAATGGAAGGGCTGAATGAAAGGGAACGCAATTTCGCCAATTCTACCCGTGAGTGTTTTGCTGGGCGTTTGCGTCATTGCGAAGCGTGAAACGCTGCGGCAATCCCGGACTCGTAGGTGATTACTGTTTTTGAATAGTTTAACCACATTTTTAAATAATTTCGAATTATTGTAACAGTCCGCCCATACCCACTGAGATTGCCACACCGCCAAAGGCGGTTCGCAATGACGGGTGCGACAACAATAAGGGCGGACTAATTTATAACAGTCCGCCCTTGTTTGATAAGTGTAAAGTTGGTCAAGCAAATAAGCAATTAAGAAACTTGGCTCAATGCCTAATTGTGGTCGCACCACGTTTGACCTGTGTTGAGTTGGTCAAGCAAATAAGCAATTAAGAAACACCGCCGTAGTCGCACTACTTATTAATCTTGCGTTCAATCAAGGCGATAATACCGTACATGCCGCCTGCAAGGGCGCAGAGTATTATGGTTGCAGTCATCACCAAATCCAGCCTGAACACCTGACCGCCGTAGACGATTAAATACCCCAACCCTGCACGCGAGACAATATATTCGCCCATAATCGAACCTATCCAGGCAAGCCCCACCGCCACCTTTAAGGTGTTAATCAGCGAGGGGATAGAGGCGGGGATAACAAGCTTTACTAAGATTGCACGTTTGCTTGCACCCATCGCCTTAAGCAGGGTTAGCATAGTCTTATCAACCGATAGAAAACCCGTCAAGGTGTTCATTATGCACACGATAATGGCGACGAGTACGGTCATAAATATTATAGCACTGTACCCCGTACCTATCCAGATTATTATTAAAGGACCTAACGCAATCTTTGGCAGAGAGTTCAACACGACTATATACGGCTCAAAAATCTTGCGTACAGTATCGCTTAAATACAGCAGCACCGCGATAGAATAGCCGAGTACAACGGCTATTATAAACCCGACAACCGTCTCAAAAAGCGTAATACCTATGTGGTAAAACAGGCTACCGTTTGCGTACAGCTCACCCACCGTCCTGACTATTCGGGAGGGGGAGCTGGTTATAAACGGGTCAATTAATTTAACTTGAGCGCACAGCTCCCATAACCCCAAAAGGAGAATAAGTATGCCGAAGCGTGCAACGTTAATTATAACGTTTTTTCGCTTTATGCCCTTTAAGTATTTTCGGTGTTCTAAAGAGTAGTTTATAAGTTTTTTCATATGCGTAATTATCTCATAAGCTAAATACCGAGTTCGTTTCTCAAGGTCTCGAAAAGGTGAGAAAATTCCTCGCACTCACGCCTCTTTTTCGGGCTGCCTCCGCCGAAGGTTATTTTATGTTCGGCAATAACCGTTGCAGGGCGGGAGGAGAGCACTATCACCTTGTCGGAGAGGGCTATCGCCTCGCTCATATCGTGGGTAACGAGCAGCGCCGTCTTTTTCTCCCCCTTGATAATGCCCTGCACGTCGTCGCACACCTTTAACCGCGTCTGATAATCGAGTGCGGAAAAGGGTTCGTCTAAAAGCAGTATGTCTGGCTCTGACGCAAGAGTGCGAATAAGGGCAACCCTCTGGCGCATACCGCCTGAAAGCTCGGTTGGCTTCTTCTTCAAAAAGTCTTTTAAACCGTACTTTTCTGCAAGCGTCAACGCCTTTTTGCGCATTTCGGGGGTGTTGCGTTTTTTAATCTCTAAGGGCAAAAATATGTTGTTCTCAACCGTTCGCCAGGGGAACAGGGCGTCCTTTTGCAGCATATATCCAAACTCCCGTTGTCCCCGTACTATCTCCCCGTGAGAGGGGGAAAGCAGCCCTGCCGCAAGCGATAATATAGTTGTCTTGCCGCACCCCGAGGGTCCTATTATTGCAACAAATTCACCCTGTTCCACGTCAAAGCTCATATGCTCTACGGCGTTGACTTCGCCGCTTAGCGAGTGGTAGGTATAGCCTACGTCTTTAAATGATAGTATCATGTAGCAGTTTTTAAAGTTTATACACTTCTTGATAAATTTCGTGTGCCCTCGTTGTGGTTACAAGGTCAGCAAATTTAACCCTTTTTGGCAGTTCGCCTGCACTCTCCATAATGTCCTGCAATCTGTCGAGCGCGCTCTCTTTCATTGCCATATCGGTAACCCAGGCGTCAATGCGTTTGTAGTTTTCGATAGAGGAAGTCAATGCGGAAACGGACGTTCCGTCGAAGTACTTGGCGATTTTTTCCGCAACGGTTGCGGCAGGGGTTTCGTTCACGTATTTTATTGCCTTGGTAACCGAACGCAGCAACGCGTCAATTTTTTTCGGGTTCTTGTCGATAAAGCTCTGCTTTGCGGAGAAACAGGTGTAGGGCACCTCGCCCGAAGCCTCGCCGACGGAAGCGACTATATAACCCTTGCCGGCAGCTTGGTATTGGCTTGCACCCGGCTCGAACATAGTGCAGTAATCCGCAACGCCGCTTTCAAATGCAGAGGTCATCAAGTTGAACGCAACGTCATAGTTCAAATTTGCGGTAACCTTATTGAGCTTTAAGGTGTATTCAAAGGTCATGGCAGGCACACCGCCCTTTCTGCCTGCAAGTATCTCCTTGCCCTCTAAGTTTGCCCACGTAAATTCGGGTTCGGCAACCCTGCCAACCAAAAAGCTCCCGTCGCGCTTGGTCAACTGACCGAACACCTTCGGACTGTCGGAGGAACCGCCTGCCAAAACGTACAACGCCGCTTCGGGTCCGCAAAAGGCTATATCTGCCGCACCCGATAAAAGTGCCGCCATGGTGGAGTCCGCGCCGCCGCCGTTGGTCAACTCGATAGTGTACCCCGCGTCTGCAAAATAGCCCAAGGCGTCTGCAAGGTACAAGGGGGTGTAAAATACCGAGTGCGTAACTTCGTTAATCTTAATGACCTTATCCTCACCCTTACAGCCTGCAATCGAAAGAGGTAGCATAATTGCCGCAATAAGGGAGAATAAAAATGCTGTAATTCTTTTTATCAATGGGTTTTCCTCACAAAAAATTTGATAATACATTGTATGCCGCGTTGCAGTCGTTTGACATTGCAAGCAATTTTGATTTATAATTAAACTTGTATAATATCGCTTTATACCGTTTAATGTTATTAATTCGGTATTATAGACAGAAGATAACGTATTTTTTGCAGAGGATTATTATGGAAAAGACTTACAACCCCAAAGACTTCGAGGACAGACTGTATAAGGACTGGGAAGAGAGCGGCTACTTCCGTGCCGAGAGGGACCCCGATAAGGTACCCTTTACTATAATGATGCCGCCCCCCAACGTAACGGGTCAGCTTCATATGGGTCACGCCGTGGACGAGACCATGCAGGACGCAATCATAAGGTTTAAGCGCATGCAGGGCTACTGCGCCCTTTGGCTGCCCGGTACCGACCATGCCGCAATCGCAACCGAGGTTAAGATTGTCGAGCAGATGAAAGAAGAGGGGCTTACCAAAGAGGATTTAGGCAGAGAGGGCTTTTTGGAAAGGGCGTGGGCATGGAAGGAAAAGTACGGCGGAAGGATTGTAAGCCAGTTAAAGAAGCTCGGTTCTTCCTGCGATTGGTCGCGCCTTGCATTTACCATGGACGAAAAATGCTCCAAGGCGGTCAGGGAAGTTTTCGTCAACCTTTACAATAAGGGTCTTATCTACAGGGGTTCGCGTATAATAAATTGGTGCCCTTGCTGTAAGACGGCTTTATCCGACGCGGAGGTTGAGTATTCGGAAGAGGCCTCTTCGTTCTGGCATTTAAAATACTTTATCGAAGGCTCTTCGGAAGAGGGGTTAATAGTTGCAACCACCCGTCCCGAAACTATGTTCGGCGATACGGCTGTTGCTGTAAACCCCGACGACCCTCGTTATAAAAAATATATCGGCAAGAACGTTATTCTGCCCATTATAAACAAGCCCATTCCCGTAGTTGCAGACGAGCATGCAGATATGACGTTCGGCACGGGTTGCGTTAAGATTACCCCTGCCCACGACCCCAACGACTTCGAAGTAGGTTTAAGGCATAACTTGGAGAGCGTTATCGTCATGAACGAGGACGGCACGATGAACGCTAACGCAGGCAAGTACGAGGGTATGGACCGTTACGAGTGCAGAAAGGCGGTGGTAGAGGAGTTAAAAACGCTTGGCAACCTTGTAAAGATTGAACCCCATGCGCACAACGTAGGTCACTGCTACAGATGTCATACCTCGGTTGAACCGAGAATTTCCAAGCAGTGGTTCGTTAAGATGGAACCCCTTGCCCGCCCTGCAATCAATGCGGTAACCGACAAAAAGACTACGTTTGTTCCCGAAAGGTTTGCAAAGACCTACTATAATTGGATGGAGAACGTCAAGGATTGGTGTATCTCCCGTCAGCTTTGGTGGGGTCACAGAATTCCCATCTGGTACTGCCCCGACTGCGGAAAGGTTATCTGCGCCAAAGAGGACCCCGACTGCTGCCCCGAGTGCGGAAGCAGGAATATCCATCAGGACGAAGACGTTCTAGACACCTGGTTCTCCTCGGCTTTATGGCCTTTCTCGACGTTAGGCTACCCCGACGACACCTCCGATTTAGAGTATTTCTATCCCACCGACGTGTTGGTTACGGGATATGATATAATCTTCTTCTGGGTTGCGAGAATGATGTTCTCGGGCTTGGAGCATATGCGCAAGGTGCCTTTCCACTACGTTTTAATTCACGGATTAGTGCGTGACGAGCAGGGCAGAAAGATGTCTAAATCTTTAGGCAACGGCGTCGACCCCCTTGAGATTATAGACAAATACGGCGCAGACAGCCTCCGTTTCTCGCTTTTGCAGGGCGTCGCTCCCGGCAACGATATGCGTTTCTCCGAGGCTAAGGTTGAAGCAAGCCGTAACTTTATGAACAAGATATGGAACGCTTCAAGGTACGTTATTATGAACTGCGAGGGCAGGAAGATTAAGCCCATTACCGAGGTTAAACTCACCCCTGCGGATAAGTGGATAATCTCCAAGCTCCAGGCGACGATAAGGGACGTAACGCTTTCACTCAACAAGTTTGAATTCGGTTTAGCATTGCAGACGCTGTACGACTTCACATGGTCGGACTTCTGCGATTGGTATATTGAGTTAACCAAACCCGCCCTCTACTCCGAGGACGAGGACAAGAAGGACAACGCGGTATCCGTTCTGACCTTCGTGCTTGAAAATACGCTTAAGCTTTTACACCCCTTCGTACCCTTCATCACCGACGAAATTTACCGTTCGCTGCCCAATACTACGGGGTCGATTATGGTATCTTCCTTCCCCCGTTACAACTCCCGTCTTGCCTATAAGAAGGAAGCGGCTGCGTTCGAGGGCGTAATGGAGATTATAAAGGCTATAAGGGAAGTTAAGCTCGAAACGGGCTGCGCACCTTCAAAGAAGGTCAACGTGTATATCTTAACCGAGAGCAAGAGGCTCATCACCGCAAATGCAGAGTGCATTGCAAAGCTTGCAGGCGCGTCTTCTGTCAAGGTCATTGCTTCAAAGGAAGAGGTCGAAGGCAGATCTTCTGCAAAGGTTGTAAGCGTAGGCACCATTTTAATTCCCACGGGCGAGCTTATCGACGCCGACAAGGAAAGAGAGAGGCTGAACGCCGAGCTTGAAAAGGTTACGGCAGAGATCAGCAGAGCGGATAGCAAGCTCAACAACAGGGGATTTATGGCAAAGGCTCCTAAAAAGCTGGTTGACGCAGAGAGGGAAAAGTTAGATAAATATATCGAAATGCGTGAAAAAATCCTCTCTCAGCTTAAGAATTTATAAGGTGAACAATGGCTAAGAAAAAGAGTTCAAAAAAAGGCGGAAACGGCGGTAATAACTCTGTCGAAAAAACCACAGCAAAGATATTGAGCAATAAAAAGATTGTGGCGTTTATTGCCATACTCGTTGCCATTATTCTTGCTGCTGTATTGATTGTTTATTTCTTCTTCCCCGAAGTGTTCAAAAAGATGGAGAACGCCTACTTAAATTATGTGCAGTCGCTTTATTACGACAGTGCCGACGACGACCCGGAAGGTACTAACGGCAATCACGCCGTGCTTGCACCCGACGGTGATTTGGCGGAAATAACTACAGCTGATTTTTCTATTCATTTCCTCGAACTCGGCAATAAGTACGCGGGCGATTGCACGTTAATAGATTATGGCGATATAGAAATATTAATTGACGCAGGTTCGAGGAAGTCGAGTGCAACCACTATAAAAGAATACGTGGACCAATACTGCGACGGCAAACTCGATTACGTTATTTCTACCCACGCACACCAGGATCACATTGCGGCGTTTGTAGGGACGGGCAGCGGAACTGAAAGAACGGGTATTTTATACCAGTATGAAGTGGGAACTTTAATTCAGTTTTCCCGTCATAATTCAACAGCAGCTATCTACACAAGCTACGTCAGTGCCGTCGATTACGCAAAGGGTAGAGGAACGACGGTAATTTGTGCAGGTGACCTCTTTACAAACGGAAAACCCGTTGATAATTCCAACGTGTTTGACATTTCAGGCGACGGCAAGCTTACGTTAACGGTGCTGTACAATTATTATTACGATAATGAAACCGCTGACGAAAACGACTATTCGGTCTGCACCCTGCTTACATATAAAGAGAGCGAAACGCAAATAAGCCACTATCTGTTTACGGGCGATTTGGAGGGCGAGGGAGAAAGTAAACTTGTTGATAACAACACCTTGCCCGAAGTTGTCTTATTTAAAGGTGCGCACCACGGAAGCAAGACCTCTTCAACAGATAAGCTCTTGTCTAAAATAAAGCCTAAATACGTTGCGGTATGCGCTTGCGCAGGTTCGACGGAATACACTACGAACAACGATAACACCTTCCCTACCCAGGCGTTTATCGACCGTATTTCAGCCTATACCGACGCCGTCTACTGCACGTCTATTTGCTACGACTATAAAGCAGGTACTTTTGGCTCTATGAACGGTAATATAGTGTTCTACCATCTGACGGCTACTCCTGATAAAATTAAGCTTTATTGTTCGAACAATACCACAAAGTTAAAGGATACCGACTGGTTTAAGCAAAACCGAACGTGCCCTTCAAGTTGGCAGTAGGTTAAGGAGAGACAACTATGACTGATGATGAGAAAAGACGGCAAGAAGAACAGGCTAAACACGTAAAAATTAAAAAGACGTTAAAGATTATAGGGTTTATTCTGCTTGTATGCGGTGTAATTCTCGACGTAATCTTTTTCGTGGATTTTATTTCTTCATTCAACACGTTTAACCCTCCTACTCTCTTTCCCTGCGGAATAATAGGGCTGCCTATGACCGGTTTGGGAGGTATGCTGCTAAGTATAGGTTTCCGTGGCGAGATTACCAGATATATGAAAAACGAGGGCGTGCCCGTCGTCAACGACGCGGCGCAGGAGTTAAAGCCTGCCGTTAAAGCCGTTGCGGAGGCGGTTAAGGAAGCAAACTCCGAGGGTGAAAAGCAGCGCGCAGAGCAAGTAGCAAAGCTTACAATCTGCCCTGCCTGCGGTAAGGAAAACCAGCCAAAGAATAATTTCTGCGACGGTTGCGGCGCACAGCTATTTAAAGTCTGCCCCAACTGCGGAGCGAGGCAGGAGGTAGATGATACCTTCTGCGGCAACTGCGGAGCTAAGCTGGACGGTTAGCAGTTACGCTCTTCAAATAAGCGTCGCTTTTGCGGTGTCAGGCTGTGGCAATTTATGACCCGTCATTGCGAGCCGACCCTAAAAGGGCGGCGCGGCAATCCCAGCGAGTATGTGGTTACGACTTCTAATAATTACAACCGACTTCCATTGCTAAACATTTACATTAATAGTACAATATATAATAAGGGCGAATTGTGTAAACAGTCCGCCCATAATCATTGAGATTGCCACACTTCGTCTGCGGCTCCGTTCGCAATGACGGTTTGAAGTTGGGTTAAAGCTCCCTCGCAATGACGACATAATCAAAATCGGCAGGTGCCAAGGCACCTGCCGATATAATTTTACATTTTAATTATTTGTTAACCTTGTCCAATAATTCCTTGACTGCCGCCTGCAGCTTAGCGAGAGCCGCCTCTGCATCAGCCTTGTTCTGAGCCTTAACCGAATAGTAAATCTTCAGCTTGGGTTCGGTGCCCGAAGGACGAACGCAGACAAAGCTGCCGTTCTTCAATTCATAGTAGACGCAGTTGGTCTTGGGGGAGCCTATCGCGCTCTTAACGCCCGTAACCATATCCGTCTTTTCGTCCTTGGAGTAATCTCTGAAGGAAGCAACCTCGTATACGTCGAACTTAGCTACAGGGTCAACCTTAAGCGCGTCAACTACGGCGTTCATCTCCTTCATAGCGTTAAGACCCTGGTACTGAATGGATACGTTGCAGTCAAGCACGTAGCCGTAGGTCTTGTAAATCTCGTTCAATCTGTCGAATACGGTCGTTCCCTTATAGGTATAGTAGCATACCATCTCTGCGCAGAGCATAGACGCAACGACTGCATCCTTATCCCTTGCATGCGTTCCGCGAAGATAGCCGCAGCTCTCCTCGAAGCCGAACACGTAGGTGTAGGAGTGATCCTTTTCCCAAAGCTTAATCTTCTCACCTATATTCTTAAATCCTACGGGAACCTCGAATAAGGTTACGCCGAACTTATCGCAGATAGCCTTTGCCATACCCGTGGTAACAAACGACTTAACTACTGCAGCGTTTTCGGGCAGAGCGTTGTCCTCCTTTAAGCGTGTGAGTATGTAGTCGAGCAGCAATATGCCGACCTGGTTGCCCGTAAGAGCTTCAAACTCGCCTTCAGCATTTTTAACGGCAACGCCGAGACGGTCGCTGTCGGGGTCGGTACCGAACACCACGGTCGCGCCAATCTCGTTGGCAAGGTTAATGCCCATGGTAAGCGTTTCCTTGTATTCGGGGTTGGGCACCTTAACGGTGGAGAACTCGGGGTCCTTAGTCGTCTGCGTCTCTACAACCGTAGCCTTGATACCCAGCTTTTTAAGTATGGTTGTTACGGGTACGTAGCCGGAGCCGTGCACGGGGGTATAGACGAGCTTAAGGCTCTTTCCGCAGGCTTTAACCGCCTTCTTTGAAAGGGAGAGCTTCTGCAACTCCTTGTAGTATTTCTTATCAACCTTTGCAGGAACTTCCTTTATGTACTTTTTAACCTGTTCGTCGGTGGGAGTAGGGCAGGAGAGGTAGTCGGTTATTTTGGTGATGAAGCCGTAAACCGTCTTGGTGTCCTCAACGCTCATCTGTGCGCCGTCCTCGCCGTACACCTTATAGCCGTTGTAAATCTTGGGGTTATGCGACGCGGTAATCATAATACCTGCAATCGTGTTTAAACAGCGTACCGCAAACGAAAGCATGGGTACGGGGTGTACGTCGGAATATAAATAAACCTTGATATTGTTTGCTGCAAGCACCTTTGCGGCAGCCTCTGCAAACTCACGGCTCTTGTGACGGGTATCGTAGGAGATAGCAACGCCCCTTTCCATAGCCTCTTGACCCAAGCCGACGATAAATTGGCTTAAGCCCTGGGTTGCCCTACCTACGGTGTACACGTTCATCTTGTTGGTACCGTAGCCGATTATGCCACGCAGTCCCGCCGTGCCGAACTCAAGCTCGGCACCGAACGAGTATTCGATTTCTTCGTTGTTGTCCTTGATAGCCGTAAGCTCTCTCTTAGCTTCAGCATTAAGCCTGCCGTCTGCAAGCCAGCTTTCGTACAGCGACATATAAGCAGGTTTTTCGCTATTTGCCATAAATTCATTTTCCTCCTTGAATTAAAAAAGACGTTTTAGGCGCAAAATTGTATTGACCTTCTTTAATATTATATAAAATAAAATCCCCCTTGTAAAGGGGGAAATCAAAATTTGTAACCTGTGAAAGCGAAATATTTTTTATTGTTCGCCTTTGAAGAATTGCTCGGTTGTCATTTTTGCTTCTTTTTGCGGTCCGATAATGACGTAGTCGTCAATAAAGAACTTCAGGGAATTGTTATCGCAGTAGTTGACGAACTGGTAGCAGGTCAATAGCATAGTGCCTGCAGGTATGGTTAAAATCAACGCCGCACCGAAGGTAAACAGACCGCAGATAACGTTTATGACGTAGATAACTATAACCATAAATATCAGCGTTGAAAGCACCCTTACGAAAGCTCCTTTCTTAGGTTTAAGACAATAGGCGATCGCCTGGCGGTTGTTGCAGTTGGTGTGCAGAATGTGGGGCATCCAGTCCGTGGTAAGCGAAAACTTCAGCGCGATCAACATAATGGTTAACGCCGCCGCAACGAAGAATTTTGCTAACAAGGGAGCAAACGCCAATGCTTTGAACGCAATAGCCCAGATAACCGCACCGCCCACGGCATAGAAGAGCAGGGATATGGGGGTGAATATTATGGAGTAAAGGCTTGCCCTTCTCAAGTCCTTCAAAAGGGTAGCGGCGTAGGGGGTATGCGCCCTGAGCATCATTCGGTTATTGAGCGTTTCGCCCAAGCCGAAGTCGCCGATTGCCGTCAAGAAATAGTAGATAAATGCAATGACAACCGCACAGACGGCGTCTACGGCGATCAGCTTGTTGGAGGTGAGTACCTGCATAAAATCGCCGAGGTCTGCTTTAATATTGGCAAACGCCGTTTCGAGATTTGTCAGCTTTAATGCAGAAATATCTGCAAAGAACGCCTTGAGTTCTTCGCTTAAAGCCATGTATTCGGCGGTTGAACGGACTACGTTAAGCGTAGGCAGTATTACCGCTAAGCTCAATGCGGTCACTATTGCAGCGACTATAAGCTTGTATATTAGCACCTTATACGTCGTTGCGATGTTGTCTATAAACACCAGCAAAGAATGTTTAAACCTCATATTATTCTCCTGCGCAGAGCTTAAAACACAAGCAAGTCTGCGTTTAAAATTTTACAATTTTCCCTACGGCTTTGCCGTTATTGACAACGAGGTAGAGGTAGGAATTTTCCGAATACCTCGACAACGTTCCGGGGTTAAACAGCGTAACGCTTCCGATTTGCATTTCGGTTGCGCGGTGAGTATGCCCGAACAGAGCTACGCTGCAGCCCAGCTCTTCAGCCTTATAGGCAAGTCTGTCGTAACCGTACTTGACGCCGTACCTGTCGCCGTGGCAGGCAAAAACCTTTACGCCCTCTATTTCAAGGGTTATCTCGTCTTGACCGAGCTTCATTAAATCGCAGTTGCCGTTTAAAAAGTAAACCTTGTCACCGAAAACCTTTTTAATGTATTGCCCGTCGGAGGAGGTGTCGCCCAAATGTATGATATAGTCGCACTCGTTGAATAGGGGATATAGCTTATCTATCGCGCTTCGGTTTCCGTGGCTGTCGGAAATTACGATAATGCTCTTCATTGCATTTTGGAAAGCAAGTCGGCAATGGCGCGGTAGCGGTGGGAAACGGTGTTCTTTTCCTCCTCGTCAGCCTCGCCGAAGGACTTGTTAAGGTCGAAGGAGTAGAACAGATTGTCGTACCCGAAGCCCTTGTTGCCAATCTCTTCAAAGAGTATTTTACCCTCGGTATATCCCTCGCCGAACAGCGTTTCGCCCTTCTCGTTGATATAGCAGACGGCGCACACGAACCTCGCGCTGCGCTCCGAAATTCCGTCCATGCGCTTCAAAAGAAGCTCCCTGTTCGCCTTGAAGTCACCGCCCGAAAAACGTGCGGAATACACTCCGGGCGCACCGCCCAGGGCGTCTACACACAACCCCGAATCGTCTGCAATTGTCGGGCGTTTTAGCTCGTCATAGACGGCTTTCGCCTTGATATATGCGTTATCTTTAAAGGTCTTACCCGTCTCTTCGGGGTCTCCTTTAAATCCGGCTTCGCGCATGGTTATAAAGTTAACGCCGTGCACAATCTCTTTAAACTCTTCTATTTTACCCAGGTTGCTGCTTGCAACAACGACGTCCTTGGGGAATTTTTTAACGTTCATATAATCACCTTATTTATATTATACATTATAAAACGTAAATTGTAAAGTACTTTGAGACGTAGCTATCTTCGCCAATAAAAAGCGGTGCGGATAGTTACGTCTGATCTTTCCACTTCAGCCTGTGCAACTGACCGACTTCGTTAAAGCCCTCAAAGCTATTTTGCCTCAATCCCTCGTACACGGCGATAGCCGCTGAGTTGGATAGGTTTAAACTCCTCAAATCCCCAAGCATGGGTATTCTTACGCAGCTCTCCTCGTGTAAAATTAAGAGTTCTTCGGGCAGTCCTCTGGTCTCCTTGCCGAATACGAGGAAATCACCCTTATTATAGTGTGCCTCGTCGTAGCGGTGTCTGCCCTTTGTAGTGAAGTAATAAAACCTGCCTTCGGGGTAAGCGGCAAACATCTCGTCGATATTTTCCCAGATTTTAACCTCCACGTACTGCCAATAATCCAGCCCTGCCCGTTTTAAATATTTGTCGCTTATTTCAAAGCCGAGGGGCTTTACAAGGTGAAGGGTACAGCCCGTCGCGGCGCACGTGCGGGCAATGTTGCCTGTGTTTTGCGGTATCTCAGGCTCTACCAGAACTATATTGAACATACCGATATTGTATTGCAAATTGCTCTTAATTGCAAGTAGCTGCAAAAAACTTTTTCATATAATTGACAAATTACCCGATTTGTTGATAAGATTATAGTAAGGGGAAACGGTTTCTCCGTTATTACAGGAGCTTTATTATGAGTTTTGAACAGGTAATGCTTATCATAAACAGTCTGTTTTTCATTCTTGGCGGCGTGGCTGTATTTATGATCGGCATGGAATTGATGGGCAGTAACCTCGAAAAGGCCGCAGGCAGCAGTATCCGAAAGCTTATGGGTAAGGCTGCCAGAAACCGCTTTACGGGCATCGGTACGGGTGCGCTGATAACGGCTATCGTAAACAGCTCTTCCGCAACGACGGTTATGATAGTCGGTTTCGTAAACGTCGGGCTTATGACGTTAGCCCAGGCGGCTTCGGTAATAATGGGTGCAAATATCGGTACTACCATCTCGGCATTCATTATGGCGTTATCCTCGACGGGGCAGGCAATCGATATTGCCGCAATCTTCGCTTTAATTGCCTTTGCAGGGCTGCTTACGAATATGATTTCCAAGCAGGATAAAGTTAAGCGAGTGGGCAATATACTTATCGGTATAGGTCTTATCTTCGTCGGTCTGGAATTTATGTCCG
Source organism: Candidatus Coproplasma sp. (assembly GCA_051884175.1). GTDB lineage: Bacteria > Bacillota > Clostridia > Christensenellales > Borkfalkiaceae > Coproplasma. The sequence continues at coordinate 33,798 of JBJEVD010000023.1, forward strand.
TTTCGGTAAAGAGTCTGATTGAAGACGGCAGTCCCGTTAAATCTTTTATCGAGGGAATGTTCATCTCGCTCGGTAATACTGCAGGAGCTAAACTCACCTGGCAGATACCCGTTCTCTTCCTTTTGGGTCTGGTACTCACTGCGTTAATGCAGGCGTCGTCTGCTATAACCGGTATCGTTATTACGCTTGCAACTAACGGCTTAATGACCCTGCCTATGGCAATGTGCGTAATTTTAGGTACGAATATCGGTACGTGCTGCACTTCGCTCCTCTCGTCAATAGGTGCAAGCACCAATGCAAGAAGGGCTGCGGTCGTTCACTTACTGTTCAACGTGTTGGGCTGTTTCATCTTCATCTGGCCGGTTGCGTTTGCAGGCGAACAGATTGCCCAGCTGTTCTCCTTTATCCCCAGCGTACAGTGGCAGGTTGCTGTTTTCCATATGTTCTTCAACGTGCTTACTACGTTAATCCTCGTATGGTTCATTAAGTATATCGTTAAGCTTGCCTGCTTAATCGTTCCCGAATCGAAAAAACCCGTTATCGAAGAGCCGCACGAAACGTTGGACGTCCGTCTGCTCAAAACTCCTGCAATCGCCGTAGGTCAGGCGCGCAAGGAAATAATAAGAATGGCGGATTTGGCTTATGCCAACTATAAGCGTTCTATGGATATGCTGCTTTCGTACAATACCGATAGTTTAGAGCAGTTTAACGAAACGGAAAAAGAAATTGACTTACTCAATAAGCACATAACGCAGTTTCTGATAAAACTCTCCTCCGAACAGATTTCGGAGATTGATGAAAAGAAGGTGTCCTCGTTCTATCACGTAACCTCCGATATCGAGAGGATTGGCGACTATGCGGAAAATATAACCGAATTCGCCGCACAAATGGTGGAGGCAAAGGCTAAGTTCTCCGAACACGCCGTGCAGGAAATAAGCGATATGGATATGCACCTTTCCGAGTTGTATAAGAACGTCAAAGAGGCTTTTGCCAACCGTACGCTTGACTATATGTACGTCATAGAGAAGGAGGAAGAGGAGACCGACAAGGTGTGCAAAATTATGCACCAGTCGCATATCCGCAGAACGAACGAGGGCAGATGCTCGCCGGAGGCAGGCTCGGTTTATTTACAGCTCGCCGTCAATATGGAGAGAATCGGCGACCATATGTTTAACGTGGCTAATTCGGTTAAAGCGTATGCCGAGAGTGAACATAAATAATTTTTTAAAGATTTTTGTAAAAAGACATAAAACCGCTTGACAAAACGTGCGGTTATTTAATAAAATGATAAAGCTTTAGCGAAAGCGGAACACTTATCGCGGGGTAGAGCAGCCAGGTAGCTCGTCGGGCTCATAACCCGGAGGTCGCGCGGTTCGAATCCCGCCCCCGCAACCAAAACTCCGCTTTCGCATTTTTATGGCGACGTAGCTTAGTTGGTCTATAGCGGCCGGTTCATACCCGGCAGGTCGGCGGTTCGAATCCACCCGTCGCTACCATAAAATAAAAAAACTATGTCGTTAACAAACGACATACACAAGGCCCGTTGGTCAAGCGGTTAAGACACCACCCTTTCACGGTGGTATCATGGGTTCGAGTCCCGTACGGGTCACCATCAAAATGGGGTGAAATCAAAAGATTTTATCCCATTTTGTTTTATTTTTAACGTTTTTCAGGGAGTTGCCCCCAACTTCCCCCAATTATATAAATGCCTTTCGTCCTTTAGCTCGTAGTTTTCTACGGGCTTTTTTCGTTGTCTTTTTTGTATTGATTGCGGTTAGTCGGTAAAAAGGGAGCGGAGGGGTTCGGGCGAGCCTGCCCCGAGCCCCCTCCGCAACCCTTTTTTTATTTCCTCGACTTTAACCCTGCTTTTTTTATGCGGTGAGGAATACCGCTGCACCCCTGAAATTGTCTGCGACAATATCCCCTGCGAGGGGATTGCTGTGGTTATAGATTATTATCTTAAAAATACAAAGATATGCTTAAAAAACGGTCTACTTGCCACAATGCCGTTGTGTCAAGCAGACTACCCTTCGGGGGATGGCACCCCCTCGGCGCGGTTGAATTATTAAAAATTTTTATCCTTTGATGGAACGGATTATTAGAAATAAAATTTTTTAATAATTTCCACCGTCAAGTATGATTTTTTAATTCCTCTTTTGTATTTTCGCTTTCAACTCCGTTGCGCCCTGCTAAGGAGTTGAAGGCGCACCTTCAACCCCTAATCAGAGTTTTACGGAGTTAAACAAGGTTAAGTTACGTCTTACAACTATAAAGGCAGGTAAAGGAAATATGGACGAAATGACAAGTAATGAGCTACACAAGCTTATTGAGTATCTTAAAGCCCAAGGCTGGACAGAAATTGAAATAGTCAAGCTTATTGAGTATATAACTCGATAATCTTGGTTAAGTAGGTAAAAAAACAGCCGTACGGGCACAAACTTTACAAATCCCGAACGGCTAACCAAGCGAGGGGGCAAACAACCTGCCTAACCTCTTCGCTTAAACTTTCTTTTAGTTTACCACAGCATTTACAAAAAATCAAGTATTAGAGGAGATAAAAATTATGGAATACAAAATAACAGGTAATATAAATTGTTTAGAACATCAAGGAGGAAGTAAATACCCCAATTTTATTTATATCAATACAAAAATATTTAATATAGACACGCCTTTAATGTTAATAGTAATGGGAACAAGCATACCCCAATATTTACACGAACTCTATGGCACTGATTGTGAAGAAAAATATATGAAAAAACGCTTCACCTACGACAATGGTTGTATTTGCACAAAAATTGAAGTCTTAGACGAAAACAACAAAACGGTAAAAACAGTTGACCTTTGGACTGACTCAACAAAGTTTTTAAACTTTATAGACGAATAAAATCAAAGCTGTGCTATCGGCTTGACGGGCAAACTAAATTTTAAGAGGCTAAAGATATGGAAGAACTTAAAATAACACCAAGAAATGAACAAGATATAGAAAAATTATCTAACTTTTTAAACAAAGAGTTAGAAACAGGTAATTTTAATTTTTTAATAAAAAATGCAGAAAAGAATGGCGATGTATGGTATTTAACAGCATATATTTATGCTGCTTGTGCAGGATATTTATTTGATAGTAGATTACCTTATATATTAGCTTATAACACTATAAAAGAGTTTATAGAAAAACTAAGAGAAAACCATAAGCTATAACAAAAAAGGGCGGTGAATAACCGCCCTTCGACCTTTGGTCGCTTCCCCACGCCCCAAGACCCAACCCAAACGCCGAACGGCGGTTATTTTTTTGTCCAACGCTTTTTAAT
>JBJEVD010000024.1:0-108534 GCA_051884175.1 Candidatus Coproplasma sp.
TCCCTCAAGTTTTACTTGTCGGAGCTGTTGGGCTTAGACTTACACGGCAACATAATTGTAAACGATTTTACGCAGCTGCCCTTCGAGCTTCCTCTTCATCTTCCGAGAACGTGGGAAGAGTTCGCCTCTAACCTTTCCGGCTATTGGTCTACCTTCTTTTCGATGGAGAACTTCACGGCGTATATGGGTAAGGTTGCAGACGTTCTCTTTTACATAACGAAATTCATTCTAATTATTATGCCTGTATTCCTCATCGGCGTTGTTGTTAGTATACTTAAGCCCCGTAATCAAAACAACGATTACGCCAAAGAGAGTATAGCTCTGAAACGTTTCAAGCGTTTTGAAAAGCGAGTGTATCTACCCGTCAAAAATTGGGTTTTAGTCTTCGTTGAGTTTGTCCGTGAGAATTTCTATTACGCTACGGTTCTTGGCTGGATATGGGCGTATAGCTTTAATATCATAGCTATTGTGATATCGTTCTTCGCCTACTATTTCTATTTTATAGCAGCAATGAAAGTGCCTACGCTTTATATACAGATAGTTAAGCTGTTGATGGACGTTAGCGTTATACCTGTTGCCGTATGGGTTATAGTGGGGTTGATTGCTCTTCTGAAGATAAGGAAGAGTATCGGATATAATAGGCTTAATCATATGGAAATGTGTGACCGTGGTTTCATTAATGAAAGACCTATTGTCTTTATGCTCTGTGGTACAATGGGTAAAAAGAAAACTACGCTTATAACCGATATGGCGTTAAGTCAGGAGATTATGTTCAGAGATAAGGCGTTTGAAAAGATTTTAGATTGTGATTTAAAATTTCCTTTCTTCCCCTGGATAAACCTGGAGCTTGAGATTAAACACGCTATGGAAGTACACTATGTTTATAACCTTGCAACGTGCAGACGGTTCATAATTTCGCTTAAGAGGCGTTTTTATAAGTCTAAGTGTAAATATATCTTCGGCTATGACTTTGAGCGTTACGGACTGGAATATAATGACGGTTTGAGCGTTCAAAACGTATGGAAGGTAATTGAGGATTATTCTCAATTATATTTTATCTACGTTATAGAGAGCAGTTTAATTATATCTAACTACTCCATTAGGACGGATAACGTTTTAAACGATATTGGCAATTTCCCTTTGTGGGATACTGATTTGTTCCAGAAGGATAGCCGATATATTGAGAGCTATTCCCGTCACGCCCATATTCTCGACTTTGATAGCTTGAGGCTTGGCAAGCAGTTGGTTAAAAATAATAGATTGTCAGATAGCTTTGAATTTGGCGTTATCAATTTAACCGAGATAGGCAAGGAACGTAAAAACGCCTTGGAGCTTAACGAGATTAAGAAAAAGGATTTAACCGCAAATCAAAAGAATGACCTATTTAACAGTTGGCTTAAGATGGTTAGGCACTCCGCAACGGTGGATAATTTTCCTTTCGTTCGTGTTATCACGGATGAGCAACGCCCGGAGAGCTGGGGAGCCGATGCGCGTGACCTCTGCGAGATTGTCAATATAGATGAGTGTAGTGAAAGTCGGCTTGCAATGCCTTTGTTTTTCGTAGAAGATTTAATTATTAATTTGATGTCTTCGGGTTTTGAAAAACGTTACGTTAAATATCGTTTTGAGCGTGGTGATTATACTTTACCTATGTATCTATACCACGGCTTTATAGCTAAGCTTATAGGTTATCAGAAGCGTATTTATAATACGTTTGGTTATTGCAAGGTTAACTTGAACGTTGAGAACGGCACTCAGGACGGCAAGTTTTCTAAAAAGCATTACTATTTGAATTTTAAGAAGATTTATAGTAAACGTTTTTCTACTGACTGTTATAGCGGTTTCTTTACTGAAAAGGCGTTGAGATCTCCTGTAGGTATAAATGATTTAGACGAGTTCCAGAGCGAGAAGGCGACTTTCGACGAAATGCAGAGAGAGAATAGTTATTTCTTCAATGATTTAAACAGCATGCGGAATAGAGAAGAGTAAAAAAATAACCGCCGTTCGGCGGTTGGGTTGGGTCTTTGGGTGAGGGAAAGCGACCAAAGGTCGAAGGGCGGTTATTCACCGCCCTTTTTGATTTTTTTTAGTTCAGTTTTCAATTCTGCCAAAGTGTTAAATTCGGTTATAACTATGCAGCCATCGTGCGGTAAATCACTTAGAAAGAATAATTCTTCTGCCTCATCCATTGTATGGGCTGGTATGATTATATAATGCATTTCTTTGTCGTTTGTAAAGTCTTCTTTAAATTGATATTCAATTGTATAAAATTTCATTTGTTATATCCCTTTTGCTTAATTTTATTTGCCCTTCAAGCCGATAGCGCAGCTTAAATTTATCTTTCCCAGCTCTTTTTATCAATGTCTATGATAGTTTCAATGTTGGGATAAAGTTTCTTGAGTTCTTCAAAGCGTTTTAATGCTTTGTGCCGTTCTTTGCCTTCGTAGGTTTCATTGAGAATGTAAACGGGGTCGGCATTGGTTAAATCAAGTAGTTTTAGAATTTTGATAACGTAAGTTTTTTTGCCGTTCGGGTACCCGTCTACCTCTCGAGTAAGTGAAAGACGCATAGCATATTCGGCATTAAAGAATTGTTGCGCCCTCTTGTAAAGTAGTTGGCGGTATTCCTTCAAAACTTCTGCAATTTCTAAAAGTTCTTTAATTTTTGCTTGAGTTGCTTTATCTGTTTTTTGTACCCGTTCAAGTGTCTTTATCCTGTTAGGACGTGGAAAATAGAGGCATATGCGCTCGTTCATCTCGTCTGATGGGTACCCGTATCTATGAAAAAGGCTTTCAAGTTCCATCTTGTTTTCTCCTGGTGTTACAAGTGGCTTATACAGCCACTTGCAGAAGTTTTTTGTTTTGTTCTTCCTTGATTACTTCGGAGCCGTGAAGGCGTCTTATTTCCTCAAGTGAAAGTCTGTACTTGTTTTCGGTCGGTTTGTCCGTCCACGCCCACGCCTTTTTAGATGAGCACCAGAAGAAGCCAAGGTCTTTTAATTCCTTCCGGTAGGCGTAAGCATTGAAAACCCAGAGCCACGAACCGCAAATCTCTATTTTACAATCAAATGCAATAATAGCATTAATAATTTTGCGGAAGTTGTCGGGAACGTTAGCGTTTTCAGCTTTGGTGTAGGTTTTGCCGTCTGCGGTTTCGTGAATGTTCCCTACAAGCTTTTTGAGTTCGTCATATTCAGCGTTAATGCGTTGCATATCCTGAACGTTTCCGCCCCTGTCGGGGTGGTGCTTAAATGCTAGTTGTTTGTATTGGCGTTTGAGTTCTTCAAATGTAGTAACGTTAGTAAGGTAAGTAAATTTCATATGTTATCCCCTTTCCGCAGGACTTGCACCGCCTGCGGTCGGTGTTATTCGTTAATTAATCTTTATATACAGTCCGTCAATAAGTACGCCGTCTATGTTTTCGCTTCTCATTTTTAAGCATTCGTTAAGCGTTTTCCCCTCGTATATTTTAACGCTTACATAAGCCCAGCTACCGAAGTTAAAACTTACGTATAATACCCTTGTTTCTTTTGCTTCCATAATGACTCCTTCAGGCGGTTGCCCTTTATTTATTTTCTACTTATAGTATATCACTATTTAGTTTTATTGTCAAACGATTAAATTATATTTTAGTAATAATTTTAAATTAATTAGTTGTTTTATAATAAAAAATAGTTGACTTTATAAACTTTTCCGTTATATACTTTATTTAAGTGAGGTAATGTATGATAGATATATCTGAAAAAATTAAAATTTTAGCGGTAAAAAATAAAATTACCGTTTCTGAGTTGGCTCAAAAAAGCAACCAGAGTAATGCAAATCTTTATAATAAAATGGCACGTAATGATTTTAAGTTGTCGGAACTCCAACGCCTTGCCGATGCTGTCGGCGTTGGATTAGAAGTTAATTTTATACTACCAAGCGGAGAAAAGATATAACAGCGGTAAATAAAATTGTCGGGGTTTACTGCTTCAAAAAAAATGGAAGCAGAGAACACCGATACCTACAACCGACTATCCATTCTCGGTAACGAAAGGGGTTAAGAGGGGGAAACAAAGAGTAAGCAGAGCGCCCGAGTGAATTTGTTTCCCCCCGTCAACGACTATAACCCAGGTAGCAAAATCTTGACAGAGCTTTAGCTCGATTTTGCGTAAACAGAGAGAGTAAGCTCGATAATGGAATAAACAAATCTTATCCCCTTGCAGGGGATATTGTCGAAGACAATTTCAGGGGTGCAGCGGTATTCCTCACCGCATAAAAAAAGCAGGGTTAAAGTCGAGGAAATAAAAAAAGGGTTGCGGAGGGGGCTCGGGGCAGGCTCGCCCGAACCCCTCCGCTCCCTTTTTACTGACTAACCGCAACCAACATAAAAAAAGACAACGAAAAAAGCCCGTAGAAAATCTACGAGCTTAAAAGAAAATAGGGTTTTTGGTAATTGGGGGCATTAAGGGGTCAAGCTTTTTAAAAAGCTTCAAAACGCCCAGTATTTAATTAAAAAATGTTTAAAAAGTATTCGTTTTTGAATATCTCGGCAGGGTTCGAATCCCGTCGCCTCGACCAAAACCGCCGCAGGGCTAATTGCCCTGCGGCGGTTTTGTTTGAACGTGGGTTTGTACTGCCGCTCTATGGTTCCCATGCCATACGCGCTAAACGGTTAAGGCTCCGCAAAAGATTTGCTAAAAGATTTTGCGGAATGAGGAGCCGCACCAGGGTTAATATCACATCTAAAAAAAATTGTAATTTTTTTACAATTTTGGTATTGACATACAGTATATACTATGTTAATATGTATATAGTAATTAGTAGTTGAAATAAACAAGATTAAATTACTGCTGATTAACTAAAAGCAAAAGGAGAGGAATGTATGGAATCAAAGTTTGACGGAGGTCTTTTGGGGTTAATAGGTATTAATATTTTAAAAATGTTACTTACCATTATAACCATAGGTTTAGGTACCCCTTGGGCGGTATGTATGTCTGAAAGATGGTATGCTAATCATACGGTTATCGACGGCAGACGCCTTACGTTTGACGGAAAGGGCGGTCAGTTATTCGGTAAGTATATACTGTGGATGTTATTGACCATAGTTACTATAGGTATCTACAGCTTCTGGCTTGGCATCAAGATGAAGAAGTGGGTAATAAGCCACACTCACGTATCTACTGAAGCATAATTAAACTAAATCAATATCCCTCGCGTTGTGCGAGGGATATTTTTTAATTTACTGTTATTGTATTTTTACTATAATAGTTTAATGCTTAGAAATTCGAACCGTTCCAGCCCCAGTTGGCTACGCCTGAATAGGTGACGTATACGTCACTACCCGCAATGGCAAACTGCTTATTTAATATTTCGCATACAGCGGCGGTCATACTCTCGGCACAATTGGAGTCAACGCTGCCGAAAACGCTTATAGCGACGAACGCACCGTTTTCAAGCTTATTGCCTGCGAAGTATAAATCGTAATTATCACACACCCCTACCATTAAATAGCTTTCGGGTTTGCGCATAATCTTTATACATTTACCAAGCTCGGTCTTGAGTTTTTCCTTTTCACCGTCGGTGATTTTCTTAGAAAGTTTTACGTCTATAAAGGGCATAATTTTTTCCTCGTTTTTTTTATTCTATATTACTACTTATTTTAGCCGTTGTCAATCTTTGCAAACAAAAACCGACCCTGCGCGTTAACCGCAAAGTCGGCTTTGATTTCAGTTTTTAATTAGTTCAACTTTTCTTTTAAAGACTTGCTTACCTTGAAGGTAACCGCCTTGGATGCAGGAACTTCTACCGTTTCACCCGTCTGGGGGTTACGAGCCGTTCTTGCAGGTCTGTCTGCTACCTTAAAGGAACCGAAGCCGAGGATTGCAACCTCGTCTCCCTCCACGAGCTTTTCTACGATAGCGTCTACCATTGCGTTTACGGCGTCAGCGGCAACTGCTTGAGTTAAGTCTGCCTTTTCAGCTACAACTTTAACCAATTCGGTCTTATTCATTGTTTTTTCTCCTTATCAAACATAAAATTGTAATAATATTATAATACATTTGATAATATTTGTCAAATAATTAATGACGAAAGAGAAAAAAACAATTTAAGCTGCTGCTTAGTTTACAACCCTTACAACAGAGGCAACTTTTGCAATCTCGCTGTTGGCGTTGATTTCGTCTACCGCCTTGTTAACGTTGTGCTCCTTGGTCTTATGGGTGATGAAGATGATGGGCAAAGTGCCGTCCTCGTTGCACTCTTCCTCCTGTACCATCTGTGAAACGCTTATGCCGTTGCGCGAGAAAATAGCCGTAACCTTTGCAAGTACGCCTGCCTTGTCGCAAGCATTGATACGGATATAATACGCGCTTGTAAAGTTTGAGATGAACTTAGTCGAAGGAGCTGCGTCTTCAGTATTTTTAAAGGTCGAATAGGGGTAATTTACGTGAGTTGCGCAGTAGATTACGTCGCCGACGATAGCACTGCCCGTGGGAAGCGCGCCTGCGCCCCTGCCGTAGAGCATAACGTCTTCCACGCTGTCTCCCGTAAGATATACTGCGTTATAACTGTCGTTTACGGAAGCTAAAGGATGGTCTGCTTTTATGAATGAAGGGTGAACCCTAACCTCGATTCCGTTGCCCTCGTTTTTACCGATTGCCAAAAGCTTCATAACGTAGCCAAGCTGTTTGCCGAAGTTGATATCTCTTACGCTTATGCCGGTTATACCCTCCCTGTAAATTTTGGTATAGGGAATCTTGGTGTGAAATGCCAGGCTCGAAAGAATAGAGAGCTTATACATTGCGTCGTATCCCTCTACGTCGTTAGTGGGGTTAGCTTCCGCATAGCCGAGTGCCTGAGCTTCCTTTAAAACGTCCTGATAGCTTGAACCGTCTTTTGACATTTTTGTTAGGATAAAGTTGGTGGTACCGTTGATTATGCCCATCATAGACGTGATGACGTTACCCTGTAAATTGTCCAAAAGAGCACGGATAATGGGGATACCGCCGCCGCAGGTTGCCTCATAGAAAAGACCGCAGTGGTTCTTTTTAGCGGCTTTCTCAAGCTCGTGAGAGCATTTACAATACATCTCCTTATTGGAGGTAACTACAGATTTGCCCGCGTTTAACGCATCAAGCACGAACGTTCTTGCAGGCTCTACACCGCCCATAACCTCGACGACGATATCGACTTCGGGGTTGGAACAAATAACTGCCATGTTGTCTGCAATTTTGCCCTCTTCTACACCCAAAGCGAGTGCGCGTTCCTTTCTCAATTCAAGTACGTTTTCTACGACTATATCAACGTTATGCGCCTTTTTGTACTCTTCTCTATGCTCGGTAAGAATTTTATAGGTACCGCCGCCGACGACGCCGAGACCTAATATTGCAACTCCGACTTTTTTCATTTTTTTACCTCGTTAAGATAGTATAAATATTTCAGCCCTTCCAACGTGAGGAGTTTGTCCACTACGTCTATGCAAGAAATCTCTTTTGCAATGACCTCGGAAAAACCGCCCGTCGCAACGGTGGTTACGTTTTCCGCTTTCATTTCCTTTTTCATTTTTTTAACTATATATTCCACCAGACCGCAGAAGCCGAAAACTATACCCGACTGCATATTGGTCACGGTGTTGGTACCAATAACCCTTTCGGGTCTTTCAATCTCCACCCTGGGAAGCTTAGCCGTTCCGTTTACAAGGCTGTCTAAAGACCCCTTTATTCCGGGGGCAATGACACCGCCGATAAACTCACCTTTTTCGTTGATGGCGTTAAAGGTTGTCGCCGTTCCGAAATCGATTACGATTACGGGAGCACCGTACTTTTTAACCGCCGATACGTTGTTTACAACCCTGTCTGCGCCGACTTCCTTGGCGTTATCAACCTTTAAATTCATTCCCGTTTTGAGCCCTGCGCCCAAAATCAAAGGGGTAATTTTAAGGTAGGTTTTACACATACGTTCCATAGTATAGTCCAGCGAAGGCACCACGGATGAGATGATTCCCCCCGTAATATCCTTTATTGAAATGCCGTTTGTGCTTAAAATGGAGCGAAGCTGTTCGCCGTATTCGTCCGAAGTTTTTTTATGCTCGGTTGCGACACGGAAGGAAAGTATTAGCTCCTCCCCGTCGAACAAAGCGTATTTAATATTGGTGTTTCCTACGTCAAGACAGATTATCATAAAATAATTACCCTATTAAACAGTTTCTCCTTCGCTGACAGGGGGTATGATTTTTTCTTTTTTAATCAAAGCATGATTTACCTTTTTCAATGCCAAAACATAGACAGGCACAAGCACCATACAAGCAACAAGTTCAATGGGGAAATAAATTGTAGTAGCAACGCTAACTATTGCTGCAAAAGCACCGACAGCATTACCTGACCATATATTAATCGCTAAAAGATATAAAACCGTGTTTGTTATCGAACCAACAATACCTGCAACCGATGCGGGCAAAGTAAATTTAATAAACTTATTTTTGGCATTTCTTAATAACTTTGACAGCCCAAAATACATCCAATAAGCTGTAATACCAATAAAAAACCTGGGTAAAATAGAAATAAGCGGGTTAGCGTAGAATATAAACAACGAGGCATATATCAAGCAGAAAATGCAACTGCATACGCCTAAAATCGTTCCACCTACGAAACTCTTCTTCCAATCGTCGTAAATGCTGAGTGCTATCGCTACAGGAAGCGAAAGTACACATGCAGTCATTCCAACGCCTGCAAGCAACGTTCCCTCTAACAGGAACAGTACGAATATCAGCGCAGTCATTACACCGATAAATGCGACAAAGTGAGCTTTGTCATTCCTCATAAAACACCTCCGTCGGATTTCTTTCCAAAGAATATCCGCGACAAAAAAATTTATTTAACTTTCAGACTTGCGTCTGACGGTCTGCACCTTGCGGTTACAGCCTAAAGTTATCCGATTAAAAATATACGATTGTTAGTAACTAGTATACCATTTTTAAATCGAATAGGCAAGCAAATGACAAAGATGTAACATTTTTTAAGAAAAATAAATATTATTTACTATAAACGTAACTTAAGTTTATGTGCTCTGCAGGGCAAAAAGGCTTTTACATATCGCCTTGCAGAATAATTACGGGAGGAAAACTATGAACTTATTTTCTAACTTCTGCGGTTGCAACAGCTGTTTGTGGATACTTATTCTGCTTTTAATCGCTTCTGCCTGCGGCGGAAACGGTTTGGAAGGTGCGCTTGCAGGTAGCTGTTTACCCATACTTATTGCCCTTATATTCAGTATGTGGAAAAACGGCACTTTAAATAACCTGTTCTGCGGAAAAGGCTGCGGCTGCGGTTGCAGCTGACGGCGGAAAAAGACGGGTCGCTTTAATTGCGACCCGTCTTATTTTCTATGTGTTTTTATTACTTTCGTATAGATATTTGTACACCGCTGAAACCGTCTTCGCGTCACAAATCTCACCTTCTTCAATCATCTTAAGCACTTTATCAACCGTGAAAAATTCACAGTTTAAAAACTCGCCCTCGTCCAACCTTTCACCGACGTACTCTCCGTTTTCGGCATAGAAAATATGTATAACCTCGTCGGTATAGCCGGGAGTCGGATAGATGTCCAAAAGATGTTTAACCTCTGCTTTATAGCCCGTTTCCTCTTTCAGTTCTCTTTTAGCCGCCATCTCGGGCTGTTCGCCTTCGTCCATTTTGCCCGCCGGAATTTCGTAAATCTCCTTACCGTAAAGGTATCGGTACTGCTTAACCAAGGCAATCTTGCCGTCCTTAATAATCAATACGCAAGCACCTCCGCAGTGTCGTACACACTCCCTTTTGGACTGCTTGCCGTCGGGCAGTCGCACGTCGTCAACGTATAGCGATAAAATTTTACCGTCATAGACGAGCTGTGATGAAATCCTCTCTTCCTTTAACTTCATATTCAACCAACTAAATTACCCAACTCGTCGATAAGCTCGGAGATTGAATTACTGACGAAATTAGTGTATAATACAAAATAATTATAGCCGCAGGATAACGACTGAATAAGCATTGTATCATAGGTTAAAACGGCATTTTCTAATGCATTTAAAATAATGGCTGCGGCTTCCTTATCCTCCTGCGAAAGATTTGAAGACGAAACAGCTTGCTTTTCGGCGTAAATTAAAATCAAAGCCAGACCGTTATCGGCGTTATGCGCTGTTTGAACGACACTCTCCGCTCTTTCGCAAATCTGTACAGGCTCCTGAGATTCTAGCTCTTTACTGAACACGTCACAGATAATATTCTCCAAAGAGCCGATTACTTCGTCGCAAAACAGGTGATAGCTTGAATAATAACTGCCGTCTTTGGGGTAGTACTTCTGCAAAAAGGCGTTAAAATTAATTTCGTTACGGTCAAACTCCACCAAAAGGCAGAAGATAAAGGCGAGCCTTTCGCCCACCGTCTCGGGCAGAGCTACCCTGCAGTTTCCGTTGTCGATAAAGCAACGCTGCTTCATTGCAGGGTAATCGAACCCGTTGGCAACAGTGTTAAACAGCTCGTATAGCTCGGGACTGTTCACAATGGATTTTAAAAGATCCTTAATCTTTGTGGTTGCCATTATAAATTTGCAACTTTTCAGTTCTTCACACTTATTCAAAAAGTCGGTTATTTGCGCTTTTACAGTTTCCACTTTCCCACCTTTGGCTTATCCTTGTAGGTAAATTATATATAAGCAGATTAATTATATCACATAAATTTTTAAAATAAAATATTTTTCGCCTAAATATCTTGATTTTAAGTTAAATAAAAGATATAATTAATATACTTTCACCTTGTGGGGTGTTTTGTTTTATTTTTTTCAGGCGCGAGGACTTATGATAAGACAGACGGAAAACTCAATAAACAAATTAATAATTCTGTTCGTCTTTGATAAGATGGAGAGTGCGCTTTCCGAAAGGACGATTGTCGATATGTGCTCCACCACCAACGAGTGGATGGGTTATATGGACTGTGTAAACATTATTCACAAGCTCATTGACGACAACTTTATCTTCGCCGTAAGCGACGAGGACGAGGACAACACCCTCTACTCCATTACCCCCGACGGGCGCGAGACGCTTGCCAACTTTTACATAAACATACCCAAGAGCGTCAGGGAAGAGATCTCCAAGTTTGTTAAAAGCAACAGCGGTAAATATAAGAACAGGCAGGAATGCAGGGCGGACTATTATAAAAACAAGGACGGTACCTACACCGTTTATTTAAAAATTCTCGCAGCCGTTCAGCCCATGCTGGAGCTCAAGTTCGTCGTTCCAGACAAGAAAACAGCAAACACCATCTATAAAAAGTGGGAAGAAAAAGCGGCTAACGTATACACCGCAGTATACGAAAATTTGTGTGACTAAGGATAATTATGAAATCATTTAAGTACGTTACTTCGGGTACCTGCTCCAGGCAAATTACGTTTGAGGTAGATGATGAGAATAAAATACACTCCGTAAGGTTTTTGGGAGGCTGTGCAGGCAATACGCAGGGCGTTTCCAGGCTTTGCGAGGGCAGAGATATCGACGAGGTTCACGATTTAGTCAAGGGCGTTTTGTGCAGAAACGGTACCTCCTGCCCCGACCAGCTTGCAAGGGCAATAGAAAAATATAAAGCTGAAAATTTATAATTAATTTTGCACGTTTATTTTACATATAAAAACACCGCTCCTGTTCGGAACGGTGTTGTTTTTTAGGCGTAACAACCTCTACCCCTAGATGATGGGTTGTTGCGCCTACCCCTTTATTGCGTTGTACAAGTCCTTCATATCGCTGCCTATTAAATCGAAATAGAAGCACCTGCCGTCATAGCCGTATTTACTGTTAAAACGAATTACGTTAAAGCCCGAAAAGCTTGGATCCACGTTGACCAAAAGCCTTTCAAACGTCATGCCGTTGTTACAGTACTCCTGCCCAAAGGTGAATTCAAGCCAGACGTCTTTTTTTACGGCTTTGACCGTTTCGGCATTCAGACTCACCCCGAACGCAGGCATCTGACGGGCAAACTGCATCATACCCGTCCAGACGGCGCAAATCTTTTCAAATTTGTCACTGCCTTTTGGATAGGGCGTGCAATTACCGTCGTCGTAGACGTTTATCCCGTCGGTATATTTTGCAATATCTTGAATTTCTATTTCAGGTACCATATCACTATTTTGCACGTTTTCCCCCTCTTCATACCTGCACTTAACGTATTTAATTATGTGCAGAGGATAGGGTGCTTCCTCCTCCGTCGTCCAAAGCGTTTTACGGACAATTGCTTTTTGCAGCCTGTTATGCCTGCCAAGCGGTGCTAAGACCCAATCCCCTTCGGCAATGCTTTCGTCACGGCAACCGTACCAAAAAAGCCTGCCGGCAACGTTTATATCGTCGGGATATTCAAGCGCGACGAAGAGCATCTTTTGTTCCATACGTTTATCCTTTTTGTGTATACGAAATGCGGGCTTTGCTAACACAAAGCCCGCAACTCATTTTAATTGATTTTAGTTATTTGCGCTTTCTTTCTGAGCAACAACTTCGGTCTTATCGTAATAGCCGCAGTTGCCACAAACCCTGTGAGCCTGCATCTTCTCATGGCAATGAGGGCACTCTACAAGCGTAGGCGCCGTTGCCTTATAGTTTGCGAACCTTTTATTTGTCCTGCTCTTGGACTGTTTTCCCTTGGGTACTGCCATATCTTTACACCTCTCTAAATTTATCTGAATTTATTTTGCGTTAGCGCAACCATCGCACAAAAGTACGTCGGGCTGACTTATAAGCAACGCATCGCTTATTGCCTTGGATAAGTCTAGACGAACACCGTCGTAATAATAATTATCCAAATCGTCTTTATCGGTCACGAACAGCACTTCGGACGAAAACTTTACAACCTTTTCAGCGTCTGCAAGACAATAATTACACTGCCCTTTGAGCTTATAGGTTATTTCAAACCTGAGTTCTACTTCGTCGCCGTCGAAAATTTCATATTCGCCGACAAAGCTTACCGCCCCGTCGAACGAACACAACGGTATTAAAAGCACTTCTTTGTCGGGAACAAATTCAAAAGAGATATTTCCAATGTATTCGCCTTTTGCAAGCAGCCTTTTAATTTCCAAAATCATATTCTAAACCGACTTAATTATTTTATTATATGCCAAAATAATTGTCAATCAATTTTCGGCGGCAACGCAAATCTTTTTAAGTTAAGTTGGTTAATTATAAGAGTTCTGCCGTTTCCCTTGCAATAACGAGTTCTTCATTGGTGGGAATAACGAGAATTTTTACCCTGCTGTCTGCCGTGGAGATATCGTGAATGGTTCCGTCGTTAGGCTTTTTGTTTACCTCTGCGTCAAGCTTAACGCCGAGGAATTCAAGACCTTCGCAGACGTCTGCACGGACGGTAGGCGTATTTTCGCCGATACCTGCGGTGAATACTATGCAGTCAAGTCCGCCCATAGCGGCTGCGTATGCGCCTACAAACTTCTTGGTCTGGTAAGCGAACATATCAAGAGCGAGAGCACACCTTTCGTTGCCTGCGTCTTCGCCTGCAAGCAGATCTCTGAAGTCGGAAGATACGCCCGAAATACCTGCAACGCCGCACTGTTTGTTGAGGTAGGTTACCATATCTGCGTGGTTAAGACCCTTCTTCCTTGCGAGGAATTCAACTGCTGATGCGTCGATATCGCCCGAACGTGTACCCATAAGTACGCCTGCAAGAGGGGTGAAGCCCATGGACGTATCTACACACTTACCGCAGTCTACTGCGGAGATAGAAGAACCGTTGCCGAGGTGGCAGGTTACTACCTTTACTTCGGAAGGAGCTTTGCCTAAATACTTAGCTGCTTCCTGAGATACAAACTTATGGCTGGTACCGTGTGCACCGTACTTTCTTACGCCGTATTCCTTATAATCTTCGTATTTAATGCCGAACATATATGCCTTTTCGGGCATTGTCTGGTGGAAGGAAGTATCGAATACAAGAGCCATAGGCGTGTTGGGCATAACCTCAATACAAGCCCTTAAGCCCGTTGCTGCGGCAGGATTATGTAAGGGAGCAAGCTCGAAAGTCTTTTCCTCCAAAGTCTTTAAAACTTCGGGGGTAACCAAAGTCGTCTTTTTGAAGTATTCGCCGCTGGCAACTATTCTGTGACCTACTGCGTCTATCTCGTCCATTGACTTGATAACGCCGATCTCTTCATCCTGCAGAGCGGAGAGCACAAGCTCGATTGCGACCTTATGGTTGGGCATGTCCTGGGTATAGACCTTTTCCTTGCCTTTGCCCTTAGCCTTCAAAAGGGAGCCTGCAATACCTATTCTCTCACAACCGCCCTTTGCCAAAACGGCTTCGGTTTCCATGTCGATAAGCTGATACTTTAAGGAAGAGCTACCTGCATTTACAACTAAAATTTTCATTTTTTATCTCCTGATATTTTTAACTGTTTAAAACTGATTGCAAGCGGAACGATTAATTTATCGAACCGCCTGCCAATAATTGCGATTAGTCTGCTTGAAGCGCGGTAACGGCAACTGTTGCAACTATATCCTCTACGTTGCAGCCGCGGGATAAGTCGTTCAAAGGACGGGCAAAGCCCTGGCAAATAGGACCGATTGCCATATAACCGCCGAAACGCTGTGCAATCTTATAGCCGATGTTACCTGCGTTGATGTTGGGGAATACGAATACATTTGCATGACCTGCAACCTTGGAACCGGGAGCTTTGAGCTGACCTACTTCGGGTGCAACTGCTGCGTCGAACTGGAATTCGCCGTCTAATGCAAGGTCGGGAGCCATCTCCTTTGCAAGCTCTGTCGCCTTCTGTACCTTGGGTACGGTCTGGAAGAACTTGTCGTCGTTACCGCTTCCTTTGGTTGAGAAGGAGAGCATTGCAACTCTAGGCTCGATACCTGCGATTGCCTGTGCCGTCTTTGCGGAGGAGATTGCGATATCTGCAAGCTGTTCTGCTGTGGGTTCGATATTGATTGCACAGTCGGCAAATACTGCAACGCCGTCGGGATTGTACTTATTTTCACCCTCGGGTGCAATCATAACGAAGCAGCTCGATACGGTCTTGATTCCGGGAGCGGTCTTTACAACCTGTAAGCCGGGGCGAAGCGTGTTAGCCGTTGAATGGCAAGCACCCGAAACGTAACCGTCAACGTCGCCTGCCTTGAGCATAAGCGCACCGAACATAGTCCTGTCTTTAGCCTGCTGAGCAGCCTGCTCTTCGGTCATACCCTTTGACTTTCTTGCTTCGTATAAGATATTAGCGTAGGTTGCAGTCTTGTCCGAGGTTAAAGGGTCGATTAAGGTAACGCCCGTCAAATCAACTTCGGGAGCAACCCTCTTGCACTCTTCCTCGTTACCGATTAAAACGATTTTAGCAATACCTTCAGCGGTTATCTTTGCAGCAGCCTCGATAACCCTCTTGTCCTCGCCTTCGCATAAAACGATAGTCTTATTGCGAGCAGCAGCCTTAGCTTTAATTTCTTCAAGTAAACCCATACCAAAACTCCTTAAAATGCTTTATTTATTTGCGGTAAAAGGTTATAATGAATTTACCGCAATTAATTACCTTTTAACATTATATAATAAATTTTTGCGGTTGTAAAGGCTTGTAATGAAAATTTGTGCGATAATTTGTGAATTTAACCCCTTCCATAACGGACACGTCAGGATAATCGACCGTGCGAGGGAGCTTTCAGGCTGCGATTTCGTCGTCTGCGTTATGAGCGGTCAGTTTACCCAACGGGGCGATATGTGCAGAGTTGACAAGTTCTTAAGGGCTAAACACGCAATACTTGCAGGAGCCGACGCCGTGGTGGAGCTACCTGCACCGTTTGCCGTTGCCCCTGCTGAAATTTTTGCAAAGGGCGCAGTAAAGCTTATTACAAGCTTTAAAGGCGAACTATCACTCTGTTTCGGCAGCGAGAGCGGAACGGGCGAGGACTTTATCAAAGCCGCAAAAACCGCACTTGACGAGAGCGAGGAATTTAAAGCGCGTCTTGCAAAAGGGCTTGACGAGGGATTGAGCTATATTAAAAGCTACTCAACCGCCTTCGCAGCTTGCGGCGGAGACGAAGCGATTATCTCTTCCCCGAACAACGTGTTAGGTGTCGAATACTGCAAGGCGGCACTACGTGCAGATAAACCCATTAAAGTTTTTACCGCCCAAAGGGAGTGCGGAAAAGACTTTGCTCCTGCGCACACGATAAGAAATCTTTCGGTCGACGGGGAGAGCTTTAACGCCTTTATGCCTCATTATTCCTACGTTGATTATTGCTCCGTCTCCGACCGCACCGCAAGGTTTGAACAGGTTTGCGCAGACGCGATATTCACAGGCGAAAAAGAGAATATTAAGCGAATTTACGGCTGTAGCGAGGGATTGGAAAACAGACTTAAAAGACTTACGCAAAGCTTAGGCGGAGATTATAAAAAGATTATCGAAACGGCTACTTCAAGGAGATATTCTTCCGCACGTATAAAGCGTATTATGACGGCTAATTTACTCCGCCTCTACGCTGACGAAACGGATAAATTTTTAAATTCCGACATAAGTTTAAAGGTGCTTGCGATTAAGCGTTCTGCTTTAAACGGACTGTTGCCGCTGCTCGATTATACGGCAGACAACGAAAATAGCATAAAGTGCTATGAACTCAACTCCGCGGCATACACTCTATGGCGGTATTTATCCGAACGGACGGATTTTACCAACTACAGAGAAAAGATGATTTTTATATAAGGAAACGGTAAAACATACGCCTCTGCTTTTGCGCAGAGGCGTTAAATTTATTAATTGTAGATTTTTCCCACTATGAAGTTTGAAAGGCTTCGGGGAAGAATTTTGGCGAGGAAGAGAAAAAATGCATACTTGAAACCGCAGGTGTAAAAGGGTTTAACCCTCTTCTTTTTTGCAATGGCGAATACCTTTTTAGCGAGCGTTTGCGGCTTCATTCCGTTGAGTTCGTCGTGCTCCATAACGGCAACGGCGCGTTCGATCGCGCCTTGGTAGACGTCGTCGCCGACGACACTCTTTTGACGCACTTCGGTAAAGCCCGTATGCACGTCGCCGGGCATTAAGGCGCATACCTGTATATTGAACGCCTTTAATTCATTACGGAGGGCGAGCGTTAACGAATTAATCGCCGCCTTGCCTGCCGAATAGAAGGACTGGTAGGGAATTGACAGGTCGGCTGCAACCGAACTGATATTAATAATCTTTCCGCCTCCCCTTTGGCGCATATGCGGAACGACTGCGGATGTTACTGTTACGTTGCCGAAAAAATTTACGTCGAAGAGCCTTTTCGCCTCCTCAACGTCGGTAAATTCTACTGCGCCCGATATACCGAAACCTGCGTTGTTGACGAGCAGATCTATTTTACCGCTTTCGCTAATTATTTGTTCAACGCTTTGCTTGACTGCGATTTGGTCGGTTACGTCACAGCTAATATGCTTAATACCGGGTTGGCTTTCCCTCTCCCTTCGGGAGAATTCGTATACGCTATATCCCTCTTTTGCAAGTCTTTCACATACGGCTTTGCCTATACCCGAAGAACCGCCGGTTACTAACGCAACCTTACCCGTACCTGCTTTTTTGCTCATATTACTTGATTTCGCCGTAAATTTCGGGGTACTGCTTGAGTACGGAGGCAATCGTATCCATAGCCTCGTCCAAAAGAGGTTCGGTATGGGTTGCCATAAGGCTTGTCCTTATAAGAGCCTCACCCTCGGGAGTCGAAGGGGGAACGGCAGCGTTTACGTATACGCCTGCCTGATAGATCTTTTCTGTAACCTCGAAGGTCTTGAACGTATCGTACGTATATATTGCGACAATGGGCGTTTTACTTCCAATAATCCTGACTCCCCTCTCCTTCAAGCCGCTGCGGTAGTAGTCGGCAAGCTGTAAAAGCCTTGCGGGAAGGGCAGGGTTTTTCTTAAGTTCGTTTAACGCGGCAATCGCCGTTGCGCAGTTTGCAGGGGGAATGGAAGCGCAGAAGATAAACGGTCTTGAACAGTGACGAACGTAGTCTAAAACCTTGTTGTCTGCCGCAACGAATCCGCCTATTGACGCAAGCGATTTCGAGAAGGTGCCCATGATTATGTCCACGCTGTCGGTTAAACCGAAGTAGTCCGCAGTACCTCTGCCGCCGTTACCTAAAACGCCCAAGCCGTGCGCGTCGTCTACCATTACCCTTGCGCCGTACTTTTTAGCAAGGGCTACGATTTCCGGAAGCTTACAGATATCTCCGCTCATAGAGAACACGCCGTCGGTGATTATAAGACAGCCTGCCTCGTCGGGTACGTTTTTAAGCTGACGTTCCAGGTCCTCCATATCCGAATGGCGGAAACGGAGCATTTTAGCGTAGCTTAATTTACAGCCGTCGTATATGCTTGCGTGATTTTCCCTGTCACAGATTATGTAATCGCCTCTGCCGCAGATTGCGGAGATTATACCGAGGTTTGACTGGAAACCCGTCGATAAAGTCATACAGCCTTCCTTGCCGACAAATTCTGCAAGCTCCCTTTCAAGCTGGGTATGAAGCTCCAGCGTGCCGTTCAAAAACCTTGAACCGGAGCAACCGCTTCCGTATTTTTCCAAAGCCTTGACGCCTGCCTCGATTACGTTGGGGTTGGTGGTAAGACCGAGATAGTTGTTGGAACCGAGCATAATCCTACGCTTGCCTTCCATTATAACTTCTACGTCCTGTCTGGACTGCAATTCCCTGAAATAGGGATATATCTCTCTGCTACGCAAGAGATTGACAGCGTCCATTTGTTCACACTTCTTAAATAAGTCTATAGCCATTATTAGCTCCTTATCCTTAAAATTAACATTTGTAATTATATCATATGACAAAAGCCAATGTCAATAAAATTAACTGTTAAATACGATTTCCGTTTGATTTTAAAGCTTGTTGCATTATATTAAAAAGTATGGTAAAATAACTTTATAAGGTATTATTATGAAGGGATTTATTTTACAAAACGCCTATTTCGATATAGTTGAATACGTCTCGCAGGCTCAGCGTATTAAAGAAGAAATTGAAAAACTTGGGTCAGAGTGCGATATTATCCGCAATTCTTACGGTGCCGTTGCGGTTGATAAAGATATAAAAACGTGTTTTGACGGTTACGATTTCTGTGTATATCTCGATAAGGATAAATACCTTTTAAAAGCTCTTGAAAATACAGGCTTGCGCACCTTTAACCGCCGTGAGGCAATAGAGGTCTGTGACGATAAAATGGCTACCTGCCTTGCCTTAAGCGGAAAGGGGGTTAACCTGCCCCTTACCCTACCCGGGGTGTTGTGCTACGACACAGGCATTGAGATTTCAGAAGGCGAGGCGGAGGCAATTGAAAAGAAGCTATGCTATCCCCTCGTCGTAAAAAGCTGTTACGGCTCCCGCGGGACGGGCGTATGCCTTGCTGAAAACAGGGAAGGGCTGTTAAAAAAGATGAATGAGCTGAAAACCGTACCCCACCTCTTTCAAAAGTTTATCCCCGAGAGCAAGGGGAAAGATTTGAGGGTTATCGTAATAGGCGGTAAGGTCTTAGGCGGTATGTTAAGACAGTCGAACGGAGACTTCCGCTCCAACGTAGCTTTAGGCGGCAAGGCTATACCCTACCCCGTATCTTCAAAAGTGCGGGAGCTATGCTTAAAATGCGCCTCCGTTCTCGGTCTCGACTACTGCGGAATAGATATTCTGTTGGGTAAAGACGATACTCCGTACGTCTGCGAGGTCAACTCCAACGCCTTTTTCTACGGCTTTGAGAGGGCGACGGGAATTAACGTTGCTAAGGCTTACGCCGAACATATTATCAAAGAAATACAGCCGGTATAAAATTATGCCCGAAGGCGCGCCTTCGGGCATTTATATTACGTCAGTTCCTGCTTGTATTCAACCGAGGCGGCGGTTGCAAAGTATATCCTTTTTGCTCCTCTCTTTTTCAACTCCCTGCAGACTGCATCTGCCGTGGCACCCGTAGTCAAAACGTCGTCCACCACAATCAGAGTTTTATCCTTTACCTCCTCCCTGTTCGCCTTGAAACAGCCTTGGAGATTTTTTAACCGCTCCTCCCTCGTCAACGTCTTTTGCGCACCGCTCTGTTTTACCTTTTCAATCGCATTTTTAAGCAAGGGGAGCGAGAGCATTTGCGACAACTCCTCTGCCAATAATTCGGCTTGATTATACCCCCTTTTGCGGTAGGATTTTGCCGTCATAGGCACAAAACAGACGGCGTCTGCATCCGTAAAACAGACACACTTTTCATACATTATTTTTGCAAGATACTCTTTAAGATAAGCTCCGTCTTTTTTAAAATTTAAAATGAGTTTTCTTGCACCGCCCTCGTAGATTAAAGCCGAAACCCCTTTATCAAACAGCGGAGCCTGTGCCTTGCACTCTAGACATATTTGCTCCGTTTCCGTCCTCCTTCCGCAGACCGGGCAAGTCGTTCCGTCGTTGAAGGTTAACGTCTTTTGACATTTTAAGCAGAAATCACCGCCGTCGAAAATCTCCCTTCCGCACAAAAGGCAGGCGTAATGCTTTGGGAATATTGCGTCTAAAATCGCTTTGAAAAAGTTCATAATATCATTTTTTATCCGTATAACTACTCTTAGAGCCGAATTTTTACGCTTTTATTTTATCACTTTTTTAAAATCTGTTCAAGAAAATAGCTAACATAATTATATACGAATATACTTTAATAATAAATATATATTCAACGTTTGACTATCAAACTCATTCGTGATAGAATATTATTACATATATGCAGAGTTTATTTTACTGCAAGCGAGGTAATTTTTACTATGGGAATGTTAAAAATCATTGAATGGAAGGACGACACGAGGGATACTCTCGTTCATAAAATCGACCTGAAGAAGGACTATATAACCAAAGGCTCCACCCTTACCGTGCGTGAAAGCCAGGCGGCAGTATTCTGCGATAAGGGCAGAATGGCGGACGTCTTCCTGCCCGGTTACTATAAGCTTTCTACGGACAACGTACCCCTTTTAACCAAACTTATGAGTTGGAAGTACGGCTTTGAAAGTCCCTTCAAGTCCGACGTCTACTTCGTCAACACCAAACAGTTTACAGGTTGCAAATGGGGAACGGTTAACCCCATTATCATACGCGACGCGGACTACGGTGCAGTCAGAGTTAGGGCTTTCGGCACCTATTCATACAAGGTAGACGACCCCTACGTCTTCTTGACTGAGCTTTCGGGAACCAACTCTTCCTTTAAAACCAACGACATTAACGACTGGCTGAGAAGCCTTGTAGTAACCAGAGTTTCCGACATCGTGGGCGAAAGCAAAATTCCTATTCTGGATATGGCGGGTAATCTGGTCGAGTTCGGCGAAATCGTTCAGCAGAGGCTGGGTGAAGCGTTTAACCAAATCGGTTTAAAGCTCATTCGTTTCAACTTTGAAAACTTCTCTATGCCCGAAGAGCTGGAAAAGGCACTGGATCAGAGTGCTTCGCTCGGAATTCTGGGCAAGAATATGAACGTCTATATGCAGAAAGCTCAAGCGGACGCTATGCTTGCAGCCGCTAAAAACCCCGGTGCAGGTTCCACTATGGGTGCAGGTATGGGCATGGGTATGGGTATGTCTATGGGCTCTATGTTCGGTCAGATGTACAATCAGAATATGGGCAATCAGCCAAACCAGGGCAATACCAATAACGCTGCTAACCGTTCGGGCGGCGCAGGCTTCTGTTCAAATTGCGGAGCGGCTCTTTCGGCAGGCGCAAAGTTCTGCCCCGAGTGCGGAAATAAGGTTGCCTCGGTTTGTCCTAAATGCGGAAAAACCGTTCGTCCAGACGCTAAATTCTGCCCCGAGTGCGGTGAAAAACTCTAATCCGGGAGGTTAATTATGGCTGACGATAACGAAATTGCCGCTGCCGCCGACCTTTTAAACGCGGAAGAGGACGAAACGGACACCTCATCCTGCCCCCTGTGCGGCGGAAGGTTAGTCTACTCCCCCACCGATAAGGCTCTTAAATGCGAGTACTGCGGCGGCAAGGGGCAGATAGATATGTCGAGGTATGGCGAGGAGCTGGATTTTTACGATTTAATCAACGCCAAAAACAACACCTGGGCAAACGATACCCACGTCTTTCGCTGTAATAACTGCGGTGCTAAAACGGTTATTTCTAAGAAGGAAATAAGTAAAAAATGCCCTTTCTGCGGTACCACTAACGTTGCGCAGACCGACGAGCTGTGCGGCTTAAAGCCAAACGCCGTACTCCCCTTCCTGCTGGATAAAATCCAGGCGTGCGAGTCCGCCGTCAAGTGGGCAAAAAAGAGGTTGTTTTCACCGAGGAAATTTAAGAAGAACGTCTACCCCGAGGAGGTCGACGGAAACTACATACCTGCATTTACGTTCGATACAAATACCTTTACACGTTACTCCGGCAAGTTAGGGCGTACCAAAACCCGTACCAAACGTGTTAACGGTAAGACCGTTACGGAAACGTATACCGAATGGTTTAATATCAGCGGTTCTTTTAATATGTCGTTCGATGACTTTTTAGTACAGGCGTCCGACTCCGTCAAGCAGAAGGACGTTGACAAATTAAGCCCGTTCGACACTAACCAATCTCAAGCGTATTCTTCAGACTATTTAATGGGTTTTTCCGCCGCACAGTATTCAAAAAGCGGTCAAGAGTGTTGGGAATATGCAAGGGGCGTAATGCAGCAGCAGGTTAAAGATGCTATCTTAAGACAGTATTCATACGATAAGGTAGGCTCCTTCTCAATGAATATGAGCTGTAACGATATTAAGTATAAATACGTTTTACTGCCAATCTACGTGGGACATTACAAGTACTCGCAAAAGCTGTATAACTTCTTTGTCAACGGTAGAAACGGTAAGGTTACGGGCAAGGCTCCCGTCTCCCCTCTGCGCGTGGGAATTGCAGTACTTTTGGGACTTATCGCCGTTGCAGGCATTGCTGCCCTCATTTACTTTTTGGGCGTAAAGTAACTGCCTGTCGATTACTCAATTAAGGAGAAAAAATTATGAATAAGAATATTATTTTTAAAGTGTTGGTCGGCGTTCTGTTTTTAGCCGTTTCCATTCTTTGGTTGCTTTCAGCCGTTTTACCCGATACGTTCGGAGGGCTTAACCTTGCATGGCTTATCGCTATCTTTGCTTTCGGCATGGGTGTTCTGTTTATCGGCAGGGGAATTTTAGATAAGAGCCTTATCTCGATCAAAAAGTTTTACGTTTTGTTAGGCGTTCTCTTCCTCGTTGCGGGCGTGTGCGCCCTTATCGGTACGTTCATTCCCTCGGTGGAAATTGCTTTGCCCGTTGTAGCCATTGTTATCTCTTTGGGACTTCTTATCTCCACCCTCTTTGTCAAGGGTAAAAAGTGGGACGCCGGTGATAACGAGGAACCCGGTTATAAAAATTATTGGGAGCGCAAAGCCGAAAAGGAAAAGCTTGAAGCAGAAAAAATGCCTGAAAAAGAAATTGACGATAAGGATTAATAACAGTTTTTGTTTTGATGATTATTGTTTTTGCAACTCAATTATTATTTTTGCAACCCGACGCGTTCGGGTTGTTTTTTTTGTATTTGATGAAAAATTTTAATAAGAAATATTCAAATAAATATTTTCACCGCTTTAAATTTGCTTGCCAACTTGAAAGAGATATGCTATAATCACTTAGCAAAGTTGATTGAAACGGTTGTAATAACCCCCTTATGATTTAATTTTGCAGACAAATTCATATGGCCTTGTGGTCAAGCGGTTAAGACGGAGCCCTCTCAAGGCTCAAT
Organism: Candidatus Coproplasma sp.; assembly: GCA_051884175.1. GTDB lineage: Bacteria > Bacillota > Clostridia > Christensenellales > Borkfalkiaceae > Coproplasma. The sequence goes on from JBJEVD010000024.1 coordinate 23,746, forward strand.
CCCGGGTTCGATTCCCGGCAGGGTCACCAAAAAAAGATAGGTATTTTTACCTATCTTTTTTTGGTGATTTTGTCGGTTGCGAGGAGTTAGAGCTGTGCGCTGCATTGCTTGCGGTGGCACGAGTGCGGAGCACGAATTATTCCCAGCAGGGTCACGTACCATGTCAAAGACAAGCTCACGCCTAACTGCCCTTTTAATTTTAATAAGTGTTTATCCCACTTAAACTATTGCTACAAAGACTTGCGTATGATATAATAGTAAAAAATTAAATAAGGGTGTAATGATATGAAAAAAACTGTTATAGCGTTTTTATTATCGGCTATTACTTGTATAGCATTATTTGCGTTTGATGGCTGTACCGATAAGGCTAATCAAATAAACGCAATAAGCGATATTGAATTTTATTCGGATATGCTTTCGGGTGGCGATAAAATAGACGTGGATTTCGATAACGGAAAAAAGGACGGCTTTCAGTTTACTATTGAAGATAAGAGCAATATAGACGAAATAGTTAATTTTGTACTTACCGCCAAACTTACTAATTTAGGTAATGAACCGCCTGCGCCTGGCAACAACACTTCGTTTACGATACGACAAGGCGCAAACTCTTACGGCATTTAATTGAACGGAATAAATATCGATAATAATCGTTATGTACTTTCTACAAACGCTAAACTTAACGAAAAAATAACCGCTATCGCTGCCGAGAAAGGGGCGTTTGATACCGAAGTCGGCGTAATTTATAAGGTTATCGAGCTTACGGATATTGAAAGTGTCAGCGAAGAAAAGATTACTGTTGACAACAATACTGCTCTTTTAAATTTATTGAGTTCCGATTTTGTCGATTGCGAGTATTTTTATCTTTTTGATAGCGAAAATTCTGCTGAAAGGTATTACACAACAGGCATAACCGAAAATAAGTTGGCGGCTTATCAATATAAAGCTCACGTTGCTACGGGAAAAGGCAAATTGGTGGTAATGTGGCACATATTTCAAAATTATAATTCAGCATCTTATTATTTGACGCGCCCGTCGTTGAGTGAGATAAATTTAGGTAATACCCCATCTTCGACTTATACCGAATTTGCTTTTGGGCTTTGGCATAACTACTATTTGACTATTTATTATATTTAACCATTTTATAGGTTAGACTTTCTTGGGCACAGGGTCACCAAAAAAGATAGATATTTTTACCTATCTTTTTTGGTGATTTTGTCTGTTGCGAGGAGTTAGAGCTGTGCGCTGCGTTGCCTTGCAACGGCACGAGTGCGGAGCGAGCAGTTTTCCCTATTATAAAAACCGACGGGAAGCAATAAAAACGTTCCGTCGGTTTTGCTTTTGCAGTAGTCAATCTTTTTCGGTACTTTCTTCGTCGACCTGTTCGGCACAATCTTTTGCAGTTTTCGTACCTGAAAATCTTTTTAAAATCGCAGTTGCGGTAAAGTATCCGGCTACTCCGCAAGCCGAACCGATCAACGCCCCTGCAAGCACGTCGGTGGGGTAGTGTACGCACAGATATATCCTTGAAAGGGCAACTAAAAATGCAACGATAAGTGCCGGCGTACCCTTCAATTTAAAGGCGCAAACGCATGCAACCGCAACACAAAAGCACGCCGCCGTATGCCCTGAGGGGAAGGAGGAATCTTTCGGTAACCTTACCCCGAACTGCTCGTAAAAGAGTTTAATTTCCTCAAATTCCGTCCACGGGCGTGGTCTGTTTATAACCTTTTTCAAAAGTGCGTTTACAATAATAAAGTTGAAAATGAGTGCAACAGCGCAAAAAATACCACCCTTTCTCGTCCGTTTAAAGATAAGCAAAATTAGCGCACAGGCAATCGGCACCGCCCCGAATTCACCGATATAGGTGATATATTTCATAATATAATTCAACCAGCCTTGTGAGTGAAAGGTTGCGTCTATCCACCTGAGAAATTCAATCTCCATATATTCCCTCCGCACGTATTGCACTGTATTATACCATCTTTTGACCGCAATATCAATTATATTCGGTAAAAAGCCTTCTGTTTTGAAGAAAATAAGAATTGATTTTTTGAGTTTATTATATTGACAAATATCTATACGATAGTTATAATATAGACATTAGCAATTTAAGAGGCGGAAATATGGACGCAAACGAAAGCGTTAAAATTTTAAAAGCATTAGGGGAAGAAACACGCATACAGATTTTTGAAATGTTGCGGGGCGGTAAGTTATGCGCCTGTAAAATTTTGGAAAAGTTCAACATAACTCAACCCACACTCTCCCACCATATGAAACTTTTATGCGATTGCGGAATAGTTATTGCAGAGAAAGATTGGAAATGGACTTACTATTCGTTAAATTGCTCTAAGTTGGACGAGCTTTTAGCTTATTTAGGCAACACGAAATGTCACGCAGAAAATATCTGCGAATGTAAAAATAAATGTGAGTAATCACTTTTATTTTTTACCTTATCATATAGATAACTATTGATATAAACAGTTATCAATATATCTGGAGATTATTATGAACGAAAAGAAACCTAACTTTTTTATTCGACATAAAAAACTTTTAATCATATTAAGCATAATTATTTCAATAGGTCTTGCGATAGGAATAGCCGCTATCGTGGACGGAGTAAACGGAATAAAAGCTTTGGGCGATTTTGTCACCGACCAGATACTCGGTATGAAATGGCTGAATATGCTTATAGGAATGGCGTTTACGGGTATGTTCGGCGAAGAGTTTACGTCAACCCATTGGGGCGGTGCAATACAATTCTTTATTTACGACACGATTAAGATAATGGTTCTGTTATGCCTTTTAATTTTTCTTATTTCGTATATACAGAGTTATTTCCCGCCTGAAAGAACTAAAAAAATTCTCGGCAGATTTCACGGCATAGGTGCAAACGTTTTAGGGGCGTTACTCGGCACGGTTACGCCGTTCTGCTCCTGCTCCTCTATCCCTATCTTTATGGGGTTTACCCGTGCAGGGCTTTCAAGCGGAGTTACGTTCAGTTTTCTTATTTCAAGTCCGTTAGTTGACTTGGGTGCGTTTATCCTGCTTGCAAGCGTATTCGGTTTCCCCATTGCTATTGTCTACGTCGTAGTCGGTTTAATTCTTGCCGTAGTCGGCGGAACGTTAATTGAAAAAACGGGAGTTGGGAAGCACGTGAGAGAGTTTATCTTGAACGGTGAAATAGCCGAGGTCGAAGGCGTAGAGCTTACGAGAAAAGACAGGCTGATTTATGCAAAAGACCAAATGCTTGGAACGCTTAAAAAGGTTTGGATATACATTCTTGTAGGCGTTGGTATAGGTGCGGCAATTCATAACTTTATTCCCGTGGAATGGATACAGACTGTACTCGGTGAAGATAAGTGGTATTCCGTTCTCGTTGCAAGTGTTGTAGGCGTGCCTATGTATGCAGACATTTTCGGCACGATACCTATTGCCGAGGCATTATTTGCAAAAGGCGTTGGCGTGGGTACGATACTTTCGTTTATGATGAGCGTAACCGCACTTTCTCTGCCGTCTATGATTATGCTGTCGAAAGCCGTTAAACCTAAACTACTCTTTTGGTTTATAATAATAGTCGTTATTGGTATTATCGCTATCGGATATATATTTAACGCGTTAAATTTCTTATTTGTATAAATTTTGGAGGTATATTTATGAAAATCATTACACTTGGAAACTGTTGCAAAAAGTCAAAGCTCAACCACGAAAACGCTGTGATTGCGGCAAAGAATTGCGGTGTTGACGAGCCTGTCAATATCGGTGATATAACCGAAATTATGAAGTACGGCGTAATGGCAACGCCTGCACTTGTAATTGACGGAAAAGTTGTCGCTATGGGTAGAACGTTATCGGTTGAGCAGATTGAAAAACTTATCAAAGACAGAATGTAAAAGTTTATGAAAAAATGGCTTGTTAAGCATCAATTTATACTAATTATAACGGGTATTGCTCTTTTAGTCGTGGGCGGTATTGCGCTGTTCGGTTGGATAATCTCGTCAAATAGCAACACAATCGAGGGTAAACGTTATACTCCCACGGGCGAATATGCGTTGTTGGACTTGGGCAGTACCAACTGCGAACCGTGCAAAAAACTGCAACCCGTCTTGGCTGAATTAAGGGAAGAATACGGTGATAAAATCGATATTGTTTTCTTCGATATTGTGGGTACTACTGAAGGTTCTGAGATGGCTAACGGCTATAAAGTCAGCATAATGCCTACCCTGATATTTGTTAATAAAAGCGGAACGGAAGTTAAGCGAATTGTTGGGTTTAAGACAAAAGAGCAGATAGAGAGCGTTTTCAAAGAATTGGGGTGGATAGAATGATAGACGCTTGGTTGCAAACGTTAAGCGAAGTATTAAGTCAAAACTTATGGATAGGCTTGCTCATATCGCTTGCGGCAGGACTTTTGACTTCCTTTACACCCTGTTCACTTTCGAGCGTTCCTTTAATTATTGGTTACGTCGGCGGTTATACCGACAATAAGAAAAGAGCGTTTTTCTACTCGCTTATGTTCTGTATAGGTATGGCTATCGTGTTTACTGCTCTCGGCGTTGTTTCGGCTCTGGTTGGCAGACTGTTTCTCGGTATTCAAATGTATTGGTATATCTTGCTTGGAATACTTATGTTTGTAATGGCGTTGCAGACTTGGGGAATAATTCATATCTTTCCGCAGAAGTGCAGTTTTGGTACAAATAGTAAGACGAAAGGTGCAATAGGTGCATTTGTTATGGGTATGGTAGGTGCTATATTTGCCTCGCCTTGTTCAACGCCTGTTCTGATTGCGATAATGGCTGTAGTTTCAACGGGGCAGTCGATTGTTATGGGTATCTTAATGCTGTTATTGTATTCTCTCGGTCATAGTGTGCTTATTGTCATTGCAGGAACGTTCGTAGGTTTTGCAAACGAAATTTCCCATTCCGAGAAATTTGACAAAGCAAGCAAAATAATTAAAATAATAATGGGTATTCTGCTGATGGCGTTTTCTACTTATCTGTTTTACAGCGCATTTGCAGGATAAGGAGGTTTAAGAATGGAATGTTCAAACGTTAAAGACTGTATGTGTCCTAAAACGACTTGCCCAAACCACGGCAGGTGTTGCGCCTGTGTTATCAAACACCGCACGACGGATAGTTTACCGTACTGTCTTTTCCCCGACAACGGCGGTGACAAGTCTAACGAAAACCACTACCGTGTTTTGAAAAAACGGTTTGAAAAAGAATAAATTTCAAAGCTGACCAATAAAGTTAAGATAATAATTTTCTTGCTTTTACGGTTCTGACCTTCTCGGAAGGAAGTTCACCTGCACTTTGCAAAAAGTCTGAGCGGTCAAGTACCCAATGTGCCGAATTAATTTTCCAAATTAACATGATGAAATATAATAAGGGGTTGAAAAATCTGCAGATTTATGATATAATATTTAAATATTATAAGGACTGGTTGTAAACAATGACCTCAAATCAAAGTTGCACGTTTGATTATATCCAAACTTCCGCCGGCAATAAACGGGGGGAGTTTAAGTTCATTGATTTATTTGCAGGCATTGGCGGTATTAGACTTGCTTTTGAAAATGTAGGCGGCGTATGCGTTTTTTCTTCCGAGTGGGACGAAAATGCGTGCAAAACGTATAGAGCCAATTTTGGAGAACAGCCATCCGGAGATATTACAAAAATTAATGCGGCAGATATACCGGATTTTGATATCTTGTTAGCCGGTTTCCCTTGTCAGCCTTTCTCTATAGCAGGGAAAAAAGCAGGGTTTAACCACGAAACACAAGGCACTCTGTTTTTTGACGTTGAACGCATATTGAAAGCAAAAAAGCCAAAAGCCTTTCTACTTGAAAACGTTAAAAATCTAAAGACACACGATAATGGCAATACTTTAAATACTATTATTTCTCATTTAGAAGCTTTAGGATATAATGTGTATTATAAAGTATTAAACGCATTGGATTACGGTGTTCCGCAAAAGCGAGAACGTATTATTATATGCGGTTTCTTAGACAATGTTGAATTTGAGTTTCCTGAACCGATTGATGAGAAAGACAGAAAGACTTTAAGCGATATTTTGGAAAAAAATGTTGACAAGAAGTATTATGTTAAGGAAAGTATAAGAAATTCCCGACTTGAACGTTTGAAGGATAAAAATTATCCAAAACCATATATTTCTCACGAGAATATAGCAGGTTCTATTACGCCACACCCTTATTGCTGTGCTTTGCGTGCAGGAGCTTCTGCAAATTATATCTTAATAAATGATGAACGCAGACCGACAGAAAGAGAATTGTTGAGAATTCAAGGGTTTCCTGACTCATATAAAATCGTTGTAAGTTATGGTCAAGTTAAGCACCAAACAGGCAATAGCGTTGCCGTTCCAATGATTGAAGCAGTAGCTAAACAAATGCTGATTGCAATGAAAAAAGCAAAGGTTAAATTTATGGATAAGAAACTTACCGAAGCAAAACAAGCATTAGATCTTGTAATTAAAAAATCAAGAGTTCATCTTTATAAACCAATTCAAATTGCTGAAATTTTATATAGAGATAGAGTTTTTAAAGATATTGATACTTCAAATCTTGAAACGTATCGAACAAAAAGCAAAGCGTGGCGTGATACAATCAGTCTTGCATTATTGGGTAGGATTTGTACTTCAAGCGCGAAATTCCAAGACGATATTTTTAATGCAATTACCCCTGAACAAATAACGGTTCTAGCACGAGAGAATAAACAAAATGCAGGCGTCGTTGAGGCATATATTTATCAAAATTTTGCCAATAAACACAATCAATTATCGACCGCTTTGAATAACTGTTTAACTGCAACCCGATTTACCTTCAATGTGAAAGATTTTATCGATACGTTTTGGGCAGAAGCAGGATTAAAGCGTAGTATAGATAAAATCTATGAAATAGTAGTTTATTCCCTGTTTTCTACCCTTATCAATTCGTTAGAGTTAAGAGTTGAAATATCTATCAACGAAGATAAATTGGATATGGTTAAGGAATTTGAGGATTTTACACACTCTGTAATGTGCATTGATTTTGCAAACCCTACATCTGTACAAGATGCAAAAGTTTATCGCGTTGGCGTAACTAATGCTGCCGATAGGGGCTTGGATATGTATACAAACTGGGGTCCTGCCGTTCAAATCAAACACTTAACATTGGATACGGAACTTGCCGAAAACATAGTTACCAGTGTTAACAGTGATAAAATTATTATCGTATGTAAATCAGCAGAAAAAGACGTCATATTATCTTTATTAACGCAAATCGGTTGGAAAAATAAAATACAAAGCATTATTACGGAAAACGATTTGTGCATATGGTATGAAAAGGCATTACGCGGAAAATATGGCGATATTATGGGGGATAAACTTTTAAACACTTTAATAGAAGAAATCGCCGAAGAATTCCCGTCGGTAGATAATGGCGCAGATTGTCTAAAAGATAGACATTATGAGTTGATTCATAGTAAAGATTGGGAACTGTAACCCATTTCCGATTTGCGTTGATAACACACCCTAAAAATAAAGTCGAACTGCTTTTTTATAGCAATTCGGCTTTTTAATTTAAATAGCATAAGGCTGAATATATTTTCTGCTCTGTACAGATGCAAGAAGTTATAGCGGTTCTCCCCCACCGCTTGCGATGGCGCGAGCCGCAGCGCGAAGTATTTCAGGTATGGGGTACCCTATCCCACTATCAAGTAAAGCTCATAAATAACTGAGGTTTTTATTATTCAGTTATTGCTAAAAGTTGTTGCGTGTGATAAAATATAGATATATTTTTTAAGGAGCTTAACACTAATGAAAACCCCTAATGAAAAAGAATTTATATCTTCAATAGTTAAATCGTCCGTAATGGCTTATGCGGAAGGTTTTGAGTGTAGGCACGTTAGCGAAGTTGATAATCCCGAAGGTGTTATCAATATGAAAATACATAACGTTTTCATTGAGGCGTTAGGAAAAGAAATACAGTATTATACTGCACTTTCACGTTCGTTAGATAGCTCTTTGGGTAATATGCTTGAAAAAATGGCCATTGCACTTGCTGAACAAAATTATGTAGTTAAACGTGAAGTTGCGGGACCGCTGTATAAATCCCAAACTCAACTAATTGCTAACATACTTGAAGAATATAAACGTCACAATAAGCGTCCTGAAATTTCAGATTATTCAAATATGCTTGAAAATGCAGCGGAAACTGAAAGCCACGTTCGACACGATTCTGACTACTACTTATATGACGAAGAAACCGACCATCACTATTTGATTGAGCTTAAAATAGGCGGTGATTTGGATAATAAAAAGGCTCGTGCTGAAAAGGAAGCTATTTTAGAGCAGTACGCAATTTTAAGTAACTTAATAGGTGATACGTCTAAAATTACAATTTACTTTGCAACGGCTTACAATAGATATGGTGAGGATAAGGCTTGGCGACAGGAACGTGTTAAGCAATTCTTTGGAAATGACGAACTTTTAATCGGTAGGGATTTTTGGAATTTTATTTGCAAATCGGAAAATGGATATAAATACGTTATTGAAAGTTACAGGGAAAACGCACACTATATAAAAGAAGCTCTTGATAGAATTAAGCAAACTTATTTAAGCTGATAAATGGATACTGTTGAATATACTCAAATAGGGAAATCACGTTTGTATTTACAGGATAATCGTGATGTTATTAAGACTATTCCTGACAACTGCATAGATTTAATTCTAACTGACCCACCTTATAACATTGCTAAATATTCTACGGGAAATATTGATTTGCCGAATAGAACGCCCTTAAATAACGATATTGCAAGTTGGGACGAAGTAGAGGTTAATCCCGAAGAATACGTTGAAAATTTTAAAAGGATTTTGAAACCTACAGGGAATATATTTGTCTTTACTACTTATAACAGTATAGGCAAGTGGCATTCCGCTTTTGATAAGCACTTTGACACAACTCAATTTATGATTTGGCATAAGACTAACCCTACGCCAAACATATATAAGAAAGGCTTTTTAAATAGTTGTGAAATGATAATATGTTTTTGGAATAAAGGTCATACTTGGAATTTTACCGACCAAAAAAATATGCACAATTTTATTGAGTCGCCTATTTGTATGGGTGCTGAAAGGCTTAAAAATCCAAAACACCCTGCACAAAAACCTGTAAAAATATTAAAACACATCATTCAAATTGCTTCCAATCCGAATGATGTGGTGTTTGACCCCTTTATGGGCGTGGCTTCTTCGGCTATCGCATCTTTAGAGTTAGACCGAATTTTCTATGGTTGTGAAATAAATAGGGATTATTATAATGCAGGAGTAGAAAGGGTTAAAAAGTTTTATATTAGTCGTAGTTAGTGACGATTAAATGTACAGCGTTTCTATCGTTTCTGCCTTTAACACAGTAAGAGTATTTGTTATCGAAGGCATAAACCCTGTATCCGTTATTTTGATACAGTTCACTAATTAAAGGTGTATTCTTAATAATCAATAAGAATTTTGCCTTTGTATCGTGTAAACTCTTTGCTAATCTTCTTTGCTCCTGTTCTCCAAAGCTCCGATTTTCATAGTCGGAAAAGTCGGTATCGTAGGGAGGGTCAAGGAAAATGAAGTCGCCTTCTTGTGCATTATTTAGAACTTCTTCAAAATCACAACTGAATATTTCAGTTTGCTTAAAATAGGTTTGCGTTTCTTCCGTGAAAAGCAAGTCAATTTTTTTCTTAAAATCCTTGTTGTTGTAACCCATACCGCCGTAAGGGATATTAAATTCGCCTGCCTTATTGTAGCGGAACATTGAGCCGTAGCAAAACTCTCTGACAAAATAGAAGATTGCGATTTTATATTCTTCTGCAATAAAAAGCTCGTTTTGTGTCTCAATGCGATTAAGCACGTCACGAAGATACATATAATAACCGCTTGTAAAGCCTGTTATTATGTTGTTTTTTAAATCGTCATCGTTCAAATCTATGCCGTTTTTAATTTCGTTCTTCCTTGTACGGAAGACTTTATCTTTGACCATTCTGCTGATTTCTTTTTGCAATAGGTCTTTATTTATTACAACTTTGGAACAATCGCAAACAGATTGAGAAATGGTATTACAGCTTTCGATTATCTTGTTTTCTAATTCGGGTTTTATGGATTCGTTTTCACGATAGCTTACAAACAAGTGACTAATTCCTATTGCTTGGTTACTTGCTAACTTTTTTAACAAATTCCATTCTTCATTTATGCTATATAGACACTTTTTGAATTTAGAGTCCTGCGTCTTAATCAAAGAATAGAACTGCATTAAATTAGCTGAAATATCGTTTATAATGGCTGGTTGAGGCGGTAAGTTAAAGAATACTGCTCCTCCACCAAAAAAAGGTTCAATATACCTGCTATATTCAGGAATGAACTTTTTTATAATTTCATATTCAGATGTCTTGCCTCCAGGCCATTTTATTAACGTCTGCATAAGTGTATTATAATATAATTTCATTTAGAAATCAACTATAATGTAATATACTATACTTTGTTATTTTTATACTGTTAACCCGGCAATTATAAATTAACTAAATAGCAAGTATTGAAGTTGCCTTTTATAAGCAAACAGAGTCTTATGATTATTATGTGACTCATTATTAAGTTTGCGTGAAGGTGTTTAAAACATATTGGTCGTGGTTAAAAATATAATATATTCTAAACTTAACGGACTAGGTTAATTATGTATTTGACGGACTACTTCTGGTTTATGGGCGCATTGCTTATATGCGCAGTGTTTGCAGGACTTGCGAGCAGTAAGGTTAACTCTACCTTCAACCGCTACAGTACGGTTTACTCCCGTAGCGGTATGACGGGTTATGATACCGCAGTACGCCTCATGCGTTCCAACGGAGTTCATGGTATTAATATCGGGCGTGTAAACGGCAAGCTTACCGACCACTACGACCCTAAAAAGTGTGTTGTCAACCTCTCGGAAGCAACCTACTCCTCTTCCTCGGTTGCATCGGTTGCAGTCGCCGCACACGAGATGGGACACGTTATGCAGAAGGAAAAGGGATATCTCTTTTACAATATCCGCACGGCGTTAGTACCCGTCGTAAACTTCGGTGCGAGATTAGCACTACCCCTCGTTTTAGTCGGGCTTATGATTGATATTTTAGCAACCTCCGCAAGCGTACAAGTAGGCTTTTACATTGCCCTCGTAGGCGTAGTTTTATACGGCGGTTCATTCCTGTTTACGCTTATCACACTCCCCGTTGAATTGAATGCAAGCAGACGTGCCAAAAAGATGCTGGTTGAAGAGGGCATTTTAGGACAGGACGAATTGCAGGGCGCAAGCAAAGTACTCTCCGCTGCAGCTATGACGTACGTTGCTTCTATGCTCACCTCCCTCATCTACTTCTTGAGGTTCTTCGTCTACGTTCTGACAATATTCGGCAGAAGGAATAGGAAATAAATTTTTAAAATAAACTTTAAGCAAAACGGGTTAAATACCCGTTTTTGTTTTATTTACGGTTAATTACTTTAAAAAGCAAGAGCTAAAGCCTTGTTTTTACGGCTTTTATATGATACAATAGTGCGAAATCGGCTCAGCTGTTATTTTCCGCTATTGCCGATTAAGGGGAAATTTATGAAAATAACAAGAGAACGGGCGGGAATATTAAGCGGTATATGCGGAATTGTATTGAACGTGGTTCTGTCTGCTTTAAAATTTTTAGTAGGCATACTGACGGCTTCCATATCTATTACTGCAGACGCTTTCAACAACCTGTCCGACGCTATATCCAACGTCGTAACCATTATCGGAAGCAGCATTTCGGGCAAGCCCGTTGATAGGGAACACCCCTTCGGTCACGGCAGAATGGAGTATATCTCCGCATTAATCGTTGCTTTCCTCATTCTGATGATGGGTTTCGAGTTAGGCAAGAGCTCTGTTGAGAGAATAATAACACCCGGTGAAATAAACTACCGGCTAATATTTATCTTCGTGCCTGTAGGCTCCATTATCTTTAAGGCAGGCTTTGCAGTTTTCAACCATATTCTCTATAAAAATACGGGAAACCTAAACTTAAAAGCCGTTCGTCAAGACAGTATTAACGACTGTATCGCAACGTCGGGAACCATTGTAGCCCTGCTCGTTTCAAGCATGACAAACCTTGTATGGATAGACGGCGCTATCGGTTTATGTGTTTCGATTTTCGTCCTCTTCTCGGGAATCGGGATACTAAAAGACGTACTTAGCCCACTGATTGGTCAAGCTCCTTCCAAAGAACTGATAGATGACATTAAACGCATTATGCTTGAAGAGGAATACATAGTGGGCGTACACGACGTCATTGTTCACGAGTACGGTGCAACCCACGTTATAGCCTCTGCCCATGCAGAGATGCCTGCCGACGTAGACGTGATCAAGCTGCACTCGGCAATAGACAGGGCGGAAAAAAAGATTTTCAGCGAGCTGAACGTGGATATGTGCATACATATCGACCCCGTACTTTTAAACGACGTCGACACGGATAAATACAGGGCGTTAACCGAAAAAATAGTTACCGATTACTGCGCAGACTATACCTTCCACGACTTCAGAATAATCAAGAAAGAATCGGGTGTTACGCTTATCTTCGAGCTGGTTATTCCATTCGACGAAAAGCGTATCCCGCAGGAGATAACAGCAGATCTTCTGGCAAAGTTTAAAGCCGAGGACGAAGACTTAAATGCAATTATAAAAGTCGAACACGATTACGCATAAAATAACGCCGTACGGTCTATTTAGCCGTAAGGTTTTTAAGTATAAGAGAAACTAATAGTAAGGTTAAAATATCGTTGTTAATCGAAAGCTCAGTTGACGGGCTTAATTGCTTTATTTTTTCTAAAAATAATATAAAATATATGCTATGGATAATCAAACCAACAAGACGGACTTGACCTTACAATTATTATTCGTCAGTATACTTACGGGGCTTTTTTGCGGTGTTGTAATAACCCTTTACAACGCTGTTGCCACTATTGCGGAAGAATTTTCGCGAAACTACTATAACGTATTTTTTACTAACCCCGGTTTTATCCCCCTGTTGTTTGCCGCACTGTTTTTAGGCTCTATAATTGCAGGAGGAATACGAAAGGCTTTACCAATAATCTCCGGCAGCGGAATACCTCAGATAGAGGGTGCCGCAAGGGGCGTTTTTCATTTTAAATGGATTCAATCTCTTATGGCAATGTTTGCCGCAAGTCTGCTTTCAGTTTTTATGGGACTTTCGGCAGGTTGTGAAGGACCGAGCGTATTTATCGGAGGTTCCTGCGGTGCTTTGACGAGCAATGCATTCAAACGCAATGCGGTTATCAGGCGTTACCTCATTTCGGGCGGTGCATGCGCCGGGCTTGCGGTTGCCTTTAACGCACCCCTAGCAGGTATTATTCATGCCTTCGAGGATACGCATAAACGCTTTTCCCCCGAGCTTTTTATCTGTTCTTTCGCCTCCGTCTGCATTGCGGTCATTGTGAGAAATGTACTGCGCCCTTTGATGGGGCTATCAATGACCCCCATATTAGCGAACTTTTCCTTTGACGGGGCTGACACCTCCTCCCTCTACTTTCTGTTATACGCCGTTCCCTGCTCCATAATAATTGCATTTGCAGGAGTAGCGTTTTACTACATTGTCTTTGCTTTAAGAAAGCTTATTGCTAAATACAAGTTTTTTAATGGCATATTCGGTTTTACGCTGACGTTCTTGCTTGCAGGTGCTTTCGGACTTGTAAGCAGGTATTCGATGGGCGGAGGCGTACACTTTATTGAAGCATTGGGTTCCGGGGATATTGTAGGCGTGTTTGCAACGCCTGTAGTTATAACCGTACTTATTGCCGTTGCAGTTAAATTTATAGCTACGGTTATAAACGTAAGCAGCGGCGTGCCGAGCGGTGCGTTAGTACCCATTCTTGCAATCGGGGCAGGTATGGGCTATCTCGTTTCATACCTTTGTAAGCTGATAGGTATGGACGATGGCTATCAGTGTGCTTTGATTATCATCTGTATGGCAACCTTCTTTTCTACCGTTGTGCGCTCCCCGTTGACAAGCGTGGTGCTGGTTTTAGAGTTGACGTGGAAGTTCACCTTCCTACTCCCCTTGATCTGCGGCGTTGCAATAGGTTATTTTATCGGTATTCTCTTTCGCACTCAGCCGCTGTACGACAGACTGTTTGACGAGATGGTTATTAGCGAGAGAAAAGAACACCCCATACAATACTTTACTGTAAAGATTAAAGTTAGCGGCAGCCTAAGTGCAGTTGACAGGCAGATACGCAATATTATGTGGCCTAATGGTGCAGTCGTCGCCTTAGTTGAGAGGAACGGGGAAAGTTTTGTACCCAGCGGAGCTACAGAGTTGCGAGAGGACGATATCTTAACTATCAAGGCAAAGACCTATTACAAAGAAAATTTTATTCAGTCGCTTCAGAGCAACGTCGGAAAAGTGGTAATTCACCTTGCAGACGGAATTGAAAAACAAACGTAACAAAAAAAATTATTCGCATAGAGAATTTTGACAGTAAAAAAGGATAACAAAAAATTTTGTTATCCTTTTACGTTTTCTTTGAAAGTACACGTCTTTGTGTGTAAGTACGGGTAGGTTATTCCCATATATACGTTACGTTTGTCGCGTCCAGATTAATCTCAATTCCCCAATATTTATGTTTATAAAATTTACCGTCAACAATTTTTCTTAACAAAAAATCCAACGTCAATTCATTAAAACTATCTATTGAATATTTATAAGACATAAACAAACATCTTGATGTGACTTTATATAATTTTTCAATATCGCCTATCAAGTCAAGCTGTAAATATTTTTCCTTACCATAAAAAACTTTAGCATCACAAAAACTTTTAAATTCATATTTTATTACTAATTTTTTATTTTTATAGTAAGGATTACCCTCAGGGTCTAATACGCCTTTATCAAGATCATTGTATATAACTATTAAATATTTGTCTTCTATTCTTATTTCGGTAGCATATGAATCGTGCATCGGATCCATATCTGAATTATTATTAATTAAATATTGTTTTATATTCATTTATTATATTAATTACCCCTATTATATTAATTACCCCTTGTAGCCGTTGGGGTTTGCTGTATAAAATTTTTAATTTCCGTCTCGTTCTTTTTAACCAAATTGAACAGACAATGTAATTGAAGAGATAACGTGGTGGTATTTTTAACACCCTCACCGGTATCGACCTTCCTAATCAATTTAAGAAAATCATCTGAGTCTTTACACCTAAACACATCGTCTGCTCGAATATAGATTTGTTTGCAAACCTCATTAAAATCGGTTATCGAGCATCCTTTTTTCAATTCGGTTTGCGTAACATTAATCCTGCCTTTATTGAACGCCTGTTCAACGGTATTTTTGTCGTCCTGCAAAAACGTAACGCCGAAAAAGTCAGGCTTGCCACCCCTATCAAGTATTCTTATAAAACCGTAAATTTTCGTATTTTTCATACAGTTTTTTACCGTTTCAATGCGGTATTTTTTATCTTCGTTTGTGCATACGTGACTTTCTTCCATAAGCTCCCTTACCATACCGAATTTTATAAACGAAGAGAAACTGCAGGTGTACTTTCTCATCCTTTTAAGATAATGCTCGATAGCTTTTTTATCCTTTAAAAGCTCCGATTTGTATTTATATTCCGCTACTTCCCTATTAAACTCCGATATGTCTTTGTCTTTAAAGCTGATAACCTTTTCAGCCGTTTTAGGTAAATCTATCTTATTATAATTTTTGACGATATCGTTTAATTCATTCTGCAATTTTGTTAAAACGTCGTCGCTCTTTAATTTACGGCATTCGGTTAAATCGGCAAAATCGCTTGAACCTGAACCGCTTGGAGCATAGCTGTTATTGTTCACGTCGTTACTGTTGTTCTGCTTGTTGATTACAAAATATCCGTCCTTTGTTATTGCAAGGGTACTTACTCCTATTATGTTTGCAGCGGGGCTTTGAGATAAATTATACAGCTTGTCGTCCTTATCCGCAGTCATATCCTTACCGCAATATATTGAAGAAAAATCGCTTTTAAAAAATCTGCTGTAAATTAAGTCGTTTGTAGTCAGATTGTAGAAATAACTCGTTTTATCGATTTCGATGAAAGGAACGTCTTTAAACCTGATTCCCTGCGTAGAATCATCAACCTGACAAATATTCTGTAAATTTTTTTGATCGTTTAAAACCGTATCGAGCAGCAAATCAGTTCGCAAACGCACCAGGTTACTGTTGAAAATGTTTATACCCTGGGCAACCTTATCTGTTACGATTTTTACGATAGCTTGCTGCTGCTCGCTAGTTGCCTTCTGCATTTTAGGTGATACCTTTAAAAGCAATTTATCTGCGTTTTCAGACAAAGCACTGTCCACCTTATCGGAATAAAGATAATACTGATCGTTGAAATTCTGCCAATTGTAATGGCTATCCCTATATTCCCTCGTGCAATTATTTTTTATAGAATTCTGGACCTGTTCTTTATAGTCTTCATCAGTTAAAAACTGCCTGTGAAAACAGTTAGCTGCTAAGGTTTTAACAGCACTAACAGTACCTAAAATTGACACAACCACCGATAAAACCGATATCCCTAAACTAACCCAGTTTTTAATAGGCTCACAATTGTAAAAAATAAGCGCAATTATGTCAATGACTAAACTTCCAGACGAAATAACGGTTAAGAAAATAAATCCGAGAACAGACTTTATAAAACCTGATTGCAATACAGCGTTTACTTTGTTACCCAAAGCATGGTATTTCCTGCCTTTTTTCATTTTTACTCCCTACGTAATAATTAAAAAGTATCAAACTTATGTAATTATAAGTTTATCAAATTAAAAATCATTTTTCAAGTACTTTCAAAATATAGCTCAATTTTAACGTTTTATTTTTATTAAGGCAACACTTGTAAATTCATTTTGTATCTGCTATAATAGCTTTGAGTTGAAAATAAGGAAATAAATATGCAAACAACATCTAAAACGAGGAAAGCGCATTATTGGAACGAGGACCGATTTATTAACGGAAAAGATTACTTCATCGTAATTGACGGCGCAACTCCTTTGACAAACGTTCATCAGTTTAATGAAGCGCGTTGGTTTGTTGACTATTTAAAAAGAAATATCAACCGTTATAAGGGCAGGGTGAATTATAAGCTTTCTATGCTTTGTTGCGATGCTTACAACGACTTACCTATTGATAATAAAAGTGCCGATTATCTCCCTTCGGCTAGCGCAGCTTGGGTGGAATTAGACGGCTCGGTTTGCCATATCGGAGTTTTGGGCGATTGTGAAGTAACTGCAATTTATAATAACGGAGAAATTAAACGATTCTTTGACGACAGATTGATTAATTTGGATAATAAAGCCAAAAGCGAGTTAATCGAAATAGCCAGGCAGAAAAATCTGCACATTATACAAGCAAAAGAATTAATTATTCCCACTTTGATTAAGCACAGAAGACTTATTAACAAGCCTGACGGTTATTCCGCATTGACAATTGCCCCTGATTACAAGACTGACGAAAGACAATTTACCATTGAAAAACAAGGATTAAAAACGATATTTATTTATTCGGACGGTTTTTCACAGGCGTTTGAAAGTCTGAAAATTTATTCATGCCACGAAGAGATGTTTAAATCTATTAAAGACGTCGACGAGGAAATAAAAAAAATCGTAAGGGCTGCCCACTCGGACAAAAACTTAGATTTATTTCCCCGTTTTAAAAGAATTGACGATATTACGGTTACAAAAATTGATTTCTGATATAAAGCCGAAAAAGTAAAGCGGTATTAATTATGCGGCTTAGGTTTGCCGTATATTATTTATACAGGGTTTCCCCCGCCGGTATAAACAAATTTACCGAGATCGGTCTGTAAGCCGGGTTCTGTCGTGTACGGTTATCTATCTAATCTTACAGTCGCCTGTAAGCTTGAGCGATGTTAACGGATTAAGACGGACGGACAGCCCTGCATAAATTATGCTGCCTTAACCCCAATCTTGCGTCGGGTGGGGTTTGACTTGCCAAGGGCGTTACCGCCCCTGCGGTGAGCTCTTGCCTCGCCATTCCAACCTTACATTGCGCAAATTACGCAGTGCGGTATATTTCTGTTCACTTTCCTTAAAGTCGCCTCCACCTGCCGTTAGCAGGCACCCTGTCCTGTGACGCCCGGACTTTCCTCACGCAAATTTCTTTGCCCGCAACCGTATAACCGACTCGGTTAGATAAAGTTTATCATCTTTTATCCTATTTTGCAAAACTATTTTATCATTATTTATTGATTTTTATCGCATTTTATTTTACAATATTAGAAAGATATTCCTTACGAGGTAAACTATATGAAGAAAACTAAAATCATCTGCACAATCGGTCCTGCAAGCGACAGCGAAGAAGTGTTATCTGCTTTAATAGACGCAGGTATGAACGTTGCAAGGCTTAACTTTTCACACGGGACTCACGAAGAACATTTAGTAAAGATCAATACAATTAAAAAAGTAAGGGAAGCTAAAAAAGCCCCTATCCCCATTCTCTTAGACACAAAAGGTCCCGAATTCCGAATTAAGACCTTCGCCAAGGGCAAGGTTAATTTAAAAGAGGGCGACACCTTTACCTTTACCACAGACGAGGTTGAAGGCGATAAAACTAAAGTTTCCGTTTCCTTCAAGGGACTTTGCGAACAGATGCTCCCCGGAGACAAGATTTTACTCAATAACGGTCTTATCATATTCGAGGTTGTTAAGGTTGAAAAGCCCAACGTTGTATGCAAGGTTTTAGTCGGCGGTGAACTTTCCAACAGAAAGTCCATGTTCTTCCCCGACAAGGAACTGGAGATGGAGTACCTCTCCGAGCAAGACAAGGCAGATCTTAAATTCGGCGTCGAACAGGGCGTTGACTTTATCGCTTGCTCCTTTGTTTCAAAAGCGCAGGACATTATAGACGTAAGAAATTATTTAAGGGAGTGCGGAGACGTCAACGACGATATCGAGCTTATCGCAAAAATTGAAAGCAGAGCCGGCGTCAACAACCTTGACAGCATTATTGAAGCCAGTAACGGCATAATGGTTGCAAGAGGCGATTTAGGCGTTGAAGTTCCCTTTGAAGAATTACCTGCAATCCAGAAAACCATTATCACTAAGTGCCGTATAATGGGCAAGCGTTCGATTACCGCAACCGAAATGTTGGAGTCTATGATTAAAAATCCCAGACCTACCAGAGCAGAGATTTCCGACGTTGCTAACGCAGTATTCGACGGCTCCTCCGCAATTATGCTTTCGGGCGAGACTGCCGCAGGCGCATACCCCGTTGAGGCTGTTAAGGCTATGGCTAAGATTGCCTGCGAGGCAGAAAAGAACACAGAATATATAGCTTATATCGAGGACAGCAAGTTCCACATCAGCTCCTCCGCATCTGCCCTTTCCCACTCGGCTTGCACACTTGCGCAGGATATAGGCGCAAAGGTTATCGTAGTCTGCACGAGGACGGGCGGTACCGCAAGAACGGTTTCCCGTTTCAGACCCATGATAGATATTATCGGTATGACCACCAACGAAAAGGCGTTCAGAAAGCTGGGTTTAAGCTGGGGCGTTTTACCTGTAATGAGCGAAGAGTTCTACTCTGTAGACGTCCTCTTCCACTACGCTAAACGTGCCGCAATCGAATCGGGTCTCGTTAAGAAGGGTGACAAAATTGTATTGACGGGCGGAACACCCAACGGTAAGAGCGGCAACTCCAACCTCGTCAACGTTGAAACAGTTTAATTAAAAGTATAAATTTATCCCTTTACGCTTGTTTTTGCGTAAAGGGATTTTTTTATCATTTTAAATTGTATATTCTTCGGAAAAGAGTATATCTATTATCTGTTCCTTTGTCGTACAGGCAATTAACGTTGTTCTGAGCTTGGTTGCATGTTTAGCACCTTTTGCGTACATTGCCAACATTTTTCTCAAAGTTACCGTGCTGTAGCGACTGTCGTAATTATTATAGCAGTCGTCTATCTGCTTAAGTATCAGTTTCTTCTTGTCCGCAACGGGGGTACCTGTCAACTCTGCAATTAAGAAAGGGTTGTACAAGACTCCCCTTGCTATCATTACGCCGTCCGCGCCCGTCTCATTAATAAGGATATCCGCATCCTCTTTGCTGAATACTCCGCCGTTGGCTATGACGGGTATCTTCACAGCCGACTTAGCATTTGCAATCTCTTTAAAGTTTACCTCGCCTGCGTAGATTTTATCCCTCGTTCTGCCGTGAATTGTTATTAAATCAGCCCCTGCGTCCTCCATTGCAACCGCAAAATCTCGGGTGACAAAGTTACCCTCGGTTATGCCTATGCGAAATTTAACCGTAACCGCTTTACCGCTTGCTTTAGCCGCCTTGACAAGGCTTTGAGCCTTTTTTATATCTGCAAGCAGAGCACTGCCCTCTCCGTTTTTGAAAATTTTAGGAACGGGGCAACCCATATTAATATCAATGAGTTCAAACGGCGCAATCTCCTCGCTCGTTGCCGCCCTTTTCATAAAATCGGGTTCGCTGCCGAAGAGCTGAACGGCTTTTATTCCGCTGTAGCCGTCTGTAATTTTAAGTAGTTCTGCGGTGTTTTCGCTGCCGTAGCAAAGCCCTTTCGCGCTGACCATTTCGGTAAAGGTGAGCCCTGCGCCAAGCGTTTGACACAGCACCCTGAACGGCGAATTGGTATACCCTGCAAGAGGAGCAACAAAGACGTTATTTTGCGTTTGCAGACTGCCTACGTTAATCCTTTTTAACTGCATCTTTCGCCTTTACCCAATAGTAATCGAGGGTTAATCCGTCTAAATCGGTCATAGTTTTACCGTCTGCTAAAACGAGCTGTTCACACGCAACAAAGCGTTTAACGAACTTGTCGCAAGCAGCACGGAGAGCTTCCTCGCAGTCCACCCCTGCAAGGCGGCAGGTGTTTACCGCGGCAAACAGCACGTCGCCCGCCTCGTCGAACACCGCCTCTTTGTCCTCTGCCTGCATTGCCTCAACAAGTTCTTTGACCTCTTCCCAAATCTTTTCGGAAGCCGATACCGGAGAGAAAAAATCCATACCGCTCTTGCTTGCCCGTTTGCCTACCTTTTGCGCCCTCATACACGCAGGGAAGTTTTTAGGTACTGCCAGAACACTCTCCCCGAAGGTGGTCATATGCTTTTCCTTGAGCTTGTTTTTATCCCACACGCCTAACGCCTCGCTTTCGGATGACGCCTTGTCCCCTCCGAATATGTGAGAGTGCCTGAAGATTAGCTTTTTAACGTTTGCAGATATGGCGTCGCCAAAGTTGAATACGCCCTCCTCCTGCTTTAACACGGAGTGGAACGCCGCCTGGAGCAGGATATCGCCCGTCTCCTCTAAAATACCGTCGTCGTCCTTGCGCTCTATGGCGTCCTCTAATTCGTACGCCTCTTCTACTACGTTGGACTTAATACTCTCCGAGGTCTGCGCTCTGTCCCAAGGGCAGCCGCCGGGGGCGCGCAAAAGCTCTACAAGGTGTACGAGGTCGGCATAGTCGTAGCGATCCTTTTTTAAAAAATCGTCCTCTTCAATGGCGACGGCGCAGGTTAAATCATAGTCCTTCTGCCTGTCGATTTCATAGACGGGAATTTTCTTTGCCGTGTTGCCTCTGATTAATACGCACTCTCTCTCCTCGCCGAAGAGGTCGGATAACGTCAATTTAACCTCGGTAGCGGCATAGAAATCGTCTAAGTCGTAGACGATAGCCGCACGGCAACTCTTTAAAGAACGTACCTCGTAAGCTGAAAGAGAAGTTGTCTGTTCGCACTTGAGTTTTGCCAGATTTTTTATATGCGAAATGCGGGACACGCCCTCGGACACGGTTACCCCTTTTTGCTTGGAAAGTATGATTTTGCAGGCGATATCTTCGCTGACGGCACCGTCTACACAGTAGCAGACGTTTTGAGTTTTGCCCTCGTCCAAAACTGCCTTTGCAAGATTTTTGTTTAACGTATCGAAGTTGCGTGAACGTACAAATACATTATCCAGCGTTTGAACTTCATATCCGTTTAAATTGGCAAAGCCTGCACACTGACTTGTACGTGCAATGATTTTATCCGCTTTATCTAGAGCCGCCTTAGCCGAAAGCGTTAAATCTCCTTGGCTGACGCCTAAGCCTATTAAAGTTATTGACATTCTTGTTACCGCCGTTTGAATTTTTTACGTTAACAATATAGCACAAATTTAAGATTATCGCAACAAAATAGCACACGTTTGAAGAAACGGCGGCACCCGTAATTGACAGCGGCGTAAATGCGACTAACGCAGACGAGAGCAAAACCCGAAGTATGGCACACGTCCATTGCGTGACCATACTCAAGACGGGTTTGCCTAATGAGGTTATACACGCAGACGAGGTCTGAACGAGCGAAGAGGTTACGGCGTTAACGCTCATTATGCGGACTAATCTGATTAAAAGCTCCTTTTCCCCCGCCTGTAAAGACGGGAAGAACAGCCTTACCGCAAGGGGCGAGAACACGTACAGCCCTATAGCAAAGGGCAGGGAGATTATCAAGGTATAGAATAACGATTTTTTTACCTTTTCTATTGCCCCGTGCATATCGCCCTTTGAAGCCAGGGGCGAAACCAAAGGAACGCTTGCCGCCGCTAAACCGTAGGTTACGGATACGGGCAGGTTAATAAGCGTTATGGCACAGCCTGAAAAAATCCCATACAGGGCGGTGGCGTTTTCGGCAGCCTTTCTTAAAATGTTGACTACCGCTATACTCTCCAAAAGCTGACTGACGGGCAGGGCTATTGCCGAAAAGGTGAGCGGCACCGTGTAGGCAAACAGCTTTTTTGCCGACGGCGTAGGTATTTTAAATAACGGCTTGACCCCTCTTTGCTCTGTTAAATAGATTATTATGGCAAAGGCGCAGGCAATTATCTCGCTTACAGTCACCGCGAGTACTGCAGCCGCCGTCGCATAAAGGGGGTTACCCTTATACAGACCTGCTAATAAAATTCCTGCGGCAACTTTGACAAGCTGTTCTATAACCTCGGTAAAGGCAGTCGGGTACATATTGGATTTGCCTTGAAAATAACCCCTTACTACCGATATAATCGCAACGAAAAAGACGGAGGGAGAGAGTATTTTACAGCACAGCGCAACACCCGGCTCCCCCTGCGCGCTAGCGAGCGGAACGGAGAGGGCAAACATTATTAAAGAGCCGACAAGCCCTATTCCGCCGTATAAGTAAAATGCTTTGAGCTCCGCTCCTTTTTGACCGCCTGACGAGATTAACCGCGCTATACCCGTAGGTATACCGCTTGCAGATACGGTTAAGAGTATGCAATAAAGGGGGTATACAAGCTGGTAAATACCCATACCCTCGCCACCGAGATAGGCAACGAGGGGTATTCGGTAAATTGCACCGAGTAGCTTTGATATTAGTCCGCCGACGGAAATTATCAGCGCACCCTTTATATAACCTTGGTTTTTCACTCGAATTGAGCTGCTAAGATAGTAGCTGAAAGCTGGGCAAGCTTGCAGGCGGCAGGCTCCATTTTAGCCCCCTGTTCGCAGGAGATGAGCGCGACTGCGCCAAGGCAGTCGCCGCCTGCAACTATGGGCACGATAATCTGTGCGGTAATTTCGCTCTGGCTGTCCTCGCAAATGGGTACGATGTCGCCACCCTCGGAGAGGTTGGCGACATAACTGCGTCTGTCCTGCATAAGTTTATCCATTCGCCGGGAAATTGCTTTACCTGCAACCTCCCTCCTTCCGCTGCCCGAAGCGTGCAAAACCTCGTCGGTGTCGCACACTATTGCAAGGTGACCGGATAGGTCGGAAAGACTTTTTGCAGTACCCTCCGAAAACTTATCCAGCGAGGCAATGGGCGAATACTTTTTAAGCATAAGCTCGTCACGCTCGGTGAATATTTCCAACGGATCACCCGACTTTAACCGCAAGGTAGACCTTATTTCCTTGGGTATTACTACCCTACCCAGTTCGTCTATTCTTCTTACAATTCCTGTTGCTTTCATATTAGCAGTTTGAGTTAACTTATAAAAATAATACACTCAAATTAATAAACCGCTCAAACGGTGAAAAAAGTAACCGTTTCGGTTACACCAAAAATCTTGCAAAATAATATTCTCTATGATAATATTTAATATGTAAACGGAGGTATTATTTTGAACAGAAAACTCTTTTTATCTATTATTTGCGCTGCATCGCTGTGTGCGGCTGCGTGGCTGGTTGCCTGCAACTCTCACGAGCACAGCTATTCTGCCGAGGTGATTAACGCCACCTGTACCGAGGGTGGATATACAAAGCATACCTGCGCTTGCGGCGACAGCTATACCGACGAAGAAACTCAACCGCTTGGGCATAATTACGTTAATACGGTTACCCCGCCTACCTGTACGGAACAGGGTTATACTACCCACACCTGCGAATGCGGTTACAGCTACACCGACGGAATAAAAGAGCCGCTGGGGCACGATTACGCCGTAAGCTGGACTTGGGACGGTTTTATAAGCGCGACGGCTACGTTTACCTGTTCACATAATGAAGAGCACGTTGAAAGGGTAACGGGCAACGTAACTTCCGCCGATACCACCCCTGCCACCTGCACGACGGAGGGCGTTAAAACGCACACTGCAACCGTGACCTTTGACGGAAAGCAATATACGGATAAGTCAGAAGAAATTCTGCCTGCCGCTCATAATCTGGTGAATAACGTCTGCGTCGATTGCGGATACTGCGCAGTCGGAAGTCAGGGGCTTGATATGATATTAAACACCGATACTAATACCTATTCGGTAATCGGGATAGGAACTTGTACAGATACCGAAATTTTTATTCCCTCAATTTACAACGGTAAAGCTGTAACCGTAATCGAGCAGAATGCATTTAAAAATTGTAATATTACGAGCGTGACTATAGGTAATGGCGTAACCCAAATAAAAGCATATGCTTTTAGCGGCTGTATGCAATTAACCGAGATTACGTTTTCCAAAAGCGTAAAAATATTATCTGCCGATTGTGCCGAGGAATGCAATAATCTTACTAATATTAAATTCAACGGTGATATCTCCGATTGGTGCACTTTGTCCGGATTGCAATTCTTATTAGTAAACAGCAACCAATCGGAAAAGAACTTGTTTATCAACGGTACTAAAGTTGAAGGCGAGATTATCATTCCAAGTGACGTTACCACCATTTCAAGTTATGCATTTTCCCATATTGGCGGAATAACGAGTGCAAGAATTGAAAGCGGGGTGAGATTGGGCAACTCTTCGTTTAAAAACTGCTCTTCCATTGAGAGTGTAACCTTGGATAAGGACATTGACAGTATTGGAAGCAACGTTTTTGTAGATTGCGATAATCTAAACACTGTTAATTATAACGGTACTGTTGAACAGTGGAACAGCATTTCAAAAGGTACCAATTGGCACGGCAGTCTTTCAGGACTGACCGTTATATGTACGGACGGGAAGTTGGATAAGGACGGTAACCCCAAAACTTGAATTGATTTAGTAAATAATATTAGGCGGTGCATATCAGTTTGTGTTGCACCGCCGTTTTTTGTGAAAATTAAATTAACCTAAGGATATTCTGTCCGAAACACTGCGAATAAACATACCCATTGTACAGCCCTCGTCTATGCACGAGGAGATATAGGCGGCAAACTTCTCCGTTCGCCTTGTCTTGAAGTGGGCGGCTACGGCTAAGATAAGCTCGTCACGGTACATACTCACGTTTTCCATCAAGATAGCTTTTACAAGCGAGATCACGTCAAATGGCGAATAATCGCTTTCCGCTGTGCGGACGGGGTTTTCATCCTCCACCCTGTACCTCTCGAAGGTGCAGACCTTTTCGTTTTTGTAGTAGTGCGTGGTACCTAAAAGCGTCTTGGATTTGAATGAACAAGCAGGAACTAAAGAATTAATCTTACCCTCTAACCTTGAACCGTACTTTTGTATGCCGTACGCAGCAAGCACCCTTTTAACCAGGAACTTTGAAGAGATTGGCTCTTCGGCATTGACTACCGCCTTTATGGTCTTTATAAGCTCTGCATCCATATTGCCGCTGACGAGTGCTGCCGCATCCGCTGCGGTTACGTTGGGCTTTGCAAGCCTGTAGGGGCGTTTGAAACCGCCTGATACACCCCCCGAAGAGGAAGTGAGTTTATCCAGATAATCCTTAATCTTCTTAATCTCCCTCTTGGGATTATTGAAGAAGTTGACCGAATACAGTCTGATAACGTTCCAGTTGTTTCTCTTTAAGATATTGGACTGCATAACGTACTTGTCTTTGACGGAGAATTCGGAATTTCCGTCGCAGAGTATTGCAAGGATAAAGTTGTGTTTATTGTTGGGGTCAAGCACGCCGACGTCTATCTTGAAATCGGACACGCCGATATCGCAGCGACACTCATAGCCGTATGACGAGAGTTCTGCGGCAACGTATTTGCCTATACCGCTGCGGTTGATTATAACCTCGTCGCTTGGTGCGGCAATGCTCGTCCTGCCCTTTTCCGCAAACTCTAAAAACGCCTTTAACCCCGCAACGCCCTTGGACGTCGTGCGCGAAAGGTCGATCATAGAATACCGCATTGAGGAGAACACCACCATCTCCTCCCTTGCCCTCGACACTGCAACGTTGAGCCTGCGCCAGCCGCCGAGCTGGTTCAACGGACCGAAGTTTAACGATATCTTGCCCATTGCGTCGGGGCCGTAGCACACCGAGAAGAGTATTACGTCCCTCTCGTCGCCCTGAACGTTTTCAAGGTTCTTTACAAAGAGAGGTTCCTCGCCGTCGTAGGCGTAACTTTCCAACCCCTTTTCCGCAAGGACTTTGGAAAGCAGTTTTTCAATATACACCTGTTGAGGCGTGGAGAAGGTTACTATACCTATTGACGAGCGGCGAAGTACGGGGTCGGATAACCTGCGGACAACCTCTTCAATGAGGACTTCCGCCTCCTCCTTATTGCACTTTGTGCCGCCCCTCTGGTACACACCGCCCTGCACGTAGTTGAACTTAACCTTGGAGTCAAGCGCGTCGGGCGAGGGGAAGGTGCAGAGCTTTGACGAATAGTAGTTGATATTGCTGAATGCAATCAGGCTTTCGTGCTTGGAGCGGTAGTGCCAGGTCAGGTGCTTTTCGGGTATACCTAACGCAAGGCAGTCGTCCAATACGCTGTCTAAATCTTCGGTTTCGGATTCCTCCTCGTCGTAGCCTACCGACATAAAGAACGACGTGGGCGGCATCTGCTTGGGGTCGCCGACTATTACCGCACTCTTAGCCCTTGAAAGCGAGGGCACAGCCTCGCAGGTGGGCATCTGCGACGCCTCGTCGAATACGACTATGTCGAACATATCGGGCGAAGGCTGCAGGTACTGCGATACGGTAAAGGGGCTCATAAGCATACAGGGCGAACAAACCTTTAATATTTCGGGTATTTCGGCAAAGAGTGTTCTTAGATTAATACCCCTTAAGTTGTTCTTGGTCTGACGGCGGAAGGACATGAGCTCCAACGCGATAGGTCCCTCCGTGCCCTCGCCGGGGAGCCTGGAGATTAAGTCGTAGCGTATCTTCTCGCGGGTAAGCTTGTAGTACTCCTCCATTATCTGCGAGAAGCTGCTTGCCGTATCGTCCAACACCGTTGCCGAGAAGCAGGATAATGCAGGGTCGGCAGGGATATTTTTTGCAACGAAATTTCTATAGACGTTCTTCCTGAACGCGGAGAGAATTTTTTCGCTTGAAATCTGACCGCTCTCCATAGCGTCGGTGATGAAGGTTAAGCCGTTGTCGTTGAGCTTCTTTGCGGTTGCCTTGTACATACACCAGGCAGGGAGCATATCGATATTGTCTACTAATGCAGAACACTTGTCGTTATAGTAGTCGTAAATATCCGCATCCGAGATTGCGTCGGGATTGGCTTTGACCGCTGTGTTGAAGTAGCTGCAGCTATCCGAGAACGCCTTAGCCGCACCCGATATTCCGCTGAACAGGGGGCGTAAATGCCCGTCGTTTGCCCTGATGCAGACAGAGTTGAAGGAGTCTGCATTGTAGTCCATAAACACGGCGGCGCACAGCTCGTGGAAGGTGTGCAGAGGTCTTAAAAACTCCCCTCTCTTCTTCTCGTTTATCGAACCCATAAGCCCGAGGAAGTTGGAGCTTAACCCCGTTGAAGTGAGTATGGTACGTTTATCCTTTTCAATTTCGATTGCAGATTTAATAACGTCGCAAACCTCTGCGTTTTTGATGGGGTTGCGCGCAATTTTTGCAAGGCGTTTGACGGTTACAACAAGCAGTTTGGAGGTCTGCCAATCGCCGTTGCACTTGTTGAGTTCAGCCTCCGTTTCGTCCAGCGACTTGGATAAATCAATTACGTCCTTGAACTTTATAAGCCAATTTTTAACGCCTGCGTCGTAGCGCAGATTTGCGTTGTAGAATTGGTGGAACTCCCTCTCGTCACAGCTGAAGAACACCTTTAAATCACCGTCTGAAAGTATGCGTACAATCTCGGTTAAGGCGGTCAGCTTCTTGGAAGTGAAGGTTGAAATCTTCTGGTTGAACGTATCTAAAAACAGGGCAAGATAGTTCTTTAAATGCTTTAATTCGGCAAGCACGACTTCCGCTGCAAACTGAACCGAACGCTTGACCTTTTCGTCGCAGTCGGTTAAGTTTACGTTTGTGAACGGTGAGCGGTATGCTCCGCCGCACTCCTTTGCGGCTGCCTGGGCGGTGAGAAGCATATTCTCGTATTCACTCAGCTTTTTCGCCGTTAAATTGTCGTAGAACGTGCTTTCGATATTGACAAGCTCGGGTGCAGATGCGTTGGCGAGGTAGTTTATTATACCTTGGTATACCGATACGCCTAACCCCCTCTTTTTGTGCAGTGCCTTCAAGGGGCGCGAAAGCGTATCCCTGTACTCCTTAATACTCTCGCTGTCGGCTTTAAAACGCGAATCGTCGTAGCGTGATTTTAAGGCGAGGGTATTTTCAATCGAACGTACAACCTCCCCCTTATCCGCCTTACCGCTGTGAAGCTCTAAACAGAATTCGCCTATGCCTATCTCGTCAAGTCTCTTTTTTACAACCTGAAGAGCAGCTTGCTTTTCAGCGACGAAGAGGACCCTTTTACCTTTGTCGAGGGCGTTGGCGATTATGTTGGTTATTGTCTGGCTCTTGCCCGTTCCGGGGGGACCGTGGAGCACGAAGGTCGTACCGTTAGCCGATTCCGCAACGGCGGCAAACTGCGAAGAGTCGCAAGGAAGGGGCGTTAACACCTCGTCGGGCGAAGTCCTGTCCTCGTCTGCGCCGCAGAGCTTATTATCTTCAAATTTATTCTTGTTCTCCAAAAGGCTGCCGATAAGCGGATTGGACTTATACAGGGACATATTCTCCTTGACGTCCTTCCATACGGCGTAGCCTGCGAAAGTGAATTGAGAAAGATATACGTCCTCGTAGACGAACCAACCCTTCATATTCGCAGTCTTGGAACGGATTACGGCAATCATCTCCGAAGGGGTGAGCTTCTGCTCCTCTAACCCCCTTATATCTATGCCGAATTCCTGTTTTAAGAACTCCAAAAGCGTAGTGTTGGGGCTGTACCCCTCGCCGAGTTCAATAGTTACGCCCTGCGTTTTGGTGCGCTTGACGTTGACCGGCAACAGGACTATAGGGGCGTACTTGAACTCCTTTTCATCTGCTTTCTTCCACTTTAAAAAGCCGAGGGCTAAATACAGGGTGTTGGCACCCACCTCTTCGCTCGACGCCCTGCCCTTTCTTATAAGGTTCTGCACGTTCTCCGCCAGAACCGTTTCTCCGCAACAGGCGCGGACGGTGTTGGAATTGAGTTCGATTTTTACAAGCTCCGCAAGGTTTGCGTGCGTAGTGCTTAAACCGAAGGGAGCCGTCTTTTCCGACTTGTCTGCACTTGCAAACATGGTAATATAATTCTTTTCGGCTACGTTGGAAACAAACCCCTCTAAATCGGGTAAAAGCAGATGAACGCAGTCCCTTGAGTAATGGAAGTTTAAGAGGTTGTTTTTAAGCGACAGGTCTAACAGTCTCCTCTCCCAATTTCTGTCCTTGGAAGATTTTCTGCTTAATGAAAGTCTATCTGCGTCAATCAGCTTTTCGGGCTTTGCCTCGTAGGAATAGTTTTTATCGCCTAAAATTTCATAGGAAGCACCGCTTACGACTTTGATAGGCATAGGGAATATTCCGCCTATTCTGCAGCGGCGGATATCTATGCATAGCTCGAAAGCCTCCGTCTGAAGTGCGGAGACGAAGTGAGAAGCACTGGTTGAATAGCTTGCGTTTTTGTGGGCGAAGAGGTCGTCACAATCGACTATTGCAAGGTTGTTTACACCGGTGGAGACGTACCTCTCTATTAGCGATAAATCGTCCTGTGTGGGGGAATTGAAGCAGCTTTCGTTAAGCCATACGCCTACGCCTATCTTGCTCTTGCCCACCATTATCACGGGGTTTAGCTTTGCCGACTCCAGACAAGAGGCAACGAACACAGCCATTAAAAGGGGGTTAGCTTTTCTCTCTGTTACGACGTCTGCAACGTTGCCTATCTTTACAAGTTCGGTGGGGTCGCCGCCCTCATCCCTTTCGATATTGAGGTTGCGCACTGCCGAAAAAATTGAGGCAAACGCAAAGTTTACACCGTTTTTATCACTGCCTGCGTAACCGCTCCATTCCTTTGAATAGCCCCACGTTTTAAGCTGAAGCCCTGCCTCTGCCAGAATTTTCTGGCAGTCGGAAAGGCGCGGACGGACGAAGGCAGAGAGCATTTCGGCATTGCCGTTGAGCCCAGACCAGCTCTCCATTGAAATTGCTTTAACGGAAGCGTCAATTGAACATACAACCGTCTTACCGCTTGTAACAGTGATATTTACGTTACAATCACACGCCTCGGTGAGGTCGGCTAAGAACTTGGGATTAAGCAGCGGAGGTGTTTTTACCTCCATACTGCTCTGCGCCGCAAGATTGTCAATCGTAACCTTTGCAGGCATAATAAGCCTGTTGCCGCCTGTAATTAAAAGGGTTAACCCCTCTAAATCGCTTTCTCCGCTGTTTATCAAACGGAAGGACGTGAAGAGCGGTATGCGGTTATAGTAGGTTGCGTAGGACACGCAATCCAATAAATCGGCGTCTAAATCCAACGCCTCGAAATTCTCCTTTGCCTTTTTATTTGCAGCCATTTATCTTCCTCTTACAATTTTTTGAAAATTGAATATATTTTTCCAAATTTATTATACCACAGCCGTACGGATATTTCAATTATTATTGACTAATTGTCAAGGAATAAAAATGCCTTATTTAGACGTTTAAAGTAAAAAACTCAAAAAACTATTTTTTATAAAAAATAGCCCCCGAAAATTTTCGGAAGCTATTTCTTACTTCTCACTACGGCAAGACGCTTTAACGCCCTGGTGTAGGCAATATATTTTTCATTATCCGTCATATCGCAATCGACTACGGCAACGGCGGTGAACTCCAGTCCCTTGCTCTCGTAGACTGTTAAAAGGTTTATCTTGGTTTTGGAAATCTTTCCGCTTTCCCTTACAAGGTTGTAACTCTTTTTTGCATACTCGAGCAGGTTCTTCTCGCTTGTTATAACCGCCCTTAACCCTGTAGTATCGGCAAGGAAGGCAGAAACCTGACGAGGGGAGATTAACTCAACCTCTTCTCCTCCCAAACCTATTGCCTGCATCTGCACGTTGAGGTTATCCCTTACGTACGATACTATCTGGTTGGTATTGCGGTAATTGAGGTCTAATTCATACGTTTCGAAGGGCAGCACCGACCAGTCGCCTACGCCCCTGAACGGCGTAACGTTCTGCTTTAAATCACCGAACACGTTGAACTTTGCACTGTCGTTTACGGTGCGCAATACTTCGTATTCGCAGGGGGATATATCCTGCGCTTCATCTACGAAAACAAAGGCATATGCAGGGGTCAATTTGTATCCGAGCTCTGTAAGCAGCCTACATAAAACGTAGGCGTCGCCACGTATAAGCTTGTTTGGTATTAAGCCGAATTTCTTCTTTGTTTCGCCTACAATCTTTTTGTAGAAGAAACGGGCAAGCTGAACGGTGTTTTCGCATTTGCCTATTTTTACAAGGTAATTTTCACTGCGTACAACCTGTGCAAAATCGCAGGTTACGTCAAATAAAGAGGAGATTTTTTCAATGGAAGCAATTGTCCTTTCTATCTCTTTAAGCGTTTCCTCACGCTTTAAAATTCGGTCGGGATAGGTGTATTCCATTCTATCCTCTATACGTTGTTTATAGCGTTTTAAGTCCTCTATTTCCTTATTGACGGTGTTCTTTAAGTTGTTTAAGTCGCATATTGCCCCCTCGCAGATACGGGCAGAATTCGCTTGGATAAAGCGAAGAGCCTTGTAAAAGGTAAAGAGCTGTTTATAGAAATAGTAATAACCGTTCATTCGGGCATCTGCGCGGTTGACCTTTAAAAATTCCTCAACCTCCTCAACGCAGTTGAAAAGCTCCCTCGTTCGCTTGGTGAACGCAATACCGCCGTCCTGCTTTTCCTTTATCTCGCCAAGTACGCAGCGGCGTACTCTTAAGCCTGCGTTTTTGATTTTTTCGTAGAGCGTTCTCTGCGTTGAAATTGCCTTTAGTATGGCTGCTACAAACTCGTCGTCATTCTCCTTGGGCAGCATTGCGCGAACGCTTGAGTATACGTTATTCAGCTTTTTACGCATATCCTTGACGAACGCCGGAGAGTAGATATACTGTAAATACTCGTTCGTTGGGTCAAGTGAGTAGTCTATTTTTTTGTCAAGCTCGATACCTGCGCTTTTTAATAGACGTAAGTAGTAGGTTTCAAGCGTTACTGTTTTAACCCTCTCCAATTCCAGTATTTTTGCAAGCTCGTCGATAAAGGCGTTGAAGCTGTCCGACGGAGTTATGACGAGGACGGACGAGGGCTTTAAATTTTCGTCGTTGTATAATAGGTATGACAGTCGGTGCAGAAGTATCATAGTCTTGCCGCTGCCTGCTACGCCCTGCACGATAAACTGTGCCTGAGCAGGGGCGGTGATTATCTCATACTGCTTTTCCTGTATGGTTTCAATGATGTCGCAAATCTCCTGCTTGTCCTTGCGCGAGGAGAGTATTTCCTTTAAAAAGGGGTCGAATATTACCGAGGCGTCTCTGCCGTCTATCTCCTCTTTAGTGAGGTTATCGCCTACGGAGAGGTATTCGTTTTTAAAGTCCACAACCTTTCCGTTTAAGGTACGTATAGCACGGCGTAAAACAAGTTTGAAATTGAACTCGTTTATGGAAAATTCTAGCTTGCTCTTCTGGTAGTAACGCCTCGCCATGGGGGCGCGCCAGTCTACTATTTCCAACCCTTCGTCGCCGTGCTTACCGATATAGTAGGAATTATACCCGTCTTTATCGTCGGTTAAATCCATTCTGGCGAAATAGGGTTCGTCGAAAAAGCACTTGTAACTCTCCCTCTTTTGTTTACAGCTTGCAACCGTTGCGTCGAGCTGTAGTACTTTTTGGTATTTTTCCGCGTCGTAGTCCGAAGAGTGGGTTAATATAAACTTTTCGCTTTCGGCGTCCTTGATTTTTTTATTCAGCTTGGAGATATACAGAATTTTGAGCATAGCAAGAACGGCGGCGACGTGGTCGTTTTCCCACTTGGTCTGTTTTTCGCCGTCCAAAAGGTCGAGATAAAATTGTTTATCCGCCTCTTTATGGGGATTTAAAATGCTTTTAATTCTTTCAATCTCTGTCATAATTTTGCTTTGGGGCAGATTTAACAATTCTACACATTAACCTGCCTTGAAACATAAGTATAACATCAATATATAAAAATTGCAAGAGAATTTTTTTGATTACTCTTGCAATTGGTTTTTTAAACCTTTACGGCGGTTAAGCGTATGCGAACGTAGTCCACAAACCAACCGCTCGGGGTATATAACGTCGGTTTAGTAAGCTCCTCCGCCTCTTTGATAATTGCGTTTTTCTCGCTCTCGTCTACCCCCTTGAACACTGCGGGAAGGAACATATTTATCCAATCTGCAACGCCGTGTTCGCCAACCTGTCTTGTCGGTCTGTCGAAGAGTGCGGCATACGTTACCTTAAGCCCTGCCTCTTCCAAAAGGGGTGCGTACTCACCTATCGTGGGGAAGTAATGGGGATGATGATAGGTTAA
Organism: Candidatus Coproplasma sp.; assembly: GCA_051884175.1. Classification (GTDB taxonomy): domain Bacteria; phylum Bacillota; class Clostridia; order Christensenellales; family Borkfalkiaceae; genus Coproplasma. The sequence continues at coordinate 57,947 of JBJEVD010000024.1, forward strand.
ATTGTGACGTTCGAAACAGGTTTTTAAGGCGTTATGCACCGTTTGAGCACAGCCGTAACCCCCAAACTCACAGACAAGCCTGCCGCCTTGCTTCAAATTTTTAGCAATATTTTTAAGCAGAACAGGCTGATTACACCTGTCTATCCAATGAAATACTGCGTTGGAAAAGATGACGTCCGCCTTCTCCTTTAAAGTAAAGCTGAGTGCGTCTGCCTGTATAAACTGCAATTCGGGGTATGCCTCTTTAGCCCTATTCAACATTTGCTCGGAGGCGTCTATGCCTATGACGTTATACCCCCTCTCGGCAAGCTTTTTGGTCAACGCTCCCGTTCCGCAGCCGAGATCGCAAACTAAAGAAGCCTTGGGTTCGGTGATAAGGTCCGCAACCCCTTCGCCGTAGCCGTAAACAAAATTAAAGCTTTTATCGTAATTATCGCTGTTCCAATCGATATTCATAATACTTCTCTCTTTATAAAATACGGGGCGGTTGCCCGTCCCGTAAAAGCCTTTATATTTTTTACTCCCACTCGATGGTTGCAGGAGGTTTGGAAGTGATATCGTAGACGATACGGTTAACGTGCTTAACCTCGTTTACAATCCTTGTAGAGATGGTTTCAAGAACGTCGTAGGGTATCCTTGCCCAGTCTGCCGTCATAGCGTCAATCGAGGTTACCGCACGGATTGCAACTACGTTTTCATACGTTCTGAAGTCGCCCTGAACGCCTACCGTCTTGGAGTTGGTGATTACCGTGAAGTACTGCCAGATCTCGGTATCTAACCCTGCCTTTGCTATTTCGTCACGCAGGATATAGTCGCTGTCGCGGAGGGTTTCAAGCTTTTCCTTGGTTACCTCTCCCATAATTCTGATTGCAAGACCGGGACCGGGGAAGGGTTGACGCATGACTACGTTTTTAGGCAGACCTAATTCAAAGCCGACCTTTCTTACTTCGTCCTTGAACAGATCTCTCAAAGGTTCGATAATCTCTTCAAAGTCTACTACCGAGGGAAGTCCGCCTACGTTGTGGTGGCTCTTGATAACTGCCGATTTGCCCTTGCCGCTTTCAATTACGTCGGGATATATGGTGCCTTGAACGAGGAAGTCTACCTTGCCGATAGCCTTTGCCTGCTTCTCAAACGAACGAATGAACTGTTCGCCTATTATCTTTCTCTTGGTTTCGGGGTCTGATATGCCAACCAATTTTTCAAGAAAGATTTCGCCGTCGTCTGCCTTGATAAGGTTCATTCCTAAACCGTCTTTGAATACGGACATAACCTCGTCCGCCTCGTACTTTCTTAAAAGTCCGTGGTCGACGAATACGCAGGTGAGCTGGTCGCCTACCGCCTTGTGCAAAAGCGTTGCGGCTACGGCGGAGTCTACGCCGCCCGACATTGCGCAGAGTACCTTTTTATTACCGATTTTCTCCCTTAATGCCGTAATCTGGTTAGCAACGAAGTTGGACATTGTCCAATCGCCCTTTGCCTTGCAGACATCGTACAAGAAATTCTTTAAAATCTGCGTACCCATAAAGGTGTGGTTGACCTCGGGGTGGAACTGTACGCCGTACAGCCCCCTTCCCTCGTCGCCGAATGCTGCGTAGGGGCAGTTATCCGACTGAGCGATTTTTACAAAGCCTTCGGGGAGTTTGGTAATTCTATCCGTATGGCTCATCCAGCAGACTGCGCTTTTGGGCATTTCCTTTGTGATAGGCGAAGAGAGATACTCTACCTCTACCTTACCGTATTCGGAAGTGGTTGCCCTTTCAACCGTGCCGCCGAGGGTGTGCGCCATAAGCTGACAGCCGTAGCAGATGCCGAGTATGGGAATACCCAGCTCGAATACGCCCTTATCTATACGGGGGCTGCCCTCTTCGTAAACGCTGTTGGGTCCGCCCGTGAAGATGATGCCGATGGGGTTATACTGCTTTATTTTTTCGAGCGATATATCGCAGGGTAAAAGGTCGCAGAAAACGTTGAGTTCACGTACTCTGCGGGCTATAAGCTGGTTGTACTGTCCGCCGAAATCGAGAATTAATACTTTTTGATGTTCCATATTTAACTTCCGTAATTAATTTTAAATAAACAGAGTTTGCGGAGACGAACGTCTCCGCAAAAATTATGCTTTGGGTGAGTAGTTAGGAGCTTCCTTAGTTATAGAGATATCGTGAGGGTGAGATTCTGCCAAAGATGCAGCCGTCATCTTGACAAATCTGCCGTTCTTTCTCAGCTCGTCAATGGTAGCGTTACCCGTGTAACCCATACCTGAACGCAGACCGCCCATAAGCTGGAAGATGATATCTGCCAAAGCACCCCTGTAGGGAACGCGTCCCTCTACGCCTTCGGGTACGAACTTCTTCGCCTCCGTCTGGAAGTACCTGTCCTTGCCGCCCTTTGCCATTGCGGGAAGGGAACCCATACCGCGGTAGGACTTGAAGCTTCTGCCTTGGTAAATTTCCAGCTCGCCGGGAGCTTCGGTAGTGCCTGCAAAGAGCGAACCGAGCATAACCGCACTGCCGCCAGCGGCGATTGCCTTTACTATATCGCCTGAGTACTTGATACCGCCGTCGGCAATTATACGCTTACCGAGCTTGTCTGCCTCCTCTGCGCAGTCCATAATTGCTGTGAGCTGGGGCATACCGATACCTGCAACGATACGGGTTGTGCAGATAGAGCCGGGACCTATACCTACCTTAACTACGTCTGCGCCCGCACTCATTAAATCGTGAGTAGCCTCCGCAGTAACTACGTTACCGGCAATCAAAGGAAGGTTGGGGAAGGCGTTTTTAGCCTTTTCAACGTGTTTGATGATATTCTTGGAATGTCCGTGAGCAGAGTCGAGCACGACGATATCTACGTGATTGTCAACAAGAGCCTGAATTCTGTCGAGCATATCCACGGTTGCGCCGATTGCCGCGCCAACCAAAAGTCTGCCCTTTTTGTCGGTTGCACGGTTGGGATATTGGATTGATTTTTCAATATCTTTAATAGTGATAAGACCCTTTAAGTAGCCGTCTTTATCTACTATAGGAAGCTTTTCGATACGGTGTTTGCCTAAGATTTTCTGAGCTTCCGCCAAAGAAGTACCTTCGGGTGCGGTGACCAGATTTTCCTTGGTCATTATAGCCGAAATAGGCTGGTTAAAATCAGTTTCAAAACGCAAGTCACGGTTGGTTAAAATACCTACAAGCTTACCGTTCTTTGTGATGGGAACGCCCGAAATACGATACTTTTCCATTAAAGCCTGCGCTGCGGAAACAGGCTCTTCGGGGGTTAAGAAGAAGGGGTCGGTTATAACGCCGTGTTCGCTCCTTTTAACTTTGTCAACCTGCAATGCCTGCTCCTCTATGGACATGTTCTTGTGAATGATGCCTAAGCCGCCTTCCCTTGCGATTGCAATTGCAAGACGGTTTTCGGTTACGGTATCCATTGCTGCCGATAAAAGCGGCACGTTAAGATTAATGCCTTCGCAAAGCGTGGTGCGTAAGTCTGCAGTTGCAGGTACGACTTCCGATGCGGAAGGAATTAAAAGTACGTCGTCGAAGGTAAGAGCCTCTTTTACGATTTTACTCATTTTATTTCTCCTCTATATATCTTAAACTTTGGTTATGTTTTTTTCTTTGAGTTTAATTGTTTTCCTATTTATACGTCAGTAAGCTTTTTTATAACGTAATCATAGTCGTTTTTTTCTTCTTCTAAAGGGGTTACTCGGTCGAGCACTGCAAGCATACTCTCCGCTGCGGCTTTGTCCGAATTGTTGGCAATTTTTATTGACAGCGTCATCAAGGCGTTACCGTATGGAAAACGGTCTACCCCGTTTGTCTCTAGTGCAAAGTCTATTGCCTTTTGGGTGTAGGTTGTCCTTTCGTCCCCCTCATTTTTTACCGCCTCGTTGTAATACGCAACGGATAGAGTGGCTCGAACCCTTAAATCGTAGTCAAAGCTTTTGCCTAACTGCTCCGAATACATATCGTTATACAGCTTATTGCGCTGTGTACAGACAAGCTGATAATTCTTGTCTTTTATAAGCTTTTCTGCATAATAGACGATATTGCTATCGTCGCTTGCAAGTACACTGTCGTCATAGCAACGGGCTAAATCAAAGCTATCGCTCGTGTACATATAGCGAAGATTAGCATACTTTACAGCCATGCTGTAATTGCCCAGACTTTCCATAGCAGTCGCCATATGTTGGGGGAATGCGAAGTTAAAAATTGCAAACGCACCAATGATTATCCCCATTATGATTAAGACGGTTTTGACCGCCGTTTTAACTACAAGCTTCTGCAACTGGACGACCCTGAATTCAATAAGATAATATTTTATACATTTTATCACTTACTCAAAAAAAAATCAACTGTTTGAAATACTTAATCATATTATTACTTTTAGCTAAATACATTTTAAATATGAAAAAAATTTTTGTGTGCGGTATTTGCTGTCTGTGCCTTACGGCAAGCAGTCTTTCCATTCTGCCTTCTTGCAATAAGAAGGTTGACTATACGAGCTACGTATCTGAAAACAGAAGAGAGGTCTATCTGTGCAAAGAGGATAATTACGAGCTGAAGATTTTTTGCAGCGACAGGGAAACGCCGTTTTGCCAAGACGGGGTTAAGGGTGATATGACAACCGTCTGCGAGGTGTACTATAAATGCAATACCTCCCCTTCTTGCGTCGTTGCCGAGGTTGAAAGCTTTAGCGGTGAGATGAGCTATATGTCTGTTTCAAACAGCTTTTATTTAAGCTTTTCCGCAAATTTGAATGGCGAGGAGAGCTTGACCGTAAAGCTTACCGTTGACGGAAAAGAGAGCGAGATAAACGTAAGGAACGTGTTTGAAACGGGGACAATCGATTGGAAAAGCGCACTAAACGGCGTTATTGAATATGACAGGGATAGGTTTGAAAACCTGACTCAAAGAAACAGGTTTTTAGGCGAAATAGGCGTCAGGCTTATCTATGACGACGGATGCTATTATTACGTCAGCGTGTGCGACAGAGAAAGAAATGTAAAAGCCTACCTAGTTGACGGCAAGAGCGGAAGAATTATTACCGAAAGAGAGAGCCAGGCTGAATAATTTATTGGGGGTTGCACCGATTATACATAGTTGTTATTTTTGAATTGTTGATAACTTATTTGCAAATATTAACATTTGACATATTTTTTTAAACGAAATCGAGTGATTTTTGTTATATTTTCGGTGTTTTGTTGATAACTTTTGAAAACTCTTGTTTTTTTAAGGTTGTCGACAATGCTTTTGTGCATAACTTTTTGTGCATAAACTACTTAAAATATGCCTTTTTTTGCCTATCATTAAAGAGTTATCAACAATGGATTTTACTGTTGCTATGTTTTTTTATATAAAAAAACGTTGACTGTGTGAGCCAACGTTTATAATGTTATAATTAATAGTCAAACTCTATCGGCTCGCCCTTGACGGGCGACCCGCTTTCCCTATTCTTTAGGGAAAGTTAAATTGAGGAGTAATTATTAGAATTGGTGACAGCATACCCGATGGGATTGCCACAGGGCGCACTTCGTGCGCTCCTTCGCAATGACGGTGGGGAGTCTGGGATTGCCAACTGCTTGATTTGTGTTGACCTAGACTAGTAATCAAGCTATTAAGATACAAAGTCAATGGGAACCCTTGTTTGATTTGTGTTGAGCATGTCAAGTAACCAAGTAATTAAGATACAAAGTCAAGGGGAACCCTTGTTTGATTTGTGTTGACCTAGAATAGTAATTAAGTAATTAAGATACACCGCTGTGGGGCGCCCACTATTCTTTGAAGAAATCGCAGATGATTGAGTTTTGAACGTAGAGGTATTCGGGCTTGATGCGCAGATAGCCGTCTACTTCCTCCAAATACTCTGCGTTCTTTTCGAGGGCGTCGGCGTATTCCTTGCGGAAGGAACAGGAAAATTTCTTTTCAAACTTTGAAAGGTTGAGCCCCTTAACCGTTCGCATGGCGAGCATTATGCTCTCCTCCATCGCTCCCTGCCTTTCCACCTTTTCGCTGCTTACTACGGGGAAGCAGTTGGTCATTATGCATTTGAAATACTCGTCCAAATCAAAGGTGTTGGTAAAGCGGACGTTATCTATATGCGACGAAGCCGATACGCCGAAGCCTATGTATTCTCCACGCTTCCAATAGTTTAAGTTGTGCCTGCTCTCCTTGCCCCTCTTGCAGAAATTGGAGACCTCGTACCTGTCAAAACCCAGCTCCTTTAACTTAGACACTCCGCACTCATACATAGCGGCTACCTCGTCGCTGTCGGGCAGTTCGCCGTTTAAATAGTCGGTGTAGATGGGAGTACCGTCCTCGGGGGTTAAGGCGTACATACTGATATGGCTTGCACCGAAGGACGAGGCAACCTGAATAGATTTGCAAATATCGTCTTCCGTCTGCCCCTTTAAGCCTATCATTATATCTACGCTGAAATTCTCTCCGCTTAAATACTTTGCGCAGGTTACGAATTGATTGAGCGTATGGCACCTGCCAAGCTCCTCAAGCTGGCTATCTATTGCCGTCTGCAAACCAACCGAAAAGCGGTTAATGCCCACCTTTTTATAGAGTTCTATCTTCTCCTTGCTGACCGTGCCGGGGTTCATCTCTATGGTTATTTCGGCGTTTTCGCTAAGCTTGAAATACTTCTTTGCAGCTGCAACGAGCATTGCGATATAGCTTTCGTCTATGATTGAGGGAGTGCCTCCGCCTATGTATAGCGTATCGAAAACGTAATTTTTAAGCTCCTCGCTGCGCATTGCCATTTCGTGGTATACGCAGGTCATATAGCTCTCAGCAAAGCCTAATTTATCGGGGAAGGAAGTGAAGTCGCAATAGCGGCATTTTTGTCTACAAAAGGGTATATGAACGTATATTCCTGCCATTTAACACCTGTATTTTTTTAAATCTACTCTGTTGTCGAGAGAAACTTTGACGCCTTCGCTCTCTAATAGTTGCCTTTGCACCTGCTCACCACCGAAGGCAAAACCTGTGCTTAACCTGCCGTCTGCAAACACTACACGGTGGCAGGGTATCTCGATCGGGCGGGGGTTATTGTGCAACGCCCAGCCAACCTGACGGGCAGCCCTCGGCGCACCGATTTTTTTTGCAATATCGCCGTAGGTTGCAACCTTTCCCAAAGGTATTTGTTTAACCGCCTCGTATACGGCGTTGAAGAAGGTTTGTTGCATAGTAGATTAATCCTTTAAAACTAATCCTTGTTGGTCTTTAAAATCTGCATGAATACTTCGGAGGGTACTTCTACGCTGCCTATGGTGCGCATACGCTTTTTACCCTCTTTCTGCTTTTCTAAAAGCTTCTTCTTACGGGTTATATCGCCGCCGTAGCACTTTGCAAGCACGTCCTTTCTCATTGCTTTGACCGTCTCTCTTGCGATAATCTTACCGCCGATTGCAGCCTGGACGGGTATTTCGAACAGCTGACGGGGGATTGCATCTTTTAAATTTTCGCACAGCATTCTGCCCCTGCTGTAAGCACCGTCCTCGTGAACTATTATGGAGAGTGCGTCGCAGACGTCACCGTTGAGCAGGATATCAAGCTTTACGAGCTTTGAGCGTTCGTAGCCTAAAAACTCGTAGTCGAAGCTTGCATATCCCCTGGTGCGTGATTTAATCTGGTCGAAGAAGTCGAAGATTATCTCGTTTAAAGGCAGACGGTATTCCAGCTTGACACGGTTTGCATCGAGGTAGGTCATCTGCTCGAATACACCCCTCTTATCCCTGCACAAGTCCATAACCTGACCGAGGTAGTCGGGGGGTGAATATATATCGGTATGGACTATCGGCTCCTCCATATAGTCGATTTCTGATACGGGGGGCAGGTGCGAGGGGTTGTCTACAAACAGCTCGCTGCCGTCGGTTTTAATAACCCTGTAACTTACAGAGGGGGCGGTGGTTATTATATCTAAATTGAACTCCCTTTCAAGCCTTTCCTGCATAATTTCCATATGCAGAAGTCCTAAGAAACCGCAGCGGAAGCCGAAGCCCAACGCCTGAGAGGTATCCGCCTCGAACGTGAGCGACGCGTCGTTTAACTGTAATTTAAGAAGGGCGTCTTTTAAATCACCGAACTTGCTGCCGTCTAAAGGGTAAATTCCGCAGAAAACCACGGGCTGAACGGTTTTGTAGCCGGGGAGAGGTTCTGCCGCCCTGTCCTCTGCATTGATGACGGTATCGCCGACGGCTACGTCCTGAATGGATTTGATTGACGCGGCTATGTAGCCGACTTCGCCTGCAAACAGACAATCTTTCGGGAGCTGTGCAGGGGCGAAAACGCCGACCTCGGTTACCTCGTAAACCTTGTCCGAGCGGAAGGTGGTTATTTTATCGCCAACCTCTACCTTGCCGTCTTTGACCCTTACAAAGAGCATAACGCCCTTATAATTGTCGTAATAACTGTCGAAAATCAAAGCCTTTAAAGGGGCGTCCAAATCGCCGTCGGGGGGAGGGAAATATTTTACGCATGCCTCCAACACCTCTTTGACGTTGGTGCCGTCCTTGGCTGAAATTAAAGGGGCGTAGGAAGCGTCTAAACCTATGACGTCCTCTATCTCCTTTTTAGCCTCGTCGGGACGGGCGGAGGGCAGGTCTATCTTGTTTATTACGGGCAATATCTCTAAATTGTTGTCGAGGGCAAGGTAGACGTTTGCAAGCGTCTGCGCCTCTATGCCCTGGCTCGCGTCCACGATTAAAATCGCGCCCTCGCAGGCGGCAAGCGAACGGGAGACTTCATAGGTGAAGTCAACGTGCCCCGGGGTATCAATGAGGTTGAAGATATACTCGTTGCCGTCGTCGGCGTCGTAGAACATTCTGACGGGGGTAAGTTTTATGGTTATTCCCCTCTCCCTCTCGATATCCATACTGTCAAGGAGTTGGTCTTCCATATCCCTTTTGGATACCTGACCGGTAAGCTCCATAAGCCTGTCCGCCAAGGTGGACTTGCCGTGGTCTATGTGCGCAACGATACAGAAGTTGCGGATTTGTTGATTAGGCTTTTTCATACATTACAATTATATATAAAAGGCGAAAAAAAGTAAATAAAATTCGGCGTTCTTTTTCAAACGCCGAATACATTTTGTGTTTTGAATTTAAGCTTTTACGCCGTTAAAATACCCTTTGCGGCATTTTTGATATACTCAAGGAACTTTGCCTTGGGGATAGGACGGGAGAAATAATAGCCCTGTATGTAGTCGCAACCGAGATCTTCCAAAGCTTCAAGCATTTCCTTGGTCTCTACGCCCTCCGCGACGATCTTAAGCCCTAAGCCGTGAAGCATAGGCATATAGTGCTTTAAAATCGGTTCATACTTTTCCGTACTCATATACGCCCAGACGAGGGCTTTGTCCAGCTTTACTATATCGAACGGGAAGTTTATAAGATATTCCACCGAGGAGAAGCCGGAGCCGAAGTCGTCCAAAGAGATGGTGAAGCCGCTGCGGTGCAATTCCTTTAACCTTGACTGTAACAGCGCGTAGGACTTAGCCGAAGCCGTTTCGGTTACCTCAAGGTTGACCATATTCCTCGGCACTGCGTACATGGCGATTATATTGTTGATATCTTCGGTTATCTCGGGATGCATACACTGAATGACGGACAGGTTGACGTCGATAAAGTCGATACCGTATTGCTGAGGGCTGTCATCCTTTATAAAGCGGCAGACCTCTTCCATTACAAAGTGACCTATCTCGACAATCCTTCCCGTCTCTTCCGCAATGGGAATGAATTCGTCGGGACCGATAAAACCGAGTTCTGCGTCGATTAACCTTAAAAGAGCCTCGCAGGAGCTTACGCGCTTTTCCGCAACGGAGTAGATTGGCTGATAATACACCTCAAAGCCGCCGTTTTTCAAGGCGTTCTGAATGGCGTATTCCACACGCTCCCTGCGGCGAGACCTCTCAACCGCCTCCTTGTCGGCAACCATAACTTTGTCCGACGCCTTTGACGTGGAGCGGTAATATTTTAAAATTTCCTCTATGTCGGACACCTTGTCAGTTACGGTAGGCATCGCAATTATACAGCCTGTATATGCAATACGGATCTTGGTTTCGTTTACTTCAACAGGCTCTTCAAACACAGCTTTAAACTTGGGTTCGAATTCCTTATACTCCGCCTCGTCGTTGAAGTTTATTGCAAAACGGGCACCGTTAAGACGGTATAAAAGCAACTTTTTGGGGAGTACGTCCCTTATGCGGTTAGCCATTGCCTTCATCACTTCGTTGCCGCCCTTAATGCCGAAAGTCGTATTTACTATCGCCATATTGGAGAGTTCAAACACGAAAGCAAAAAAGGGCTTGCCCGAACGAAGCCTTTCGTTGGTACGGTACAAGTGAGTATGCGTGTTGAACATTCCGCTTACCGGGTCGGTTTCGTCTTCGGGGCGTTGGAGCGTAACGTATGCAAGCAGTACGGCAACCGAAAGCGCGAACGCTACCAGCTGCATCTGGTAGGCGATAACGCCGTAATTTAAAAGCAACTGCCATACGTTCGCAAAGGCGTTTACCGCACTGAACAGATAGACGTTAATTCGTTGAATTTTGCTGAGCCGTTTCCTGTTTAACGCAACCAACGTCACGGCGAAGAGAGTTGAGAGCAACTGACAGCCGTTCATAATAGAGACGTAAACGCTCTTATGTATTTGCGCAATACCGCAAACGGTGAGGATATTTAATATAAGACCCGCACCGACTATTGTACAGAGAACTGCCACCGCTATTTTGCACCACGTATCCTTATCGACGTTTTTATTAACTAGTTTTACAACGTAGATAAAAAATACTATACCTGCAACGTTATAGGAAGCGACAAAAAGAATATTGAGTATGCTGCAGACCAAAGGGTCTATATAGACTACGCTCTGCATAACGCAGACAAGGTTGAAAACAGACGCCAATAAAGACGAGGCGGCAAGCGCGTAGAAAAGCCTTGTAAGCGTATTGTTAATCTTTTTGTTTATAGCGAAATTTATCAGGACGAGGGAGTTTAACACAATAGCGCAGATGTCAAAGCTTAAATAGGGCAGATTGTGCAAGCCGATTGAATACAACAACTGTGAAGTCATACTCCGTTCCCTCCTTTTAAAACACTGATTACTCTTTTACGTATAGCATTATATCACTATAATTAACCGATTTCAATATATAAGGAAAATTAATTATAAAAAAATTACATAAGCTTGTAATCTATTATGCTTATATTAATCTACGGTTGCAAACCTTTCGCAAAGCTGAGGCGAAGAGAGTATGGTACAACCGCCTATCACCGAGGCGAGCGAGGGTTCCTCGCATACGTTCACGCCTATTTTCAACCGCTCTGAGATATAGTCCGCAATTCCGTCCATTTTAGCAAGTCCGCCGGAGAGGTACACACCGCCCTCCGCTACGGCAGAGGCTACTTCGGCAGGGAGGTCGGATAAAACCACCCTTACGTATTCACAGATTTTATCTACGTACAGGCGTATAACCCCCTCTAAATCGGAGGAGTTGACCGCCGTCTGCGAGGGGTTGCCGGTAAGCATATCCCTACCGCCTACAACCAACGTTTTATTGTCGTCCTCTATGAGGCTGCCGACGGTGTTTTTTAATTTTTCCGCAGTATTTGCGCCTATACGGGTGTTGAATTGCTCGGCAAGCAAATCCATAATATGCACGTCGACGTTGCCGCCGCCTAAATTTACCGTAAAGCCTGTGATTATACCGTCCAAGGAAAAAACGGCGACGTCGCTTTTGCCGTAACCTAAATCAAGACAGAATACCGGACGGGTATTTGAAACAGTGACGTTGTGACCGAGCACCGCCGCATACGGCGTGCGTGTAAAATACACCCTGCCGATTGAACAATCGAGGGCAAGGTCGATATACTTTTGCCTTAAATTTTCGTCCGCGCTGCACGGTACGACGAACAAGACCTCCGTCTTTATCGCCTTTTTGGGCGTTATTTCTATCTTTTCAAGGAAGTATCTTAAAAGCTGTGCCGCAAGCTCGGGGTGTACGATATCGCCTTCGAAAACGGGGTTTACTATACGGGTGTCCTTTGCGGCTTTGCCCGAAAGCTCCCTTGCGGTATTGCCGAGGGCTTTTACTATAACCTCTCCGTCCTCTTGTGCAACGGCAACGCAGGTTGCCTCCGAGAGGACGACGCCGCAACCTAACATATATATTTTGGTAGTCCAGCTACCTAAATCGATTACAAGTCTGTTCATTATCTTTACTCAACGCCTTAGCTTAAAGCGTCCTTAACCATTGTTTTAACCAACTCTACCGGTAAACCCACGACGTTGGTGTAACTGCCGCAGTAGCTTTTGACCACTCCCCCGTCCTGTATACCGTAGCTGCCTGCCTTATCCATAGGCGAACCGCTTGCAACGTACTCCTTTATAAACTCTTCCGAAAGTTCGTTGAATGTAACCTCGGTTACGTCCACCTCTACAAGTCTCTTTTGCGACGTGCGAATACATACCCCCGTCATAACCTGATGGGTTTTGCCCGATAACGCCTTTAACGTATTTATAGCATCCTCGCTATCTCCGGGTTTGCCTAAAATTTTACCGTTAAAAACGACGATTGTATCGCAGCCGATTACAAGGCTGTCGCCGTGAGAGGCGAAAACCTCGTCGCACTTTTGCGCCGCCAATGCGGCAACGTAGTCTTCAGGGGGCAGATTTTTATCCGCCTTCTCCTGCCCGACGGCGGGAATTATTTCAAATCGGGGAAAAATTTGCTTAAGCAATTCTTTCCTTCTGGGGGACGCGCTCGCTAAAATAACCATACTGTTCGGCGGTAAAGCCGCTAAAACAAATGCCGCTAGGTTTGCGGCATCTGTATTTTTTGATAAATTTTATAATTAAAGAATTTCCAAATTCTTGCGGAAGGACTTCTTGAATTCGGCTGAAGCGGCGAGGGCGTCCCTTATCTCCAAGGTTGCGTCGCCTTCGACTTCGGTCTTCATAATTACGGAGTCGCCTAAAATATCGCAGTTAATTCCCTTAACCACGCCAGCCATGCTCCTATCCAGGCTTTCGGCTATACGGAGCATTACGCCCAGACGTTTGACGATTTCCACGTCGTCCTCCTGCAATACGTCCCTGTAACGGTTCCACTCGTAGGCGTTGATATCCTCTTTTTTATGACAGCAAGCCGTGAATGCGGCAAGCACTATCTCCCTGTGGGTTACGCCGTAGAGGGTTGAATTAAGTATCATATAGCAGCTGTGACGCTGGTGGTTATAGTACTTAATTCTCATTCCGCAGTCGTGAAGGGTTGCGGCAATCTTAAGTACCTTTAAATACTGTCTGGGGAATTTATGCAGAACGCGAAGCTGTTTAAACAGCTGAACGCTTAAATTTACTACGTGTTCAACGTGCTTTTCGTCGCAGTCGTAGTACTTAACCAGCGTGGTGAGCGAGTAATTCATAACGTCGGATACGGGTTTATCTATTGTCGAGGGCAGAGCCTGGTTGAACATAATGCCTTCCCTTAAACCCGAACCGGAAATAGTGAAGCTTTCAAAACCGCACTTGGTGATAAACATCTTGATAATGGCAAGCGCAGCAGGGAGTATATCCGCTCTTTCAGCAGATAAGCCCTTAATCTTCTTTTTCTTGTCAAGGTCGAGAACCTTTATCATATCGTATACGGGATAAAAATCCTCTGCCGCAAGGTTGAAATTATGCACCGTGTCCAAAGGATATTTGTGCACCATCTTCGTGATTTTAAAGAGGTTGCGGAAAGAACCGCCCACACCTATAAGCTGTGTGTCGGGATCGAGCTCGTTCAGCCATTCAATAGAGTTAAGCTGCTCTGCAACGTATGCCTCCATCTTTGCAGCCTGTTCTTCGGGCTTTAAGGCAGGGTCGGAGAATAAGTCTGTTAAGGTAACCGCACCTAAGGGAATGGTTGCGTAGTTGAGCATATTCCTGCGGTTGTAGTAGACGATTTTCGTACAGCCGCCGCCAATCTCTAAGATGATGCCCTTAGGGATATCCATTGTGTTTATAACGCCCCTATAGACCAGCGTACATTCCTCTTCCGCCGTCAGTACACGCAGTTTTATTCCGCAGCTGGTCTGAATTTCGTCCAAAAACGAACGCTGGTTTTTGGCACGGCGAACAGCCTCTGTAGCTACCGCGATTATGCGCGTTGCGCCGCTTGCGTCGCACAGCCTCTTGAACATACGCAGAGTCTTGATAGTTTCAGCTACTCTCTGGGGTTTTAAGAAGCCGTCACGCTCCATATCCTGCCCAAGCCTGACACTCTCTTTGAGTTCGTCAACGACCATAAAATAGCCCTGTTCGAAGAGGTTGACTATGACGAGCCTTGCCGAGTTTGACCCAAGGTCAATAATGCCTATCTTTTCCAAAATATTTACTCTCCTTTTCAGGCAAAATTATTGCCCGAAACGTCTAAAATGAATACAAATACTGAGTGAAAAAAACTTTTTTCCACTATGCTAAATTATAGCACTCCTTGCAGATTTTGTATAGTCATTTTTAAAATTATTGTGCAAATTGCACAAAAAAATTAAGGCGACTTGACGCCGCCTTGTAATTATTTGCAGTTGTGATGGTTTTTCTTAACCTATGTTTATAAATCGATTACGCGTTTGTGCGTCAGAGGGCAGACAAACTGGGGAACGATTTGCTTAATCGGAATAAGGACGAATTGCCTGTTTATGTAGTCGGGATGGGGTATACACAATCCGTTTTCCTCAACGAGCTTGTTGCCGAAATAAATAATGTCTATATCCAGCGTTCTGTCAGCCCAACGTTTAGTACGTACTCTGCCGCCCTCCGCCTCTATTTGGTTGATTATTTTTAATAGACGCCGAGGGGAAAGAATAGTGCTTATAAGTACTGCTCCGTTTAAAAATTTATTCTTCGCTACGCCGCCGTAAGGACTGCTTTGAATAAAGGAAGAAACTTTTAAAACTTCTATACCGTCAGTTTTCGCAAGTCTGTCTACGGCGAATTGTAAACTCTCCTCTTTTTCGCCCTCGCTGGAACCTAGAGACAGAACGACTTCGTTGCGCTCCACCCTTGCCATAACAAACACGTCGTCAAACGGGTAGGGTATGGGGGCGTGAGGCTTGTGAACGGTAACCTCTACCGCCTTGATTATTGGGAATTTCTTAATAATCTCCTCCGCTGCACCGTTTGCTAAACGCTCGATAAGGTTGAAGCAATTTTTCTTGCAGTAGTCGGTGACTATTGTACAGACCTCGGCGTAGTCAACCGTGTCGTTAACGTTGTCAGACAATACGGATGAAGTAATATCACACTCTATCGCAACGTCAAAGACGAAGGGTTGAGGTTCACGCTTTTCACTCTCCAACACGCCGTGACAGGCTGAAACCTTTACTCCTTTTATATTAATCGTGTTCATATTCCTCCTTTATTGCCTGAACGTTTTCCTTTACGTCGTGTACCCTTACAAACAGTATTTTTTTACGGACGGCAAGTCGGGTAGACTCTATAGTAGGCTGAAGCCTTTCCTCCGCAACGCCGCCGAAAAGCGATTTGCGGCTTGTGCCTAAAAGAAGAGGATAACCCAACGAGGAAAGACGGTCGTAGTTATTCAACAGCTGCCAATTCTGTTCCCTGTCCTTTGCAAAGCCTATACCGCCGTCCAAACAGATTTTATCTTTATCTATCCCTGCCTTTAACGCCTTTTGGACGGAAGAGGATAAAAAGCTCTCTATCTGCGGAAAGATATCGCCTTCAAGTTTATTTTTTGCGTTGTGCATAATACAAACCGAGCCGTTGGCTTTTGCCACGACTTCTGCCATGCCTTGAGCCGTTAACCCCCATATATCATTGAGCAAATGCGCACCCATGTCAAAAGCCGCCTTTGCAACTTTGGGGAAATAGGTATCCACCGAAACGGGGATATCGAAGTTTTTTAAAACCGCCTCCAGCGGCTTTTCGAGTCGGGCAAGCTCCTCTTCGGGAGGCACCTCTCGGTATCCGGGTCTGGTCGATTGCGCGCCTAAATCTATAATTGCCGCCCCCTCTTTTATTGCACGTTCGGTGCGGAATAAAACGTCGTCAGCCAAGGTGCGGCTGGGGGAATAAAAGCTGTCGGGAGTAAGATTTATTATAGCCATTACGTAGGTGTAATTTTCGAATACTTTATTTCCGATAACCATTGCTTAACCCTTTATTATTGCCAATGCCCTTGATACTTCCTCTTGGGGGAAGGAGCCTAATATTTTATACGTGACCGTGCTTGAACCGGGTTTTTTGACCCCCCTGCAGGTCATGCAGGTATGCTCCGCCTCGCAGTAGACGAGAACGCCTTGGGGGGCAAGTTCCGTCATAACCGCCTGGGCAATCTGGGCGGTTAACCTTTCCTGAAGCTGTAGATTTTTGGAATATGCCTCTACGCAACGGGCAAGCTTTGAAAGACCCACCACCTTACCGTCGGGAATATACGCTATCGCCACCTTGCCGAAGAAGGGCATTAAATGGTGTTCGCACGTGGAGGAAAAGGTGATGTCCTTTTCGATAATCATATCGCCGCCCTCGACGTTAAAGGTCTTGGAAAGGGCAAGCTTTGCGTCTTGCGCAGAGCCGGACGTAAACTCAGCAAATGCCTCCGCAACCCTTCTGGGAGTATCCTTTAACCCCTCCCTTTCGGGGTCTTCGCCTATGGCTATGAGCAAATCTTCTATTGCCTTCATCGCCGCTTTCTTATCCACTCTCTTGCCTCCTTTAAAAACGTAAACGAACCGCAAACGACCACCGTTTCGCACTCGGTTTTTTCAAGTGCGGAAGTGACGTTTTCTGCAATTATATATTCTGTCTTCCCTGTAAAAGCCCCTTCTATCTTTTCAAGAGCCATAGCCCTGCAGCTATTCGGACTGAAAAGAACCGCCCTTTTGAAATAGGGTGAAAGCTCTGTTGCAATGCCCTCGACGTCCTTATCGGAAAGACAGCCGAATATAAGCTCCTTTTCCCCTTTTATATCCGAAAGTACGCCCGCAAGCTCTTTAACCGCCCCGGGATTGTGACCGCCGTCTAAAATATATTTAACGCCTCTGCAATTTATTACTTCAAGCCTGCCGTCAACTCTAGCAGTCTTTAAGCCTTGGGCAATAAACTTTTCGTCTATATCCAAAAGCCTGCAAACCTCTATTGCCGTTGCGGCGTTGTACGGTTGGGCTTTGCCGAGCATTTTAATTTCATAGCGGTTATCCTTATACCTAAACGCCTGACCTGACTGCTCGGTATTTTCTATTATTATATTTTCACCTGCATAGACGGGGTTAAACCTTGCAAAAAATTGCTTGACCTCTTGCGGCTGGTAATCGCAGACGACCGCAGGACAATTTTTTATTATACCGCTCTTTGCCGTGCATATCTCGTTTAACGTTGAACCGAGCTCGGCGGTGTGTTCTATAGAAACGGAGGTTATTACCGCAACCTGCTTTTGAGCTATAGCGTTGGTTGCGTCGTCTTTTCCGCCTAAACCACACTCTACAACGGCGTATTCGCACCCCTCTTTGTAAAAGGAGAAGAGGGCGGCTGCCGTCTGCACCTCGAAGGGCGAGGGCGTATCTTTGATAGCTTGGGCGATTTGCGTAACTTTTGTTAAATAGCCTTGTAACCGTTCGGGCAGAAGGGGCTGACCGTTGACACGGAACTGCTCCTCGAAACTAAAGACCGCAGGCGAGGTGAAAGTACCTACCCTCTTGCCTGCGGAGATTAAAACGGAAGTGATATACTCCGCAGTGCTGCCCTTGCCGTTGGTACCTGCGATATGGATTATTTTGAGTTTTTTATCGGGGTTGCCGCAGAGCTTTAAAAGCTCCTCGCATCTCTCCGTGCCGTACTTACGAATTTCCTGTTGCATTGAAAAACGGACACCTTAATATAGACGTCCGCTTTAGTAAACTACTTTTAGGACGCACCCGACAACCGCAGGCTAATGCCTTTCGTGCAGGGCTGTCCACGCCTGTGCCACTTTACGCTGTTCGGGATAAAGACAGTATAACACAAACCCTTGCGTTTTGCAATCAATTTGCCGTTGAGTTTATGTAATATTGTTGATTTTATTGACAAAATTGCATTTTTGAACTTCTATTTACAAATACTTATTATATGGCTTTGGTATTTATCAGGACGGCAATAATATTTTTTGTGCTTCTGTCAATTATGCGGCTTATGGGTAAGAGCCAGATTGGCGAGATGCAACCGTTTGAGTTCGTTATAACCCTGCTTATCGCAGAGCTTGCCTGTATACCTATGGCAGACAGCTCCATTCCCCTTTTATACGGTGTAATTTCTATCATAGCCATCTTTATTCTGCACCAGATTGTATGGCTTATGGATATGTGGTTTACGCCTATGAAAACGGTCATCTGCGGAAAACCCAGCCTGGTTATCAACAGGCAGGGCGTAGACAGCTATCAGCTTAGAAAGAATAATTTGGATATTTCCGACTTGATTGAAAGCATGCGCGGAGCAGGGTATTTTAATTTGGACGACGTATATTACGGTCTGTACGAATCCAACGGGAGTTTTTCCGCTCTGCCAAAAGAGGAGATTACACAGTCGCTCCCCCTGCTGATTATCGAAAACGGAAAGAAAAACGTTAAAAACATGCATCTTGCAGGTTTGGACGAGCAAGAGTTTGACAGTCTTTTGAAGGGGCAGAACGTAAGCTTAAAGAAGGTGCTGGTTATGACCGTGGACGGAAACGGCAGAGTTTACTTTCAGATAAAGGGTAAGCCGTATAAAATACTCAATTGTAAAGTGCAACAAAAATGGTAAGGTCGATTGTTTATACTATTGTGGCAACACTGCTGACCATAGGCTTCTTTATATGGACGGATTTATATATTTCAAACCAATTCGGTCAATTCCACGACGCCTTGGAGACCCTTTATTATAAGGTTGAGGACAAGACGGCTAACCGCGAGGACGCCTACGCCGTAAGGGATATGTGGTCGAACAAAAAGGAAAAACTACACGTATTTATTCCGCACAACGATATCTCCTACGTTGATTATTGGCTTTCGGAGGCTTGCTCCCTCATTTATAAGAGCGAATACGATTTGGCGTTGGGAAAAATCGAGGTGCTTTTGGAGATAACCGAAAACCTGCCCGACGCATATATTATTAAATTTGAAAACGTATTTTAAATAATTGACAACCCCTTGCCAAAATGATATCATATACTCAATTGGAAAGGCGTTGACTAAGACAGACGAAGAATTCAAGGCAATCACAGAGAGGTTGGTTCGGACACGGCTGAAAGACCAACCGTTTGCTAGCAAAACGTTATTCACTTACGAGCCGATTGGGGAAATGCTCTTTTAAGCTTTTATTAAGCTTTTGGGCAGAGTAATACAATCCGTATCCCGTGCGTAAAGCGGGCAATGAAGGCGGCATATTTTGCCGTGAAATCAGGTGGTACCGAGCATATTATTTTGCTCCCTGTGTATAGCGCAGGGAGCTTTTTGTTTTGTAAATTGCCCTACCGCCGCTACTTTTTGAAAATAAAAATTTAAGGCTTTTAAGCCGGATAAAAGGAAGGACTATGAACGACGTTAAACAAGTGATTGAAGAAAAAATCACAAATCTGAAAAAGAAGATCGCAGACTCTATTCAAAACGTGCAATCATCCGATACGCTGTATCAGATCAAGATGAAGTTCTTGGGCAGAGGCGGCGAGCTTTCGGAATTTATGAAGGTTATGAAGGACGTTCCCAAAGAGGACAAGCCCAAGGTCGGAGCTGTCATCAACGCGCTTAAGACGTGGGCAGAGGGCGAATTTACCAACCTGGAGACCACCATTAAGCAGTTGGAGCTTAAGGCGCAGTACAAGACCGAGGCAATAGACGTGACTATGCCCGGGCTTACCAAACCCACGGGCGCGTACCACCCAAACACGCTGGTAAAGCGTGAGCTTATCTCCATTTTTGCCGGTATGGGCTTTACCGTATTCGAGGGACCCGAAATCGAGAACGATTACTATAACTTTACCGCTCTCAACACCCCTAAAGATCACCCTGCAAGGGATATGCAGGACACCTTCTATATAACCGAAGATTTACTTCTTCGAACCCAGACGAGCGCGGGGCAGATAAGGGTTATGGAAAAGGCTCAGCCCCCCATTAAGATTTTATCGCCGGGTAAGGTTTACAGAAGCGACGACGACGCAACCCACTCCCCCATGTTCTCCCAGATGGAAGGACTTGTAGTCGACAAGGGTATAACCCTCTGCGATTTAAAGGGTATGCTCGACGAATTTGCAAGAAAAATTTTCGGCGAGGGTGTTAAAACCCGACTTCGCCCCTCCTACTTCCCCTTTACCGAACCCTCGGTCGAGGTCGACGTAAGCTGTTTCGAGTGCGGAGGCAAGGGGTGCAGGCTGTGCAAGGGCACGGGCTGGATTGAAGTGCTCGGCGCAGGTATGGTAAACAGGCACGTTTTAGAAGGGTGCGGCGTAGACCCCGATATCTATTCGGGCTTTGCCTTCGGTATGGGCATTGAGAGAATTGCTATGCTTAAATACGGTATCAACAATATGAAGCTTCTATTCGAAGGCGATACCAGATTTTTAAAACAGTTCAAGGGCTAAGGGATAGGTGAGAAGATATGTTATTACCTTTAAGTTGGTTAAAAGATTACGTTGAAATAGACGTTACCGCAGAGGAGTTGCAGAAAAAACTCTTCGACTGCGGTTTTGAAGTTGAAGAATTAATTGAAACGGGCAAGGATATCTCCGGCGTGGTCGTCGGCGAGGTTGTCGAGTGTCAACCCGTGGAAGGCACACATCTGCACGTCTGCAAGGTGGACTGCGGCGCGCTCGGCGTTAAGCAGATTTGCTGCGGTGCCGACAACGTTGCGGTCGGCATTAAAGCCCCCGTGGCACTCCCCGGCGCAACCGTGTACGCTACGGCTAAAGACCACGTTACGATTGAAGGCGTTATGACTATTAAGAAGGGCAAGCTTCGCGGAATCGAGTCCGAGGGCATGCTGTGCAGCGGCGTTGAAATAGGCGTTAACGGCGATATGTTCGACGGCGGCGACTACTGCGGACTGCTCCTCCTCCCTAAAGAATTTGAAAACGGTGCCGATATAAAGCCGTTGGTTGGTTTAAACGACTATATTTTCGATATCGGCTTGACGGCTAACCGCCCCGACTGCCAGAGCATTGTGGGCATGGCGAGAGAGGTTGCTGCCGTTCTCGGCAAGGAGATGAAGAACCCCGACGTAAGTTATAACGCGGTGGCTTGCGACAAGAATATTAAAGTAAGCGTAACCGCACCCGACCTATGCCCCAGATACATTGCGCACTACGTTAAGGACGTCAAGGTCGAGACCTCTCCCCTCTGGATGAGAAAGAGGCTTAACCTCTGCGGAATCCGTTCGATAAACACGTTGGTTGACATAACCAACTTCGTGCTTTTGGAGATGGGTCAACCCATGCACGCCTTCGACTGCGCTAAGCTTGAAGGCGGCGAGATTGTAGTGAGAAGAGCTGCCGAGGGCGAGGAGATTGTAACCCTTGACGAAAAGAGTTTTAAACTCAACAGCGAAAACCTCGTTATCTGCGACGGTGCAAAGCCCTGCGCTCTTGCAGGCATTATGGGCGGCGAGAACAGCGAGATTAAAGAAGATACTAAAGAACTCTTGTTTGAAGCGGCTAAGTTTGCCCGTGACAGCGTGAGAAAGACTTCCAGGGCTTTAGGTCAACACTCCGACTCCTCCGCTATCTTTGAAAAGGGCGTATGCGAGTATATGACCGAGCTGGGTATGGCAAGAGCTTTACACCTTATCGAAGAGCTTGATTGCGGTATAGTTACCGACGTACACGTTGACGTTAAGACGGAATACTCCCACGACGGAAGCAAACAGATGGAAGTCAGCCTTGCTAAAATCAATGCACTTTTGGGCATTGAAATTCCCGAAGAGGAAGCAGTTAATATTTTAAACAGCCTTAACTTTAAGGTTGAACAAAACGGGGATATTTTAAAGCTTGAAGTACCCCCTTACAGAGAGGATATAGACGGCTATCCCGATATTGCAGAAGAGCTTATCCGCGAGTACGGCTACGACCACGTCGAGGGTACGTTTATGCCCTCTGCAAAGGTGACTAACGGCGGTTACAGCCCCGAACAAAAGGCGGAAAACAAGCTTATAGACAAACTTGTATCTTTGGGTTTATACGAAATTTCCACCTACTCCTTCTACTCTGAAAAAGATCTGGATATGCTCCACTTCCCTGAAGACTGTGACGAGAGAAGGTTTATCAGGATTAAAAACCCCATAAGCGAAGACCTGGGCATTATGCGTACCACGCTTGCCCCCTCTATGGTCAACACTATGGTGCGCAATTTAAGGCGTAACAATATGCAGGGCGGTTTCTTTGAGATTTCCAAGGTATATATTGCCAAGCAGTTACCCTTAACCGACTTCCCCGAAGAGAAGCTGCGTTTATGTATCGGTATGTTCGGTGATTTAACCTTCTATACCATTAAGGGTATTTTGGAAGGTGTTGCGGACAGCCTTAACGTTAAATTTGAATATGCTGCTGGCGAGAAGTGCTACATGCACCCCGGCGTCTGCGCCCAAGTTTCCTGCGAGGGTGAAGTTTTGGGCTACGTCGGAAGGCTTGACCCCGTCATTTCAAACGAGCTTGCTATGGATAAAAAGGCGTTCGTGGCAGAGCTTGATTATGAAAAGTTGATGGCTCATGCCAAAGCGTTTAAGTTTACACCCCTGTCTAAATTCCCCGAACAGACCAGGGATTTAGCTTTGGTTGCAGACAATTCCGTTATCTGCGGTGATATCGAAAGGGAGATTTATAACGCCTGCAAGTACGTTTCAGACGTTAAGATGTTCGACTTCTACGTCGGCAAGCAGATTGGCGAGGGCAAAAAGTCTATGGCGTTCACCGTCACCTTTACCCCTAAGGACGAGGCGTTGACCCCCGAAAAGTTAGACAACTTTGTAAAGAAGATTTTAAACAACCTTAAATATAAGCTCAACGTTGAATTGAGGTAATTTGGTTTTATTTTTAACGCCCACGGTGCAAGGTTTGCACCGTGGGCGTTTAATTTACTTTTATTGCATAGACCCCCATATATGGCTTAGATAACAAGGGTTAGAGGATATACAATATGCTTACAAATTGCAGAATTGCACCTAAGACTACGAACAGGTGCCAGATGCTGTGCATCCACTTCTTTTTCTTGCCTGTAGCATAAAATATTATGCCGACCGTGTAAGCCACTCCCCCTACTATCAAAAAGACAAGGCTTGCCGTAGGCAACACGTCGATAAAAAAGGGCATAAAGAAAATGGCAAGCCAACCCATAACTAAGTAGGCGATATTGGAAAAGATTTTTACAGCTTTCCAATGCATGTTAACTCCGTTTAAAGCTATG
Source organism: Candidatus Coproplasma sp. (assembly GCA_051884175.1). Taxonomy (GTDB): domain Bacteria; phylum Bacillota; class Clostridia; order Christensenellales; family Borkfalkiaceae; genus Coproplasma. The sequence continues at coordinate 81,354 of JBJEVD010000024.1, forward strand.
CCTATAATGGCTAAACCCCACTCAATGCAAAACATTGCAATGCCTAACGGGGAACCGTAGAAGCTGATTAGACAAAAGGGCGTGTAGCAGCCTGCAATAAGCAGAAATATTGTGCAGTGGTCGAGAATTCTGAACACCTTTTTCGCCCTGTTGCGGCGCAGGAAATGATAGATTGAACTGATTGTAAACAACGTTATCATCGCAAAGGAATAGATTGCCACCGCCGCATATTTGTTTGGCGCAGGGTTGAAAGAAACAAGGACAAAGGCGACTATTGAAAAGATTATAGATAGTCCGCCGCCGACAATGTGGGTTACGGCGTTGAATATCTCCTCCCCCTTGCCGTAGAAGGGTAAAGCTCTTCTCCTCTGCCTTTCCGCCTGTTTTTCGTTTAAAGAGTTTTCGTTCTGTATTTTTTCCATTTTAAATACCTCTGTTGTTTTGGCTTCGCTTTTAATTATAGACAGGGTTTTGCACTTTTACAAACTACTCCTTTATTATTCCGCTATACGTTTTTTTGACCCTATTCCACTAAAATTTTGCGAGGTAAACCGGCGGTTTTTTGAACTCTACCGTCGGTAGAGTTGCTTTAAGGGACAAGGGTATTTCCACCCAAAAAGGAGCCTTGAAGGTAGGTATCGGGGATTTTGCCCGTTATTACGCTTTCACATACCAACACCTCGGTTGTTGAGGCGAGGTTGCTCGTTTTGTCTGGTAGAATTATCGAAATATCCGACACCACCTCTAAATACAGCGAGTGCTTGGTCTGGTTTATCCCTGCCTGGACGAACTTGGAGACGAAGCTGCAGTTGACGTTGGATATGGGGATAATCTTGATATTGATTTTTTTACCGAAACCTGCAAGTGCCTCTACCCCCGTCAATGCGCCTAATGGCACCATTATCCCCTCCGCACTCATCTTGTTCAAATTTTCCTGCGAGAGATACGCCGTATCCCTTGCAATGCGGTTAATCTTTAAACTGTCCGTCGTTATTGTAGACACGTTACCGCCTTCGTCGTAGGTTATTTTGATTAAGTCTTCGTACCTTAAATTGTCGTTGAGGGTATAGTATATGGCGTCGTTGACGGCTACCGTAGTTATTGAGCGGATAGTCGCCTCGCTGATGGAGATTAGAATTTTAGTCACGTTGCGCTGAAAGAATATGAGTATGCCAAGTAAAATAAAGCAGATAGCCGCAATTATTATTTTAAGCCTTGTGAACTTGGAACGCATTTTCATATAAATATTTTATGTGAGCATAACAAATTAAATTATATCAAATTTACCATACCTCATTAATTGCAAATCGGCGTTTGTTTTGTTATAATTAAAATATGATAGTTTTTGTAATTGCAATGGAGAGCGAGGCGGCACCCGTTATCGCAAATATGACCTGCGTTGAACGAAGTGACAGATACGGCAGAGCCGTGGTTACGGGTTTATTATGCGGTGAAAAAACCGCAGTAGTCGTGTGCGGAGTAGGTAAGGTAAATGCTGCTGCAGGTACGCAGTATGCAATCGACTGTTTAGGGGCGGACAAGATTATAAATATCGGCGTTGCAGGGGGACTTAACCCCACCACCGAGGTTGCCAAAATCTATGGCATATCTGCCGTAGTGCAGTACGACTTTGACCTGATCGCTTTGAACGGTACGCCTATGGGTACTTTAAACGAGTACTCCGAGCCCTATCTCCCCCTTGTTTCTACAACTGTTTACCCTTTGAAAAAGGTGGGTACGGGTGATAGATTTAACGACGATATTGCAGACTACGAGCTTTTAACCAAAGAGCTTGAAGCCGATATCCGTGATATGGAGCTGGGTGCGATTGCACACGTCTGCAGACATGCCGATATCCCCTGCTATTCCTTTAAAGCTATTTCCGACGTTGCAGGGTCGGGGAGCACTACCGAACAATTTTTAGCAAACTTGAAAAAATGCACTGAAACTTTAAAATCAGACGTTGAAAAGATGTTCAACGCGGTTAAAGGTTAAGACTATGGATAAAATTCCCTCCTTTCAAAAAGATCACAACACGCTTTTGCCGGGACTTTACAAGAGTATGGAGATGCAGGGCGTAATCACCTGGGATCTGCGTTTTAAAAAGCCGAATGCCGGTGACTATATTACCCCTAAGGCTCTACATACTACCGAGCATTTGCTGGCAACTGCTTTGAGGAACTCCGCGCGCAAGGACGAGGTTATCTACTTCGGACCTATGGGGTGCAGGACGGGTTATTACCTTTTAACCGTCAATATGGGTTATGAAGAGGTTAAGACACTTCTTATTGACGCTTGTGCGGCGGCGTTGGAATTGAAGGAGATACCCGGCAACAAAAAGGAAGAATGCGGAAACTATTTAGAACACGATTTAGAGCAGGCGAGAGAGGATATTGCCGCCTACGCAAAACTGCTTGCCGCTCTTTAAAATAACGGGAATTACTTATGATAAAATTCAACAACGGCTGGGACGAGGCGTTGGCTCCGCTGTTTGCGGACGAGAGGTATTTAAAAATCAGGGAGTTTTTGAAAAAAGAATACTCATCCGTCGTCGTATACCCCGATATGTACGATTTGTACAACTGCTTTCGCTATACCCCCATTGAAAATTTAAAGGTGGTTATTTTGGGGCAAGACCCCTACCACGAGTACGGTCAGGCACACGGATTGTGCTTTTCGGTTAAAAAGGGCATACCCCTTCCCCCTTCGCTTAAAAACATCTTTAAAGAGCTTGAGAACGATTTAGGCGTTATCGAGCCGGATTGCGGCGATTTAACCAAGTGGGCAGAGCAAGGAGTTCTGCTTTTGAACACGACGCTGACAGTGAGAGAACACCTTGCCAACAGCCACTCCAAATGCGGTTGGGCATGGTTTACCGACAGCGTTATTAAGCTTATTTCCGACAGGTGCAAAAACGTTGTGTTCATTCTTTGGGGCGGCAACGCAAGGAGCAAGGCTCCCTTGATTGATAAAAGTAAACACCTTATCATTGAGAGTGCGCACCCCTCCCCCCTGTCCGCGTACAACGGTTTTTTCGGAAGCAAGTGCTTTTCGAGAACCAACTATTATTTAGCCGTTCATGACAAAGAGCCCATTGATTGGCAGCTGTGAGAACAATCCACCCTGACGGGTGATTAAATCCACGACATTCGTCGTGATAAAATCCGCCTGGCGGCGATGCAATCCAATGCTAAGGCATTAATTCAATCCACGCTGAAGCGTGATTAAATCCACCCTGACGGGTGATTAAATCCACTCTTTGAGTGATTCAATCCACGCTAAAGCGTAATGCAATCCAACAGCAGAGCTGTTGATTAAATCCACTGCTGACGCAGTGATTAATAAGGAGATAAAAAAATGAAATACGTTGTTGTTTTAGGCGACGGCATGGCAGATTGGAAGATGCCGCAGCTTGACAATAAAACTTGCTTAGAGGCGGCTAAAACGCCTACGCTCGATAGGCTTGCTCCCCTTTCCGAAGTGGGACTTTGCAAGACCGTACCCGACGGCATGAAGCCCGGAAGCGACGTTGCAAATATGTCCGTTCTCGGCTTTAACCCCCACGACTTCTATACAGGTCGTTCGCCTTTGGAGGCTGTGTCTATGGGCATTAATCTTAGCTCTACCGACGTAACCTTGCGCTGTAACGTCGTGACCCTTTCCGACGAGGAGAATTACGAGGATAAGACTATGGTGGACTACTCCGCAGGGGAGATTACTACCGCAGAATCAACCGAGCTTATCAACTATTTAAAAGGATACTTAGACGAGGAGGGTTACACCTTTTACCCCGGTATATCCTACCGCCACTGCCTTGTAGTAAACAATGGCGTGACTGGACACGAGCTTACACCTCCCCACGATATCTCCGACAGGAAGATTACCGATTATCTGCCTAAAGGAATTATGGGCGAGAAGTACCTCTCTTTAATGAAGAGGAGCTACGAACTGCTAAAAAACCACCCCGTAAACTTAAAGAGGATTGCTGAAGGTAAACGCCCTGCAAACTCCATCTGGCTGTGGGGCGAGGGAACCAAACCCGGACTTGCTCCCTTTGAAAAGGAACACGGACTTAAGGGCGGAATTATCTCGGCTGTCGACCTTGTAAAGGGCATTGGTATGCTTGCTAATATGCAGGTGATCGAAGTTGAGGGTGCAACGGGCAACTATGACACCAACTTCAAGGGCAAGGCACAAGCTGCCGTAGATGCACTGATTAACGGACTTGACTTTGTCTATATCCATATGGAGGCACCTGACGAGTGCGGTCACCACGGCGACCCCGAACACAAGATTTACTCAATCGAGCAGATTGACGGCGTGGTTATACCCACGTTAATCGAGGGCTTTGAAAAGGCAGGGGAAGATTACGCAATTTTAGTTACTCCCGACCACCCCACCCCCTGCAAGTGCAAGACCCACGTTTCCGAACCCGTACCCTATTTAATCTACTCCAATATTAAAAACCTCTCCAACGGTGCAAAGCGTTACACCGAGGACGAGGCGGCTGCAACCGGGCAGTACGTTGCAGACGGTTACAAGCTGGTTGACAGGCTGTTAGCCGTTAAGTAAATTTTTAACAACTTTAAAGGGTGTGGCAACCTACGGTTGCCACACCCTTATTTTTGTAAAATCTGCGTTAGTCGGGGCATATATGCGGGGTAACGCATATTTTAAAGTCTACGCCTGCAATTGTTTTGCCTGCTTTTTGAACATATCGCAGGTTTCGTCTATCATCTGCTTTTGCGCCGGCGTGGGTTCGTAATACCCCCTGCTCGTCATCTGTGAAAACAGGCAGTACTGATTTTCCGCAACCGAGTTCAAATGGCTGGTAAATTCCTTTCTCATACTCTGCGAACTACCCTCAAAAAGAGCCGTTGTGTAGAGCGACATAAGCTGTTTTTCGCTGGTTAACAAATCGGTTATAGCATCCTTTTCGTTTAACGTGGTATCGCTTTTTGAAAGTTTCATATCAGCCTCCTATCTTATTTAATAACTGTGCATAACGCCTTTCGTGGTCGTCTGCAATCTTTGCCATACACTCGGCAAGGTCGGGGTCGGTTAAGGTCTTGGAATAAGCCCTTGCCTTTTTGCAAATCAAACCCTCGTATGTGAGGGCATCGGAAATAAACGTGAGTTCTTTTGAAGTTAACTGAGTCATTTGAACACCTCCTATGTTTGTTATTGCCATTTTGGAGGGGTTTATACATTGGTGAATAAAATACACTGTAGGTGATTAAATCCAAGCTGAAGCTTGATTCAATCCACGACGTTCGTCGTGATGAAATCCACCGCTAAGGCGGTGATTAAATCCAACGGCAAGCCGTTGATTAAGGGTGGATTTATTAGAAGTATCAAACTCTTTCGTCACTCGCATAAGGCTCGTGCCACCTTCCCTGTTCTTCAGGGAAGGCTAAAATAAGGAATGTTTTTTTGTAAATAGTCCGCCCATACCCGATGAGATTGCCGCACCGCCAAAGGCGGTTCGCAATGACGGGCGGGGAGTAATCGTTAAAAAACAGTGCGTAACTTTTATGGTTACGCACTGTATTTTAATCGTCCTTTTTGTCCGAGTTGAAGACAGAGAATATATCCACGTCCTTGCTGCTTTGCCCCTTTATCATCTGATAATAGGGGTCGGAGGAGAAATCTCGCTCCTTTTCATAACTGCCGCCTAAGCTCTCTATTGCATACTTGAGTTCCTGATATTCCGCAAATGAAATGCCCTCTTCATCTATTTTGTCAAGTAAATAGGGCAGGGCGCGCTCGTCACTGTAAGAGGCGAGGTAGCTTGCGTGAATGGATAAATTTTCATCCGAGGTGCGGAATTCTTTTAGTAATATATCGAAAATTCTATCGTCCTTGATTACGCAACGGGAGAGAATTTCCAACATATATTCCCTTTGAATACCCCTTTCGTAATAGGAGAGAGCCTCTTCCTTGACGTCGTCGGCGAGTTCCTTTATGTTGTCTACGCAGATATTGCGCACGTCCTCGTCCTCCGAGGTGGTGAGCAGACGCATGTATTCGGGCAGAGCAACCTTGCTTACGCCTATAAGATTTAGTGCGTAAGTTACCTCATCCTCCGTGCCAGAAAGCAAGGGTAAAAGCTGTTCGTCCATATCCCTTGCTTCGATTGCGTTACACAAAAACAGGCTGACGGGTACGCCGTTTTTTAAGTGGGATTTAAGCTGGCTTACAAGCTCCTTGTCCTCCATATCGCCGTAGAATTGGTTGGGAGATTTGCCTAAGGACTTAATAGTCGTATCACCGAAACGGGCGTACATCTTGGGAACTATTTCCTCCCACTCCCTCTCCTTGTACTCCCCCGAGTGCTTCTTTATGTACTCGGAGAGCTTTTCGTCAAACATACCGTCGAAGTCGTAAATTTTCATATTAAATCACCTAATAATTTTTCAACTTTTTTTATATCTGCACGGAAGAAATCGCAAATTTGATTTAAGGAAATATCCTCTTTAACAGTAGAAAACTTAATTATTGCCGCTGCAAGGTCGGGGATAGATTTGCAATCGTCAATTCTTTCCACCTCAGTTAAACAATCATATAACTCCTCCGTCGCAACAGCTATCATAACGCCGTAAGTTTCGTCTAAAATAGCAAAGCGTGAGAATGCCAGACCGTATGCCTGCAAGAACGTCTTTCGCTTTTTTCTGCCGAGTTCGACTCTGAGTATATTAACACGCTTGTACAGATTGCAGACGACTATTCCATACACGCCTTCCCTGTTCTGCTGAACCCTGCCTGAAAGCAACTCTATCTTAACATGGTCGGGAATAAAGCAGTCCAAAAGCACGTCGCGAACGGTATCGTCCATACCGCCCTTTAAAGCGGCAAAAGCACCTACTAGCTTGAGTTCTTCCGCTCCGTTGGGTTCCCCCTCGTCCATGCACCAATGAATTGCAGGTGAAATATCCGCTTCCTTTATAAACTTTTGCGCGTTAATATCGGTTAAGCGTGTAAAGGCGGTTAACATTGTTATATTTGCCTCGCACTCCGAACGGGGAAGGCGGTAGAAATACTCCAGCTCCATTCTCTTTTCAAACGGCTTTTTGCTCTCTTCAAGCACAACGTAATACCAATAATCAGCGGTTACGGCGTTGGGATAGATTGTTAAAAGCGTGTCGAAAATTTGAATACTCTTTTCTATTTTATCGCTGTTATACGCCGCTATCGCCTTGAAGAACAGAAATGAGCAATCGCAGGCAAACCTGTCGTCCATACGGCAAAATAGGTCGTATGCCTCGGCGTGAAGCTTGTTTTCGCAACATACGGTGGCAATTTTATACATATCGTCGCTGTCGGTTACGTTGAGCTTTAAAAGTCTGTATGCAAGCTCTTTCGCCTCGCCCCACTTGTGCTGTTGGGTTTTTACTGCGGAAAGAGTGGTCAACGCGTGGACGTTCTCCGGGTCGCGCGAGAGTATGTGCAGACACTCCTGTTCCGCCTCGTCGTCCCTGTCTGCAATGATGTTGCACATTGCGATATAGTTACGTGCGGTGAAGTACTTTTCGTTGCCCTCGCCCACCTTATTAAATTCCTCAATGGCACCCTCGAAGTCGCTTGCCCTCATAAGGTCAAAGCCCTTATTAAGCTCCTCGGAGTAGTCCGCAAGCTTTGCAGGCCAGGCAAAACGAAGAGTCGGTTTTTCCTTCACCAAAAAGGCGTTAATAATTTCCTGCCTGTTTTCGGGGGTCAGCTCGCTGTCCGTCTCCATTAACAACTTATTATAATAATATGCGGCGTTACTGTCCTGCCCTAACGCCATAAAGCCTACTGCAAGCCCTTCGTATGCTTCCGCAAAGTCAGCTCCGTCGCCTGCGTAATCGAGATACTTGAACCAGCCGTTTATGCTCTTTTCGCTTAAACTCAGATCGTCGAAAATTTCAGCGTACAGCAAATAAGAGTCCTCATCGTTACCGTTGAGGACGGCGTTCTTATTCAGCATTTTCAACGCCTTTATATATTCGTGTTTTTCCACGCTGTCGGCGGCTATGGATATCAGCCTGTCTGCGCTGAAATCTATTGCGGCTGTCTTTTTCATAGATTAAAAATTATTTTCTATATCCTTTTTGTCGAATACGTAATCGGTATTGCAGTAGTGGCAATGCACCTTAACCTGCCCCTGCTCCTCGCATATCTTAATAAGCTCTGCCCTGCCCACGGAGGCAAGTACGCCTTTAATCTTGCTCTGAGAGCAGTTGCATTTATACTCGGGGTAAACCTCTACCTCTTCACCGCAGATTACGTTTTGGAAGAACCTTTCAACTATCTCCTCTGCCGTATACGTTGCCGAGTTGCCGTCCTGACAATAGTCATAGAAAGCTTCCCCTGCCGCATCCGTCTCCTCGTCGTCGGCGTCGGGCAAAAGCTGCATTATCAGCCCGTTCGCGCTGCTGCATTTGCCGTTATCGTCAATAGTCACTTCCACCTTTACAGCGGTGGGGATTTGCTCGCTCTGCTGGAAATATTTAGCAAAGGCGTCGGAGATATCGTCGGAGGTTATTTCGCACGTTCCGACGAAGGGTTGGGAATAACCGTCCTCCCTTACGACCGTGAGCGAACCGCCTTCAAGCGTCTGGGTACAGCTGCCGTCTGCATAACCCCTGACGTGGAGATTTGCGTCTGACGATACGGATACCGCACCGTCGCCGTCCTTTGCCTTGACGGTAATTGATACCGCACCGTTTTCCGATTTTATGCCCGAAGCAAAGTAGGCACAACAGGTCAGAAGTCCGCCTAAAATTTTTGAAGCCGAAGGCGTGGTTGAATGTATGTCGATAGCCTTATTGACAAGCTCCGTCGTCTCCAGCACGGTTACCTGAACGTTGCCGGAAAACGCTAAAAATCTCTTAATCCTATCCATAATATTCCTTTATTTTTTACGCTTGCGGCTTTTCAGCACAATTTAAGTTTGTACTATGAGCCGATTAATAATTCACTTTGGGCTTTTAACAAATACTGCGACCATATATTATAGCCGCAGTAATCTTTGTTTTAGTCTATTTATCAGTTGACAATTATCAGTTGCCGAGGAGATTATCTCTGCTGACCTTCTTTTTGCCCTTCTTCTTGCCGTTCTCGCTGTTTAACGCCTTTTCTCTTTCGGCAAACATCTTTTCGTACTCGACATACTTTGCCTCGCCCTTATGCTCTTCGTAGTAGGCGTTTATTTCTCCGCTGATCTTTGCTCTGTCCTCGGATACCCTGGCAACGTCTGCACGGCTGAAGGCAATGCCGACTTCTGCAACCTCGGTACCGCCTTCAATGGGGCGGAGAGGTCTGCCCACCAGCTCGCTCCTGCCTGCGGCGAGTATCTCACGCGCCTGCGCCTTTTCCTCTGCAAGCTTTTCTTGAGCTAACTGTTTGGGGGTTAAGGTTGCCTTTCTCGCCTCTTCCTCTGACTTGACAGCAGGGGTGATAAACGAATCGAATACCCACTGGGTATAGGCAAGCCAACACAATATGATATATGAGAAACCGATGAAAATAAAGATAAGACAGCCGATTACCAGGAAGAACTGCACGGACGCGCCTATCCAAATGAACCATGCGGGAATGAGCGAGAAGCCTATCATAAACAGACTTTGAATTATAGTGCCTATCAGCAAGACAAAGGAGTTCTTTAAAAGGTACTTGAGCTTAACCCTGTAGCTTACGCCTACTGCAATTACCCACATCATATATATACCCACAAGCACGGTTACGATAATCATAAACACCTGTGCAGTTATGGGACCTGCCTTAGGATAGCCGAGGGCAATGCGCCAAGCCGCCCAATCGGACACGCAGAAGCTGCCGAATACGCACACCATAAACAATGTTATGGGGAATACTACGTTGAAATAGTTAACTTTTATACCCTTGAAATAATCCTTCAGATGGAACTGACCGTTTGTGTTGATTATCTTCTTGATTGAATAACACGCGCCTGAAATGCCTACTGAAGCTATAAGCCCTGCCACTACGAGCAGAGAGATAAACATTAAATCAGCCGAAAGCGTTATCCCCTCTGCCGCGCCCGTCATTGCGGGTGTAAAGGGATAAATGCCTAACGCATTGTTGGCGAAGGGATAAACCAACCCCATCTGCGCAATGTACGCACCACGGAAATACGCAACGGCGATGCCGGGTACAAAGAATAGCAGCGTGAATACGTTGATTATAACAAGCTGGACAAAGTTGGTTTTAAAAATATTCCAGGTATCCCCCCACCTGCCGCTTTGGGGTGCGTGGGTACGGACGTAACCTTCTTCTAATTCGTTGCCCTCTAACGAGCTGACCTTTGACTGAGCCATTAATTTCAAACTCCTGTAAAGCTTAAAAACAAATTTGCTAAGACGAAATTATCTTCATTGCTAATTATTTTAAGTAGAAAATTTCAAGGCATTGCCTGACCAAGTTTCTTAATTACCCGATAGCTTGATTGACTAATCTCAAATCAAACAAGATAGAATTTTCTGCTTAAAACCGCAAAGCGTCTTGAATAGGAGATTTTTGTTCCTGCCATGGCGAGTGGTTGAAGGCGTACACGGACGTACGTCAAGACCGCTCAACACAGGCAGGGGCAAAAAGATTTATTCAAGAAATTAGTGATGGGGATAGTTGCGTCTTAAGTTATTGCTATAATTATACAGCATAGTTAAATATTTTTCAATTGATTTTAATACCGATTGAAAAAAACTTTGACATTTATATACGGTTATGGTATCATAAGATAGCTAAATAGAGGAGCGGACGAGCATCAGTATCTTATGCCGGGTCAAGTGGAAGCTTGAACGCGAAGAAAAAGGGCATCTCCGCCGAAGTCGTATGGCAAAATTTGCCACGGCTGGGCATACGGGCTAATACCCGTATGACTGTCACTTTACGTGTTGCGCTATTGGCAGTAGGATTAATCTTATCACTACGGCGCACACCTTTTGCGCCGTCTTTTTGTTTAGCAGAAAAAATTAATAATTAATTAACATTTATTTTTAAAGAGGAATAAACTGTATGAAAAAGTATAAAGTGGGCATTATCGGCGCAACCGGTATGGTCGGTCAGCGTTTTGCAACCTTACTTGAAAACCACCCCTGGTTTGAACCCGTCTGCCTTGCGGCAAGCGCGAACTCCGCAGGCAAGAAATATCAGGATGCGGTTAAAAAGTGGCTTATGACTGCACCTATGCCCGAAAAGCTTAAAGACGTTGTAGTTTTAGACGCCTCCGCAGACAAGGAAAAGATTGCTGCGCAGGTGGACTTCTGCTTCTGCGCGGTCAATATGAAAAAGGACGAAATAAGGGCTTTGGAAGAGGAATACGCAAAGCTCGAATGTCCCATAGTTTCCAACAACTCCGCACACAGATTCACGGACGACGTGCCTATGATTATCCCCGAGGTCAACGCAGACCACTTGGAGGTTATCTCTTCTCAAAGAAAACGCCTCGGCACAAAGAGGGGCTTTATTGCCGTTAAGAGCAACTGCTCCTTGCAGTCCTACGTTCCCCTCCTTCACCCCTTGAAAAAATTCGGTATCAAGTGCGCTGCGGTTACTACCTACCAGGCGATTTCCGGTGCAGGCAAGGTGTTTGAGACTATGCCCGAAATTATAGATAACGTCATTCCCTATATCGGCGGCGAGGAAGAAAAGAGCGAGAAAGAACCCTTAAAGATTTGGGGCGAGGTAAAGGACGGTAAGATTGTTCCTGCCTCCGCACCTGCAATTACTGCGCAGTGCTTAAGAGTTCCCGTTAGCGACGGTCACACTGCCGCTTGCTTTGTAAGCTTTGAAAGCAAGCCCTCCAAGGAAGAGATTTTAGCTGCCTGGGCTGAGTTTGAAGGAGAGCCTCAGACACTTAAGCTCCCTTCTGCTCCCACTCAGTTCATTCACTATTTCGAGGAAGACAACCGCCCTCAGCCCAAGCTTGACCGCAACACCGAAAACGGTATGGCTGTATGCGCAGGAAGGCTGAGAGAGGATAACCTTTTCGATTACAAATTTATCGGCTTCTCCCACAACACCTTAAGGGGTGCGGCAGGCGGTGCCGTATTGCTTGCGGAATTGCTTGCGGCAAAGGGTTATTTCGACTGATTTTTAGCCGAATACTCATTTTCACTTAATAAAGAACCGAAAAAAATAAGAGGTTATATTTATGAAAGGATTTTTTAACGGAACGGCTACGGCTATGGTTACCCCCTTCCTTGCAGACGGCGGCGTTAACTATGAAGCTTTCGGTAAAATGATTGACTACCAGATTGAGAACGGCACGGACGTTTTAGTAATTTTAGGCACTACGGGCGAACCCGCTACAATGACCGAAGAGGAAAGAAAAGAGGTTATGAAGTTCTCGGTTAAGCACGTAAATAAAAGGGCTAAGGTTGTCTTCGGTTCGGGAAGCAACTGCACCGCAAATGCCGTGAAGGCGAGCAAGCTTGCCGAGAAGTTAGGAGCAGACGGACTTTTGTGCGTTACCCCCTACTATAATAAGTGCACTCAAAAGGGTATTATTGAGTACTATAAGACCATCTGCGAGAGCGTGAGTATCCCCGTTATCGCCTACAACGTACCCGGAAGAACGGGCGTAAACATTCTGCCTGCAACCGCCCAAGCACTTGCCGAAATACCCAACATGGCAGGTATCAAGGAGGCCTGCGGAAATATGGAGCAAATCTGCGAGACCATGAGGCGTATCCGCGGCAAGATGGATTTATATTCGGGCGACGATAACCTCAACCTGCCCATACTTGCAATAGGCGGCGCAGGACTTATCTCCGTTGTTTCCAACATTGCGCCCAAGCAGGTTAAAGAGGTATATACCCTTGTTAAGGAATGTAAGCTTGATGAGGCAAACGAGCTTGAAGATAAGCTTTTGCCTTTAATCGACGCTTGCTTTACCGAGGTCAACCCCATACCCGTTAAGTACGGCTGCTGCGCAATAGGCTTGGATGCAGGTGTGCCCAGGGCACCCCTTACCGAGCTTGAAGATGCACACAAGAAGATTATGGACGACTGCATTAAGTCTGCGGAGATTGAACACTTATGATTAAGGTTGCTGTTTGCGGTGCTTGCGGAAAGATGGGCTTTAACATTTTAAACCTCTTAGAGGACGACGGAGAGGCTGTTGCAGTCTGCGGAGTCGACCCTATGGGCGAGAGCAGTTTGGTTAAAACTGTGAAAAGCTTTACCGAAGTTGCCACCGAGGGTAGCGACAAGCCTGACGTTATTATCGACTTCTCCTCCCCCAAGGCTTTGGCGGGCGAGCTGGATTATGCAGTTAAATACAACGTTCCCGTCGTTATCGGCTCCACGGGCTTTACCGAGCAGCAGCTTGCCTCTATTGAAGAGGCTTCGACAAAGGTTGCGATATTCAGGACGGCTAACTTTTCTTTAGGCGTAAATCTGTTATGCAAGCTGGTTAAAGAGGCAGCAGAGACGCTCGGCGAAAAGTTCGATATCGAGATTATAGAAAAGCACCACTCCCAAAAGGTAGACGCACCCAGCGGTACCGCGCTTATGCTTGCAAAGAGTGCAAACGAGGCGTTCGGAGGAACTAAACCCTACGTCAACGGGCGCGAGGGCATTTGCGGAAAGAGGGGCAACGAAATAGGTCTGCATGCAGTGCGCGGCGGAACTATCGTCGGCGAACACGAAGTCGATTTCTGCGGCGAGGACGAAATTATCACCCTCTCCCACTCGGCAAGGAGTAAAAGGGTGTTTGCGGCAGGTGCGATTAAAGCCGCCAAATGGTTGGCAGGCAAGGGCGCAGGTATGTATAATATGAGCGACCTTTTAGCCGATTAACCCCCATATATGGCTTATTCAATCCACCTGATGGTGATTAAATCCATGACATTCGTCGTGATTAAATCCGTTGCTATGCAACGATTCAATCCACGCTAAAGCGTGATGCAATCCACCGCTGAAGCAGTGATTAAATCCAACGGCAAGCCGTTGATTAATAATGTGATTTTTTAGAATTAGTTTGACATAATAATTTTAAAGCCCGACGGCACGTAGGTGCCGTCGGGCTGATTATTTATTGGTTATTTCTTTGTCTCTTCAAAATACACTCTTACGTTATTTTCTCCGCAAGTACGACCGATAGCTTTAATATCTCTTTCGATTTTAGCTTTAACTTCGCTCATATACGAATAATCGTATTGGCAATGATACTTCACAGACCACTCTATACCGACGGTCACGGTAGCTTTGTCTAATACGGAGGATACAGTTGCATCTACTTTACTGATATAATAATCAACACTGCTGTTTCCACCCATTTCGCCACGGTATTTATCTTGGACGTCATAAACAAATGAAGGCTTCGATTCCCCTGTCTGAATAGGTTTTGTGCTATATCCCGATTTATCACGCCCGATATCCTGGAGAGTTTCCTTGAATTTGAAGAAAAGCTTTCCACCGACAATTATAAATATTGCACCAAATACTATCATTATAATTTTAGTGAATGTAGGGTCCGGGCCTCCCGCATTACCAGGTCTTAACACTGTAAACGCTAAAACAACTAAAAGTACTCCGAATAATACTGCTATAATAGATATAGCCATTAAGATTTTCAAAGTGCGTTTTTTGAACTTTTTCATCTTTTCCTTTCTTTTAGCCTTTTTCTCTTTTGCTTCCTGACTGTCTTTTTTACCCATCATATTTTACTCCTTGTGTATATTTTAGGATTGTTCCTAAGATACTAACATTATATTAGGTCAAAAGACCTATGTCAAGACTTTTATAATAATTTAATCTATAATTTTTTTATGCATTTTGTAGAAGTTATAAGACAATTGATGGATATAAACGGTTTCAGTCAACAGCAGCTTGCCGATATTTTAGGAGTAAATCAGACGACTGTCAGTCAATGGCTACAGGGCAAGAAGAAGCCGGGTTACGACAATATAATGCTCTTTTATGAGAAATTTGAAATTACACCTAATGAGCTTTTCGGTGTAGATTAAACGTAATTTTAAAGCCCGACGGCACGAGGTGCCGTCGGGCTGATTTTGTGTTTATTTATTGTGGCAAAATTACTTAAATAATCAAACTCTATCGTCACTCACTAAAGTTCGTGACACTTTCCCTATTCTTTAGGGAAAGCTAAATTGAGGAAACTATATGAGAAATAGTCCGCCCTTATGAGTCTGGGATTGCCGCAGGGCTAAAGCCCTTCGCAATGACGGTAGTCCTCACTATAGTTCGTGACACTTTCCCTATTCTTTAGGGAAAGCTAAATTGAGGAAACTATATGAGAAATAGTCCGCCCTTATGAGTCTGGGATTGCCGCAGGGCTAAAGCCCTTCGCAATGACGGTAGTCCTCACTATAGTTCGTGACACTTTCCCTATTCTTTAGGGAAAGCGAGATTGAGGTAGTGAACAATTTTAATTTGTGACAGCATACCTGCCGGGATTGCCACGTCGCCCTGCGGGACGACTCGCAATGACGAATAAGGATCGGGCATTGAATTATTTGAACATTGCAATAAACTCTTTTAACGCATACTGTACGGGGGTGTTCTTGGGCAGGGCTACGCCTACTCCCCTTACGGGCAGGGCAGGGGTTACCTTGACTTCGAATATCTCCCCCTTTTCTAAATAGGGCATTGCATATTCACGGGGAACACAGCCGATGCCCATTCCGCAGGTTACAAACTTTAACATTAAGTCCCAATTCTCTACCTCTATATCGGGGTGGAGCTTTACGCCCAATGTCTGCGTATAGGCTGAAAGCGACTTGCGTGCAACAGTGTTGCTCTCTATCATAAGCAGGGGGAATTCCTGCAGGTCGGAGAGGTTTATCTCCGTCTCCCTTAAATAGTCGTACTTCCTGCCTGCAACAAACACGTCGGTTAAGTGGGCAACCGTTCCCGTAAGGTTTACGTCCTTATCTTCGACAGGCATATTTACAAAGGCTATATCGCATTTATTTGTCTTTAACTGCTCCAGCGTTTCGGGCGTGGTACCCGTGATTAAATCGATTTTTACACCGGGGTATTTAACGTTGAACTTTACAATCTTATCGGCTAATACGTTGGAGAAAATTGCATCCGTTGCACCTATTCTTATAGTACCCGTTGCAGTCGTCTGAAGCTCGGTAAGCTTGCGTTCGGCATCGTCTAAAAGCTTTAACGCCTCCTCAACCTGCTTAAAGATGAGCTTCCCTCCCTGCAACGACAGCTCCATACCCCTGTGCGTACGGTTGAAGAGCGACGTGCCTAACTGCATTTCCAACTGCTTTATTGCCTGCGATACCGCCGGTTGAGAGATGAAAAGCTCGTCTGCGGCTTTAGTGAGCGAACCGCATTTTGCTACGGTGTAGAAAACTCTGTACAATTCTAAATTTACCATATGTTCTTCTCTTTAAATAGATTTTTTGTCAGGTTGTAAGTATTTTTGTATTTAAACTCTTCAGTTTCTGCGAGACAGCTTCCCTATTCTTAAGGGAAGCCGAGAGCAAGGAATTAATTATTTAGAAATTATCCGCTCATACCCGATGGGATTGCCGCGTCGCCCTATGGGACGACTCGCAATGACGGGTATGGAGTCTGGGATTGCCGCGGCGTTGCACGCCTCGCAATGACGGGTGGGAATTTACTTACCGACGCAGAATTTGGAAAACACTACGTTAATAACATCTTCATCTGCGGTTTTGCCGGTTACCTCGCCGAGGATTTGCCAGGCTTCGCGAATGTCCATAGAGATTAAATCTAAGGGGAAAGCACCAATTGCAGCTATTGCAGATTGCAGTCTTTCACCTGCGCGTATAAACGCGTTGTAATGTCTCTCTTCAATGAGGTACGCCCCCTCCAAGGTCTGACCGCCGTTTGCCTTTTTTGCCATTAAACTTTTAAGTTCGGTCAAACCCTCTCCTGTCAAGGTGGAGATTGCAACGTCGTAAGATCCGAAAGGCTTTGATAAATCGGTCTTGGAAAATACCTTAATAAGCCTCTCCTCCTCCACGCCGTCTGCAGCGGAAAAGTCGCCGTCGGGGGATACGCAGATAACTAAATCGGCTGTCTTTAAGGAGCGTTTAGCCCTGTCTATGCCCATATCCTCGAGCCTGTCCGCACCCTCTCTTATTCCTGCCGTATCGGTAAGATTATATTTTACGCCGTCAATTTCAATGGAGCCTTCCACCACGTCCCTGGTGGTGCCGGGAATTTCCGAAACAATAGCCTTATCGTAGCCTAAAAGCGAGTTTAAAAGGGAAGATTTACCCACGTTGGGCGAGCCGCAAATAGTAACGAGAACACCGTTTTTAATGAGTTTACCCACCGAATATGTGCCCGCCATTGCTTTTATGCGGTTTAGAATTTTTGTTAAATCTCCCTTTAAAGAACCTAGCTCGGTCTCCTCTATCCCCTCTTCGGGGTAATCGGTATCGGCGGCAATCTGCGCCAGAATATCGGTCAAATCGGACTGCAATTTTTCCACGTCGGCAGTCAGTTTTTCGGTGTACATCATATTGCCTGCCCTGATTTGTGCAAGGCTTTCGGCATTAATCATATCTATCATACCCTCTGCAGAGGACAATGAAAGCTTGCCGTTTACAAAGGCACGTTTTGTAAATTCACCCCTGCCTGCAAGGGTTGCGCCTGCGTTCAGCACTGCAGAAAGCACACCGTGGGAAATCTGCTCGCCGCCGTGGCAGTGAAGCTCTATGACGTCCTCGCCCGTAAACGATTTGGGTGCCTTAAAATAGACGCACATACCGAAATCCGTAAATCCGTCGCAAGCAATTATACCCGTGTACATTACAGAGGGTTTGAAGTTTTTTACGGCAGTCTTTGCGGTAGGTTGAAAGACCTTTTCCGCAATTGATAACGCCGAGGGACCGCTTACCCTTATTATTGCCACGCCGCCCGTACCTGCAGGGGTGGCAATTGCGGCTATCGTATGATTATTCATAGTTTCAAAATTTGTATAAGTTTTACTTATATCATTATAACATTGCCCTTTATATTTTGCAATAAAATAAGCGGAGCATAATTACTCCGCTAAACTTTTTTTAAAATTTTCAAAAGTTGTTACTTTAAGTCACCGAAGGGATCGTCGTCTACAGGTTTGCCGTCATTTTTAGACTGTTCGCCTAAACCGCCGAAGGGGTCGTCCGGCTGGTTTGCATTGCCCTGCCCTGCTCCGTTACCGCTGCCTTGATTATAACCGCCTTGATTATAACCGCCGTTGGGATTAAAGCCGCCGTTGTTGCGCATATACTGCTGATACGCGTCGTACTGACGCCTCTGCATCTCCTTGACGTAGTCGATATAGTTTATCGCTTTGTTGTTTTTTATGCATAACATAAATATCGACTTGATGGGGAAGAGAACGGAAAAAATACTGAAAACCATATAATTTCTCGGCGAATAGGTACGGAAGAAAGTTGACAAGACGAATACCGCAAGAACGATATAGACCAGATCCAACAACCAGAAAATATAGCTGTTGGTGTTGCTGAATACCCACCATGCCCAATTGAGTGATGCAGGGAGATTTTCTACCTCGTATTTACCTGTAAACAACGTATAAACCAACTCGCCTGCGGTGTTGTAAATCGGTTCGGGTACGGCGGTTATGCAATTAGTATTGAAAAGCTCAATAACGGCTACGGAGTAGAGAATTCCGAAACCGACGCTTAACGCCTCAACTATAGCCATGGCAAGCGAAAAGTACTTGGGTTTGGTGTTAAAGGTCTTGTTCTTTTCTGAAAGAACA
Organism: Candidatus Coproplasma sp.; assembly: GCA_051884175.1. Classification (GTDB taxonomy): domain Bacteria; phylum Bacillota; class Clostridia; order Christensenellales; family Borkfalkiaceae; genus Coproplasma. The sequence goes on from JBJEVD010000024.1 coordinate 100,078, forward strand.
CCTAAATAATAGGTGTTTGCAAAGGGTACGAACGCCATCCAGCTGTGCTTAAACCCGTTGTTTTTTGCAATCGTATTGAGTGCAACGGCCTCTAACGAAAACAGCGATAAAAAGGCAACGCCGCCTATAATAAGACAGATCCAATAATAGGTATAATAGGGGTCGCCTGTAATAGATGCCGTTAACGATTGAGCTATATTTGTAAATTCAATAAACTCCATATTCCCGTCCTGCGCTTAGCGTTTTATATTATAATGTGAAATATTCTATATCAATATTGTAAAGGCTTAAAAAAATCTGTGTGAAAATGTGATAAAATTTTTAATTGAAAAGCTCAACGCCATAGTCGACGTCGGTTAAACACAGCCCGTAGGGCGGCATAGTCTTGCCGACCAACGCACGGTTGCCCGTTTCAAGCGAGGCAATCACACGCTCTTTGTCAATCTTTCCGTAGGCGTACCAGATACAGGTACCAACTAGGGTGCGGACCATGTTGTATAAAAACCCGTTTCCGCAGACCTTAAACTTTATCTCACCGTCTGCCTCTTCAACGGTGAAAAAATGTATTGTTCTAACCGTGGTTTTTACCTGCGAGCCTGCCGCACAATAGGCGGAAAAGTCGTGTTCGCCTACAAATAAAGCGGCACACTCCTTCAATTTTTCGACGTCGGGAGCAACCTTTAAAAGCACCGAAAATCTGTCCTTTAAAGGGTTGCGGCGAGGGGAATAATAGACGCTGTAGCAATAGGTCTTTTTCTTTGCCGAGCGGTTGGAGTCGAACCCCTCGGGAGCGAGGGCTGAACACAGTACCGACACGTCCTGCGGGAGGTAGAAATTTAAGGCGTCAGCGAGCTTACACCCCTCTATATCCCTTGACAAATCGACGTGGCATATCTGAGAAAGGGCATGTACGCCCGAGTCCGTTCTGCCGCTGGCGTTGACCGTCGAACGCTCGCCGAAGGCTTTAAAAACAGCCGAATTCAACTCCTCCTGAACCGTCCTGCCGTTGGGCTGGATTTGCCAACCGCAGAAGTCTGTTCCGTCGTATGCTACCTTTAATACGTACCTCATTTAATCACCAGATAGGGGTAGATTTCCGGGCAGATATCGTAGCCGTAGGTATTTAAAAGTATTACGCCTGCAATGAGCACACAGCCGACGAGTGCGGCTACCCCGTCGCGCCAGGTAAAGGTAAGCTTTTTGTACTTCGTCCTCTTTTTACCGCAGGAATAGCAACGGGCATCCATTGCGTCGCCAAGCTCCTCCGCGCGGCGGAAGGCACTGAGCAAAAGGGGAATAAGCACGGGTATTATCGCCTTGACCTTTTTGAATATGTTCCTCGTTTCGAAGTCCGCGCCCCTCGCCTTTTGCGCCGAGATTATGCGGTTGGTTTCGTCTATAAGCGTGGGGATAAACCTCAATGCGATAGACATAATTAACGCTAAAACGTGAACGGGAATTTTAATAAGGGTTAAGGGGAACAGCAAACTCTCCAACCCGTCGCAAAGATTTACGGGGGTCGTGGTCAGAGTTAAAATAGCCGAAGCCATAACCAGGAAGAATAACCTCAGGGTTAAGAATACTGCAAAGATAATACCCTCTAAATAGATACGGATTATCCACCACTCCACCAAAAGCCTTTCTCCGCCGTGGAAGAAGATATTCAAAATCGAGGTGAATAGCAGTATGAAAATTATACCCTTTACCGAACGGAGTACCGAGCTGAAGGGTACCCTTGCCGCAATGATTGCTGCAAACAGTATTATTGCACACAGTGCAAGGGAATAGAAGGAGTTTGCAACGAATATCATTACGATATAGGTAATGAGCATTAACAGCTTTACCCTGGGGTCAAGCCTGTGAACAAACGATTGCGTGGGGTAATATTGACCGAAGGTTACGTCGTTAAGCATTGGCGTCACCCCCTTTCAATGCCGCAACCACCGCCGCCGAAAAGCCTTGGGAGGTGTAGTCGCACTCGACGGAATACCCGTCGTCTGACAGAAGCTTGCAGATTTTTGCGGTTAAAGGCACGTCTAAGCCTAATTCTTTCAACTCGCTATACCTTTTAAACAGCTTGGAAGGCGTTGCGCAGTCGAACAGCCTGCCCTCCGAGAGTACCGCGCAAAGCGTACAGTTTTCGGCAATTTCGTCCATGTCGTGGGAGACGATTACGACCGTCTTGCACCACTCGCTGTGGAGCTTGTGAAGTAGCGACATAATCTCCTTTTTGCCTAAGGGGTCAAGCCCTGCGGCAGGCTCGTCCAAAATTAAAATTTTGGGCTTGGTTACTATTACGCCGGCAATGGCTACACGCCTCTTCTGACCGCCCGACAACTCGAACGGAGACTTGTCCTTGACCTCGTCATAGTTGAGACCGACTGCCTCCAAACTCTCTTTGACAGCCCTTTCGCACTCCTCTTCGGTTACGCCCTTTTTGAAATTTTTAAGACCGAATGCAACGTCGGCAAACACCGTTTCGGCAAAGAGCTGATATTCGGGATACTGAAAGACCATACCTACGTCGCTGCGCAGGGAAAGCCAGTCGCACTTTTTATCCGAAAGGTCGTATTTGCCTATTGTGATTTTAGGCTCTACAGGGGGAATTTCACCCTTTTTAACCTTGGGTTTTTTATATTTTTTAGTAGCCTGGGGGAGTTTGATGAGTGCGTTAAGGTGCTGAATTAAGGTAGATTTACCGCTGCCCGTGTGACCTATAACACCGAAGAACTCACCCTCTGGAATTGTTAAATTTACACCGTTTAAGGCGTGAGAGGCAAAGGGGGATTTTGCGGAATAGGTATACGAAAGGTTAGATACGTTTATATCCCATTCTCCGCGGCTATTTTCGATTGCCCCCGATATATTGCCCGTTGAACGGGGTGTAAAGCCGTTTTGGGAGGCAACGGTTTCAATCTCTTTGACTATCTCCTCCGCCCTTAGACATTCGGCTATTTCTATCCCCTCTCCCTTTATCGAACGGCAGATTGAAAGTATTTCCGGGAGACATAAGTTAAAGGTTTCGAGTTCCTCTCCGTGCCTGAAAATCTCGTCGGGAGCTCCGTCTGAGACTATCTCCCCTTTGTTCATAACCACCGCCCTCGTTGCGAGCAATGCCTCTTCCATAAAGTGGGTTATGAGGATAACCGTCATACCCTCTTCCCTGTTCAGCCTTGCGGCAACTTCGCATATCTCTGCCCTGCCCTTGGGGTCGAGCATTGCAGTGCTCTCGTCTAAAATCAACACGTCGGGTTTAACCGCAAGTACGCCGGCGACTGCAATCCTCTGCTTCTGACCGCCCGACAGGCGTGAAGGAGTTGCGTGACGGAACTTTTCCATTCCGACTGCCGAAAGAGCCCAATCTATTCTTTTAGCTATCTCTTCACGGGGAACGCCTAAATTTTCGGGACCGAAGGCGACGTCGTCCTCAACAATCGAGGCAACCGTCTGGTTGTCGGGATTTTGGAACACCACTCCTGCATGAGTGCGCACTTCGTTTACACCGTCCTTATCCGCAGGGTTGAAGCCCCATACGGTAACTTTGCCCGTATCCGCCGTGAGTAGACCGCAGATGAGCTTTGCAAGCGTTGACTTTCCGCTTCCGTTATGACCGAGCACCGCCAAAAACTCACCTCTCTTTACGCAGAGGGAAACGTTGTTTAAGGCTTTAGGCGCACCTTCCTCGTATGCAAAGCTGACGTTATCCAGCCGCAGAGCATACTCCGGCAAAGACGTCTCCCCTGCTTCGGGTGCGTTATCGGTTATCTTTTCCTTTTCCTTATTTTCCATAATCTTTAAAATTATATCAAATGCTCGAAAATTTAACAACAATTTTTTAACAACTTATAAAGAAAGTAAGTTAAAAATTTGGTGAACATTTAAGTTGGTTAATTTTAACTTGTGATAAAAAATTTTAGGGCGTTTACGGGTAATAATTTTAAAACGGCTATTGACTTTTAAAAGTAGGTGTTCTATAATATTATAGGTGTTTAATTGTGACACTGTAAACATTAATAAAATAAGGAAAATAATATTACGGAGGTTTCTTCAATGAAAAAATTGACTATCGACGGTAACACCGCCGCCAGCCACGTTGCCTACGCCTTTTCGGAAGTAGCCGCAATTTACCCCATTACCCCCTCTTCTCCTATGGCAGAAGTTGCGGATGAATGGGCAACTGCAGGCAGAACGAATATGTGGGGTCAGAAAGTTAAGATTGCTGAAATGCAGTCCGAGGGCGGTGCCGCAGGTGCGGTACACGGTTCGCTTTGCGCAGGTGCGTTAACCACCACCTACACGGCATCCCAGGGTCTGTTACTGATGATTCCCAACATGTACAAAATTTCGGGTGAATTGATGCCTATGGTTATGCACGTTTCCGCACGTGCGCTTGCTGCTCACTCACTCAACATCTTCGGCGACCACGCCGACGTTATGGCTTGCCGCCAGACGGGCTTTGCAATGCTGTGCGATTCTTCCGTTCAGGAAGTTATGGATTTAGCGTTGGTAGCTCACCTCTCCACCTTGAAGGCAAAGGTTCCCTTCATCAACTTCTTCGACGGTTTCAGAACTTCCCACGAGGTTGCTAAAATCGACGTTTGGGATGAAACTGACAACTACGCTGAAATCAGGGCTATCTGCGACGAGGTAGGCATTGCTGCTGAAATCGCTGACTTCAAGTCCAGGGCACTCAACCCCGAGCATCCTATTCAGAAGGGTACCGCTCAGAACAGCGACACCTACTTCCAGAACAGGGAAACTGCTAACAGCTACTATGAAGCTACCCCTGCTATCGTTCAGCAGATGATGGACGTTGTTTCTGCTAAGTGCGGCAGAAAGTATCACTTGTTCGACTACGTCGGCGCACCCGATGCAGAGGAAGTTATCGTATGTATGGGTTCGGGTTGCGAGACCATCGAAGAATCCATCAACAAGCTCAACGCAATGGGCAAGAAGTACGGTTTAATCAAAGTTCGTCTTTACAGACCCTTCGACATTAACGCATTCGTTGCAGCTATCCCTACTTCCGCAAAGAAGATCGCAGTTCTCGACAGAACTAAGGAACCCGGCTCCCTCGGCGAACCTTTATACCTTGACGTTTGCTCCGCACTCCTTGAAAAGGGTATTACAGGCTTAAAGGTTGTCGGCGGTCGTTACGGCTTAGGTTCCAAGGAATTCACCCCTTCCATGGTACTTGCAGTTTACAAGAACTTAGAACAGGCTGAACCTAAGAACCACTTCACTATCGGTATTTACGAAGACGTTACCAACACCTCGCTTGACTTCTCCGAGAAGTTCGACGCAGCTCCTGCAGGTTCTACTTCCTGTAAGTTCTACGGCTTAGGCTCCGACGGTACCGTTGGTGCAAACAAGAACTCCATCAAGATTATCGGCGACCATACGGACAAGCATGCCCAGGCATACTTCTTCTATGACTCCAAGAAATCCGGCGGTATCACCGTATCCCACCTCCGTTTCGGCGATACTCCTATTCAGAGCGAATACTTAATCGACAGCGCAGACTTCGTTCAGTGCTCCAACCCTTCCTACATCACCCGTTACGATATGACGAGCGACATTAAGGAAGGCGGTACGTTCCTCGTTAACACTTCCGCTACAACCGTTGAGGCTTTGGAAGACTTCTTACCTGCAAAGGTTAAGCAGGATATCGCTAAAAAGCACATCAACCTCTACGTTATCGACGCAATCAAGATTGCAGGCGAGCTTGGTCTTAAGGGTAGAACCAACACCATTTTACAGTCTGCATTCTTCCGCGTTAATCCCCAGATTATGCCCTATGACAAGGCTGTAGAATATATGAAGTATATGGCTAAGAAGTCCTTCGGCAGAAAGGGTGACGCTGTCGTTCAGATGAACTACAATGCAATCGACTCCGCTTCGGGCGACAACCTTGTAAAGATTGACGTTCCCGCAGCTTGGGCAAACGCAACCACGGGTGCAGCTATGGTTGAAGGCCATGCTGATAAGTACTATCAGGAAATCATTAAGCCCATCCTCTATCTCAAGGGTGACGAGCTTAAGTCCTCTCAGTTCAACGCTGACGGTTCCGTTCCCACCGGTACCACCAAGTTCGAAAAGCGCGGTGTTGCCGTTACCGTTCCCCAGATCGACCTTGCTAAGTGTATCCAGTGCGGTACCTGCTCCTTCGTCTGCCCTCACGCTTGCTTGAGACCTGCACTCGTTAAGGAAGGTGCTGAAAAGCCTGCAACCCTTGAAACCAAGAAGGCTATCGGCTTACCCGGTTACGAATACAGAATGCAGGTATCTCCCCTTGACTGTATGGGCTGCGGCGTCTGCGCTACGGTCTGCCCTGTTAAGGACGGCGGTGCAATTAAGATGGTTCCCCTTGCTGCTTCCCTTGCAGCAGGCGAGGCAGAGAACTGGGAATATGCAGTTGAACTTCCCGACGTTGATACCTCCAAGTTCAAGAAGGAAACCGTTAAGGGCTGCCAGTTCTGCACTCCTTTGTTTGAGTTCTCCGGCGCGTGCGCAGGCTGCGGCGAGACACCTTACGTAAAGGTTGTTACCCAGCTCTTCGGCGAAGATATGGTTATCGCAAACGCTACGGGTTGCTCCTCCATCTACGGCGGTTCTTCCCCTACCTGCCCTTACACCACCAATAAGCAGGGTCGCGGTCCTGCATGGGCTAACAGCTTGTTCGAGGATAACGCTGAATTCGGTTACGGCATGAACCTTGCTTACACCGCAAGAAGAAACCACGTTAAGGCTTTGGTTGAAGAAATGATGGCTAAGGCTGACCACGGCAAGGAAGTTTGCCAGGCTTGGCTTGACAGCTTCAATGATAGAGAGGCTTCCAAGAAGGCTTCCGCTGACTTGGTAGCAGCACTCGAAAAGTGCCCCGATCCTCTTGCAAAGGAAATTCTTGACGCTAAGGACTGCCTTGCTAAGAAGTCCATCTGGATCTTCGGCGGCGACGGCTGGGCATACGATATCGGTTACGGCGGTCTTGACCACGTACTCGCAAGCGGCGAGGACGTAAACGTACTCGTTCTCGATACCGAAGTTTACTCCAACACCGGCGGTCAGGCTTCCAAGTCCACCAACATCGGTGCAGTAGCTAAGTTCGCTTCCGCAGGTAAGAGGGTTAAGAAGAAGGATTTGGGTATGATCGCTAAGTCCTACGGTTACGTATACGTAGCACAGTGCGCTATGGGTTCCAACCCTGCACAGCTTTTGAAAGCACTTTCCGAGGCTGAAGCTTACCACGGACCTTCACTTATCATCTGCTATGCTCCTTGTATCAACCACGGTATCAACATGACCAAGAGCCAGCTCGAAGAGAAGGCTGCTGTTGATTGCGGTTACTGGCAGCTCTACAGATACAACCCCGAAACCGAAGTATTCACCCTTGACTCCAAGGATCCTACGGGCGACTACCAGGCATTCCTTGCAGGCGAGACCCGTTACACCTCCCTTGCTAAGACCCAGGGTGCTGAGGTTGCTAACGAACTCTTCAAGAGAACTGAAGAGAGCGCGAAGGCAAGGCTTGAAGGCTACAAGAAGCTTGCCGGTAAGGAATAATTCCTTTCAAGCTTTAAGCTTATGAATTAATTAATTTGCGCCGTGCGGTGAAAACCGCACGGCGTTTAATTTTGACCTTTAATTTCAGTATGACCTTTAAATGTTACCTGTCGTTTAGTTTAAAACTGCTTTTAAGTGCGAAAAACGATTAACACGTTTTCACGCTGTAGTACTTAATATACAGAGCAGAAGTCAGCCTTGGCATATTGCAAGGCGCGTCGAACGCAAGGCGAACGGTATCGCCCTTTCCCGCTTGATATATAAAAGTGTGGTCCACTCCCTTTTGGTCGTTTGCAAGGTTGCGCAAGGTAGTCTTTTTAATTTTACCGTTTATTTCAAGCGCAACGGTTATATTCCCTTGGGGAATGTTTTCGCAAGATACTGCGTAATGAATTTCGTACAGCCCTTCTTTGACAAGAATTGCAGAATCCTTTTCGCATCTTACCGCTTCTTCATCTGCAGGGTAAGGCGTTGCCCCATCTAAGGGCATATACCTGCTTCCCTGCTCTATTTCACACTCTTTAGTTACAAGCGTATCGACTGTAAATCTACAGCAACATTTACCTGTGGCACCTGTAGCACCTGTTGCACCTGTTGCACCTGTCGCACCCGTCGCACCCGTCGCACCTGTGGCACCCGTCGCACCTGTCGCACCTGTAGCACCGTCCTCGCCGTCCTGACCGTCGGCACCGCGAGGAATTACGAAGTCAAAAACGTGGTTATTTTTGTCACCGCTGTCGGTTACCATAGCCTCCGTTCCTGCATCACCCGTCGTAGTTGTGCCTACCGTTATGGTTTGCGCCGTGCCGTCCTCACCCGTTGCGCCTGTGGCACCTGTAGCACCTGTGGCACCTGTTGCGCCTGTTGCACCCGTTGCGCCTGTTGCACCTTTAT